>JBBQWR010000012.1:0-116535 GCA_038210495.1 Pirellulales bacterium
GCGGCGGGCGGTTCGCAGGAACAGCCCGCTTGGCGATCCCGATTGGCAGCGATCGATCGCCAAACGTTTGGGTCTGGAAGCAACGCTTCGCGCTAGAGGGCGCCCGAAGAAATCGCCGCCGTCCAAGGCAACGCCATGAAAAGAGTCGCGTCCCCTTTTATTGTCCCTCGACGCCCGTGTGATTCGATCGATGCGCATCACCCCGCGGCACGAGTTCGTGCCGGCCAAGTTGGTCGACAAAGCCTACTTCGACATGTCGCTACCGATCGGCGAACGGGAAATGAAAAGGGAAAGGAAAAGGAAAGGAAAAGGGGACGCGACTCGTTCGTGACGGTCAATACACCTACGACGGCGATAGCAACACGCTCACTGTGACCGATCCCAACGGCGGCGTGACAAAGTACGCCTACGATCGATTCGATCGCGTGCAGTATGTCTACTTGCCCGACCGCAGCAGCGGTAGCGCCGTTTCGACGGCTAATGCCACGTACACGTACGACAATCTGGGGGACACGCTCAGCGTCGCCAGCCGCGTCACTTCGTCAGTCACCGGAACGACCAGCTACGTCTGGAATGTCCTGGGCCAGCAGGTCGAAGTTGACCAACCAGCGGTCTCGGTCAACGGATCGAGCGGTACGACGACACCCATCACAACCTACGGCTACGATCCGCTCGGAGACCGCGTGAGCGTCACCGACCCGAATGGGAATTACGCGTCCACTCATTATTCGACCAAATACACCTTCAATAGCTTTGGCTCGGGCAAGTCGCCGTCGTTAGTTGGCCGGCGATCAGTCTGCCGATGGGGTTGCGGAATGGGTCAACACGGGTGCTTGTGGGAATGGCGCTGCGGGAGTCTTTCTCTGGCGACGAAGGATGAGGATCTCGAGCAAGTTCGTCGTCGGTCCCACAATGAATAGGGCATGATAAAGCGAATGCACGTCTTTGAACGCCAAGCGCAGCGCCGACTCGACAACGGCTACTAGCATTGCCACCGCGGTTTGGCTCCAGCGCTGTTTTGTCGTGGTTTTTGGATCGGTGATCATGAAGAAGATGTACAACTGAAACATCGGGCTGGTAATCGGAGCGATTTCCGCTTGCCAGGGATGGCCGGTGATCGAGCTACGAACGATCGCGAGCGGCGCCCAGGTGAGCACGAACGCCAACGGAATGTGAAATCGCCCGAGCCGGACCATGATCAATCCGCCCAGCAGCCAAATGGCGGCGACGGCCCAGCCGTTGTTGCCCGCTTGCACGGACAGACTCGCGACATAGAGCGGCGCCAACATGAGCATCATCGTGACGCCGAAGTTGGTGGGATTCCAAAGATGGCGTGCGCCAATCCGAAGCACGTACTTCGAGGCGATCGAGATCAGTCCACATAGAACGAATGGCCAGAGCAGCGACGACTTGATCAGGATTCCGACGCTGATTCCCGAGATATAGGCGCTCGCCAAGTGGGGCCACTTGCCGTAAAAAAATCGCCCGAGGATAAGCTCCGCGATGATCGTCGTCAAAACGGCCAATGCCGACGGCGAATACTCGAGCACCGCGCCGCCGCTCAGCGTCACGAGCCAGGGGGGCGCGGGTTGCGATTCTAGGATGTGGAACGCAGCGTCTCCCAGCAAGAGAATCGTCGTCGCCAGAAGCGGGGCATGGAACCGCGGATCGCGAAGCACGATGTTCCGCCAGACGAGCACCAGCGCGACCAACAGAATGGTCGCTCCGATGACGTTGGGCGTCGTTGGATCGAGTGCATCGCCGGTCATTCGGCCGTAGGCCGCCAGGATCCAGAGCCGCAGCGACTCGCGTACCCAGTAGTAACCCCCCACCAACACGGCCGACGCGGCAGTCCTGAACGCCGCGCCGGGCCAATCGATCGGATCGCCACGAAGCATGGGCGTCGGCGCTGGAGGCTTGGAGACGTCAACGAATTCCGCGGTCATGGCGACGGCTCGTCGATCTTGTGAACTTGGTTGACTTTGAGGTCGGTTATCGTTTGGCTTCGGCCCGATGGCCATTGAATTTCGGCTTTCTCAATTTGTGCGTCGGCCCCCAACCCAAAATGCAGCCGGCGCATGCCTTGCGAGGCGTAGCCATCGCCGGCGGTGACGGTCTGAAGCTGCCGATTGACGAGTCGCTCGCCACGAGCGCCGCTAGTCCAATAGAGTCGAACTTTGGCGCCGATCGCGTCGCGATTGCTCAGCCCTTTGGCACGGTCCGGGCGCGCGCCGCCTTGAAGTTCCAATTGCACCCAGTCCCTGCCCGGCGCGACTGTGTTTCGATAGAGCAAGAGCGGTCCGTTCTGATTCGCTACAAGCACATCGAGCGCGCCTCGGTTGAACAGATCGGCGAGGACCACCGCTCGGCCGTCGTAACGATCGACGACGCCCACGGCGGCGGCGACATCGGTGAAGTCGCCTCCTCGATTGATCCAAAGACATTTAGCCTGCCGGCCCGCCAAACTCTGGCCGCCGATGGGGGGCCACAGGCTAGCATCGCCGATCAAGCCTTTGAGACCTCCGGCGATCTTGCCGTAATCGTACCAATAGCTCTGATCTTTGTTGGCGGAAACGTAACCGTTGGTGAGATAGAGATCGAGCCGTCCATCGTTGTTGAGATCGCCGAATTTGGCGCCCCAGCTCCAGCCGCCGCGCTCAACGTTCAAGGTGGCCGCTTGATTGAGATAACGCGGCAGCCCCCCGCTGGTTTGGCCGACGGGCATCCAGAGATTGTTGCCCTGCACCAGGTTTCCGGCTTCCGTAATGTTCGCGATGTATATGCCCAGTTGACCTTGATTGAGCACATCGCCGAAACTTACGCTCATCCCGCTCTTGGGCGTGCTGCCGATGCCAGTCTCATAGCCGACTTCCTCGAAGCGCTCGCCATTTTTATTGGCATAGAACTCCGAGACTCCATAATCGTTGGCGAGCACCAAGTCAGGATATCCCGTGCCACAAAGATCGGCGGCCGCGACCCCCAGGGTCCACCGCGTGCTCTTGATCCCGACTCGCTCGGTCACGTCCTCAAATGTGCCATCGCCGCGATTGCGGAGCAAATATTTCCGTCCCCCGTTCTTGGCGTACTCGAACGACTCAGGCATCATGCGGGTCGTTTTCAAATCCCAGAGATTTAAATCCTCGGGCCAATATCCGGCGATGAACAAGTCGGGTAGTCCATCGCGGTCGTAGTCCAGCCAGCACGCGGAGTTGGCGTTGATCCAAGGCGGAAGACCCGACTTTTCGGTGACTCGCTCAAACCCCTTGCCTTGTTTGTTGTGAAACAACTCGGGCCGTCCCCATTTGTAAACGAGCAGATCGGGCCAGCCATCGTTATCGAAGTCCGCCCAAATGGCTCCCATGCAAACGCCGGTCCCCGCGCGATTGAGATCGGCGACCCCCATCTCAGCGGCCACGTCATCGAATCGGCCGTCGCCCCGATTGCGATACAGTCGGTTTTGGCCCCCCTCGTGACTCGTGACGACATAAATATCTAGGAGGCCATCGCCATCGAAATCCACCACGGAAACGCCGGCGCCCATCGCCGCGACGATCGGCATGATGTGGGATAGTTTTGGGTCGAGCGTCGGCGATCGGTGGACGAACGCGATTCCGCAATCCTTGGCGCTTTCGGTCAGATGAAAGCCGTAGCGGCGTAGCGACTCGGCGTCGTCCAGCGCTTGAGGGGCGAGAGAGTCGGCTTTACCGGTCAACCGAGCCCAAAGTTGATCGAAGCCCCCGGCGCCGCGGATGGCTGCGAATGCGAGCAGGCCGATTAACAACAGCCCCAGCGTGACTTGCTTCGAAGCCTGAGTCATGGACGTGGATTTGTGGCGGAAGGTTCCGGCGAGCGTGGTCCGCGGAGGCCCTGCTCGTATAGTTCCGGCGTTACGTAACGAGTGTGAAAGTCTTTCCAATCCGGCGCGTGTCTCTGATATACGCGGTCGTCCTCCAAGCGGCCTGGCGCGACGTCATATGACTGTGCGTCGTGGCTCGGCAAGGGAAGCACGGTTTTGCCGAACCGGGTGTTGTAGTCGCCATCCTTGACCCAGCCATCGGATACCCAAATGTAATCTCGCTTCATCGACATTCGTGGCGGCGCGGGCGCCTTGAACCTGAGCACGACCTCGTCGCCTGCACACAGAATCACATACCGGTCGTCGGTCTTTTGCAAAAGTTCGCGCACATCGCCATAACGGGTGTGAAAACCGATCAGATCGCGCCAAAACTGGCCGTGGGCCACGATCCGGTCGTAGTGGGGAATCTCGGGCGAACTACGATTCGCCTGCGACATCTCTATGATACCACGGTATCTCAAATCGGCCGTTTCAGCCAGCAATTGGCTTTTCTCGAGCGTCGATTCGTCTTGGCCCCGGGCAACCCGGAGGGCGTCCCAGTAAATTTCCATGTTCGTTCGCAATCGAAATCGGCGAGGGACGCTGGATCCGTCGATGCCGTCCAATCGGATCGCCATCGTCTTGTTTTTACCGGCGGGAAAACCGAGATTGTCGCGACCGATCTTCCAGCCTCCCTTGCCGTCGGGGACATCGAGCACGAGCCCATGCGGCGGGTCGCGCTGGCCTTGTTCCAGAGCGAAATTGATTGAGCTGTCGGTCGGGTGAACCCAGCCCGTGGCTAGCAAGTAGAGCGGCCCATCGCCGGTGATTTCGTCCGCCAGTTCAACTTCGACCCAATGCTCGCGCGTCAGCCCTTGGTACTCGCCTCGCCCACAATGGTCGAGATATTTGCCATCGACGGCGGAGATCAACTCGGTGACATCGGCGCCCGAAGGATCGATGGCCCGGGATACAGGCTTGGGCCGATCGGTCAGATGCATCACGGGCCCCGAGGAAGCTGGCGAGAAACGCTCATCGACGACCAGTTCACTTTCCTGGGGATGGTCGACGACAATCAACGAAAGGTGATCGAAGTAATGCGTCTCCCAAAGATTGGCGTTCACGCGAAGTTCGTAATATCCGTCGCGCGGAACCATCTGGTCGCCGCGAATCTTGACCCATTCGGTCGTTTGAGCGATGCGTCCGTTGTCTTGGGCGTTGATATACATCCCCAAGGGCGTGCTCCACATGAAATCGGCGACGAAAACAAACCGCTCGCCATTCCAGGCGAAGAGAAACGGGCAAGACCCCTTGAGCCGCTGCTGCGCCTCAAGCGACGCGTCGACCGGTGGACTGAACTCAGTCTGCGACGTGCCATTAAGCCACTCGATCCGCACCACGTCGGATCGAGGGCGATCGCCCAAGCCGAAATGCACGACCGGACCGGCAATGGGTTGCTTCAAGAAATAGCTGCCGCTGCGGATCTCCACGTCGCCGCCAATGCCGAACGAATTGATTCGATTGTCTCCCTTGAGGCTCTGAGCGACGGGCCGAACAACCTGCCAGTGATAACTCTTCTTGCCGGCGTTGACCCATCGCATCGGCCGACCTTCAGAATCCAGTCCAATGAGATCGAGTCGCCCCCGGCCGTCCAAATCGACCGCGGCGTGGATGTTTCCCGGCAAGTCCTTTACGAGCGGCGCGAATTTTCCGCCAGCTTCATGGGCGAGCCAAACTCGGCTTCCTTGAGGTCCGGACGCGATCAGGTCGAGCGATCCGTTGTTATCGAGGTCGGCGACAAGCAGCCGCACGGCGCCCAATTTCATCGAGGCGGGGAACTGCTCCCACGACGCTAATTGGGAGACATCCCAAGCGGACCGTTTGTCGCGGTCGGCGATTCGAATCAGGGCGCCATCGTCGCGCAGGGCGAGCAGCGCGATGATCCCGTCCCCCTGCATGTCGCCGACCGCTAAGGCGACAAAGGCCCCGGCCGGCGATTTCACCGGCCAGGGCCGGAAGCGACCGGACCGCTCATTGGCATACACGTGCAATTGGCCACGGGCGTCGAGAAGTATGGCGTCGGGCGCCCCATCTCGATCTAAGTCGGCCCAGACGAAAGCTCGCGCGCCGTCGACGCCTTCGAAAATTGGCTCGGGCTTGAACGTGCCGTCGAAATTGTTGCGCAGCAAGAGTGGCGATCCCGAGCGGCGGGCCAGGACGATATCCAAGTCGCCGTCGAGATCGATGTCGGCGGCCCACGCGGCCGCGTAGTCGCCATGCAGCACGTCGCGGGACAAGCCGGTTTTCGCCGTCACTTCGGCGAAACCACCATCTGCTTGCTGCTCGAAAAATCTCAGACCCTCCGGGCCAGCCAGCAACAGATCGACGCGAAAATCGTTGTTCCAGTCGATGGCCAAAAGACCTTGCGTCGTGACGGGAACGGAGGAGAGCGTTAGCTTTCCGCCGATCTCGCGAATCTGCTGGGCGTTGGCGGCGATGAGCGTCGGTTGTTGACTTTCTTTCCGCAGCCAGACTGGAGCGATGACATCCCAGCGACCGGACAGCGGCGCCGCGAATGGTGTCGCGGAGAACGTCAGATCCATGTCCGGAGCGGCCGGCGCATGACGAGGCGGCGCCAACAGCAAAAACTGCTCGATAACGGTTCCCGCCAGACTGTCGCTGGCATCGACGGCCGAGGCATCCGTCGCGAATCCTCGTTCGGCGCGCAACAGATTAATCAGCGGCAACGCGAGGGCTGAGACATCTTTTTCGTTCCCGGCGGCCGATGCGCGCTGAAATTCGACAAGCTCGTCTTTGGATTCTTGCGACCATTTTACCGAGAGTTGCGACAATCGATCGACCGTCTCGCGAGCCGCGGCGCGGTCGCCGCGGCGCAGCGCAACTCGGAGCCGATTCTGAAGCACGAACAAATTGTCCGGTTGAATTGCCAGGATTTGGTCTAGCAGCCGTTGATACTCGCGATCGCCGTCGGCGTTATGTTGCTGGTCGATCACCTGGGCCAATCGATAGAGCGCACGGATGTTTTTCGGATCGAGCGAGATCGCCTGGCGCAAGTGAGCCTCGGCATCGGCCAGCCGACCGCGCCGCTGCTGGGCCAAGCCGAGAAGTTGCTGGATCGTCGCGTTGCCCGGCGCCAATCGCTCCGCTTCCCGTAAATCGCCCAGCGCTTCGTCGAGTCGCCCATCGCGAATCGACAAGACTCCGCGGTTTGCCCAGGTCGCCGGCTCTTCGGGAATAATTCCAAGGGCCTCGGTCAGCGATTTTTGTGCGACCTGCGGCACATCGGCGTCGAGCGCCGCCACCCCGATCTCGAAAGATTCCACAAACCGTTCGTATTTCGGAGTGCCGGGTTGCGGCAGCGAATGTTGGGATGAAAAAAAGTAGACACCGACCGCGATCGACGCCACCAAGGCCGCTGCCCCGCACAGGAATAGAGGGGAGCGGGGACGTTGCATAAGAACTTTCCAAGAGATCGAAGCGAGACGAAAATAATTTTATGATATTTTGGTGGTTCTGTCTCGTCGCGCGTACGGGCAAAAGATTATGGACGGGCCGCGCAAAACCTCAAGCGCAGCTAGATCAACGCGCGAGAAGGGCAGCGGCCGATCACCGCCCAAGACTGGCTCCCCCGAAGCTGCCGGAACAAATGTAAGGTCGGCGTCGCTCGCACTTTATGCGCGACGCGGGCCGTCCGCTGCGACGCCGCGCGCCGTGAGCTTAACGTCATAGACGGTTAAAGCGGGTCCTTTTGCCCTGCCCGTTTAAGCCGCTTTTCAAACTGCGAACAGAATGGGGCCGGTCTCCGCGGAGTCAGCACAAATCTCTTGTGCTGACCGAGAACGAGCTTATAGTAAGTTCTTGGAAAGAAACGCATCGAGCGCAGCGCGGCAAACTATCGCCGATGACTCACGTCGCTCGAAAAAAGCACGCGGCGCCGCGCGGTTGTAGCACTGAAAGCCTATTCGTGAACCGTCCGAGGAGAGGGGAACAACTCCCTTTCCTCGTTAACTTTCGCGACGCCACCTGGATGCCGCAATAGACTTGGTTTTTCAAAGGAGTAGACCTTGGACGACGATTCTCCGCGGACCGAATTAACAACCTATCAGCGCATCCTGACCGCCCAGCAAGATCGGATGCTGCGAAATCAAGATCGGGTTGAGGCCAACCAGATCCGGCTGGACAAGATGTTGGAGAAGATGTTGATCAATCAGGCGACCATCATCGCCAATCAACAGCGAATTCGCGACAACCAGTCCAAACTCGACAAGATCACGGCCAATCAAAGCTCGATTATCGTCAATCAACAAAACATTCTCGGCAACCAAGACAAGCTCGATCGCCTGCTCACCAATCAAGCCACGACCATCGTCGCCAATCAAGAAAACATCTTGGCGAACCAAGAGAAGCTCGACCGTATGCTGGCCAATCAAGCGACGATTGTCTCGAATCAGGAAGATCGAGTCATCGCCAACCAAGAGAAGATCGCGATCAATCAAGATCAAATTCTGGCGTCGCTGAACAACGTGCTGACGAAGGAGTTGGTCGACCGTTTGGCAGTGAGGGATCGCGCCGCGTCAAGTTCGCAGAATCATTGAATGTCACCCACCGTGGTCGAGCCTCAGACTAAGGACACAAGGCAATGCAAGCGGTCAAAATCAATTTGGCGACTCCTTCGAAATGGCCCTCTCGACGAACCGCGATCGTGGCGAGCCTGATGGCGCTACTGCTGGTGGGCTGTCAAAAGGGAAGCGATCGACCGGGAAAAACAGATTCGGAAAAATCGGCCGGGTTGGGCCCGATCAAACTGAAGGTCGCGTACTTAGGATTGACCTGCGAGGCGCCCATTTTTTCGGCCTACGAAAAAGGTTTCTTCAAAGACGAGGGACTGGATGTCGAACTGGTGAAAACGGATTGGGACGGGCTTCGTGAAGGGCTGGGGTTGGGAAGATTCGACGCGAATCATACCCTCGTGATGTTCTTGCTTAAGCCGATCGAGCAAGGTCTCGACGTCAAGATCACCGGTGGAATCCATACCGGATGCCTGAGAATTCAGGCCGGAGCCAAGTCGGACATTCAAAAGGTGGAGGACCTCCGCGGGAAAAAAATTGGCGTTCCCAACAATATGGGAAGCCCGCCCAGTATGTTCGCAACGCGGGCTCTGGCCGCGCATGGGATCAATCCCAAGAAGAAAGAAGACATCGACTGGATCGTTCTTCCTCCCGACGGAATGGCTATCGCGCTTCAGAAGGGGCAGGTCGACGCCATCGCCACCTCGGAACCGATGGGCTCGATCCTGCTCGGCAAGGGACTCGTTCGAACGGTGGCCGATCAGGCGTTGGATTCGCCCTACCGTGACGAATACTGTTGTGCCTCGGTGGTGAGTGGAAAATTGGCCCGAGAAAATCCCGCGGCCGCGGCCAAGGTCACGCGCGCCCTGCTTAAGGGCGCCAAGTGGGTCAGCGTGAATCCGACGGCAGCCGCCAAGTTGGCGGTCGACAAGAAATATGTGGCCGCGTCGGCCGACATGAACGCTCAAGCTCTAGGAAAGCTCAATTATATCCCAGGCATAACGGCCTGCCACGACAGTCTGCTTTCGGCAGCCAAGGAAATGAAAACGTCGGGCTTGCTGGGCGCAAATACCGATCCGTCGACGTTGGCTAAAAAAGCTTGGTTCGATCTCGACGGGGTCACCGACCAGTGGCTCAAAGGCTTACAAGTCGAAACCGTGGCTGGCGGCGGAAAGCCGCCGCGTCTATCTCCCGCCGCGTTGGCCGCCATGTTCGCCGGCAATGAGGCGAGTTGTTGCCTCGATTGCTGCGGGCCCGACGACGTCGAGACGATATTCGGGGTCAGCAAGAGGTACATTTGCCGTTGAAAATGGTCGAGTCCCAGCCAGCGAATTCGAAACTTCTTGTGCCGCCGCCCATGCTGGACGAACACGAGCCCACGAATACTCGGCATCCGCGCCAGCGATCGAAGCCAGGTGGTTACGCGGCGGCAGCCGGGTTGGCGCCGTTGGTCGCCGCAATTGTCGTTTGGGCACTAAATCGAGTGCTGCCGAACGTCGATCCGGATCTCGATCTGAAAATCTATCCGCTTGTTTTGGAAGCCACATTCGTCGCCGCGCTGGTTTTCGGAGTGGCAGGCTGGCTTTGGAAAGGGTTTCAGCCGACGGCTCGCTCCTACGGCCCTCTTTGGACAGCCGCCATCTGTCTCGTCTGCGTTTGGGACTTGGCGACAACGAAGTGGGCTCTTTTGCCGATGCCCTATTTCCCCGGCCCGGAACTGGTGCTGCAAGGATTGATCGACGATCGATGGATCTTGCTGGAGAGCGCCGTGAGTTCGCTCAAGTTGGTGCTTTCGGGGTATGTGCTGGGCGTGTTGGCCGGGCTCGCGAGCGGCGTGTTGATGGGCTGGTTCAAACAAGCGCGCTACTGGGGAATGCCGATGATGAAAGTCGTCGGGCCGATTCCCGCGACCGCCTTCGTGCCGCTGGCGATGCTCGCATTCGACGATGCGTTTCTGTCGGGCATCGCCTTGATCGGCTTGGCCGTTTGGTTTCCGGTGACGATGCTTACCATTTCGGGAATCGCGAATGTGCCGTCCTCCTATTTCGACGTGGCTCGGACCTTGGGCGCCAAGCCGGGATATTTGATTTTTCGCGTGGCGTTGCCGGCGGCGATGCCGAGCGTATTCATCGGCCTGTTCATGGGAATGGGCGCCGCGTTTTTGACCTTGGTCGTCGCCGAAACGGTGGGGGTCCGGTCGGGGCTCGGGTGGTATTTCAAAATGCAAAAAGACTACTTCGAATACGCGAAGGTTTATGCGGCCCTATTCATCATGGCGGTCTTCTTCTCGGGGTTGATGACGCTGTTGTTCAAAGTTCGCGACCGGGTCCTGGGCTGGCAGAAAGGGGTGATTCGGTGGTAGATCGAGTTTCTCCAGCGGGGCCCTCGCCAACCGACGAAGCTTCGTCGCTCACGGTTCAAGGCGTAACGAAATTATTTCCCACCGCCGACGGCGAATCGTTACTGGCGCTGGATGGCGTTTCGCTCTCGGTTCAGGCGGGTGAATTGATGTCGTTGATCGGCCCCAGCGGTTGCGGAAAATCGACACTCTTGCGATTGATCGCCGGACTCGATCGACCGACTGCCGGCGAACTTCGAATTGGCGAAGCGCCCATTCGTGGGCCCAGCGCGGAGCGCGGGCTCATATTTCAGGATCCCAATCTGTTTCCCTGGCTCAGCGTCCGTCGCAACGTCCAGGCCGGGCTCGTCGCTCGCGGCGTGCTTGGCCGCCACCGCCAAGAAGTCGAGCAATTCATCCGACTCGTGGGGCTAGAGGATTTCGCCAACGCCTATCCGCAGGAGCTTTCCGGAGGAATGGCGCAGCGCGCCGCGTTGGCTCGCGCGCTAGTCAATCACCCCAAGGTGCTTCTGCTCGACGAGCCGCTCGGCGCGTTGGACCAATTTACGCGGATGCAAATGCAGGACGAGGTGCTCCGCGTGTGGCAGGCTCGGCGGACGACCATGCTGCTGGTGACGCACGATATCGACGAAGCCATCTATATGAGCGACCGAATCGCCATCGTGACGCCGAGGCCAGGGCGAATCGAACGCATCATCGACGTCTCGCTCTCGCGGCCGCGGCAGCGTAACAGCCCCGGATTTCTCGAACTTCGGACGCAGATCTTGGAAATGCTCCACTTTGCCAATCGCGCGGCGCTCGGCATTTAGTCTTCGAGATGGAACTTCGCCATGCGGGCTTTAGAAATCGAGTCGACCTGACGATCGTTCGCGGCCTATCGCCATCTAGCCGATTTTCAGGCCGGCCAGTTCGCCGCGGTAGCGGACGCCGAGTGCGTTGTTAAAGCGATTGAGCATTGTAATCAAGCCAACGACAAACGTGAGTTCGACGATTTCGGTATCGCTGAAGACGCCGCGCAATTGGGCAAAAAAATCATCGGGCACTCGGTTCGAATCGCGAGTGATATGCTCCGCGTACTCGATCGCCAAACTTTCTCGACTCGCCTCGGCTCCGTTCGGCAGATCGGTCTCAATACCGAGCGACGTCATCATGTCGAGGTGCGAATTCACGCAGAACTGGCAGTCGTGCAATTGCGAGACCCGAAGGATCACCTTCTCGACGAGACTTCGCTCCAGGCTGCCGTTGGGATAGATGCGATCGAAGCCGGAAAATGCCTTCAAAACGTGGGCGTTCATAGCCATCGCCTGGAGCATTTCGACAACCGGCAATCCTCGAGCGAAAAGTTGCGCGCTTTCTCGAAACGAGATATTGCCTTCGAACTCGGCGAAGTTCGTGGCCACTCGAGCGGGTTCGATTTGTATTCGCATGGGAATCCTTTCGGATAATTTGGCTTTGATTGCTGTGGCCAAAGCCATTTCGCTTGGAAGCTCTCACAAAACAGCCTGGGAGAAGGCCCGGCCGTTTTGTGAGTGGTTCTTACTGACCGCGATCTTACCGGAAAAGCGAGAATCGTCGGCGATGCGACGACCGGGATGCGTGGGATGCGGGCGTGGCATCGAATTGCTCCAACATCGCGTCCAGCATGGCTACGTCGATCGTGGCGAGCGAGCGGCTCCCGACGATCGACCCTCCACGATGAGCCGACGCCGGCGCGATCGCGATTGGCGCGATCGCTTTCACTACGGGCGGGAGCGTCAATCGGGCGCTCCGCGATGCCGTGTCACTCGATGAAACTCGCGCGGGTGGCGTATCTGAAGCGCGGATGACCGGCGCTGGGGCGAACAGCGTTGACGAGGTTTGGCACTGCGTGCTCGTTGTCGAAGGGCTAGCCGTGAAAGAGTTAGCTCTCGAGTCGGCGCCGCTCGCTACGATCGCGGAACTGGCGACCGCGTTCGCCAGCGGCGCGTTTGACGTCGCTGCCGCTGCCGAGCCACTCGTGCCATTGCTTGTCACGGACATCGACCCATCCGAATTCAATGTCACCGTTTGTCCGGCCAGAATAATGAGACTATTGACCGGCAATTCGGCCGCCTGGGCGCCGCCGCCGCTGGGCGCCTGCGGATCGTTGACCGGAAGCGTGTGACCGACGTTGGCGAGGATGGCCGAGTAATCGAGTCCGGTGATCCGTCCCTTGCCGGTGAGATCCATCAAGGGCGTGTAACCCTGCTGAGTTGCAAACTGCAAGAAGTGCGGCCTTATCGCGTCGGCCTCGGCGGTGGTCACGGCGCCGGTTTGATTGATGTCGCCCGGAAGTACATTGAAGCGGAACGAGAAATTACCCCCCGCCGCGCCGTCGCCGCTTGGCAAGACGCCGCCCGGGGCCTGGCCGACGGCATTG
The DNA here is from genome assembly GCA_038210495.1 of Pirellulales bacterium. GTDB lineage: Bacteria > Planctomycetota > Planctomycetia > Pirellulales > DATAWG01 > JBBQWR01. The sequence continues at coordinate 13,182 of JBBQWR010000012.1, forward strand.
GCAAACTCGCCATCGAGCAGGGCGCCGCTGGCTTTGCCGCTGACCGCCGCTGCCGGAACGCTCAGCAAGAATTTGTCCGCGGCGAGCGGCGAACCGAACGACCAGCGGGCGACATGAGTCAGGCTATTGTAGGCGTAGTTCGCCGCGCTTAGGACCGGGGCGACGCCAAGCGAGTCGAGGAGCGCGATGCTCGGCGTGTCGATGTTCACGTCTTGGCTAAACAGAACGGAGATCGTATCTAAATCGGTCCAGGGAAGCGTCTTCAATTGATTGGCGCCGCCCACCAATTGATAACCAAGCGTGCTATCTCCCAGGCCGTTAGCGGCAAGATATTTGAGCACCGAGGGCTGCCACTCGCCGCCGCGCACGTAGACGCCGAGAATCTCCGGAGCGACCGGATTGAGCGTCAAGCTGGCGCTCGCGTCGGCGAGCACTGAGTTGTTGGCCGCATCCTTGACTCCGGAGCCCAAGGTCGTGAATTTCAGCGTATATAAGCCGCCGGGAACGGTTAGCGCAGCGAGATTGCCGAGCGTATAAGTGATGTTGTCTGAGGTGGCGAGCGTTTGCGATCCGGTGATAATGTTCGACTTGCCAGCCGCGGCTAACGACAACGATCCGAGCGTGAGTCCCGTTACCGGTTTGCTGAACACGATCTGCATCTGAGGAGGAAGCGACGACACGACGGTCGGATTCGGCGGCGTAATGGATGCCGTGGGACCTAAAAAGATTCCGCTCACTTCGCTGGAAGCTGCGCTCGGCCCGAGGGTCGCGTGATCCGCGTCGCCGCCGCCGTTAAATGCATTTTGGGCGGTCACCGTATAGTAGTACGTCAATCCAGTGACGGCGGCTGAATCTTGAAACGTCGTGTCGCCAATGCCGGACGCATAGGGCGTGGCTGCTTCGCCTCCAGGAGTGGTCCCTCGATAGATATTATAAGTCGCGCCTCCGACCGGCGCGATCCAACTTACTTGGATCGACGCATGGTTTCCCGTCGCCGCGACGCCCGATGGCGGCAAGGTGGCGTTGAGCACTTCTAGGCTCGCCGCGCCCGAGAAACCGCCGTCGTTAAACGCCTGAATGTTATAGTCGTGCAGCGAGTTCGGGGGCCGACCACTGTCGGTAAACGTGGTGGCATTGGCGGGCAATGTCGCGATCAACGCATATAAGCTGGTCGTGGTATCGCGCCGAAAGACTTTCACGCCATTGTTGGCTGTTCCGCTGAGTTGCCACGAGAACGTGGTCGAAGTCGCGGTCAACGACGTGACCTGAAAACCTGTCGGCATGTCGGGCGGCGTCGGAATCGCGACCACGATCGTATTGGACGGCGCCGAGTCGCCGACCGTATTGCTGGCCACGATTTGGTAGGAGTATGTCGCGCCGTTGGTCAGGGCGCCGTCGAAGAAACTCGTGGTTCGGGCCGGGAGCAGCGCCACCTGATGAAATGCGCTCGCGCCCGGGTCCTTCCGCATGACCTTAACGCCGTCTTCGTTCGTCGCCGTGTTGGTCCAACTCATGTTGAATTGGCTGCCGGACGACAGATTTCCGATCAGCGAATTGGGCGTCGTCGGCAGTCCATTGCCGGCGCCGACGATGACGTTGTTGAACGTCGCCGTGCTTACCGCGCCGTTGTTTTGACTGGTGACGGCTAGGCCAATGTAAACCGTCGAGTTGGTGAGCGTTACATTAAGCGAGCCGACTGAGGTAAAGTTCACGCCATCGGTGGAGATGGAACCGGCGATCGACGAACCCGTGCGGACCAGTTTGACCCAGTACGGCGCGGCGCCACCAACGGTCACGCCCGCGCCGCCGGCGACGGCGCCATCGGTCAGCCGCCCCTCGAGTTTCAGGCCAGCGGTCGGTGTCACGAATGCATAGGCGTAGGCCGAAGTCGGATTCAACGAATTGCGGATCATCACGCCGGCCTTGGCCGAAGCGCTCGTATTGCCTTGCGCGACGACCTTGGCGACGATCGTTCCGTTCCCCGTAAGCGGTTGATACACGAAGTTGAATTGATCGGAATTGCCCCACACGTCGGCGCCCGAACCGGAAACCGTCAATGCATTATTGGCGAATACGACGTTGCCGGCGGCGCCAGGGGCGCCAACATCTGTATCCGCCCACACGCCGCTAATTCCCACCAGCGCCTGGACGCCGACCGCACCCGTGAACGCCGAACGGCCGATCGCGTTGACCGAACGCACCTTGTAGGTATAGATCACGCCCGACTGCACTCCGCTTGAATCGGAATACGTGCTGCGTCCGGCCGTCGCGATCCCCACGAGGGTGAAATTGGTCCCGTCGGTCGAACGATAAACCTCTTGATCGTCTTCGTAATTCGTCGAGTTACCGGCGCCGCGGGTCCATTGCAATTGGACCTGACCGGGCGCCGTGGAGGTCGAGGTAAGAGCCGTCGAGGCGGGGGGCGCGGCGGTCGGAGCGCTCAACAAGCCGTAAATGTTCAAGCCGTTCGTGGTGTTGACGAAAACCTTTCCATCCGCCGCGCTGGGCGCCGTGAATTTGACCACCGTGCCTAGCGAGTCTCGTCCAGCGGGCGCCTGGCCGGTGTCGTAAAGTTCGGTGGCAAGGTTCGAGGCATCAAACGCCCGCAGCGCATTGGCGCCCAAGTCGTATTGCCAGAGGATTCCATTGGCGGCGCCGTTGGCGGTCACGATGCCGGTCGCGCCGGGATAAGCAAACGCCATCGTCGAAGTCGAAACGGGGTTGACGGAGAACTCGGCGTTGGCCACCGAGTATTGCTTCGCGCGGTCGCCGTTTCCCGTCGAGTAGAAACTGCCGTTGTAGTAAGTCGGCGAGCTCCAAAATCCCGATGAATTGGTAATTTCCTCGACGACGTGGTCCGTCGTCGTGGTGTATTTGCCCATGTTGTCGCGGTCGATCAAATAGATCACCCCAGTCTTGCCGCGAGCGATCAGCAAATGAGGATGCTGAGCATTGCCGGCCGAGTCGGGAAGGAGCGTCAACCCGGACGACGCCATGTCGATATCGTTGTTGTCGATGTTCTGTTGATTCCAAGGAGCGAAGTAGTCCGCGACTTTCAGACCCCAACCATTCGGGCCGGGATTGGAGGTTGTCGTCGTAGGGTCGTAGACCAGCTTGACGACCGAGTCGCCGTAATCGGCGTCGGCCGGAAATCCGGCGGCGTTCAGCACGGCAGGGGGCGGATTGCCGTTGAAGTTGATGTTAATCCCCGCGAACGTTCCGTTGCCCGTCTCGAAATAGAGCGCGCCGGCCGCGTCGACGTCCACCTTGCCACCGCTTTGCCACGTGCCCCCTTCCGTGCCATTGGGCGTGCCGTTGAAGACGCCATTGAGAGCCAAAGTCGACGCGCTGTAAGAAAACACCCAATGGTGGTACGGATCGTTATCGCCGTGCGATGCCCACGCAATTACCACCGACCCATTGGCGAGCGTCAAGGCCGGGCGATTCATTTGTCGTAAAGCGTTGAACCAAACAACGCCGTTGACGTTGCCGGCCCCTGTCCCGGCGACCGAAGGGCCGCTTAGATAAGTGAATACCGTGGTCGCCGGCGTGCCGGGATTCACCGCAATCGTCTCGCCGATGGTCACGACACCCGGCGAGCTCGTGGCGCCGATGGTGGTTTTCAATGCGCCGCTCGAAAGATCGATCGCATAGAGCTGCCACAAATAGTGCGGACTGGCCGTCGCTCCGTTAATAACTTCCTTCGTATTGGCGGTGACGTAGATCGTGCCGGTGGCGGGGTCGATGACCGGCGTGGCGACCACGCCGAGCTCCGGGGCGATATCGGGCGAATTGGTATCCGCATTGGGCACCGCGGAGACCGCCACGCTGCCGCTGAGATTTGGATTGACGCGAGTCACGCCGAGCGAAAAGTTGCTGATAAACGAGTCTTGCCAAAGAATAACGCCCGTGTCGGCATCGATGGCATAGAGACTGTCGTGCTCGGTGGCGACGTATGCCACGTTGTGAAGACCTTGGTGGGCGCCCGCGCTAATGTTCACGCCCGCCATATAGAGCGGGGTGGCGGTAACCATGCCATCTAGCGCGACATGCGTTCTCAGTCCGAACGTCGTCGAATTGACATTGAGCGGCGTCAGGACCGTCTCGGTCGTATTGGCCCCCGTTTGAGCGAGGTCCTGCAGATAGGTCGTGACATTGGTGGAGAGAACCCGACGGGGCTCAAGTTGCTCAACGCCTAAGCGCCGAAAACGGGGCCGAGTGGGAATCGCATGGCTGTTGAGAGAATGGCCGCGCTGCGTCCTTCTGCGTTCGCTCAAAGGCTTGGCCTCTCAAGTTCGAGTCGTTCCAAAAACCAAAAAACCCGGCCGGCGTATTCCACCGGCCGGGTTCTGATCGAATTGAAGTAACGACCAAACGTCTCGTTAGGACGTTCGCTTTCGTCGCAACATGGTCGCGCCACCACCCATGATCGCGGTCAGCAGCAGTGCAAAAGAAGACGGCTCCGGAACCGGAAGCGCTCCGCCCGCCAAGCTTCCACCAAGGCTGGCGCTCATGCCGCTGTTACTCGATACCGACGAGCCGCCGATAGCAAGGCTCGAAGATCGCAAGCCGGCGGCGAAAGGCTGCGAGGCGAGCAGGGACGACAGCGAACTGGAGCTGGAAGAGCCGCCGCCAACAATGTCCGAGCTGGTCGCCAATGGGTTGCCGCTGGCGTCGCTCGCGGCCAGAGTGAATGTCGCGCCATTGCCAATCAACAGAGATCCGTTAAGCAAAATGTGATCTGCGGCTAGACTGCTCGACGCGGCCAACGAAACCGAACCGGCGCCAGGAGTGCTCGCGTTGCCGCCATCAATTCCTCCCACGATTTGAGGCCCGGTTGTGCTCGTGACGCTCAGCGTGCCGTTATTGACGACATGGGCTCGCTGGGCCGCGACGGTCGTGCCCAGCGCGGAAGCCGAACCCGCCAGCTCCAGCGTGGCGCCGGTTCCGATCGTGGCCGTGACGCCGCCACCCACACTGGCCGAGCCGGAAGCGAGCGTAAGATGCCCACCAGTTACCGACACGGCCGAGTTGTTTCCGAAATCCGTGGCGCCGGTGACGGCCAGTGTTCCCGCGCCCGTTTTGGCCAGCGATCCACCGCCGTTAAGGGATGCGGATCCCGAAAGGGTGACGGACGCCTGCACGGTCGAGGTTCCCGCGGAAATTTGCTGATCGGTGAGCGTGGCGCCGGCCCTGACCGTAATATTGGCCGTGGAACCGCCGCCGCTGACGGTGCTCGTCAGGTTGCTGACCGTCGCGTTGCCGCCCAAATCGACCGAGGAATTAAAGCCCGTGGTCGCGTTAACGGCCAACGGCCCGCTGCCAACCGTTCCGGTCATTGAGGTTCGAAGCGTTCCGCTATTGACCGTCGTGCCGCCGGTATAGCTCGAGGGGACGTCGATTTCCAGCGTCCCGCCCGCGCCGCCACTGCTCGTCAAGGTGACGCTTCGGGCGGGGCCTGGCGCCTCACTGATGCCGCCGACCGTCACGATCAGTTTGGTCGCCGAGGCGATGTCGAAGGTGGCATTGTCGGCCAGCGTGAGACTGGCTTGGAGTTGCTGGGTCGCAGTCACGCCGGACGCCACGCGAATTGTGCCGCCGGAGCCGCTATTGTTGAGGGTCAATCCGTGGCCCGCCATGAGATCGTTGCCGAGGATGTAAGCCGTTCCGTTGGTATTGTTAAACAGCAGGCCGCCGACCGTGTCGGTGCCGTCAACCGTGACAGTTACCGTGCTTGCGGTCACCGTCGTGCCGACGCCAGTACCGAGCGTCGCGAGGAGACCGGGGCCGTTCGGAATGTTCGCCGGACTCCAGTTCGAAGCCACGTTGTACGAACCGTCGCCATTGACGTTCCACGACGCCGAGCCGAACGGTAAGCCGACCACGAGATCGATAAATCCGGGATCGGCCGTCGTGCTGAGGCTATAGGTGAAGCTGCCGGTCGGCGAGGGCAAATCGAAGTTGGACAGCGTCGGGCTGCCGAACGAGCCACCGAACAAGCGGTAATCGCCCGCCATCGTCGGACTGGCGCCGAACGTAATTAACGAATGAGAACCGACCGTCAAGCCATTGGCGCCAAGCACGATTAGATCGCCGTTATAAGTATTGGCGGTAACCGGCGAACCGAGATCGAAATTGAACGTCGTGTTGGATGAAGAAGTAATCCCGCCAGCCGTCAGCGTGCCGACCGCCGCGACGCCACCGGGGGCGATCGTGTGAGGGCCGCCGCCTGCCAGCACATTGCCGGCGATGCTGCCGACCGGGCCGCTAGCCAGCACTCCACCATTGAGCGTTACATTGCCCGAGCCGGTGGCCGAGCCGGTCGTGTTGGCGACGCGGAGCGTGCCGCCGGAGACAAACGTGGCCCCGGTGAACGCCGAGCTGCTATCGCCGGCCAGCGTGAGCTTGCCGCTACCGACCTTTGTCAGGCTGCCTGCGCCGGACATCGATCCGGAGAAGATCGTGTCGCTATTATCGCCACCGGTGGTGAGTGCGCTGCCGCCGAATAGGACTTGGCTCCCGGAGACGCCGGCGAGCGAGCCGATCGATTGGCTCACGCCGTTCAGATCGAGCGTGGCTCCGGTGGCGGTAATGTTGACGGCCGTGTTACTGGGCAACACACTGGTCGGGGGGAGGGCATCGGGCCCGGCCGCGAGGAAAGCGTCGAGCTGACTGGCCGTCAGCGTCGAATTCCAAATCCGGGCTTCGTTGTAGCTGGCGTTCGCCGTGGCGTCGGCGCCGAACTCGGATTGGCCGAGCCAAAGATTCGTCTGGATAATGTCGCTCTCTTTGTTCGCCGTGACGAAACTTCCCGTTTTCACGGGCCCACTGCCATTTGAGGGCGTGGTCGTCCAGTTGATGATCGAATTCGTGCCCGAGGGCGTCACCGAGAATGAGATATGGAATTCTTGGCCCAGCGTGTAAGGCTGATTGGTATTCTGCGCGGTGTTGGCGGCGACGGACGTATGGGATTCAACCTGGTCGGAGTTTAAATTGCCTCCCTGAGTCCAGGACATGATCGTGTAATTTCCGGTGCCGTTGCCGAAGTCGAAAATCCGCGACCAATTTCTGACCTGATTTTGCGTTGCCCACAACTCGACTGTGAACGGCGTCGTATTGTTGCTGGGCAGCAAATTGCTGCCGAGCGAGATGTATTGATCGCCGCTCCCGCCACCGCCGTTGAGCGTGACCGAGTTGGCGCCGACGACGGCCGCGTTTCCGCCACCTTGGATCGTCGCATTCGCTCCGCCAACCGAATCGTTGAGCGAGTTATTGAAACTCCAGCGATGAGACAGCACCGGCAGGGTTGGGGCCGACAGTTGCAGTGTGCCGCCCGAGATCGTAGTGGGCCCGCCATAGGTGTTCAAGCCGCTGAGCGTGAGCGTCCCCGAGTTGATCTTCGTCAAGCCGCCGGACACGTTGGTCGTGAGGCTCAGTGGATTAAGATTCGCAGCCGTCGAGGGGTTACCACCGACGAGCGTGACCGTGGGCGACGACGTGTAGCCAACGCCCGGATTGGTGATCGTAAAGCCGGTGACGGCTCCGCCCAAGACGTTCGCGATCGCGGTGGCGCCGGTTCCTCCTCCACCCGAGAGCTTAACGACCGGGGCGGAAAGATAGCCCGTGCCACCGCTGACAATCGGCGTAGCCGGGAGAGACACGCCTTGACCGCCCGGCGCCACCAGCGGTTGGCTAATCGTCACGTTGTTTCCGTTCGTATCGATGACGGCGCCGCCACCATAGACGTAAGCATGCGATAAGTTCTGGACAAGTGCCGCGTTGTTGGCGCTGGCCTGAAGCGTGCCGCCGTTGAAGTTGAGTGTACTCTGGCCCAAACCGTTACTGCCGTTCACACCTGATGTCTGGGTAACTCCGCCGAGCAAGTTCACCGTGCCGTTGCCGCCGGCGGCGGGTCCGACACTAATAGCGCCGTTGGCCGTTACCGTGCCCACCCGGACGTTCATCACGCCCGTTCCTTGCTCGCCGATGATCAGGAGTGTGCCGGCGGCTCCTTGCGTGAAGGAGGCTCCCGCGCCGTTGATGTCAAGCACGCCGTATCCGCCACCGAATCGGCCCACAACGGGATAGCCGCCGCTGGCAGTCACGGCGGCGGTTCCGCTGACGCTCATGATACCCGTGCCGAAGGCGCCGATTTGGAGGTTGTTGCTTGTGGACATCGTGCCGGCCGAGATCACATAAGAACCAAAAGCGGCCGCATCGTTACCGCTGCCTTGGCCGCCGATTCGCCAATCGTTGGGCGCCCCCACCGCCGAGAACGAACCGCCCGTTTGATTGACATATCCCTGCGATGTGCCGTTCTTGCCGAGAAACAACGTCGTTCCTCCGGTGGTCGCGCTATCTTTGATATTCAGGATACCGATCGTTCCGGTTAGATCGCCGACATTGTAATCGCCGTTAATAGTTACATTTCCCGTTCCTTGGACGGTCAATGTCGCGGTCGTGAAACCGGCGCCCGGATTGACTCGCGAGATCGAGGCAAAGCCGGCCGAATTGATGCTGCCCCCCGTGTCGACGACGAGCGTGCCGGCGTCTTCCCACAAATTGCCGGGCGTGGCCGTGCCGGTATATGTGAGCGTGCCGCTGCCGGCTTTGTTGAACGCGCCGCCGCCGGTAATCGACCCGGCATACGCGACATTGTTCGCCTGCGTGTCGATCGTGCCTTCGCCGGAGGACAACACGAGAGAACGGTTGGTGGACAGCGTGAGCGGACTGGTCGTCCGCAACGTGCCGCCATTGGAGATCGTGATATTCGTGGCGGGAGAAGCCGGCGCCGGACCCAAGGGGGCCGGGCCGGTGGCGGCGTCCGACGCAATGGCCAATGTGCCGCCATTGATGAATGTGCCACCGGTAAACGTATTCGCGCCACTTACAGTCACTACGCCCGCGCCCGTGGCGCCAATCGCGAGATTGTTCTGATTGGTCCCGGCGCCGCCGATCGTGGTCGCGACGTTGAGCGTGGTAGCCGTGCTGAACGTGACCCTCGATGTGCCTGCGTTACCCCCGACGATCGCGCTGGCGCCAGAACCGACGGAGGAAATCGAACCGGGGGAAATCGTCGCGTTGAAAGGCGCGGCCGCGTCGCCAATCTGCAACAACCCGGCCGTGTTATTCACCGAGTCACCCAAAACGACCGTGCCACCCACCGGCAAATTGCCGAACGGCCCGATGAGCGCCAGCGTGCCGTTGAGTACGCTGGTCTGGCCGCTGTAGGTGTTGGCATTACCCAATTCCTGCGTGCCGCCGCCGGTCACGCTCAGCGCCAAATTGTTTTGATTAGCGCCGGCGCCCCCTAAGACGCCGTTGTATGTGGCCGTGCCGATAATATTTACGCGGAGCGTCGAAGTCGCTCCGTTGCCTCCCACGATCGCATTGGCGCCGGTCCCGACTGTCGAGATGCCGGCCACGGTCTGATTCACGGGATTGGAGGAGTCGCCGAGCACGAGCACGCCCGCCGTATTGCCGACAGTACTCCCCAAAACGACGCTGGTCGTTGACGAGAGACTCCCTACTAACGAGCCGGACGCGGTCCCGAGCACAACCGTACCGTTTTGGATATTTGTCGCTCCGCCGTAGGTGTTGGGACCCGTAAAGGTCACCGTCCCGCCACCATTGACGACGACGCTGGTAGAGGCGCCGGTAATGCCCGGGGTGCCCGTTCCGCTATTAACGACATACGGCAACGTTGTGTTGCTGAAGGTGGCCGAGAGGGGAGACACGCCGAGGGTCTGGATATTAACTGTCCCGCTAGGCGCGGCGCCCCCTGAAAACGGATTCGTGTCCAGGAAAGTGACCGTGGACCCATTAGAAAAACTCGTGGCGGCGCCACTGCCAGTCACGAAGTTCGTCTGGGCGCCGCTGGTCGTCCAGTTGTCGTCGGCTGCGCCGTTGCCCGCATCGTGGCCGGTCCAGGTGACGTTGGCGTTGTTGACCGCCACTATCAGGTCGACGAAGCCCAAGCTCGCTTGAGTCGTCGTATCCAATGCGTACGTAAAGGTGGTCGGTCCTGTCGGGGCGCCGAAATTACCGAACCCGGAAGCCGTCCCCGGAACGTATCCAAATAGTTTAAACGTGCCCTGTTGCGGCGAAGCGATCGTAATCGAAGTGGGGTTCGTAAGGCTGAAACCGCTTGAGTTCGTGATATTGATCAGGGGCGCATTGGGATTGGTCCCTGAGAGGTTAATCCCGGTGGCGCCGCCGTTGAGATTCAGACTGCCGATCGAAAGCTGCGCGCCCAGATTACCCAAGACGGTCGAGCCTACCGGCGCGATAACCGAGCCATTAACTGTTCCGATCCCGGTTGTCCCAGACGAGGAAAGCGACTGGGTGGAACCGAGCGTGATCGTTCCGCCATTCAGCCCCGTCACATCGAGGGTCGCGCCGCCCGCGACCAGAATCGTTCCCGAATTGGCGATGTTGTTGGTGCTCGCCGCGCCGAGGGTCAGCGTCCCGACGTTCACGTTGGTGGGACCCGTGTAGGTGTTCGCGCCGGTGAGCGTGAGATTTCCGGCCGTCCCAGCAACCGTCAAACCGCCATCGACGGAGTTGTCGCCGCTGATTGTGGAATGAACCAGCGGTTGGGCGATCGTGACGAGAAAATTGTTGGCGTCGATCACGGCCCCGCCGTTGCGCACGTTAGCGGCCGTGAGCCCCTGCATGAAATTGGAGGCGTTGACCGAGGACTGCAACGTGCCGCCATTGAAATTGAAAGTCGAGGTTCCGCCATTGGTTGTGATCCGAGAGACGTTCAGAATTCCGCCGTTTAGGTTGTAAGTGGTCGTAGCCCCGCCGGCGTTAGAAAGGTTGGTCGTGCCAGAAACGGTAAGGAGGCCGCCGGTTTGGTTAAACACGGCCTGACCGCCGCTCGAAATGGCTGTGTTGATTGACCCGGCGATAATATGCCCGCTGCCGGAGATGTTCACGGTCCCGACGGCCGTCGCGCCGCTGCCGCCGCCGCTGGGATCGCCGGCGACGTCTAATTGGTTGACGGTAGCCGTGCCCCCGCTGACCGTGAGCGTGCCATTGCCGTTGTAGCCGACGTTAGTGTGAGAGTTCGAGGCGTCGGTGAACGTGCCGCCCGATAAGGTGTAGGAGCCCGTCGAGCCTGTTTGTTGGCCAATGAACGTCCAATTGCCGGCGCTGCCGTGGACGGAGACGCTACCGCCGGTTTGGACCACGGAGCCGTGGGCTCCATTGTTGTTACCGATAAAAACATCGCCGGCCGGCTGGCTATAGGCGCCCCCGTTCATTTGGAATATACCCGTGCCGGCATCGCCGATATTCAGACTAGGATTGCCCGTGCCGTTATTGGTGACCGTTCCGCCGTTGATAACCATCAAGCCTTGGGAGTTCCCTCCGTTGGCGAGGTTAATGTTTGTGGTCGTCACCGTACCGCCGTTGACGGTCAAGGCTCCGTTGGCAAAGGCGGTTCCGTTGGTGCCACCGATCCAAATTATCTTGGCCACGTTGAGGCTGCCGGAAGCAATTGTGTATTGGCTTTGGGTGTTCAGCGACGCGCCGGCGTTGCCTTCCGCGCCGATCACTAGGTTGCCGGCGGTTGTGACGGTGGTGGTGCCCAACAAGTCGGCGCCCTGGGTCACGACGCCGTATGCGCTAGCGCCTCTGTTGCCCCAGCGGCCAATCACCAAGCGGCCGTTTCCGTTGGATTGATTAAAAATGCCGGTGCTGTTGATGTTGAAATTTCCGGTGCCGCTGCCGCCAATTTCGGTGACGTCGCCACCGGCATAGGTGGCGGTGCCGCCGCTGAGATTGTAGGTGCCGACCGAGCCGGCCGCGTCGCCGACTTCAAGCCAATCATTAACAATAATGCTGCCGCCGGTTTGATTCAGCGTGGCCGCGCCGGATCGAACTCCCACTTCGTTATTGGCAGTGCCGCCGACGTAGAGCCGGCGCACCGTATTGTTGGTCAGCGGGCCGCTGATGAGCGCTGTCTGGAGATTGCCGCTGCCATCGGCTTGGACGATCGCGTCGTCGCCGGCGCCGGGCAACTGGACCGGAGTCCAGTTGGCGGCCGTATTCCAATCGGCGCCGTTGGGAGCGACATTGCCGCCATTCCAAACGACTTCAGTGGCAGGGGCTCGCGGAACTTCGAAAAACAACGCACTCAAAGCGATCGCCAAGCCGCTCGTGGCTCGGAGCGTGAAACGCAGCGAAAATCTTAGCGATGGCGACTGCGGAGAGAAGCGGGCCATGAAAACACCTGCATGAGGGCGATGTGTGCGGGAAGCCACGGGCGATGCCTCGGAATTCGGAATAGAAAAAAGTGAATTGCGACATTCGCCGGAGGTCAAAACGAGAACTCGTTTATCGACTCTGACGACTAGATCGATGGCGCCTGACGCGCGGTTAGTATTGAAAGTAAGCTGGGGCTCGATATTTGTCTATGAGTTTTTGCGTTTTTTTAATGATTTTTTTCACGCGGGGCGATTTCGACCACTCTTTCAGAGTAAAATACCGCTCTTTCTAGGGGGACTGGATGCCCGGAAGCTCACTCCCCGGCGGCGCGGCTCGGATCGCGAGCTGATCTCTCGACGATGGGCGCCAGTTGCGGTTTGCTTTTTTCTATACGGGTCGACCCACCAAAAGCAGGCTTAACGGCCAAGCCGAAGGCTCGGCCCCATAGCCGCGGCATCCTGGCGCCCAGTGCCGGGCCGATGCGGCTGACCAGATGTATCGTTGTCGGCGACCTCAAATCTGCCACGATCGTCGTCCGTTGGGCAGCGGCAACTCACGGGCTATCCGTATACTCCGCAGCAGGATGCCGCGGCTATGTGTCGCCGCTTCGCGGCTTCCGGGCCGTAAAGTGGGACTGGCGCCCTGGCCGTTCGACGATGGCCAGTCGTACTTGCGAGCATGCCAGTGGCCGTCTAAAGTGAATTTGCCGGGTCTCTTGCCAGAGGCATCACATCGTGGCCCGTCGAATCGACGCAGCTTGGCGCTTCGGCGAATTTTGGCGATTCTTCGGACAGCCGCGCCGCGGGCTGACGTAGTCCATAAAAGCAATCGGTAATCGATGATAGCGCCTACTTCGCGATCCCTCGGCATCAAATTTTTGACGCCCGTTTTTGGAATACTCTGTTTTCTCCGGCTGATTTCGGCGGCGCCCATCGAACGCGAGTTGCCGGCCGCGGCGCCATCGTCCGTGAACCCGCAGCCCAAGGAAGTGGTTGACGCGATCAAACGTTTCGACGGGGGGAATCCCGAAGGAGCGTACGAGTTGCTGAAGGACGCGAGCGCAAAGCATCCCGAGCTGGCGCCGCCGCGGGTCATGTACGCCAATTTGTTTTTTAGCGATCACCAACGCTCAGCCGGATTGCAGCAGCTCGAACAGGCGACGGTCGACTACCCGGAGGATCCGGAGCCGCATCTGATTTTCGGCGATATCGCGTTGGCCGAACGGCGCTTGAGCGACGCCAACGTTCAATACGCCACGGGACGAACGCTGCTATCCAAGTTCGCCGGCGCCCCCGGTCGAAAGACGGATTTGAATGCCCGCTGTTTTTTAGGGTTGGCGAGAGTCGCGATGATGCACGGCCACTGGGACACGGCGCAAAAGCTATTGAAAATTCTGCTGGAAACCCAGCCACTCAACGCGACCGTGCATCAACGCCTTGCGGAGACGTTCGTCGCGGCGGACAAGGAAGACGACGCCCTCGACGAACTTCAGAAGGCCGTGAAAGCCGATCCGCATTTGCCGACCGCGGCCAGCCAAATGGCGGAAATCCATCGGCAGCTTGGTCGGCCGAAAGATGTCGAGAAATGGCTCACTCGGGCGGTTAAAGAAACTCCGAAAGACGTCCGTGCCCGATTGGCGATGGGCCAATGGTGGCTCGACGATGGCGAACTGGCGAAGGCGGCGGCCGAATTCACCGCCGCCGAAGCGATCGAGCCGCGGTCGGCCGACGTCAAGCTATCGCTTGGGGCGGTTGCCCGATACCAGAACAACAGCAAGTCCGCCCAGCGATATTTGCAAGACGTTCTGGAACAGTCGCCAAGCTCGTTCGCGGCAAACGACCAATTGGCGCTGTTGCTAGCCGAGCAATCCGACCCGGAAAAGTTGAGCCAAGCCCTGAAAATCGCGACTGAGAATCTGCATGGCGCCCCGAAAAGCGCCGCGGCAGAGTCGACTTTGGGATGGATCTATTACAAGCTCGGCAAACTGGACGACGCCGAGCGCCACTTGCGCGCCGCCGGGAGCCTAGGGAAAATCAGTCGCGACACGGCCTATTTCATCGCGAGGCTGATGGCGGACCGGGGCCGTCGGGACGAATCGGCGCCACTGCTGCGGCAAGCGGTCTCCGGCCGCGGCCCTTTCGTGCATGAAGACGACGCCAAGAAATTGCTGGCCGAATCGATGAAGTCGGTCGAGGCGCCGCGAAAATGAAATGCTCGTCTGTTTGGTGGCTGAGGCTGAATCGAAGAGAAGCCCCGGTAGCCGGCGCTCACGGTCAAAACCACTCTCCTGGGCTTCGGCGAGGACGCCTCCAGCCCCGGCCACCCAGACTGTTTTTAGTGCTCGCTGGGCTTTGTTCCGCTGTAGGGCTAGCCGCCGGCGGCTGTGGGAGAGCCGTGCCCGACGGTTCCGAAGGCGCCAAGGTCGGCGCGGCCCCCACTGCAACTTCGACAACCAAGGCCGGCTCTTTGCCGACGGACGACGGCGCCTTGTTGACCGATGTCACCGAGCAGTTGGGATTCAAGCGCTCCAGCGAGCCTTGGCCCAACGGCACGTTCGCGACGCCTGAGATCACGCCGGGGGGACTTGCGCTATTCGACTACGATAACGACGGCCGGCTCGACATCCTGCAAATTTGTCACGGGGCGCCCGGGCAACTCGATAAGTCGGTCGCCAATCGGTTGTTTCATCAGGAACCCGACGGCTCATTTAAAGAAGTCCCGGACGCGGGCGGTTTGAAAAGCGGCGGCTATGCACACGGCGTGGCCATCGGCGATGTGGAAAATCGAGGCTTTCCGGACGTCTTCATCACCAGCTTCGGTGGAGACCGATTCTACCGCAACAATGGCGATGGAACGTTCACCGATCGGACGGCGGCAGCCGGCTTCGATCCGAAGACCCATCATTGGAGCTCGTCTTGCACGTTTTTCGATTACGATCGCGATGGGTTTCTCGATTTGTTCGTCGTGCGGTTCGCGATTTTCGATCCAAAAAAACGCTGCCTGGGCTCGTCGAATCCGGAAGACTTGGATTACTGCGGCCCGCACATGTTCGAAGCCGTGATGAGCACGCTCTATCACAACAACGGCGATGGGACGTTCAGCGACGTGACCGCGAAGGCCGGGATCGATGCGCCATCGCGGGGCTGGGGAGTGGTATGCGCGGATTTCACCGGCGATGGCTGGCCGGATATTTTCGTCGCCAACGACGAGGAGCCCGCGCAGCTCTGGGTCAACCAACGCGACGGCACATTCAAGGACGAGGCGATTCAGCGGGGCTGCGCTCTCAACTCGGCGGGACGCGTCGAAGCCGGCATGGGAGTGGCCGTTGGCGACTTCAACGGCGATGGCATTCTGGATCTATTCGTCACCCATTTCGCGGGCGAAACGAACACGGCTTATATGTCGCTGCCGAAAGCCGGACAATTCGACGATAACACCGCGGGCGCTGGAATGGCGACGATCGACCGGCCGTTCACCGGTTGGGGCTGCGGATGCATCGATATCTTCAACCGCGGAATTCTCGATCTGGCGGTGGCGAACGGTCGCGTCACGCAAGGCCCTGTTCGAGCCGGCGCGGCGCTCGGCAAATTCTGGAACCGGTTTGCGGAACCAAAGCTGTTATTTCTCAACGACGGCCAGGGGCATTTTCAGGACGCCTCGGCGCGCACGGGCGATTACGGCAAGGCGCCGCAAATCAGCCGCGGAATGGCGTTTGGCGATCTCTTTGAAGACGGGGCCATCGCGATCGCGGTTCAGAATCTCGATAATTCGCTACAGATTTATCGCAACACGGCCCCTAAGCAAGGAAACCATTGGCTCATAGTCCGCGCGATGACCGGCAAGCGTGACGCCTACGGCGCACTGCTCACGGCGGACCTGGGGGACAAGAAGCTGGTGCGCTTGGCCAATCCCGGATACAGTTATCTTTCGAGCAATGACCCGCGCGCCCATTTCGGTCTGGGCAAGAGCGACCATGTCACAGGGCTGCATGTGCTGTGGCCTAGCGGCAAAAAAGAACGCTTTGAAGTCAAAAGCGTCGACCGGGTCTTGACGATCCAGGAAGGGGCGGGTCTGCCGGAGTAGCCGGAGCGGCTTGCCCTTGAGCCGCGCTTACGTTTGCCGAGCTAACCAGAAGACGAACGCGAGCTGTTGACCGGTTGACTTGGCGTCTTGGGGTTCGGCGTCACTTTCCCGCCGGCGCGGCCTCTCGGAACGGTTTCCCTGCTCGATAAAGCGCGAGTCGCGATTCGATGTCTTGCGCGGCTTTTTGCTGGCCGGTTTCGCGAGCCAATGCGGCCGCCTTTTCGGCCATTTTAACGGCATCCGGGAATTTGCCCGCCTCGGCCAGAGCGGCCGCCTGCGTGTCGAGTACCAGCGGCATCTTGTAGTCGGCCAACTCGCGAGCTCGAGCGGCCAGTTCGACGGACCGCCGCGAATTGCGAATTTGCTCGTCGCGACTCGTGGCAAAAATCCAGGCGAGGTTGTTCAAGGCTTCCGGCCAATCGGGACGGAGGTTGAGCGCCTCTTCGTTGTGGGCGACGGCTTCTTCCAAGCGACCCTGCCTGGCCAAAGCCAAGGCCAGATCGAAATGGGCATCCGCATTGCCCGGTTGCAAGCGGACCGCCTCGATAAACTGGGGAATCGCCGCCTTGTCGTTATCGAGCTGAGCCAGCGCGGTTCCCAGAGCCACGCGCAAATCGGCATTATTGGAATTGGCTCGCAGGGCTTGGGTAAACTGCTTGATCGCCTCGCCGGTCTTCCCCTGCTTGGCAAGCACCAGGCCCAAGTTGTAAAGCGCCCCGAAATTATCGTGCTGCAGTCTGAGCACTTCGAGAAATTGAGCCGTTGCCGCGTCGAGCTTTCCTTGACGGGCCAGCGCGCGGCCCAAGTCGAAATGGGCGTCGACATAATTGGTCCGCAATCGAATGGCTTTGTTGTATTGCTCGACCGCCGCGTCGAGTTGGCCGAGCGTCGCCAGCAGCAGACCGAGGTTGTGATGCGATTCGGCGTTGTCGTCGTTCAAGTCGATCGCCCGTTCGAATTCCTTCCGTGCTCCGGGAACGTCGCCGTATCGAATTAACACCACCCCCAGGTCATTGTGGGCATTGGGGTCGTCGGGATGGAATTTCACTCCGTCGCCGTACACGATCGAGGCGCTCATCAAGTTGCCCTGGCTGAGCAAGTAGGAACCGTAATCGTTGCGGGCGGCGTGGAAGTCCGGCTGAAGGCGTAGCGCTTCGGTAAATTCATCGTTGGCCTCTTTTGTCTTGCCGGCCTCGGCCAGATCGCGGGCTTTTTTATAGTGTTCCAGCGCCTCGGGCAACACGGACTCAGACGGCTGAACCGATCCGGAATCCCGTTTGGGTGGCGAGAAAATATCGGAGGCGCTCGGTACAGCGCCCGCTGCGGCGCCGCCCGTCTGCGCGGCGCCGCCGGTCAAGGGGCCTTCGGCCGTGAGGTTTGATGAACGCCCGCCGGACGGCTTGCGATCGGTCGAGGCTGAAGCGGCGCCGTTCGCATCGGGCGGCGTGGCATTGCGCGGCGTGGCATCATGCGGCGCGTCGGCCGATTTGTCGCAGCCGGCGACCCAAGCCAGGGCGACGAGGCACACGGTCGATAAACAGAACCGGATTGGCATTAGAAACTCGAACTTGGCTTAGAGGCAGTCACAAAACTGCCTGGGAGAAAAGGTCAGTCCCAGTCAGGACGGCTCAGAATTGCGATGGATCGATGGGTTGTCCATCGTTGCGAGCGGCCAATCTTCGATGGGTCTCGGCGCTGATGCCGTAACTGATCGCGTGAATCGACCCGTCGCAAAATGCCATGTTACACGAACCGTAATGAACGCTTCCGAAGCAATACCAGGTCGCTTGGCCCGGCTTGTCTTGCTGAGGCAATAGTGGCAAGGTCGGGTCGGCCCAAGCTACTAAATCATAGTCATCGCCGGATAGCGCCGGATTGTCGTCACCGATATCCCGGCCTGTCAGGTAGTCGTCGGGATTGAGATATTTTTCACCGACCAGATATGTGTTGCTTGCGCCGTCGGTGATTTGCGCAGCGCGGATTTGGCTCCGCTGGAAGCAAACGCCGTTGTTGCTATCCATCGAGTGCGTGCCATTGCCGGTCCACTTAAGCCCGTCGTTCCAAGTCGGAGGTCCCCAATTCCACTGGTTGAACACGGAGCCTCCGCTGGCTCTATAGTCGTTGTGAAAGAAGCCGTTTCCATCCGTCGGATTCGGGCAGTTGACCATGTTCGGATAGTTGGGCGCCATCGGCGTGCGGGCCGAACGGCGACGGCTGGGACAAGTCATCGCCGGCACGGCGACCGTGGTCATCAGCGTCGTCTGCTGCCACTTCTGAGCGCTATCGCGGGGCAGCCCGGCATTCATATCGTGGACGCTGCTCTGATCCATGTAAGGCAGGATATTGTAAAAGAACCCGCCGGGTTGCTTCAGTCCAAAGCCCAGGTCCGCGTCGCCCATCCAGCCCCAGCCCCAACCGCAGGACGGAAAAAACCCATTCTGCTGCTCGTGCTGCAATGCGGCCACCGCCAGATTGTGCAGGTTGTTCGCACACTGTGTCCGCGAGGCGGCTTCTCGCGATCGTTGCACGGCCGGAAGCAGTAGCGAAACCAGAATGCCGATAATCGTCATGACGACCAGCAGCTCGACGAGCGTGAATGCCGCGCGATCTATCCTGCGACCATCCCGGCCGACCGACAGATCGATTTTTAGAGTGCTTCGAAGTAACACGGTCATCCTCCGCCGCGAGATGCAGCTAATACGACCTCATACGAAAGTAAACGGGCGCTTCGGCCTGCTGCATCAAAGTATGGGCCGAACCGCTTTGCCTGTCCATGAGATTTTAAACCGCGCCTTGACGTCGTGTTGCTGCCTAAAAAAATCGGATCGGAACCGGCCGCCGCCCGCTCCGACGCCGCGGAGTTCCTCAACTACCGAGAAGTCGGCTTCGGCCCAACTTGTTCACTGACCGCGCTGCCGAGGCGCGGGCAGGGGTCTCCTTATTTCGGCGCCGGCAGCTCGATCGCGGCGTTTTCCGCGAACGTCGCTTCTCCGGTCTTGCCGTTGATTCGGTACTGTATCTTCAATTGCTTGACAACGCCCGGCGCCGGATCGCCCCCAAAACTTTCGTTGTAATTCGGCGCCGGCAGCGTTATCTGCAACGTGGCGCTGGCGAGGCCTTGCAGAACCTGGGTCACGTCCTTGAGCGATGTCCCGGCGCCGTATTCGGCCTTCACGATTTGCATCCGCGGCAATTCGATGCCGGATTTCGCCAGCATCGCGTCCGCTTCGGCCGATTTGCCGCTGAGCTTCTGAGCCATCTTCGCGATCGACTGCTTGGCGTCTTCCTTCATCGCGGGCTTTTCGAGTGCCGCGATCGCGACTTCGAGCGTATCCACGCTGGGATAGCGTTCGAGCACGGCCAAAACTAACTTCTGCTCGCTTGGATGCTTCGCCGCATCGAGCGCCGTTTGACACATCTGGGCGCGCTGCTTGGATGGCATCGCGAACTGCCGCGCCAAACGAACGTAGCCCCGCAGCGCGCGGGCCTGAAGCTTTTCTTCCTTTGAGTTCTTGGCCAATTCCAACAAGACAGGCGCCGCGTCGACACTCATCCATTCGCCAAGCGCCCGACTGCCGATATCCTGAAGCTCCGGATCGCCGTCTTTCATCGCGGCGCCGATCACTTCCAGCGCCCTCGGACCCCCCACCGCGCCAATCGTCTCCAAAAGACTAGCTTTCGCGGAGGCCGGCGCCCGGGCTAACGCGGCTCCGAGTTCACCGGAACAGGCATCGCGATTTGGCATGCGAATGCTCGCTGCGCGAAGCGCCTTTTGGGCAACTTCCAGATCCGCCGGTTCCTTCGGCGCAACGACCTGCGAAATAAGAACGGATAGCTTTTCGGGACCGACCGTGTTTCCCAGCGCCGTCAACGCAGAGCGGCGTATGGCGGCGTCCGGGTGATCTAGCGCCTTGACGAGCGCCGGAGTGGCGTCGATGCGTCGCTGACCAATAAGTTCGATCAAGACGGGCAGCGAGTTTGCGTCGGCCGTTGAGAGACGCGCGGCAATCTCAGCGTCCACCTTCCCCCCGGCCAAACCGGCCAGCGCCGTTTTCGCCGTTAGAGCCAAATCCGAATCGGCCTCGGACGCGATCGGCAGGAGCGCCGACACGCACGACTGGTCTCCCCACCGTCCCATGAATTCGATGGCCGCGATTCGCACCGCCTTCGGTCCGCTCTTGGCAGCCTCGACCACCGCCGGCGGAACAACGTGTTCCGTGCGATCGGCCAAAGCGTGCAGCAACAAAGCGGCCCGCTCGGGTGTCGCATGAGCAAGTTCGGCTCCCAAGGCGTCTGCGACTCCAGTCGCTTGCAACTGTCGGGCAGTCGTCAGGCCGATTTGAAAGAACTGCTTATCCGCCGACCGGAGTTGCTCGATTAACAGGGGAAGTCCCGCTGCTCCTCGAGCTAGAATCTCTCCCCGGGTTGCTTCGAGAATTCTTGGCTTGGGGACCTCGGCCTTGCGGACTTGTTCGTAAATCTCCGTGGCGGCGTCGTTCTTGCCGTCAGCCATGAGCCGCTCGGCGCACAAGACGCAACCTTCGGCGGCGGCCGATCGGAGCTGGCCGGTTGCGCTCGCCAGCGACTGACGCAGGGCCTGTGTTGCTGGCGGATTGCTGATGTGACCCAGCGCTATGGCGGCCGCCGCGGCGACCTCTACGTCCTGATTTTTCAAATGGCTAACTAGAGCGTCGACGGCTCCCACGTCGCGGCGAACGCCGAGCGAATTGATTGCGCCGACAAGCAGCTTTCCTTTGAGCGCATGGGTCGCCTTGCGGAGGGCTTCGTCGGCGGACGGGTCGGGAATGGCTTCCAGCGCGATGCGGGCCCAGGATGCCAGTTGTTCGTCGGCCAATAGGGCGGCCAGTTCGGGAACCGCCTGACTTGTGCCGTGGATCGCCAGTTGTTTGCAGGCCAACGCTTTTTCTGGCCGTGGGCCAGAGCGCAAGACCTCGATTAATGGTTTTTCCTTATCTTGAGCCGCGGGTTGAGTGTCGGCGGCTCGCAGCAAGGCGCCGGCTAGCGAAAAAAAGGCCGTAAGCATAGCGAGGCTATGCGTCAAATTTCGTATCGTATGCATGATTGATTTCCGGTTCATTGTGGCTTGTTGTGGGGAAGCCGGATTTTGTGTCGTGGAGCGGCGCGCCCGGCGAAGCGTGAATCAAGGGGAACTGAACTCAACGCACGACGACTCATATCCGCCACGGTTCGCGCAGCGCCTCCGACCGCAGTCGGTTGGCTTGTTCGTCGCCGACGAATTGATGGGTCTTGGGGTCGAACTTCAGTTGTCTGTTCAAAGCGATCGCGATATTCGCCGCATGGCAGGTGATGTGCGAGTAGCAGGCCGCTTCGGCGTTCGCTTTGGGCTGGCTGCGCGACTTCACGCAGTCGAGGAAATCTCGCACGTGATAGGTCGCCGGGTAGCCGCCAATCTCGGCGACTTTTCGACCGGCCAGAAGTTCGGGCGAACTGAGGACGAATTTTCCGCTGTCTCCCGTCTCCACCCAGCCGGCGTCGCCCTCGAATCGAACCGGGCAGGAGCCCAAGGGAATCCAGCCTGTTTCGCGGATCACCAATTCTACTCCGTTGGCGTATCGCGCGACGAGCCGGCCATCTTTCGGCGGATTGTATTCGACAGGCGCGCTGCCATCGGAGCCGACGGCCCATTGACATAAGTCGACACAGTGCGACCCCCATTCAAGCACTCCGCCGCCAACTAACCCGCCCCCCTTCTCGAAATTGAAGCCGTCGAGATGCTGATGATTGAACGGGCGCCAAGCGGCCGGGCCGAGATACATGTCCCAGTCGACGACGTCCTTGGGCGGCTCTTGCTCAGGCGTCGCCCAGCCGCTGCTGCTGGTGGTCATTCCAGCGGGGTGGGCATAAACGGTCTTCAGCTTGCCAAGTTTGCCCGTGCGGGCCAGCTCGCAAGCGAATGCAAAATGAGGCAGGTTGCGGCGCTGCGTGCCCGCTTGGAACACGCGTCCCGTGCGGCGCATCGTCTCGGCGAGAATCAGACTTTGAGAGATATTCTTGGTACACGGCTTCTCGCAGTACATGTCCTTTCCCGCCTTCGCCGCATGCATCGCGGCCGTGGCATGCCAGTTTGGGCCGGTCGCAATCAGCACCGCGTCGATATCCGGGCGATCGAGCAGTTCGCGAAAGTCGCGATAAGTCCGGCAATCCTGATTGGCGTTTTTCTGATCGGCCATTTTCTTGACCGCCTCGCGGCGAGCCGCTTTTACGTCGCACACCGCCACGAATTGAACGTCCGGCTGCTCCAAGAAACAGCCGAGGTCATAAGTTCCTCGGTTGCCGATTCCGATTCCGCCAATGACGAGTCGCTCGCTGGGCGCGACGAAGCCGTCTTTGCCCAAAGCGGAACTGGGAATGAAATACGGCGCCACGACGGCCGTCGCCGCCGCCGAAACGGCCGTCTTCAAGAACCGACGCCGATGAACTCGTATGCTCTTCTTCGTCATGACCACGCTCCTGATGCGGGAGACTCGTTGACCGATAAGGTAGATCTGGGCAATCGATTGGATCGAAGTGGCCCGTCGCCAGCATACCGCAGCGGACCGGAGATTTCCAGAAAATCCTTGGCGACCTTTCCACGATCGACGAGGCGCCAGGTCAAAGAGCGGTGAAGACGCTCGCAGATTTTCATAGCCCGGCCACGGCCACCCGGAGTATTGTTGACGGTTTCTTACCTTAGTCGAGGCGTCTCGCCCGCCGCTGGGGCCGTATATCTGCACTGGAGTCTGCGATGCGTAATCGGCGGGAGGAGACTTCGTCTCCTGGATTATTCGCGTGGCGCGGGTACGGTGAAAAGTTCGCCCTTGTAAAAGAAACTCAGCGATTTGCCGTCTGGTAGCCACTGGATGCTCCCAGGGGACTCGCGCATAAACTTTGCGAGGTGCTCGCCAAATCCGGTATCCGGCTTACTGGTTCGCTCGAAGCCGATCTTTTGCCAATTGGCGCCGTCCAGACCGCTCACCCACAGTCCGACGGAAGTTTCGTTGTTTTCTGATGTCGATGCGATCAGCCATGCGATTCGATCGCTCGAAGCCCCGCCAGCGACGCCGCAGGACATCATCGACTTTGACGGTAGTTTGATGGACGATGTGCGATCCACGGCAATTTTCGGATTGAGCACGCCCGAGATCCCGATGACGAGGCTAGGGTCAACGGAACCATAGCTATTCAGACCGCACGGCAAGGCGATCAGTTGATCGTCGGCGGCGAGCACCACGTCACGACCGGCAACGGCGCAGGCCGCCTGAAGCGGGCTGTCCGCAGTGATTCGCAGACTCTCGGATAATTCAGGTTTTTCAGTATTCCGCACCAGCGCAGCAGTATATTTGTTTCCGTGGGGCATCGCGAGTTCCACGAAACGACGGCTGTCGGTCAGCCAGAACACGTCCAAATTATCTCGCTCGGCTTTGGCTTTTGGAACTTGGAAGTGAGCGGAACCGTCCAGCTTGGCGCCGTGAATCGCGACCTCGTGGACCTTGCCTGTCCACCACAAGACCCACTGACCGTCCGGCGAAATTTGTAAGACGCTGCCTCCATCGGCTTGGTTGTAGAGATCGGTGAGTTTCGGCAAGGGCGATTCGCGTCCGCTCGCCAGCTCGCGTCGATACAAACCGCCTCGGGGATGTTCGCGATCCGTCCGCGCAAGCAAAAACGCATCGGCGGTAATCCAACCGTAAAAGTCACCATCGAACCGCGGATGTCGTGTCGAGATATCCGACAACCGCGGCGCGGGGCCGCCTTGCACCACCCGCATCGGCGGCTCTGCTTGCAAGGCACTCTTAGCTGGCTCAATGGCAAAGGCACGCTGAATGAGCAGCCGGCCGCCGACGAATATGCCGATTGCCCCCACAATAGCGACCGCCAATCTGGATAGGACGGTGGACATACTGATCGAGTCCTTAAGGGAGGAACAGTTGGTTTAGAGACGGGGCTTTGACGTAAATATGGACCATAAAGTTCCAAGTTGCGTTAACTAAAGGGTCATGCTTGGCTCTTAGTCGCTTAGCGACGACTGAATTGTCGGCGATTTCGAGCATCGCTAAGAGAAGCCGCGCCTGACCACGGAATCGTTTCGGGCGTCGAAACGCCCGGCTACCATCTGATGTCTTTACGCGACGATTCGGATTGAACCCGCCGGGTCCGATGCGAACCGCCGAACCTCGGGCAGGTATTCCGCCGGCTCCTGGCTTGCGATAACCAGCCGGACGCCGAAGGGATTGAAATCGACGAACTCGTGGTACTGAATCGTGCCGCCGATCACCAGCACGTCGCACGCGCAGTTAAGGGAGAATTGCACGAACCCCGAGTCGGGCGAGATGCAGAACCGCGAGTGGCGAAGATAGTAGGCCTGCTCGAGGATATTTTTCGGACGGATAAGGGACTGAGCGTATTCAGTCGGAAGCTCCGTCATCTCTTCCGCGACCCCGTGGACGACAATCGGAAGCGACGAGTGCTCGACCAGAGTTCGCAGGATGCCGTCCCATTGCCGGGAATCGAGATTCTTGCTCGCGTATCCGACTCGGCCGCGGGGGAAGATGCTGATGAACGAGGGCTCGGGGCTCTCGGGGGAACGGGGCGCCAACGCCGCGGGTTCAAAACCGGAGAGCGGCGCGCTGAGATAGAAAAACCGGGCCTCGTGAACTCGGCCGCGGGGCTCGAAGTCATCCAGCAGCGATTGCAGCGGCTGAGTGAATCCTTGCCAGAAAATCGCACGGTTGAACTTTGCCAACCGGTAATCGTGGCAAACCCGATATTGCTGATCGTAAGGCCAATCGGGAGTCACGCAATCGACGCGGCCAGGAAACAAGTCGTTAAGCAATGTGGCGTAACTTGCGTATGTGGCGATCTTGAGCCGCAAATCGGACGATTGCCGAAACAGCAATTCTAATCCGCCCAAGATTTCGAGGTTGAAATATCCGAATTCGCCAAAGTAGAAATAGCCGATCTCGCGCCAGTAAAAGCGATTGAGCAGCCGCGCCGTTCCGGTGGCGATTTGTTTGCGCGTGCGGCGTCTACTCAGCGTGATTGGCATGTTTTTGATCGGATCGTCAGGGTGCTTACTCTTTTCAGGTTGTCACGCATACCAACCCGAAGCGTAAGCGAGGATGCTCTAGCGAGCGACCACACATCTTCGCTTACGCTTCGGGTTAGTATCGCATCGCGATTACCTCGTTACGCGGCAGCGGACAACGGCGAACAGCGCAATTCCGCGAGAGTCTTCATCGCGGCCAGGGCATCGGTCAGCAGCATCGTCCCGTGCAGGTAGGCGTACATGCTGCTCAACACGTCGTTTGCCATGTAGTCGGCCACCGACAACCAGATCAGCGAATGCACCAGATCGATCTCGGCCATTCCTCGGCGAAGATACGGAGTCCGCTCGATCTCGCGGGCAAAGAGTTCTCGGCGACGAGCGACCGCGGCGGGGGGCACGAGCGGGTCGATCGCGAACGAGCGCTCGCCGCTCACGGTGAAATTATTGCGGCCGGTGCTGAAGAGGTCATAGCCGCCGCAGAATCCGTAGTAGAGCTTAGCGAAATCGTACAGCGCGTCGCCGTACAGCGGCGTGCCGCCAAAGCTGCCGCGCGGATCGATAAGCCACAGCCGATCCCGATCGTCGATGAGCGAGTTCGAGAGTTGGAGATCGCCGTGGATGAAATGAAACCAGTCGGGATAAATGTTCTGCACGATCGGCTCATGCCTGCGTAGCATGTCGAGCGGATTCGACAATTCGCGCGAGTTGACCGAGAACCCGCTTCGATTAAACCCTTGGAACAGCACATCGACGCGCTCGAGCCGCTCGATCGTCTTGTCGAGATATTGCCGCTGGCACGACTTGACGTCGGCGCGGACTCGCCCGCGGCTGGCGTGCATCGTGCGGGCAAGCCGAGCGAGGTCGCGAATGACGCCAGCTTCGGTTTGCGGCGAGGGATCGCGCTGAAGTCGCTGCCAGCAGGGCTCGGCGTCGATTCGCTCCAGCGTGAGCGGATCGGTCGAATGAACCTTGGGCAAGAACGGAAATCCGGCCGCCAAGTACCAGCCGATTTCGTTTTCCCGCATTTGCTCGTCGCGAAACTTCTTGACGACGACCGACTCGCCGAACTCGATCGAAGCCCCTGAGCCAAACGCTCGCGGAGCGGAGGCGCCGCCACCCATGCGATCACCTACGCGATCGGCCGAGGCGTATCGCGATCGCTCGCCGATATCGGTGAAATCCTCGCAGGTGAAGTTGCGGAAACTACGATTGTCGAATGCCGAGAGGATTTCCGTTTCGCCGCCGCCGACTGCGCAAAAATCTTTGCGAAACGCTTGAGACAGATTGTTGAGCAGCATCACGCCAAAAACCCCGCCGCCGGAAAATGGCCGGCCCGCGCGGCAAGAAAACTGCCCGTCGCTAAACACCCAGCGGCAATGATCTTGCAAGTCGGTCGTGAGGACGATGTTCGCGGCCGTGTCCTGGGCCTGAATTGGCGTCGCGTGGAGACAAATGTCCGACCAATTCAAGATCGCGCGATCGGCCGACGTCGACCGCAGAGCCAAGCGGACGGCGTCGTAGGTGCCCGTGGGACGCGGCTGCACCACGAATCGGACCGGCGCGTTGCCCGAATAATACGTCGAGACATACGTCCGCAGAATCTGTTCGTTGCCCGGATTGACGACCAGCACCACTTGATCGACGGCATCTTCCCAGCACTCGATAATTCGCAGCAGCATGGGCCGCTGCGCGACCGGCAGCAGGCATTTCGGGAAATAGTAACCCGCCATCCGACTGCCGCTTCCGCCGCAAGGAATGATCAGAGCGCGCATGGCAGATTCGTCGGCGAGGGGCGGCCGACGTCAAAAAACGAATCTGGCGAAAATGGGGGGAGAAACGCGGCGGAATTGTAGCGAGAAACGCGGCTGTCGCAACATCAATAGTTGCGCCCAGACGCGACGTGGCGCGGACGACCGGGACCGCAAACATTGAATTCAAGCACCAAGCCGGCGGTGGTGGTCCGGATCCAGTCCAGCGCGCCCAAGACGATAGTCGGTTTGTGACAAAAAGCGCCAGAATTCGGACCAACGGCGCCCAAACGGATTGCGTTGTCCTCGCGAAGGTGGTCCGCCCATTGGCCGACACCGCGCCGCGGTCGCGACTCCCGTTTTCTTGTCCACGTCTCGGGCGCCAAGCTTGACCGCGCGCCGCGCCAGGGCTATATTTAACCAAAGTATTAATTAACTTAATGGTGTAATGCCATGCGAGACAACCTTAGCCAGACATTCGCGGCGCTCGCGGATCCGACCCGCCGGGGCATGTTGGCGAAGCTCGCCGAAGGGGAGGCCAATGTTTCGGAATTGGCCAAGCCGTATCTGAAAGAGATGAGCCTGCCGGCCATTACGAAGCATCTGAAGGTTTTGGAGAGGGCCGGCCTGATCACCAAAACCCGCGAGGCCCAGTGGCGCCCGTGCAAGCTCAAGGAAGACGCTTTCAAGGACGTAGCCGACTGGATGGAACAGTATCGAATGTTTTGGGAGCAGAGTCTCGATCGTCTCGATGCGTATTTGAAGACCGTCACTTCGAAATCCAGTGCGAAAGGAAAAACCCGTGGTCGCAAAAAATAAGTCCAACGAGATCAAAATCATCCGCCTTTACGACGCCCCCGTTCAAGCCGTGTGGGACGCCTGGACCGATCCCGAGCAAGTCGCGCAGTGGTGGGGGCCGCGCGGATTTACGCTCACGACGCATTTTAAAGACCTGCGGCCGGGGGGCGCGTGGCGATACACGATGCACGGCCCCGACGGGGTCGACTATCCGAACGTGACCCCCTATCTCGAAGTCGAGCCGTATTCGAAATTGGTTTACGACCACGGCGCCTCCGACGATCGGCCGCCGCTATTTCGCGTGACGGCCCTGTTCTCCGAAGTAGACGGCCAGACGCAACTCGACATGACGATGACGCTGGCGACGCCCGAAGCCGCCGAGCAGATTCGCGGTTTCATCAAGAAGGCGGGGGGGGAATCGACCTGGGATCGGCTCGCGGAATATCTGGCGCAGCAGTCGACGGGCAAAGAGCAGTTCGTGATCAATCGATCGTTCGACGCGCCGCTGGAGGTGATGTTCGAAATGTGGACCAAGCCCGAGCACTTTTCCCACTGGCTGGCGCCGACGGGGTTTGAAATGCAGTTCGTCCGGGCCGACATCAAACCCGGAGGAAGCACGTTCTGGTTCATGGAGAACAAGGATCTCAAGATATACGGCCGGGCCGAATACCTGGAAATCGTAAAGCCAGACCGGATCGTCTACACGCAGCAGTTCTGCGACGAATATGAGAAACTCGCTCGCCATCCGATGGCGTCGAACTGGCCCGCGACCATGCTGACGACCGTAACGCTGACGGCCGAGGGGCAGGACCGAACCCGCGTGACCGTGACCTGGGAACCGTTTGGCGCCACGACGGCTGAAGAACTCGAGACCTTCATCAAAGCCAGGGCTGGCATGACGCAAGGTTGGACCGGGTCGTTCGATAAGTTGGAGGCAATTGTCTGACGGATCTGAGAAGCTGGTCCAGTCGGTGGAATGGCTGGCCAACTAGAGGGTCGTGCTGGGCTCTGGTAGTATCGAATGACTGAATCTCGTCGATTTTTTGAGAAAGTCGTTTGACTGGCCGCGGCGGACCAACTTTTTGACCATGACGAAGCCGAGCAGCATGTCGAATCCCGCCGTCGGCAGATCTGGATTGACCCGTGGCGTGCGGCTGGTCGTCGCAGTCTCTTTGATACTGTCGGCCGGCCAACAGGCCGCGCGGGCCGAGAACCCGTCGGCCGAGGACGTCAAACTGTTCGAGACTCAGGTCAGGCCTTTACTCGCGGAGGCTTGTTTCAAATGTCATGGCGAAAAAATGCAAGAGTCCGGCCTGCGACTGGATTCTAAAGCCACGATGATGCATGGCGGTGATCGAGGGCCGGCGGTCGTGCCGGGTTCGCCCGAGGCGAGCCTGTTGATTCAGGCGGTTCTTCAGCAAGGAGAGCTGAAGATGCCGCAAAAGTCGCGGCTCAAACCCGAGGAAATCGCTTCGCTGTCGACGTGGATCCAACACGGCGCGCCGTGGCCGGGCGAAGCGGCGAAAGTCGCGACTCGCAGCGGCGGGCCATCGGCGGAAGAACGGCGGTTCTGGTCGTTTCAGCCGATCGCATCGCCGCCGGTTCCCAAGCCGCGCGACGCGGCTTGGCCGAAGAATGAAGTCGATCGTTTCATCTTGGCCATGCAAGAGGCCGCTGGCCTTACGGCGGTTAAAACGGCCGACAAGCGAACGTTGATCCGTCGCGCTACGTTCGATCTGACCGGCTTGCCGCCGACTCCCGAGCAAGTCGCGAATTTCGTTGCCGACGATTCGCCGGGAGCCTTCGCGAAAGTCGTCGATGGGCTGCTCGATTCGCCGGCGTATGGCCAGCGCTGGGGACGATACTGGCTGGACGTCGTTCGCTACGCGGACACCGCGGGAGAGACGGCCGATTTTCCGGTCCGCGAGGCCTACAAGTATCGCGACTATGTGATCGATGCCTTCAATCGAGACAAACCGTACGATGAGTTTCTGCGCGAGCAGATCGCCGGGGATATTTTGGCGGCCGATGGACCGCCGGATAGATTCGCGGAGCGAGTAACGGCGACAGGGTTTATCGCGATTTCCCGGCGATTCGGTTTCGATCCCGAGAATTACCAGCATTTGACGATCCAGGACACGATCGACACGCTGGGACAATCCATGCTCGGGCTCACGCTGGGTTGCGCTCGCTGCCACGATCATAAATTCGACCCGGTGTCGACTCGCGACTATTACGCGCTTTATGGAATCTTCGCCAGCACCAATTATGCGTTTCCCGGTTCCGAGCAGAAAAATCGGCCGCGCGATTTCGTGCCCTTGATTCCGCCGTCCGAAGCTGCCGCTCGCCAGAAAGCGTTCGACGAGCCGTTGTCGAAACTCGGCGAAAGCTTAAAGCAACTGGACGCGGAGCGAACGACGGCGGAGAAGGAACTGAAGTCGGCGACCGACGAAAAGCAGGCCGATCGCATCGCTGCCCTAAAATCGAAATTAGCCGAGTTGCCGGGCCGACGCGGCGAGATCGACGCCCGTCAAAAGTCTCTCGTCGAGGCCGGACCTTATCCGCGAGCCTATGGCGTGTCCGAAGGGGTCGGAAAAAATGCGCAAATCCAAAAACGGGGCGAGCCGACCAAGTTGGGCGATGAAGTTCCACGTCGATTCATCGAAATCCTGGGTGGATTTGCGTTGCCCGCGAACTCGGTCGGCAGCGGCCGTTTGCAATTGGCCCAGTGGGTCGCGGACAAGAAGAATCCCGTGACCGCCCGTGTGATGGTCAATCGAATCTGGCAGCATCATTTTGGCGCTGGGCTGGTGGCGACGGAAAACAATTTTGGCGCCCGCGGTAGTCCTCCGACGCATCCGGAACTGCTCGATTATTTAGCGAGCCGATTCGTGGAAAGCGGCTGGTCGATCAAGGCCATGCATCGCCTTATCATGTTGTCGCAGACTTACCATTTGTCGAGCGACAATGACGCGACAGACTCCCAGCGGGATCCCACAAACGAAAAACTGTGGCGATTCAATCGGCAGCGACTCGATGCGGAATCCATCCGCGACGCGATGCTGGTTCTCGGCGGCAATTTAGATCGCACACCCGGCGGCGCTCACCCTTTTCCGCCGCTCGAGTCGTGGAATTTCACGCAACACAATCCGTTCGGCGCGGTGTACGACAGCAACCGTCGCAGCATCTATCTGATGACTTCGCGACTTCAGCGGCATCCCTATCTGGCCTTGTTCGACGGCGCGGACCCGAACGCTTCGACTCCCCACCGCACAGCAACGACGGTGCCCACGCAATCGCTTTATTTGATGAACGCGCCTTTCGTTCACGCGCAGTCCGAGAGCTTGGCCGCCCAGCTACTCCAACAGCGGACTGACGAACCGGCCCGGGTCGAACTGGCCTACCGAACGATATTCGCTCGGCCACCCACCGCCGTCGAAGTAGCGCAATCGCTCGAGTTTCTCGCAAGTTATCGCAAGCAACTCGAGGTGGCCGGGGCGCCCGAGAATCGGCGGAGTATTTTGAGCCTGGCGGCGTTGGCTCGCGCGATGCTGATCAGTAACGAGTTTCTATTTGTCGACTGAGAAACGCTTAAGAAACTCTAACAAAACTACCTGGGAGTAAGGGACAGATCCCGGCGGTTTTGTGCGGGGCTCAAAGGGTCATGGAAAATTTAATGGATTCCCAATTCGTTCAACATCGCGGCTCAACGTGCTCGTCATGCGATCCGCGCCGACTGACTCGCCGCGCCATGCTGCGGCGGTCGGTCGGCGGATTTGGCGCCGTGGCTTTGAGCGGAATGTTGGCGGATTTGTCGATTCGAGAAACCCACGCGGCAAGCTCGACCAATCCGCTCGCCCCCAAGGCGCCGATGTTTCCGGCTAAAGCCAAGAGCGTGATCTTCTTGTATATGACCGGGGGCGTATCGCACGTCGAGTCGTTCGACCACAAGCCCAAGCTAATCGCCGATGGCGGTAAAACGATTACGGTCGACAACTGGCAGGGCAAGATCGGGCAATTCGCTCGCTATTTGAAAAAGCCGCAATGGGCGTTTCAACCGGGCGGCCAGTGCGGCACATGGATCAGCGATCTGTTTCCGAACGTGCGGGCCGTCGCCGACGAGTTGTGCGTGATTCGCTCGACCGTGTCGGATCACACCAATCATTACGAAGGCACGCTCGGCATGCACACCGGGTCGTTCACCTTCGCCCGGCCGAGCATCGGGGCCTGGGTCAGCTATGGCTTGGGCACGGAAAATCAGAATTTGCCCTCGTTCGTGGTCGTCGCCCCCAAGGCGCCTTATGCGGGCCAGCAAACGTGGGGAAGCGATTTTCTGCCCGGATGTCACCAAGGAACGCAGATCGTTCCGGGCGCCCATCCGATCGCCAATATCCGTCCGCTCTCGCTCTCGTCCGATCTCCAGTCTCTCGAACTGGAGCAATTGGCTCGGATCAACGGCCATCATTTCGCGACGCGAGCGGAAGACGCCGCCTTGGAAGCTCAAATCAAATCGTTCGAGACGGCCTTCGGCATGCAGCGCGAGGCGCCCGAGGCATTCGACATCGCGGGCGAGTCGGACGCGACCCTCAAGCTGTATGGATTGGAGCGCGGCCGGGTCGACGGCTTCGGCTGGCAATGCCTCATCGCCCGGCGATTGGCGGAACGCGGCGTGCGATTTATCGAATTGATCGATACCGGCTCGTCGAACAACTGGGATTCGCACGCGAACATGAACGACCACGTGCCCTTGGCCAAGAATGTCGACCAGCCGATCGCCGGTCTGATTCTAGATCTCAAGTCTCGCGGCATGTTGGACGAGACACTGGTCGTGTGGGCCACGGAGTTCGGCCGCACTCCCTATCACGAGCAGCCCAACCACGCCGGGCGCGAGCATCATCACCAAGCGTTTTCAACCTGGATGTCCGGCGGCGGCGTCAAGGGAGGAATCGTCCACGGCGAGACCGACGACTATGGGATCGCCGTAGCGAAAGACCGCGTTCACGTTCACGATCTGCATGCGACCATTTTGCACCTTTTGGGAATCGATCACGAGCGGCTCACTTACCGCCACGCCGGCCGCGATTATCGCCTGACCGATGTGCAGGGGGAGGTTGTCAGGCAAATCATTACTTGAAGGTTTTTGCTTTTGGGGGGCCTAACAACACTTTGGGCGCCGGGGGCTGGAGGCGCCTCGCCGAAGCACTGAACGGGGATTCGACCTCGAGAACACGTCACCAGGGCTCCCCTTCAGTCCAGCTCCGGCCACCCGAAACAGTTAAGTTAGAGATACGAAACGGCGGTTTGAATTGCGGATTGAAAAGTTTTATCGTTAGCACGCGGTGAATCGGGTCCAGGGGGCTTTCGCTGCGTCAGCCTCCTGGAGGGCGGCAGGAAGCGCCGAACGATATCTAGGCGGGAATTGGGAGGATTTTTAGGAGGTGGGGCGCCGCGCCTTTAGAGAATGCCGTGCAGCGGGCCGCCGGGGGCGGCTAGGGCATCGACCCTGCGCGACACCGCGGGGTCTTCGATCAACGGTGGCGCGTGCCGAGGCTTGACCCTCGCGTCGATGACGAGCGAGCCTCGGCAGCCCCAGTGTTTTTGCTCGATCGACGATTCGATGCCGTAGACGTCGGCCGCTGGATCGCTACGAGTGAACGCGACCCACAGAAAGTTTCGCAGCGACGCGGCGGTGAACTCACTGTCGTCGACGATGACGACCAGCGGAAATCGGCCGAGCGGATCATCCGAGCGCGATACGGCGCAAAATCGCTCGACCGAAAAATCCGCGGACTGCGACGCGGAATCGGCGGCGTATTTCGGCCCGCGGATCGCGAGCACGCCGGGCAGACAAATTCGTGGGTCGGAAAATTGCTCCGGCATCGCGAAGCGAAAATCGCTCGGCAATTCGCTTGGCAACTCTCTTACCGCCGGTCCCGCAGACGCGATCACCAGCTTCGAGCCCTCGTTCAATCCACGGCCCGAGTAGTCCAGCGTGTCGATCGTGGTCCGCGTTTGAAAATGCAAATCGCGCCGCCAATCGACCCGGGCTAGCGCGTGCTGCAGGAATTGCGACACGTCGTGGATGTCGAGCTTTGGGTTGTCGGCGCCATTGACGATCCACAGATATTTGGCCAGCGACAGTTGCCCTTGGCCGAGCAGACCGTTGGCTTGGGTCAGCAACTCCTGCGGCTGCCGCGTTGGGTTGTAGGGCGTATACCGCTCGCTGCCGATCGCCAGCAGCAGCGGATGCACGCCGGCCGCGTCCACGGCGTGAATCGCTTGCACCCCGGCCACCAGAGTCGGCGCGAGCGGCTCGGTCAACTCGTGAATGAACTGTCCGAACACCGTGTCTTCCTGCGGCGGCCGGCCGACGACCGTGAACGGCCAAATCGGATCGGGCCGATGATAAACGTGCTCCACCCGGAGCACGGGAAAATCGTGCTGGAGACTGTAGTACCCTAGATGGTCTCCGAACGGCCCCTCGGGCAATCGCCGCTCGGGATCGACAACGCCGGTAATGCAAAAATCGGCGTCGGCATAAATCGGCAATTGACCGGGCCGCGAAATCATCGGCGGTCGCCGTCCGCCCAGCGCGCCGGCGAACGACAACTCCGACAAACCCTCGGGCAGCGGCATTACGGCCGCGATCGTGAACGCCGGGGCGCCGCCGACAAAAATATTCACGCGAAACGGCTCGCCCCGCTTGATCGCCACGGCATGATGCACGCCGATCCCGCGATGAATTTGATAGTGCAGACCGACCTCTCCCTTCGGCCGGTACCGGTTGCCGGAAAGCTGCACGCGATACATGCCCAAATTCGAGCGATTGAAGCCAGGTTGCTCGGCGTCTTCGGAATACACAATCGGTAGCGTGATGAAAGCCCCAGCGTCGTCGGGCCACGATTTAAGTTGTGGCAATTGGTCGATCGTCGTCTCGTGAGCAAGAACCGGCCCGCCCGACACGCTTTTTAGTCGCATCTTCGTCGCCAGCCAGGCTGCGGAGCGATAATGCAGCGGACGCCGCAGCGCCAGCGCGGGATCGACCTTAAGTTCGATCAACCGGCGAACGCCATCGAGCGTATCGCGGAAGAGATATCGCATTCGCTCCATCGTTCCGAATAGATTAGACACCATCGGAAACTGGCAGCCTTTGACGCGAGCGAAGTACAGCGCCGGGCCGCCAGCTTGATACACCCGCCGCTGAATCTCGGCCGCCTCGAGGTTCGGATCGATCTCGACATTAATGCGCGCAAGTTGGCCGGTTCGCTCCAGATCATCAACGCATTGCCGCAGATTTTTATGCACAACTAAGGCGAGCGGCGCGTCGAGCGTGGTGGTCAGTTGGCGATCTTAGCCCTGAAAGGGCGTAAAATATCAGCCCAGGGCAACGCCCTGGGTATTGATTTGTATCAGGATTACAAGCCCTGAAGGGGCGCAATAAAATCATCCGAGTCGGCGCGCGTGAAATATTGTTTCGCCCTAGCAGGGCTATGTTGTCTTACGACGCATTTACCCAGGGTGTTGCCCTGGGCTGGTTTGTAACGCCCTGTTGAGGCTCAGGCATGCAGTCAGCAGATGAAAAGCAAGTTCGGCGAAAACCTACGCCACTCGAAATAATAGCCCCTGCCGCTACAATGTGGCAGACATCTTCCCCACAAACCGAAATCCCGCCGCGAACTTCACCGGCGCCACCTCTCGATCAATCGACTATGGAAATCCAACGATTCGATACTCCGCTGGCCGCGACCGAGGCCGATGCCCTGGTCGTCGGAATCTTCGGCGACGAAACTTTGTCCGGCGCCGCGGCCGACGCCGATCGGGCGACCGGCGGTCTGCTAGCCCGCTTGATCGAGCGCAAGGAAATCACCGGCAAGAAATACGAGACCGTGGCCCTGCTCGCGCCGCCCGGCGTCGCTGCCGGAATGATCCTCGCGCTTGGCCTGGGCGATCGCGATAAATACGACGTTGGCACGGCCGAGCGAACCGCTTCGGCCGCGGCGAAGTATCTGGCCGGCAAGCCGCGCAGCCGCGTGGCGTATTTTCTCGATGCCAATAATTCCGG
The DNA here is from genome assembly GCA_038210495.1 of Pirellulales bacterium. Lineage (GTDB taxonomy): Bacteria > Planctomycetota > Planctomycetia > Pirellulales > DATAWG01 > JBBQWR01. The sequence goes on from JBBQWR010000012.1 coordinate 49,153, forward strand.
CCCGCTCACCGAAGCGGCCGTCGCTGGCGCCGCGATCGGCTGCCTTGGGCAAGATCTTTATCGGGCGGAAAAAAAGCGCACGCCGTTCGGCGAATTGCTCTGGTCCGGTGGCGAGCCATCGGCCATCGATCGGGGTCGAATCCTCGGCGAAGCGGTGAATCTCACTCGCCGGCTCGTGAACGAACCGCCGCACGACATGTACCCCGCGTCGTTCGCGGTTCAGGCCGAGCGGGTCGCCAAGGAATGTGGCTTTGAGGTCGAGATTTGGGACCAAGCCCGGCTCGAACAGGAGCGGTGCGGTTCGCTGCTGGCCGTGGCCAAGGGTTCGCATCGCGAGCCCCGGTTGGTCAAGCTCCATTATCGCGGCGCGGCGCCCGACCGACCGCTGCTCGCGCTGGTGGGCAAAGGGGTCACGTTCGACTCCGGCGGGCTGTCGCTCAAGCCGTCGGACAGCATGATCACCATGAAGTGCGACATGGCCGGCGCCGCCACGGTACTGGGCGCGATGCAAGCGATCGCCCGGCTCAAGCTGCCCGTGAATGTCGTCGGCCTGATGGGTCTGGTCGAGAACATGACCGGGCCAGCCGCTTACAAGCTCGGCGACGTGCTCACCGCGCGCAACGGCAAGACGATCGAGGTCCACAACACCGACGCCGAGGGCCGGTTGGTCCTGGCCGACGTGCTGTGCGTGACCGTCGAAATGGGCGCGGCGAAAATCATCGATCTGGCCACGCTCACCGGCGCCTGCGTCGTGGCGCTGGGTCTCGACGTGGCGGGACTGATGACCAACGATCAAGCCTGGTGCGACGCAGTCGCTGCTGCCGCCAAGACGGCCGGCGAGCCGGTCTGGCAACTGCCGATGTTCGCCGAATACGACGAACAGATTCAGGGCGAGATCGCCGACATCAAAAATGTCGGCGAAGGCCGCTGGGGAGGAGCCATCACGGCCGCTAAGTTCTTGGAGCAGTTCGTCGACAAAAAGCCCTGGACCCACATCGACATCGCCGGCCCCGCATTTTTGGAAAAGCCCAAACCCTGGCAAGACGGCGGCGGCAGCGGGGCACTGGTCAGGACGCTAGTCGAAGTGGCGCGGGCATTCTCGTAAAAATGCGACGTTTTGGATCGGCTTTATCACCGGCCACTGTCTGGTCATCTCTGGTGGGATGCTGCTGGTGAGTTTTTCTCATGGCTCGTTGTGCCTCCTCTGGCGGCGACTTACAATACCGGGCGAAACTGGGCACGCTTTATTCGCCCACTCATCTTGCGGCGTCCATTGCCGCCTGCCGCTCAAGCTTAAAGGAATCTCATGACGCAACATCTTGAAAAATCGCGAATGGGTCGATTCGCCTCACGATCGGTGCTCACCACACTGGCGATCGTCGGGACCCTGGCGCTACTGGCGCTTTCGACGCGGCCCGCTCAGGCCGAGACGCCGCAAAAATTTGGCAACGCTCTGGATTTCGCTCCGGCCGACGCTGCTTATTTCGGCTCAATGCTTCGCAACGGCGAGCAGATCGATATCATCTCCAAGAGCAAGGCCTGGGCTAAGTTCCAGGAAATTCCGGTCGTCGCGCAAGGTCTCGGGGCCTGGCAGGTGTTGTGGGCATTTCAAGTCCAGCCCAACCTCGGCGGCGAGGAAAACAAGCAACTGCTCGACATGGCCGGCGATCTGCTGTCGCACGAAATTTTTTACTACGGCGACATGCAGTCGATCGAGACTTGGGGTCTTTTGAATTCGGCGATGAATTCGGCCCGTTTCGGCGGGGCCTTCTCCCAACTGCAGAATGCCGGCGGCGCCCCCGCCGAAAATCAGACGAAGGCTCAGTTCCACGCCGTGCTGGAAAACATGGCCAAGAATCTGGATCGGGTCCAAACGCCGACCATTGTGTTCGGTTTTAAGCACACCCACGCCGACCGGATCAAGGCTCAACTGGCCCGGCTCGAAAAAGCGTTCAACGACCACATCGATGAAGTGCCCGCGCTGAAGGGGCGATTCACTCGCGAAAAGGTCGGCGGAAGCGAATATCTCACCCTCAAACTCGACGGCGGGATGATCCCCTGGGATCAGATTCCGATCAAATCGTATGAAGAGAAGCCGGGCGAATTCGACAAGCTCGTCGACAAAATTAAGCAATTGCCGCTGGTAATTTCGCTCGGGATTCACGACGACTATCTGCTGTTGACGCTCAGTAAATCTAGCGAGCATCTCGCCACGCTCGGCTCCAGCGCCAAACTGGCCGACAAGCCCGAGCTGGCCCGGCTGGAGAAATTCCGCGACAAGCGGATCACGGGCATCAGCTATTCCTCCACCGCCGTGCGAGCGTCGGAAGAAGGGAGCGTACTGGACACGATCGCGGAAATGGCCAAACAAGGACTACCGGCCGCCGGCGTGCCAGCCGACATCCAGGCCCGCATTCAAAAGGATCTCACTGAGCTAGCCGGCGACGCTACGAAGCCCAAGCATGGCCCGCTGCTTAGCGTCTCACAACTGACCGACCGGGGATACGAGTCGTTTACTTGGGACTGGAGCGAGCAGAATCAACTCGATGGCTCCAAGCCACTGGATATGCTCGAGCACGTCGGCGGCGCCCCCTTGATCGTGCTGATCGACCGCGGCAAATACGAGCCGAACGACTACCGCATGCTCGTCAAATGGCTCAAGCGAGGTTATGGATATGTCGAAGACTTGGCCGTCCCCAAGCTCAAGCCCGACGAGCAGAAGGAATATCAAAAATGGTTCGAGGTCGCCAAGCCGCTGCTGGCACGGCTCGACGCCGCGACCGAAAAGATGTTGCTGCCTTCGCTTGCCGACGGCCAAGTGGCGCTGGTGGTCGACGCCAAGCTCACGAGTCGCAGTTGGTTCAAAGGGATGCCGCGGAGCGATGCGCCGCTGCCGATGGCCGAGCCGGCGGTGGTCGTCGGAGTCAGCGATCCCGACCTATTGAAAAAGGCGATCGCCGAATACAGATCGATCGCGGACGACGCGATTCTAAAGTTCTCGCAGCTCAAGCCGGGCGAGATTCCGCCGGGATTCAAGATTCCCGACCCGCAGGTCCGCGAGACGCCCGCCGGATCGATCTATAGCTATCCGTTTCCGAAGGACGCCGGCGTCGATTATCAATTGGCGTTCAACGCGGGGCTGGGGAAGAAAGTGGCCGTCGTGACGATGGCGCCCAAGCACACATCCGAGCTACTGACCGCCAAGCCGTTCGAGGCCGAAGGACCGGCGGGAGACGCGAAGCGGCCGGCGGCAAGCGCCGGATATTTGGACTGGGGAAGTCTGGTCGAGGCCAGCACGCCGTGGGTCGAATATGCGATCCGTCAGAACACGAAAGTCGAAGACGAAGACGCTCCGGGCAATGGGCAACAAGGCCGCACGAGCAAGGCCGAGCTGCGTGAGACGCTGGCCCAAGTTCGTTCGTTCATGGAGGTGCTCAAGGTCCTCCGCACCGTCTCGAGCGCTAGCTACTTCGAGGAAAAAGTGTTTGTGCGGCATACGGAAACGCACTTCCGCGATTTAGAGTGAGCGAAGAAGGTGGTGGGGCTAGGGGCGAGGGAAGAAAGTCGGCGGCGAAGTTGCGGAAACTCTAGTCCCTAGCCCCACCACCCCTCCTCCCTCGGCCTTCCTTCAAATCGCCGCGTTTGCCGTTTCGCCGGTCCGAATGCGAATCACCTCCAGTAATTGACTGACGAAAATCTTGCCATCGCCGACTTGACCCGTTCGGGCGGCGCTGACCAGAGCGTCGATCACGTCGGCCGTGCCCATGTCGTCGACGACCACTTCCAGCTTGACCTTGGGCATGAAGTCGATGGCGTACTCCGCGCTGCGGTAGGTTTCGGTGTGCCCCTTCTGGCGTCCAAAGCCGCGGACCTCCGTGACGGTCATTCCCTGGACCCCCTTCGCATGCAGCGCCTGCTTGACCTCTTCCAACTTGAAATGCCGAATCACCGCTTCGATTTTTCGCATGATGGGAGCCCTTGTTGATGCTGGCCGGCGACCCGCCGATGTGGGAGTCGTGCGCCGGCGCATGATGGAAATTAAACCGAGATGGACCACTTAGGTCGGCGCCGCCCACCAATACATCGCCAACTCGCGATGGTGGGCGAAGCCCATCCTATACGATCTTTTGCGCCAGCGAGAGAATTTCGCGCAAGTGAAAATGATACTTGCCGAGCTTGCCGCCGTAATTTCCGGCCGAAATGGCGAGAACCTTTGGGCCCGCGGCGGCGCGAATCGCCGCCACCATGGCGCCGGCGATTGCCGCTTCGTCCACGCCGTCGATCACAATTTCCAGGCAATGATTGGCTCCCCTCTGCAAGCGAGTCTCAACGAGTCCCTTGAGCGTGGGACAGAATACATCGGCGGTCGACGCCTTGAGAGCCTTGTATCGCGACCCCACCTTGCTGCCGCTACGCACCGCCCCGCCAGGAAAGGGAGTGATTGTGCCCGGCAAATCGGCGATCGCCTCGACGGCGCGACGCGCGGCGTCGAGTGCGGACCCGAGCTCGGCGGCTTGCATGAGGATGTTTCCGCCGGCGATCCCTTTTTCGATCCCCAGCGACTGCTCAACCAGAAATTCGCCATCCATCACGGGAATTCGCCAGTATCTGCGGCCGGCGAGCAGCTTGCTCTTTTGATGGCCGTCGCCGAAAAAACGGAGCAACTTGCCCAGCGGCGCGCGCTCGACGCTCTCGGGCAAACCATCGAAGACCGCGGTCGTGGGGCAGGTCATCAGACATTGACCGACACGAGTCACCATCGCCTTGCCCAGACTCTCGGCGGAGAAGCCGAAGGCCAAGATGGCGGCGCCCGGCCGGCGGTCCGGCGTCTCGTCGAGCGAAAGCCATCGCTCCAGTCCGATTTCCGCGTCGCAGCCGATGATCGAACTGCCATAACCGGTGACTTCCGAGAGCGCCGCCTTCAGCCAATAGTCGTCGTGGGCCGTGACAACCAGCCGTGCGTAGCGCATGCGAAACGCCTCGGCGAACGTGTCGTCTATCAGCGTGTCGGAAATCAGCATGTTGACTCCCTCTCCCTTTGGGAGAGGGCTGCCCTCACCCTGCCCTCTCCCAAGGGGAAAGGGTCCTCGGACTCGCTCTGTCGCCATTCTTCTCAAATCGCTCGCCGGCGGCCAACGAGAGTCGGCAGGCCCGAGACGGCCGCCTTTTTCGGATCGGGAATCGCCCCCAGCTGTACGAGCAGCTTTTCCACTCGTCGTTGCATGGCGGGCGTTTGCTTGACGACAATCGCTCCAGGCACGGCGTGAATATAAGCCTCGCCGCTCCAGAGCTTGGGTTCAATCAGATCGTGCACGACGGACACGAAATCGTCGCCCGGCAGGTCGGTGTTGAGTTTGTAAATTTTCATGCTCAGGGGGCGTTTCTTGTCCTTGTCCAGCTCGGGAGTCGCCGGCGTTTTTGCCGTTGTAATGGGCTGTTCGCCGACCGCTTTGCGAAGCTTGGCGAGCACATCGGCAATCTGTCCGTGGGCGCCCCGAGTCTGGTCGCAGACGAAGGCTCGAGCGGTCGGCAAATAGCCGACATAGGCATTGCCCGACTTGGCCTTGTCGAGCGTGGCCCAGGAATCCGGCTCGACCGTTCGGGTCACGACATCGAGCAGCCGGGCGTATTCTTCGTCGATCCCGTCTCGGTCCGCGTCGCCGACGATCAAATCGCCGATAGGATATACACGAACGCTTCGCGATTCGCCGGCGTCGTTCTTGGTGGTGATAACCAAGGCCTCGTCGCGCACCACATAGCTCAAGGGCGTGTCGGACAGCAACACGTCGAGCACCTGATGCAAGGGCGTGCCGGGAAGTTCGAGCGGCTCCGCCAATTGACTCGTGAAACCGGCGGCGCGAGCATGGGCGTCGACATGCACGGGTGCCCCGGTGAAATTTCTCAGCCAGTCGGCCAACTCATCGATGTTGGCAGCGACGATTTTTGCGTCGACCGGCTTTTCGAGCGCCTTGTCGATCGCCGTTTGGTCGGTCGTCGAAATGGGAATTCCCGCGCTGACGGTCGCATCGTAGTTCTTAAGGTTTTTCGCTCTTCGCAACGCGCCGAGAAGGTTGGCCACCCGCGTCTGCAATTGCTGGTCTTGCGCGATCGTGAACGTGCCGTGAAAGGGACTGCAATCTTGCGTCCCGGCCGTCGCGTTTTCGCCGGACAGCGGAAAGTCGAGCGTCCCGGTGATGATATCGCCGAGCGGATCGTATTGATAGTCTCCGTTGTCATCGGCGGACGGCTCCGCGCCAGGCTGCGCCAGCACCAGATCGCGGACGTTGTAAACCTGCGGGACAAGCGGCAATGTCGGCTCCTCGGTCAAGAGCACCTGGCCCTGTTCGGCATACCAAGTCCAGCCGATGTCGTGAGCGATAAGATTCAGCGCGCTGGTGGCCGAAACATCTTTGAGATGAACAGTGACCAGCGGCTGGCCGTCCTTTGTCTCGGCCGGCTTGGCGGTTGTCGTTTTGACCTCGGCCGGCTTTGCCGGTGTTGAAATAATGGGAGTTGGATTAACGGCGGGTGAGTTCGGAGCGGCGGGCTGGGGGCCAGGATGTTTCGTGTCTGTGGACTTACTGGTGGGCGGCGCCGGTTGATCTGGCTTTTTTTCGACGGGCTTTTTGTCCTCCGGCTTGTCTTCAGCCTTCGCGGACTCCCGCGTCGGGTCCTTGAAAAGCAGGTCGATATCGAGTTTGGTCTGGGCGCGAATGGCGTCCGTCACATCCGCGAGCGGCGCATTGGCGAAGTCGAGCGATACCTTGCGAGCGAGCGCGGCTTGGGTTGCCTGATCGGGCATCGATCCAAGCACCGAAGTAACGCGCGTTTGAATTTTGTCCTGCGGAGTGTGCCGCGGCGCATGGGGCTTGCCGGGCTCAGTCGGTGGGGCCGGATCGGGACTCTTTGGCGGGTCGAGTGGTTTGGCCGGCGGCAAGGGCCGGATCGGCGACGTGGGGACGGACTTGGTCGGCGCCTTTTCTTCGGCGCGCAAGAGCGGTCCAGCGGTCAAGCAAATTGCGACCGCGACACTCAGCGGCAACACGATATTTAAGCCGTTGATTTTCATGGAAGTGCATTCTCGTTTTTCTAACGATCGGGCGCTGCGCCGGAATATTCGTCACGAGCGGTAAAAGAGGCGCCGGCGATTCTAAAGCCTAAGTCGCTCCCAGCGACCATGCAAGCGGGGTCTCGGGACTGCTCAATGGCCGACAGTCTCGAAGACTTTTAATGGCCCGAGTAAAAAGCCGTGGCTCCTGCGCCATGCCGATTATTAGGTCCGCGGCCGGCTGTAAGCCTAGCCCGGGAGGGGGCGAAAGTGGCTAGCGGCCACGGAATTAATTGCCCTCGACCGGCAATCGAACTAAAGTTCTTATGTGAAAACAGAAAACCAGCCGCTGGAGCGGCCGTCCGAATTCCCCCAAGGCTCATTGCCGCGTGCAGAGCCCGAACGACCGGCTATGAAAACAATTCAGCAATTTTTGGGCGAGGATGACGCCGCGACGGCGGTCGAATATGCCGTGATGCTGTCGCTAATTCTCTTAGCTTGTTTAGCCGCCGTCAAAACATTCGGAACCGCAACGGCCACGAGTTTCAATAACTCATCGACTTCCATCGGCACGGCCATCGGAAGCTAAGGGGGTCGGACAATTCCGGGGGACTGTCGCCGCTTTGCGGAGTCCACGGAGCCATTCTGGAGACTTTCCCTCGTCCCCGGCCCGATCTACCAGGGCTTCAATTTCCAGCCCAAGATGAAGCCCACGCCGAAGCACCAGAGAGCCGCCTGCTCCGGCTTGTCGCGCGCAAAATCGAGCGCGTAGTGCAAGATATCGTCAAGCGGCTTGTTCGATTGTTCAGCCCGGGCGACGTTCTGACCGCTTTGGCCGCCTTGTTTCTGTCCGGATCCTTGAGTGGCTTGATTGGCCATGATCTGATCTCCAGCTTGCAGGGTTTAAAGTTTTAAAGAACTCGACTCGTTTCAGATTGAGACGATTGAGACGTTGGGTGGCGCCAGATGGAATTGATCGCCCTGATATTGTTGAGGAACTCTTGCTTCGATCGTTGAAACGCCTGCGGCGCTCGCTTTGCGATTCGCATTGCATTTGCGACGAGGGCGACGCCAATCAGGAGCCCAACTAGGGCCACGATCACGAATGCCCAGCACCGCATTAGATCGGTGTATTCGACGAGTAATTCGGCGATCCCGAACATCAAGACGGTTGTTCCCGCGAGCCCAAGCACGGCCATAATGGCGAACGCTTTGACCGGCGCCATCATATGCTGGGCGGCTTCTTTTGCGTCCTCGGAAATGAGTTGCAATTGCAACTCGACCAAGGTTGAAAAATGATGCCCCAGGTCGCCAATAATTCCTGTCAGCGGCTCGGCGGCCCCATTGCGACCGTTTTTGCCATTCACATAAGGCGCTTGATGGTCCATCCCAGCACGACTCCAATGCTTAAGGAAACGACAAGCGTGCCCGCCGGATGGGACACCATTGTCGTCTCTGCCCGTTTGACTGATCCGCGTCCCGCGTCGACGACGTTGCTCCAAATTCCGGCCGTATTGTAGCGGAATCCGTGACGATTGCCGGCGGATTGTTCGGTCGTTCGTCCCAGGATGTCGATCATGGTTGACCCCATGGTTTATCGTTGACTGCCGCGCAACAAGACCGGACTACCGAGACCGGAAAGAAAACGACCGCTGCGACTGCTCCTCGTCCGGTTTTTTCGCCGTGAAATGGCGAGCGGCCAATTCCTTGACGATCGCCAGGCCTTTGGCGGACGCAATCCGTACAAGTATTGGCAGCACCGTTCCAGCGATGAGCCCTTTGCCGCTGCGCTCGCGCTGCAACTCGATTGGCGCGCCGCGCCGGCCCATGCTGGCCAGCGCGGCGGCGTCGATCAAGATCTTCTTCGCGCCGGCCGGCACCAAAAGATATCCAAAAACGGCCGCCGCTCCGGCGCACAGCCACGGGTGGCGGGTGACATAATACCGCCAATCGGCCTGCCGTCGCGCGCTGACCGCTAAATGAGAAGCGTCGTTAGCCAACACTTGGCGAATTTCAGACATTCGCCGTCGGATATCGTCGACGTGCTCCGGAGCCATGGAGGTCCTCTTCGTCAGGGTGGGCCTAGGTCGTTCGACAAAATGCGTCATCTCGATCGTGCAAGCGTCATTACCTAGACGATCGCATGAGTAATCCGAGAACCACGCCCGTAATCAGGCCAGCGCCAAACGCCGCCGCGACGGAAGTGGCCGGGCTCTCCTGGATCATCTTCTCGGCCGACGCATAACCTTCGCGAACGTGCTTCGCGACATGGTCGGCGCCTTCTCGGGCCGATTGCAACGCGCTAGCGGCCATATCTTTGGCTTGGTCGGCCGCTTGGGAAATCCCCGAGGCGCCGTGCGATGAGAGACCGTTCACGAAATGTTCGATCTGTTCGCGAGCTTCGCCCGTTTTGCGTTGGATGTAGCCAACCAATTGCTGCGAGTTGCCTTCGTACTGTTTGAGTTCATCTTGACTGAGTTGGCCCCATTTCTGTCGCAGCTTGCCCACGATTTCGTTCCAGTTGCCCTGCATTGTTTGTTGGTTGGCCATGATCCGGGTCCTTTCGCAAATGAGATTATGGGGAATTGGCGCCAGTTACAGCCCTTCGATTTTTTCAGGGCCTCTCTGGAGAAAGCAACTGCTGCGCCAATCTTATCGCGGGGAGCGACCGTTTGAGCTCAGAACAAGCCTCAAGGGCCCAATTGCCTAGATTCGACCACTTTGTCGATCAGGAGCACGACCCTGTCGAGTGCATATTGTGCATTAAACTTCCTCGCTGGCCTCGAAGTTGTCATCCCTTGGCAAGTCATCCCGAGTCTCCCTTGGGTTTACTCATCGTCAAGGCTCGATTCACCGAAGCCGGCGACCTCTTACCGGGCATAATTTGCCAGCGCGATCAGCCAACGGGGGTAGTTCGGCGCCTATTGTCGCGCCACCCGGTATTTTTGGCCTGCCCGGCGGTTAACGACGGATGCGCTGCGAGAAATCGGGGCTGTCGTGAAATTCAAACGCCAGTCGGTTGATGCGGGCCGACGCCCTAGTACGCTCGAAATTTCCGTCGGTCTCAATGAGTCCGAGTTGATAGACCAGCCGATCGGACAGTCCGGGCAGGAGGACTTCATAATTGTAGCGAATTCGGCCGGGCGCGACGTGGTTCACGTGGGCGACCAAGTTCGTCGTGCAGTTGTTGGTGATCGTATTGTAGAACTCGGGCTCGCGGGACAGCTTATTTGCTCGCTTGAGCATGTCCACGAACAGGGCCTGCGATTGTTCTGGAGCGGACTTGCCGTGGTACATATACACGTCGTCTAGCTGAAAATTACTGCGGATGCGGATTAAGTCTCGCTCGTCGCCGACGACATATACCATTTCGTTCTGGTTGAAAAAATTCTTGCCGGCCGAATACTGTTCGTTGCGCAGCCGGCGAACTTCAACCGAAATCGCGACGTAATCCTGGCCGTGGAAGCCAAAGCTCAAGAAAGTGTGCGCGATCCGCGGCATGTCGCTGAACGGCACAAGCACAAAGTCGACCGTGTCGAGCTGTTTTAGGTTATACGTGCGATCCTGGAAATGAACGTCGAAATCCTTGTCGGTCCGATACTCGCAATTGCGGACGTTATGCACGGTAACGAAATCGCCATCGAAGTCGGCCGTGGCCAGCTTGGAAAGCTCCGGGGCCCAATCGCGATCGTTCGACGGCGTAAGACGGCAGCCAACTGAGGCGACGAGCATGCCTATCGCCAGTCCGAGCACGACGGGCGATGCGCGAAGTTGTGTGGCGCTGCTAAATAGCACGCGAAAACTCCACGAGGGGACCGAGCAGGATATCGCCAAACGGCGAGATCAACGATTCGACTGCCTTCCATCGCCGGAACCGGCGGATGTGAAGCCGGCAAGATTAGCCGAACGATCGCGACGCGAAAAGGGTGACTGGGCTATTTACGGGCTATAGACGGCATTATCTGACCAGCAATAGGAGACTCTCGGTTGTGTTGAGTAACGCAATGCTGGCCAACACCCAGGCGCCAAACGCTGCCAAGTTCAGTACGACTCCAGCTCGGGGAAGCCAAGCGCAGCAGCCCGCGCGCATCGCATGTCTGTTGCCGGCTGCCCCGAGCCAGCCACCAAAGAGAACGAGCAGAATCGGAATGCTGACCGCAATCCGGGCTAGCCAGGCATGCAACAGCACGACATGGGGCGCTCGGAAACCGTGTGCCCATATCTGGGCCGCCAAGATTGTGACGATCGGGGCCGAAACAAGAACGGGAGCCCCGATCAGAAGTGACGCCAGTCCCAATTCCGCAGCGTCCCGCGAACGATCGCGTGGCGCCGTGTCTTCAGTAAGGCTTTCCGACACCTGTTAAGACACCTTAAGAAGCCCTCACAAATCCGGGGAAGCAGAGGAGGGCATACCCATTTTGCTCGCGGCATCGCTAAATTGGGTCAGACCCCGGCCGGATTTGTTTGGGGTTCTAAGACAAGCTTCTTCGCCGCCAAGCCATCAATCCCAGGCCGCCGGCGCCGATGACCAGCAGCGCCAGTGAGGCCGGCTCGGGGGTCGGGGTCGTAATGGTCGTCTGCGTGATATTCAGATCGTCTACGTGATATTCAGATCGTCTACGACGAACTGCGTGCCGGCGGGATTCTGGGAGTTATCTCCGGGGCTGTAGGACGAGGAGAATCGCAACGCGCCGATTCCCGTAAACGTGCCGAAGGCGGGCAAGATCGGGGTGGTTGGGGTGTAGACCAGCGGCGTCATATTGCTCAAGACGAGGGGACCGGAGGATGCGACGACGACATTATTAACGAGTCCCTCGATCGTGACTTTCAGATTCGGAATCCAAGCCGACGTCAAATCGACGGAATTCAGGCTGAACAACGTTGGAAAACTCAGACTCGCGAACCCGCCGAACACATTGAACGCGGCGAAGTTTGGGGAGGTTGTGCCGAATTGGTAGCCAGAACCCGGCAAATAGTTTTTGTAGATATAGTCGAAATTCGTCCAATTGAGATTGTTGTAATTGTTGGGGACGACGCCGTAGGTGGTCGAGGAGGGCTGGATGTCGTCGAAACCGATGACCTGGGCTTCGGCTCTGGCGGCGCTGAAGCTCAGCGCCACTCCACAGAATGCAACGATAAACAGCGCGCGCAGCGCGTTTGATCCGATGCTCTTAATGACCGGGCGACAGTCGGGTGTCTCAAGACACAACGCCGCTCGGACGGATTGAATCTGGGAATGGAATCCCCGTGACGGCGTGCGGCACGAATCAATTCGCGCCCGCGTGGACGAATTATGCGTGAATTTCATTGGCGGCATTGTTCCTTAGTCGGGCGCGGGGGCTTCATCTGATTTCCGCGCGATAAACCCAATGCGATTACCCTAATCGAATTCTCCGGGCAACGCAATCAATTTAACGCATTTCTCACAGGAAAACTTGGAAAACCGGTCGACGATGCCACCCCTCGATAGAGCGACGCCATCATTCGACGGACCAACCGGAGGCGTGCCCGCCGAATGCTGCCGAGTTGCCTCGGACGCTATGAGCCGGGGCGATGAAAGATCAAGTACAAAATGACGCAGGCCAGCACGGGCACGAGCGCCAAGACCACATACCATATCATTCCGCTGCCGGGCTTCCACTCCGCCGGTGGCCTGAGCCGCGCGGCGCGACCCGTGACCTCGACCGCTTCGGGGTTCTCTAGTTCCGCCTTCATCGCCGCCGCAGACACGTAACGGTTTTCAGGCCGCTGCTCGAGCGCATGCAGCAAGATCTCCTCGACCTGCGGCGAAATATTGGGATTGAGTTGCCGAGGCGCGATCGGATCGCCGAGCAGCCGGGCGTTCATAATCGCGAGCGGATTAGCGCCCTCGAACGGCGTCTGACCGGTGATCATTTCGTAAAGAATGGCCCCCAGGCTATAGATATCGGTCCGCACGTCGCCGCGTTTGCCTTTGACCTGCTCGGGCGCCATGTAATCGGGAGTGCCCATCGCCGGCGAAAATCCGGTGAACGTGATCCGCCGCAGGGCGCCCGCCTTGGCGATCCCGAAATCCATGATCCGCGTGCCGCCGTCGGTGCAGATCATGATATTCTCGGGCTTCAGGTCGCGATGCACGATATTCCGCTGGTGCATGTGGTCGAGCGCGTCGCACAAATTGCTGGCCACGTCGAGGGCTTCGCCGACCGGCACTCGTTTGACGTCGTTGAGCACCTGCCGCAGCGTATGGCCGTCCAAAAACTCCATCGCGATGTACGGCCGGCTTTTTTCCTCGGTCGGAATCAAATGCAGAATGCCCGGGTGATTCAGCGAATGGCCGATTTCCTCTTCGCGCTGAAACCGCGAGAAGAAGGCCGGATCGCTTTCGAATTGCATCAGCGGCACTTTGACGGCGACCGTCCTATGGGTCGTTAGATCGATGGCCCTGAAAATCGAAGCCATGCCGCTACGGCTGATGAGCGCCTCGATTTGAAACCGATCATCGAGGACGTCGCCGCTAGCCACGTCGTTGGGCATCGTTATTTCCGTTTCGTGATAGACGGGCTGGCCGCGAAAATAGCTGATCGTGGTGACACGCTCGACGCAAATGACCTGCACGGTCAGATTGTCGTCCGTGCCCCGCCGTTCGGCCAATTGGATGAGCGCGCGGCAAGCGTCGTCGGGAGTCATGCGGCCGGCGATTTCGAGAATCTCCAGCTCGGTCACGCAAAAATGCACGCCGTCGCTGCATTGCACCAGCACGTCGCCCCGTTCGATGGGCAACGTATGATAATCCACCTGAATCGTAATCTCTCGCCCGACGCTGCGCGTGAGCATGCACCGCAGCTCACTGACGGCCGCATCCTTGGCCGAGATAAGCCCCAGCTTGAGCTGAGTGGCGGCGTAATTGTGATCGGACGTGACTTGAGCGATCTTGCCGCCGTGGATTAGAAACGCGCGGCAGTCGCCGACATGGCCGATGTCGATCTCGTTATTTCGGAGCACCGCGATCGTGAGCGTAGTGGCCATCCGGCCCTCGCCGGTGCGATCGATCATGCTCCGATCGTAGACGGCCGTATTGGCGGCCGTGAACATTTGAAACAGGGCCTGCCGCGGCGCAGCGCCCGGTTTCAATTCGCGGAACACGCGGATCGCCGTGTCGACGGCCGTTTGGCTGGCGACCTCGCCGTGTCCTTGGCCTCCCACGCCATCGGCCAGCGCGACGACGACGCCCCGGGTTCGCAGTTCCTGCTCGTCGCCGGGCTGCCACATGCCCATGTAATCCTCATTGTTCGATCGCACGGGACCGACGGAGGAGAGCTGAGCGTAAGTGACTTTCATGCGACATTCCGCAGCGGCCACGGCGTGCTCGACATGCTGGTCGGCGAACGCCCTGAAGATTTGAAGATGAGTGTAATTCTAAGTAGCCGGCGACAAAATCATAGCCGCGTTTCAAACTCGAAATTCACGGAGCGTAACGACGCCAAAAACTCGTGGAATGGAATTGTCGACCGCCCGGTGCGTCGATCGATTCACTTATTCCCATTCAGCGACTGCGCGTTTGCGCGCGTCTTAATGTTTAGGCACTCGCTGCTTCGTCTACAAGCATCCGCCATCGGACTCGTGCGAAGCGAAGCTGTCACTGTGTATCCAAGACAACTAGCAAGTCGATAGCAGACAACAAGTTCCGACAATCGGCCAGAAATCGTTTAAGGCGCCGCGAATCCGTTGGTATCGCAATTGCAAAGCAGGCGGCGAATCAGGCATCAAATCTTGGCGGCGTTAGTTTTAAGCGAGCGCAGTTAGGCGGGCGAGAAAGACTGCGTGTTCGCTTGAGATCGTATCTCGAATCGATTCCTCGCCCTCGTTGAGACGTCGCGTTGGCGTCGGCGGACGAAGTCGTCCGAATTTAAAGTATGGTGTGGCAATTCGAAAGCGAGGCACGGTATGTCGAGTGATCCGAAATCGGGCGGTGGTCCCCAGATGAAGGCCACGTTGGGCCTTACCGGGCTGACGATGAACGCCATGGCGCTCATCGCCCCCGGAGCGTTTTTGTGGTTGACGTTCCAGATTCAGAGCGCCTATGGCGCGCCGATGGCCGGTAGTTCGATTTGGTTCGGAATCGTCTTTGCGCTCGTGCTGTGCTTCGCGACCGCGATTTCTTACGCGGAACTGTCGAAGCTGTATCCTGGGGCGGGCTCCTCGTATTTCTTTGCCGAACAAGCGTTCTTATCCAAGACGCACGCCTATAAGTTCGCCAGATTGGCGAAATTCATCATTGGCTGGGCCAGCCATCTTTACTATTGGGTTTATCCCGGGGTGATGGTCGGCGTGACCGCCATGATAGGCGGTTACATGCTCGGCAATCTATGGCCCGCCACGTTCAACATCGCGTTCAATAGTCCCACGTTCATGATGGGCTTTTGCGTCTTGTTCGCGTTTGGCGTCTCTTATATCGCCTACCGAGGGGTGGCCGGCACCACCGGCGTAAACATTGCCATCAACGTCATCCAGATCAGCGCTCTGTTGGTTTTCGCGGTCATCGCCGTCGGTTACCGCGCCAGTCATGGCGAAGGATCGGTGGGTTACACGCTCGACCCCGATGGCAGCGCAATCAACTACACATTGGCGACGTTTACGACGGCTCAATTTGACGACAAGAACAACCCGCTGACCTATAGCCCCAGCGACAGCAAATGGGTACTCAATCCGAAGAACCTCACTTGGGACCCTCAGCAAAGTGGCTGGGTCGACGCCAAGGGACTGTCGTACGATCCCGATCAAAAGAAGTGGATCGACGATAAAAAGGTGGTCGTTGAAAAGCCCGGACTTAGGGTCATCGAGAAACCTGAACTGACGGCCGTCGACAATCCGACGAAACTTCCAGTGGACTCGGATGGCAAAGCGATCGCGCTGAAGGACGGCAATTTGCCGGCGGCGGCGATTCCCAGTTCGCCGGACAAGAAAGGCGCCGGAATCGCGGTTTTGGATGCCGGCGGCGATCCGCAGAAGGATCCCGATGGTGCTTGGATGCCGCTGTTGAAGCCGTCGGACCCGAAGGCGGAATTTCCGTTTGGCGGCGTCCGGCCCTATGCGGCCGATGAACAGGCCAAGAAGGAGCAACAAAAGCTCGCGCTTCAGCCGTTCATTTTGCACTACGCCGATGACAAAGGTAAGAGCCAAGCGACTACGCAAGAGTTGAAGGACTCAAACGACCCCACGTCGGACAAGCAGGAAACCCGACAGTACTTCGATAGCCCCAAGGACGTCGTAGCCCCTCACAACTTCAGCTATATCATCATACAAGCCTGCGTGGCGATTCTCATCCTCGTGGGATTCGAATCGGTGACATCGATGGGTGAGGAAGCCAAGAACGCGAAACGCGACATTCCCCGCGCCGTGCTCCTGTCACTGTTCGTTCAAGGCTGCGTGTGCTACCTAATTGAGTATTTCGCGGCCAAATATGCGTTGAACCCTGGGTACAAAATGACGACGGCCGCCGGCGCCACGGCGCCCATCGGCGACTTGATGAAAATTACCGGCGCGTGGCTCTTCGGAAGTTCCGAGGCCGGCTGGTGGTTCATGTTCATCCAGGCCATCACCGTTTTCTTGGCCTTGATCGGCACAACGCTCTCGTGCATTAGCACGGGCGCCCGTGTGACCTACGCCATGGGTCGGGACGAGGAAATGCCGGCCCATTTCGGGATGCTGCACGGCAAGAACCTGACGCCGCACCGAGCGATTTGGACGCTCGCCACGCTCTCGGCGATCATCGGCATCGTCGCCGTCTCGCTGTACCTCTGCTCGCCGACCTGCCCGGATTTCTGGGGGAGCTTGACCGATGCTCAGAAGGGAAGCATTTGGTATCCCAAGTTCTTGATACCCAGCGTCGAATTGGCCCATCAACTGCCCAACAGTTTGCTGGTGGTTACGCTGGCGAGCAACTTCGGCACGTTCATGCTGTATATGCTCACATGCGTCGTGGCGATTGTCGCCTTCCGCGAGCATCACAGTTTCCATGGCTTTAAGCACATGGTCGTGCCGGTGTTCGGCTTGCTTGCAAATTTCGCCTGCATGCTGTTTTATTTGATCGGACCGTTCATGGGGATCGGCATGACTAAAGCCGAGCCCTTCACCGCGCTGGGCATTGCCGCTCTGTGGGGACTCTATGGAGGGATTTATTTCATCCTTTCGGGAAGGAAGAGGGGCAAGACGACCCTACTCAGGCCCGAGCACAAGGCGGCTGCTTTCACGGGCGCCGCGAACTAGCCGGAGCCACCCGACACGGATGTCGTTGTTCATGCAAACGGATTAATCGCGGGCGTGCCTTCGACCGGGACTGTCGAAGCGCACGCCCGCGACCGTTGCGGAGCGAGCCAAAAAGGCGAGCGGGGGGCGTTAGCCCCCTGTCCTTCGGCTCAACACGCCACAGGGCGCCCCGTCGCGGGTAATCTCGCTCGGGTATATCCATCCTGGATTGCTCCCTCACTGGCACACTGCTATCTTTTCCTCTGACTCCTCATCCAACGAGCAGGCCGGTCTCGTGAAGCAGCTTCTTCGCATTCTCGCAGTCAGTGTTGCGATCTTTGCCGGCGGATGGTTGATCCTCGGGCCGAGGCAATTGTATTCCGCGGAACGACCGTCAAATTCGCCGCCTGTGATCTCCGCGCCGGCACAACATGCCGCTGGACAGCTCGATCCGGCCACGGCCGATCCCGCGACGATCGCCGCGGCTGTGAATCAAAACCGGCTGGCGTGGGAATTGGCTTGGACAGTGGGCGCCGGATTGTTGGTTTTGCTCATGCAGGCCGGTTTCGCGATGGTCGAGACCGGGCTGACCCGTTCCAAGAACGTCACCCATACAATGAGTATGTGCCTGATGTCGTATGGCATCGGCGTGCTCGCTTATTACGCCGTGGGATTCGCTTTGATGTATGGTGGCGCGGTCGATCCAGGGGCGGGCAAGCAGGTCTCGCTGCAATTGTTCGGTCACGATTTTGGCATTGTCGGTCGCGATGGATTCTTTTTGGCTGGGCGCGCGGCCGATTTTGGCTTGCTCGCCTTTTTCATGTCTCAGGCCGTGATGACCAGCATCGCGGCCACGATTCCGACCGGAGCCTTGGCCGAACGATGGAAGTTCCGCTCGTTCGTTTGGTTCTCGATTGTCGTTAGCGCAATTATTTACCCGGTGTTCGGGCACTGGGTTTGGGGCGGCGGTTGGCTGGCGAAGCTCGGAACGAATTTCGGCCTGGGGCACGGCGCCGTGGATTTCGCCGGCTCCTCGGTGATTCACATGGTCGGTGGCGTGGCGGCTGCGGCGGGCTGCAAAGCTCTTGGCTCGCGAATCGGCAAATACAATCGCGACGGTTCGATGAATGTGCTTCTTGCGCATAGCGTGCCGATGTATATGGTCGGCACGCTGCTGCTGGCGGTGGGCTGGTTTGCATTGAACGCGGGGCGCGCGATGGCCGGGGGAGATTTGATCGTCGGCCGCGTCGCCGCGAACACGCTCCTGGCCTCCGCGGCCGGCGCCGTCGCCGCGATGATCTACATGGGGTTCTTTTACCGCAAGCCAGATCCCAGCTTCATGTGCAACGGACTGCTGGCCGGCTTGGCGGCCATTTCCGGGCCCTGTGCCTATGTCACGCCGACCGCTGCCGTGCTGATCGGCGCCATCGCCGGCGTGCTGGTCGTGACCAGCGTGCTATTTCTCGAACGTCACACGCGACTCGACGATCCGGTCGGCGCGATCAGCGTTCATGGCGTCAATGGCGCATGGGGAATTCTTGCGGTTGGACTTTTTGCCGATGGCAGTTACGGTCACGGGCTGAACGGCCGCTTTTGGTACAAAATGGCCGATGGCAAACTGACTTGGTTCGACCACGCTTTGCAGATCCTGCCGACCGATTGGGCGCCCCGGGGCGTGGCCGGCCTATTCCATGGAGACGCTTCGCAATTGGCTGCCCAATGCGTGAGTTTGCTTGCCAATCTGATTTGGGTATCGCTCGCATCGTATGTCGCCCTGCGCGCGATCGGGGCCCTGATTGGAAACCGGGTCGGCGCCACGACGGAATATCAAGGACTCGATATTCCCGAGCTTGGAGTCGTCGGTTATGTCACCGAAGATCCGATGTCGCCCAAGGGTGGAGTCTCCCGGCCCCCCGCGGAGCCGCGAGCCGCGGTGGCGCCGCCGCTCGCCGCCCAAATGCGATTCGGCGTATCGATCGAAGGGGCCGACGCGGCCGCGGTCAAAGCCGCTTGGAACGAACTTTGTCAGCCGACCGAAGGATCCGTGGATCCCGATTTCGCCGCCGTCTATCCAAACATGACGCTGCTCAAAGGCGCCCGGTTCCGCTTTAGCGGCGGCGAGCCCGAGGACATTCGCGGCCGGTTGGAACGTCTGCTGAATCGTCGCCTGCCGAACAGATCCATTCGGGCCAAGCTCGAGCCGTAGGAAGCGTGGCGAGTGGCGATTGCCGAGTGGCGAGTGGCGAGTGGTTGCCACACAGCGCCGCGACTTCCGATCCGGCGGCGCTTGGCGCCCGCCGCCATGTGATTTCTAACTGCTTTGTCAGCTCCCGTCTCCCGTCTCCCGACTCGCTCCTAACCGCAGGTTCGCCATGAAAATGATCGTCGCCATCATCCGACCCGAGCGACTTGAAGCCGTGCAAGAAGCGCTCAACGAGCGGGATGTCTATTTGATGACCGTGACCGACGTTCGCGGCTGCGGTCGGCAGCGCGGCTATACCGAAATGTATCGCGGCGCCGAATACAAGACGCGTCTGCTGCCGAAGCTGAAAATCGAGATCGCGGTCAACGACAGCTTCGTCGATGCGGCGATGGAGGCCATCGTCCATGCCGCGCGGGGCGGCACGACCGGTCAAATCGGCGACGGCAAAATTTTCGTGCTCTCGCTCGAAGATTGCGTGCGGATCCGCACGGGCGAGCAAGGCACGGAAGCGATCGGCCCCTGAGCGGCAGTCACCACTCACCCGACATCGCCCAGATCGAGAGACTGACCGTACCGATTCAGGACCATCCGCCGCAGTTTCTGATGCTCGGGCAGTCGCAGGCCGGGGTCGGATGCAACCAGTTGCTGCGCGTCGGCCCGTGCTTCCGCGACAATCTCCGTGTCGCGCGCCAAATCGGCGATGCGAAGCGGCGGCAATCCGTGTTGACGCGTCCCGAACAAATCGCCCGGACCGCGAATTCTTAGATCGAGCTCCGAGAGCAAAAAGCCATCGGTCGTCTCGACAAACGCATTGAGTCGCTCGAGCGCTTCATCGCTCTCCGACTCGGCGAAGACGCCACAATAACCGGGGTGGGCGCCGCGCGCGATTCGCCCGCGAAGCTGGTGCAGTTGAGCCAGCCCGAATCGCTCGGCGCCAGCAATCGTCATCAACGTGGCGTTGGGCACGTCGATGCCGACCTCGATCACGCTAGTCGCGACCAGGACCTGAGTTTCGCCGTGGCGGAAGGCTCGCATCGCCGCCTCCTTCTCTTCCGGCGACATCCGGCCATGCACGAGACCCAACCGAAATGCTTCGAGGTCGCCGTGCGATAGTTCCTCGAACGTCGCTTCGAGATTCGCCGCGGCGACGTCGCGAGATTCTTCGACCAGCGGCACGACCACATAGGCCTGACGCCCCTCGCGCAGCTTTTTGCGGAAAAATTCCCACCACCGCGGGCGATCGTCGTGCTTGACCAAATAGGTGTGCAGGCTCTGTCGCCCGACGGGCCGGTCGCCGAGCGTCGTGATATCGAGATCGCCGTAGAGCGTCATCGCCACGGTTCGCGGAATCGGCGTGGCGGTCATGAGCAGGCTGTGCGGCTGGACGCCGGCTTGTTTCAAATGGGCCCGCTGGCGAACGCCGAATTTGTGCTGCTCATCGACGACCACTAGCCCCAGCTTCGCGAACTCGACCTCGGATCGCACGATCGCCTGCGTGCCGACAATGACGTCGATTTCGCCGCGCCCAATTTTTCCAAGCAGATCTTCGCGATCCGCGCCGACGACCGCGCCGGTGAGCACGCCGATTCGAACCCGACTGCCGGCGAGCAAGCGATTCAACGTCGCCGCATGTTGCCGGGCGAGAATTTCGGTGGGCGCCATGAGCGCCGCCTGATGCCCGTGTGCGATCGCCAACAATATTGCATACACCGCCACGATCGTTTTGCCGCTGCCGACGTCGCCATGCAGCAGACGGTTCATGGGGATCGACTTGCTCATGTCGTCTGAAATTTCGCCGATCGCGGCAATTTGGCCGGCCGTCAATTCGAACGGAAACAGCCGGCGGATTCGGGCGTCCAGTCGCGGCGTGGCCGGCAGCACAGGCGCTTGGCCGAGCATGTGCCGTGACTGCCGTTTTACCGCCAGCGCCAGTTGCAAGATGAACAGCTCTTGATAAACCAGCCGGCGCTGGGCCGCCGCCAATACATGTGGATTGGCCGGGAAATGAAGATCCGGCAGCGCCTGCCGTAGCGGAAGCAGACGCTTCGACGCCAGAAAATCCTCCGGAAAGACTTCGTCGAGCGCGTCCAGGTAAATATCGAGCGCCGCTTTCGCGATCTGTCGCAGGTTGGCTTGCCGGATCCCATCGGTGAGCGGATAGATCGGCAGCATCTGCCCCGCCGGCGCCTGCTCGTCGGCATCGATCCACTGCACTCGGGGATGGGCCATCTCCCAGCGGCCGCCGCGAAATTTGCCTTTGCCCGAGAGCACGACGTCCTGACCTCGAGAGAATTTTTCCTGCATGAATGGCTGATTAAACCAGAGCGCCCGAAGGTAAAGAGTGCCCTCGCGGATCAGCACTCCCAGCATCGACCGGCCGGGCGCCGAGCCCCGGAGCTCGGACTCCTCGACGATACCCCGGACACTCAGCAGCTTGTCCTCTTCCAGTTCGGCGATCGACCGCATATCGGTCAGGTCTTGATAATCTCGCGGGAAGAAAAACAGCACGTCGCGCGCGGTGTACAGGCCCAGCTTTTCGAGCAATTCGCCGCGCGCGGGACCCACGCCCTTGATGAACGTGACCGGGGTCGCGAGCCGATCCGCGGGGGATTTGTCGAACGCCGGTTCATTCGACGGCGTTTTATCCGCCAGGGTTTTATCCGGCAGCGTTTTATCTGACAGCGGGACAGATTGCGAGTCGATGCGAGTCATCTGCGTAGTGGGCAGAGCGACAGGGGGTTCGGCGACAGGACACGCCCGCGGCTGGGCGACCGCGCTGATTCTAATGGACGGCGCCAGTAGTATAAATGTGTTCATTAGTGCTGGCAACACGGCAGCAGCTGCTATTATCCGAGGTAGATCGCCGGAAAAAATCGGCCCTAGCAACGAGTTGGGCGACGCCACCACCGGATTAATCGTTCGGATCAGACGAATCCTGATTTTGCAAGATGCGGCCCATGCGCTTTCTCACAAGCTACACTTCCGGAGGAAATGAATTGTCTTAGTCTCCGTGGGATAGCTCGCGTGACCACCCGTCGTCTGTTCGTGGTGATTCTCTTGGCGCAATCCGGCTGCATTGCCGTTGGGTTGACGTTTCAGCATCTCTACGTCTCGTCCGGCGTCGATCTGGCGACAAATCGAGAGGCGCGACTGGATCCCGCTCATCGTTCGGGCCGGGCAGAAGACTTTGCCGGCCAGCCGACTAATTTGCCCGAAGCCAATTTGATCGAACCGGCTCTGTTGCATCGCACGCTCTGGGAAGCCAGCGGCATTACGTTGGTTTGGACCATCGGGCTATCGGCCGCCACGTTGTTCATGCTGCTTACGCGATTCCACAAAACGGCGGCCAAAGGACAACAGCACCCGGACATTGAAGCCCTGCGACAATCTCAAACGCTCATTCGAACTCAAGAAACAGTCATCTTCGGATTAGCCAAGCTCGCCGACTCGCGAGATCCGGATACGGGCGCTCATCTCGAACGGATCTCCCAGTTTTCATCGATGCTCGCGGCCGCGCTCAGGCAGTCTCCGGAGTTTCGCGATCGAATCGCGCCCGGCTTCGTTCAGCTCATCGGAATCAGTTCCGCGCTGCACGATATTGGCAAGGTCGGCGTCGAGGATTCAATCCTGCGCAAACAAGGCGCCTTGACGCACGACGAGCGAGTGCGAATTCAGCGTCACACGCAGATCGGCGCGGAATGCCTGCGCGAGATCGAGCGACGGCTGGGATCGACGAACTTTCTGCAGATGGCTCACGAAATCGTTTCGGCCCATCACGAATGGTGGAATGGCGACGGCTATCCGGCGGGACTGGCCGGCGAGCAGATCCCAATTTCCGCCCGGATCGTGGCGGTGGCCGACGTGTACGACGCGCTGCGTAGCAAGCGGGTCTATAAAGAGGCCCTGCCGCACGAAGAATGCGTTCGCATGATTGGCGAGGCTGCCGGCACGCAATTCGATCCGCGCGTCGTCGAGACTTTTCTCCAAATCGAGGACCGGTTTTGCCGCCTCTTCGATCGCTTCAAACTGGCCGAAGAAAATGGGGTCGTGGCCGAACCCAATTTACTCACCACCGAGATCAAACAGGGAGTAGCATGTTCAATTTAGCCAAACGCGACCAACGAATCCTTGAGGTCATGCTGATCGTCCTGACCATCGCGTTGACCTGCCTCGTCTACAAAACGGCCGGCTATAAGCAGGTCACGCTGAACCTCTTTTTTCTGCCGGTCGTATTGAGCGCTTTTTTCCTCGGTCGCTATTCGGCGGGCGTGTTGGCCGTGTTCTGCGTGATGACAACGTCCCTCGTTTGCGCGCTGCAACTCAACGATTTCGGCAACTACACATCGCCGCTGGCCGTGGGCTTGGCGGTGACGGTGTGGGGGGCGATTCTGTGCCTGACCGCCCTGTTGGTCGGCACGCTCAGCGACGAACGATCGTCACAGGCGGTGGAACTACACGAGGCTTATGTCGGCGTCGTCGAAGTGCTGGCCAACTATCTTCAAGGAGGCAACCCGCAGTTCACGGCATTCAACAATCGAGTCGTCAAGCTGAGCCAATGCATCGCGCTGGAGATGAAGCTGTCGGCCAAGCGAATCGACGATATTCGGGTGGCGGCCCTGTTGCAGGGATTCAGCAAAATCGAAGTCACGACCAAGGTCATCAACAAAGCCGTGAGCAGCCTGCAAGCCAAGGGCAAGACCGACGACTTCAGCTTCCACGGCAGCGATTTGGTCTATTCGCTCGGGTCGGTTTTGCGCGGCGCCATCCCGATTCTGCTCAATCAGGATTCGGGCCGTCCCGCCGACTTTAAGGACCAAGTCGCGACGGAGACGCCGATTGGGGCCAAAATTCTCAACGTCGCCCGGGCTTATGAAGGCTTGGTCGACATTCAAGCCGACCACCCGCTCTCGCCGCCCGAAGCGATTAACGAACTCCGAGCCGACACGGCCGCGGCTTACGACTTGGACGTTCTGGAGTCGCTCGACCACGTCGTCAGCCAAGAGCACCAACTCGTCTTGGCTTGAACGGGCGAACGGCATCTAGCGATGTCAAAAATCTCCAGGGCAAATTGCTTGCGTCTTGAAGTCGAAAGACGATAGAATCGGGTTCGCGTTTTCTCCCCGCCTCTATCCCGCGCCAACCGGCCCAGCGG
This sequence comes from Pirellulales bacterium, assembly GCA_038210495.1. Classification (GTDB taxonomy): domain Bacteria; phylum Planctomycetota; class Planctomycetia; order Pirellulales; family DATAWG01; genus JBBQWR01. The sequence continues at coordinate 73,783 of JBBQWR010000012.1, forward strand.
CGATTTCGACTTCCTCGGCGAGCATGCTCTCATGGTGAATCGTTGGCCGATGGCCGCGATGCGGCGGGACGTTCTCGCAGGTTTGGGCATTCTTTGCCTGGCCGCGCTGAGCGGCCGGGGGCCAGCGTGCGTTGCCGCGGCGATCGATGAAGCCGCGACGAATAATCCGGCGGCGAAGGCTCCGCCGACAAATCGCGTGGCGCCATCCGCCGCCCAGTTCAAGCACGGCAAATGGCCGTTCTTTTCGCCGACTCGTCCCAGCGTCCCGGACGTGCAAAACAGAGCCTGGATGCGCGGGCCCATCGATGCGTTTATCCTTGCCGCGCTCGAGAAAAAATCACTTGCGCCGAGCATCGAAGCCGACCGGCTCACTCTGCTGCGTCGCGTGACTTACGATCTTACGGGTTTGCCGCCGACCGCCGAAGAACAGGCCGCTTTTGTGGCCGACACGTCGCCGCAAGCCTACGACGTGGTCGTCGAGCGGCTGCTCAAGTCGCCCCATTACGGCGAACGCTGGGCACAGCATTGGCTCGACGTGGTTCGCTATGCCGAGACCGATGGCTTCAAGGAAGACGCTCATCGGCCTAATGCCTACAAGTATCGCGATTACGTCGTTCGGGCTCTCAACAGCGATCTGCCGTACGACCGGTTCATTCGCCAGCAACTGGCCGGCGACGAACTCGAGCCCGAAAATCCCGAGGCGATCGTCGCGACCGGCTATTGCCGGCTCTATCCCGACGAATACAACGCGTCGGATATCCGCCAGCGACGCCAAGAGATCCTCGACGATCTGACCGACACGACCGGCCTCGTTTTCCTCGGACTCACGGTTGGCTGCGCCCAATGTCATAACCACAAGTTCGACGACATCCTGCAGACCGATTACTACCGGCTGCAGGCGATCTTCACGCCGATGCTGCCGCGCGACGACCTGCCCGAGGCGACGCCGGCCGAGCGCGTCGAATTCGCGAAGAAGCAAGCGGCTTGGGAAGCGGCGACGGCGGAAATTCGTGCGGAAATCGAATCGCTCGTAGCGCCGCTGCGCAACAAAGCCCGCGAGGAAGGCCTCGAGAAATTCAACACCGAAGTCGTCGCGGCCATTCATGCTCCAGATTCGCAGCGCACGGCATTGCAGAAACAGATCGCCTATCAAGCGACGAAATACACCGCGCCCAAAGAACGAGGCGCAGCCGGGGGATTGAAAGGGGAGCAGAAGAAACACTACGAAGAGCTGCAGGCCCAATTGGCGAAGTTCGATTCGCTCAAACCGCGTGCTTTGCCGACGGCTCGCGGTGTAGTCGACGCCGGCAATCAGTCGCCGCCGACATTCCGGCTCGCGGGCGGCAGTCTGAAGCATCCGGCCGAGCAGGTCGAGCCGGGCTTCCCCGAATTTCTCGGCGCCGCCAATATCGAAGCCGCCGCCGCGGCGCCCGGCGCCAACACGACGGGTCGCCGCTCGGCGCTCGCCAATTGGCTGACCCGCAAGGATAATCCGCTCACCGCCCGGATCGTGGTCAATCGCCTTTGGCAATATCACTTTGGCCAAGGGATTGTCGCCACGCCGAACGATTTCGGCTCGGCCGGCGAACCGCCGACGCACCCGGAGTTGCTCGACTGGCTGGCAGTCGAACTCATGGATTCCGGCTGGAGCCTTAAAGCCATGCATCGGCTCATGGTCACTTCGGCGAGCTATCGTCAGTCCGCGATCGTCGACGCCAAAAGCGAAATGCACGCCAAAGCGATCGCCGCCGATTCCGGCAACAAGCTCCTTTGGCACGCTCGGCGGCAGCGGTTGACGGGTGAAGCTTTGCGCGACGCGGTGCTGCTCGTGTCGGGCGACCTCGATCCGCGGATGTATGGACCGAGCGTGCATCCGGACCTGCCCGAGGGCTTGGGCAATTACGCTTGGAAGGCCGACTCGAAGGCTGAGGATCGCAACCGTCGCTCGATTTATGTCTTGGCGAAGCGCAACCTGCGATTGCCGCTGTTGGACGCATTTGATCTGCCGGACATGCACAACAGTTGTGCTCGGCGAAGCACGACGACGACGGCCCCACAAGCACTGCTTATGCTCAATAGTGACTTCGCAATTTCCGAGGCACGCCGCTGGGCCGGACGATTATTAACGAAATCCGATTCGACTCGTTCTCGGCGCCACGACGAAGCCGTGGTTGCGACCGCATACGCCGAGGCCTATGGCCGCCAGCCGAAGCCGGTGGAACTTGAGATCTGCACGAAGTTTATCGCGAGTCAGGCGATCGCAATTATGGAAAGTGGGAAGGGTCCTGAGAAACAGACTCTGCCCGATCCGCTTCCCAAGGATGATCCTTCGGCCCATGCCGCGGCCGTGGTCGATTTTTGTCACGCGATTCTCAACTCGAACGAGTTCTTGTATGTCGATTGACGACGAAATTCGCGGCAAGTGGCGATCTTCAAGGACTTGCAGGATGGGCACTACCCAAATGACGCAGGATTTTGAATGAACGATCAGGGGCATTATACAAGCGCGACATCGCGCCGCGATTTTCTCACTCGCGCTGGGGCCGGCTTTGGCTCTCTTGCACTCGCCTCGCTGCTGGCCGGCGACAAGGCCTTCGCGGCGCCGGCTCAGTTTGTCAATCCGGCGGCGCCAAAGGCGCCGCAGTTTCCCGCCATGGCCAAGAGCGTCATCTGGTGCTTTCTGGACGGCGGCCCAAGCCACATCGACCTGTTCGATCCGAAGCCCACGCTGACCAAACTCGCGGGCAAGCCGCTGCCCGAGAGTTTCGTACGCCCGGTCACCGCAATGGGCAAGACGGCTTACACGCCGCTATTGGCATCGCAGCGCAAATTCGCGCAGCACGGTCAGTCCGGGATTTGGGTCAGCGACTGGTATCCGGAGATCGCCACCTGCGTCGACGAAATGGCCGTGATCCGAAGCTGCCAGGCCGATGGCTTGAACCACGTCGGCGGAATCTGCCAGATGAATACGGGCAGCATCCTCGGCGGCCGGCCCTGCCTGGGCTCCTGGTCGCTGTATGGTTTGGGCAGCGAATGCGAAAATCTGCCGGGCTTCGTCGTGATGCTCGACAATCAAGACGATCCGCCGGGAGGCAACCGGAATTGGTCGACGGGCTTCATGCCCGCTAGCTATCAAGGAACGAAATTCCGCGATGGCAAGTCGCCCGTCCTGCACGTCGCCCCGCCCAGCGCCTCGGCGCCTGAGCGGCAACGCTCGAAGATCGATTTCATTCAACAATTGAATTCGCGGCATCGCGCCGAGCGAACTGAAGACAACGATCTCGAAGCGCGGATCGCGGCCTATGAATTGGCCTATCGCATGCAATCGGCCGCGCCCGAAGCGGTCGATCTGGCGAGCGAATCATCCCACACCAGGCGGCTGTATGGCCTGGATGACAAGGAAACGGGTCGCAATGGCCGCAATTGTTTGCTGGCCCGGCGACTGGTCGAGCGCGGAGTGCGCTTCGTGCAGCTTTATATGGGCTCCGGAAGCAAATGGGACGCTCACTCGAATGTCGAGGGCAATCATTCGCAGCACTGCCGCGAGAGCGATCGGCCGATCGCCGGCCTGTTGAAAGACCTAAAACAGCGCGGGCTGCTCGAGAGCACGCTCGTGATCTGGGGAGGCGAATTCGGCCGAACCCCGATGAGCGAGAGCGGCAACGGTCGCGATCACAATCCGTATGGGTTCACGATTTGGATGGCCGGCGGCGGCGTGCGCGGCGGCATGACCTACGGCGCGACCGACGAAATCGGCCTCTACGCCGTGGAGAACAAAGCCCACGTCCACGACATTCACGCCACGATCCTGCGCCTAATGGGCCTCGACCACGAAGCCCTAACCTACCCGCACAACGGCCGCGACGAGCGGTTGACGATCACCTCAGGAAACGCGATCGAGGCGATTTTGGCGTAAACGCATATGCGCGAAATTTCCAACTTCTCGCCGAATTGCTGTGAGAAATCGCGGCTCGAACCAAAATATTGGTGTCGCACATGATCCGCATGACTATCCGCCATAACGAACAGACTCACACGCTTCGTCGATCAGCCGGTCGATTTCTTGTGGCGAGCGGTCCGATTGTCGTGCGTTTTCATGCATTACGTCGAGCATGGTCGTCAACTCGTTCCACTCGGCGAGCCGCTGGGCTGTCTTTGGTTCGACGGCCCCATCGAGCGCCACGATGTTCAATTGCTGGTCATCCCGAAGAGCGTGGCCGACGAGAGTTTCCACCGCGGAGCGTGCGCCGGCGGGCAATTCATTGACGTTGTGTACCACTTTTTCCATTCCTGAATTTTACCACAACATCTGGGTCCGACCAAATTCGAAGCGACTCAATAATTCAAAGACTTGCTTCGGGCGAGCCTAGACGTCATTGCTCTTCGTGAAAAGCCCGTCCCGACTCATAAAGCTGAATCTGGTTTTTGAGCGATTCGACCAAGGGAACATTGTGTTGCGACTCGGCCAGATCGATCGCCCGTTCGGCGGCTTGCACGGCTTGCGGGTATCGGCCGGCTTCGGCTTGAGCGGCGGCGAGCGTGGCGAGGATGATGGGGTCCGAGCCTTGAGTTAGCTCGGCGGCGCGACGGGCGTAAACGAGCGCGCCACTGCCGTCTCGGACCAGTCCATCGGGGCTCGTCGCCAGGGCCCAAGCCAAATGATTCAAGAGGCTGGCGTCGCCGGGACGTGAATTGACCGCCGCTCGCCATTGGTCGATCGCTTCAAGCGATTTGCCTTGGGCCTGCAGCGCCGAGCCCCAGTTCGAGTGCGCTACCGCGACGAAGGCCGCGATTTCGGCCGACTCGGGCGCCACGATCGCGCGGCGGCAATGCTCGATCGCCGTGTCGTACTGCTTTCGCAAAATCAGGATTCCGGCCAGGTCGGCGTGGGCGCCGGCGTGAGCGGGATCGATCGACAAGGTTGTTTCGTACTCGCGCTCGGCTTCGTCCCACTTTCCCTGCCGCAACCGGGCCGCCCCGAGATTATAGTGGGCTTTCGCGGACTCCGGCTTGAGCCGCAGCGCCTGTTGCAGCCGCTTGACCGCTTCGTCCGTGTCGGCCGTGCGGCTGAGCAATGGGCCGATGTTATTCAGGGCGTCAAAGCAGGTGGGGTTCAACTCGATCGCCGTTTCGTAATTGTTGATCGCCTCGCGGGGGCGACCGCTTTTCTCGAGCGCTAGGCCCAGGCTAACGTACGCTTCGACGAAATTCGGATCGGCCTGAATGGCGCGCCGCTCGTAAGTAATCACTCCGTCGTAATCGCCGAGCCTCGCAAGTTCGCTTCCCAAATTGTGATTGGCCGGGGCGTAGTTCGGAGCGATCTTGACCGCGAGTTCGTATTGATGAATGGCGGCCGCATGGCGGTCCAGGGCCGACAATTGGCAGGCCAGATTGTAGTGAGCCCGCCAGTTTTGCGGCCGCTTCTCTACGGTGTCCTGCCAAATGGCCAACTCTGAGCGATAATCGTGGTTCCGCTCGATGGTAGTCCAAATTAGCGCGACCACGGCAAACGCACTGAGGCCGATCGGCGCCCAGTGTATCGCTCGCCGAAGCGCCGATTGTTTCCGTGAATCGGATCGCCGCCCCAAGATATAAAAGCCGCCGACAATCGCGAGCGTGAGAACGACCGCGAGCGGCAAATACATGCGATGCTCGGCCGCCGCGTCGGCCATCGGCAGAAAGCTCGACGTCGGCGCAAGAATCAAGAAGAACGATGCGCCGACGGCTCCAAATGCCGGACGCCATATTAAGGCCCAAACTGTCAGCGCCAGAAGCGCTACAACAATCGAACCGGGAATGGCGACCTCCAGCCAGCCATGAGGCGGCAGCCAATTGTAATCCAGCGACAGGTCATTCGGCCAAAACGCCTGCCCCACATAATGCACGATCACTGCCGGCTGGGTCACGAAATACGAGAGCGGACGAAATGTCGCCACGCCGACGCCGGTCGTTTGGTTGTGAAAATTGGTCGAGACGAGTTCCCAGGCCAAGATGGCCCAGGTCGCGACAAGCGCTGCGTATAACCCGCCGCGCTCGGCAATGGCCCGGCGAAACGAGCCGCTCAAAATGGCCCGATCGAAAAGTAGCATGACCAGCGGCGCGACGGCGACCCATTCTTTGGCCCCGACTCCAAGCACGCAGCTAACTGCGGCAGCGACGTACCACCACCAGGCAGATCGCCCCGTTCGCTCATGCAACCCTGCGCCGCGGATGACGCAGTACAATGTCATTAAGAAAAATAGCCCGGCCAGCGATTCGCCGCGCTGAATGATGTAGGTGACCGACTCGGTCTGCAGCGGGTGAACGACCCACAGCAGCGCGGTCGCGAACGCCAGCGGCGTGGCGTTGTCGCCAAATCGGCTTCTCAACGAGGGCGCCAAGAGGACTCGCCGGATCACTCCAAACAGCGCCAGCCCGGCGAGGACGTGAATCGCGAGATTGACCGCGTGATACCCGCGCACATCAGTCCCGGCGAGCCAGTAATTGAGCGCCAACGTCAGACTGAGCGTCGGCCGGCCACCAAATAAATTCGCGCGATCAGGGAAAACGATGCGCGCCGGATGGCCCAAATCGCGAATGGTCGGGTTTTCGACGATCCAGTTTCGATCATCGAAAATGAAAGGAACCGTGAAGCTGTTGTGATAAGCAATCGCCGCGGCGGCGATGATCAGCAGGGCACAGAAAAACGTTGCCCAGCCAGACGGCCGAGCCCCCACCGTTTCAATCGAGTGGGTCGTCGCTAAATGATCGACGGGCGTCAGAAGCGACAATGGTTGCGTAAGCCGTGCCATTCATCAAGCGTAGCACGAGAGTCGCACCGCATCAAAGCTGGGGTCAATCGCGCGATTCCGGGGCTTCGGCGAAGCGCCTCCAGCCACGGCCACCCCACAGCCGACAACCCGTCGTCCGGCCCAACTATTCTTTGGTTGCCTTAGGCGTGCCCGTCCCGGTAGCCGCTGACTCGATCTTGGTCATCACCAGCTTTGATTTGTCGGTGTCGATCTTGTAAGTGAAGTGCTTCAAGAAACTCTGGCCAAGCAGCGACGCGGCTTGCTTGTATTGGGCCGGCAGAACGGCGCACTCGACCTTTTCGACCGTGAACTTGCCGACCCGGACCGAGTTGGCGATGACCAGCTTCGCCTCGACGATATGTCCGTCGGCTAGTTGCATTTTGATCGTGGGATCGGTATCCGAAGGCGTGATGCCGGCAGCCTTGGCGGCCTCGAACGACAGCGCGATCACCGACGAGCCGGTGTCGAGATCCAAGGTCTGCGGCTTGCCGTTATTGAAGACGACCGAGATCTCCCAGAGTTGACTGCCGGCTCGTTCGATGTCGATCGAATCGGCCAGCACGAGCTCTTCGAATTTTTTGAGCTTCTTGTCGTTGTTGGTGAGGCTGACACCGGGTCCGAGCTTGTACTGCTTCTCTTTGAGCTTGTTATAGGCCTCGATCGCTTCGGCGACGTTCTTGTCGGCCGCGAGATCGGCGTACTTTTCTTGATAGCTATCGATTTTCTTGCGCAGTTCGAGAAGTTCTTTCACGTAGTCGTCGCGCGACTTGGCGACCCCGTCGCGTACCTTTCGCGAGCCGGAGTCCTTGCCCAACTCGTTTTCTAGCAGATTGATCTTGTCGAGCATGCCGTTCATTTCCGACACGATCCGGTTATGAGCGTCGGCCGTGGGGGCCTGATTTAACTTCTCGCGCAAGATGATCCGCGCCTTGAGCATTTGGTCGATGGCGGCCTTCTTCTGCTCGAGTTGTTTGTCGGCAAGCGATTCGTCCTTTTGCGAAAGGAACACGGCCCGCTTGAGCTTGTCCAAGCCGCCCATCTTGGTATTGATTTCAAGCTCTTCGTTCAAAATCCAACTTGGCGCACGAGCTTCAGTCCTCGCCCTTTGAGATATTCGTCGGGATTGGTCGTGGCCTTGTCGTCGTCGGCTTTGCCGGCAGTTTTGTCGGCGGCTTTATCATCGGCCTTGGCTTCGGGTTTCTTATCGGCTTTCGGCGCCGGTTTCGGGGCCGGATCGGCAGCCCAAGTTCTGACGCCGCAAACGAGTACCAGTCCGGCCGTCAACATGAACCAAGAGCGAAATCGCATGGGACCCCCGAGATGAAAAACGAGCGGAAAAGAGCCGCCGCACGGAAATTGACAGCCCAAGCCTTGAATCCAGATGGTATGAAATCTACTCAACCCTGGGGGCGTCTGTCAAACTGCGGCGACTCGTCGCTAAAATGCAGTCATGCCAGAAAGCCATGTGCCTCATTCGCATTCCGCGTCCCATCCGCGGCGGCCTCGCAAGCCCAAGCGGACATTTCTCGCTGGACTGCTACTGATCGCATTTCTGTTGGTCGTGCGATTCGCGGCGGCGGGCATACAGTTGCCGGTATTCTTTCAGCGGCTGGTGGGCATCGTGAACGCCGTGCTGGCCATGCTCGTGGTCGTGTTCGCCATTCGCGAATTCGCCAAGAAATATAATCGGCTCCGCTGGCCGCTGCTGGGACGAGTCAGCACCAGCCGCGTGGCGGGGGGCGCCGTGCTGCTGATCGTGTGCGCCTGGTGGCTCAGCCCGTGGGCCCCGATCCCAGCCGGCGAGGTCACTCCTGATCTGTGGAGGATGGCCGACCGCGAGTTGGACACGGCTTCACTGATTTGGGCGGATGAGGGTCTGGCCGTGCTGGTCCCTCCGACCCCGTCGGCCGCGGCCCGGCAAGTCGCCGCTCGGATCGGCGGTGACGATCCCACGATACAACAGGCGATCAAGGCTATCGTCGAGTCGCGGTTTGACCTGGCAAGCGAGATACTCGGCGTTGCCGCGAAGCAGCAGTCGATCGACGAGACAACGACCGAGTTGGCCCGTGCGATGGCCGAGATCTATCGAGGAGACTTTTCGGCGGCAAGCGATCGCTACGGCAAGCTACTTTCCAACCAGCCGCGCCGCGAGGACCTGCTCGCGCGCGGCGCCTTCGCGGCCGCGTTGGCCGGTCAGTGGCCAACGGCCGACCAGCGAGCCTTGCAGCTCTTCGATCAAGCGAAGCTGCGCGGTCGCGAAGGCGTGCGATTCGCACAAGCGGCCAGCTTGCTGATCGCGATCCGGGCCGCCGAGGGAAAATTCGCGGTCGCCGAGAAACTGAGTCAGCAGACAAAGGCCCTTCGCGAGCGAGTCGCCCGGCGGCGCAATCTGCGCGATCCGGCGCTCGAGGCGCAGCTCGCGGTAATATTGAACAACCAAGCAGTCGTGCAAGCGGTCGTGTCCAGCGGCCGGCACGAGGCGCTGACCGCCGATCTGCTGCGATCCCAAGAGCTTTGGAACCAATCCGCCGGTCGCGACGGTCAGCCGGCCGGACCGCCCGAAAGGCACGCGGCCGTGATATTGCACAATCTGGCCGCGCTGGCGCTGATCGATGGTCGACTCGCCGACGCCGAGCAATTGGTCCAGCGGTCGATCGCCATCCAAGACGATAATGGCGCGGCGGCCACTTATATTCATTCATTTTCCGACAAGCTGTGGCTCCGATCGCGAACGGAAGATTCAGCATCCGACGGAAAAAATCTTCTGCAGTCCATGCCGTTATTGGCCCGCGGATTGCCGCTCCAGCATCCCTATTTTGCGGTCAACAAGATTCGCTCGGTGGAAAATAATCTTGAGGTCGACAAGAGTACCGATATCCTCGACAGCGTCAAAACGGCGGTCGCCCAATTGGACAAGGCAGGGCTCGGCGCAACTCCGATCGCCGCTCGTGGCATCCGCATTCTCGGCGAAGCCTATCTCCACAAAGAGCCGGCCGCCGGCAATTGATTTTGCTCGTGGCTGCTTGCGTGGCCCGGGCAATCCAATCAGAATATCGCGAGTGTCCCCCACCTGACTTGCTCCCGCCCGTCCTTTTGCATCGGAGAACTCCATGAGCATCCGCGTTGTTTTGTCGTTGTCGCTTTTCGTAGGTCTAGGAATGGCCAACATGGCATGCGCGCAGCATGGCGGCGCCACGTTCACCGATCCGGTCAAGGCCGGCCCTGATTTCGCCGTCCAAGGCGAATATACGGGCGAAGGAAAATTCAGCGGCAAGACCAAGCCGGTCGGCGCCCAGATCGTCGCGCTGGGAAAAGGCGAATTCGATGCGGTTATCTATCTCGGCGGATTGCCAGGCGACGGCTGGTCGCGCGGCGGCGAGAAGATGACCGCCAAGGGCAAAACGGCCGATGGCGAAACGAAATTTTCCGGCGACGGCTGGGTCGCTTCGATCAAGGACGGCAAAATGACCGTCACCAAGCCGAGCGGCGAGAGTTTGGGCGACCTCAAGAAAGTCGAGCGCAAGAGCTCGACACTCGGCGCCAAAGCCCCCGAGGGCGCGATCGTGCTGTTCGACGGCTCGAATCTCGAGCACTGGAACAACGGTAAAATCGTCGACGATCATTTGCTTTGGAACGGCACGAGCACGAAGCAGCAGTTCGGCGATTACACGCTGCACATCGAGTTTCGCTGCCCGTATATGCCCGAGGCTCGCGGCCAAGGTCGCGGCAACAGCGGCGTTTATATTCAGGAGCGATACGAAGTCCAGGTGCTCGATTCGTTTGGCCTCGAGGGGCTGAACAACGACTGCGGCGGCATCTATCAAATCGCTGCGGAGAAGGTCAACATGAGTTTCCCGCCGCTGTCGTGGCAGACTTACGACTTCGATGTCAAGGCGGCTCGGTTCGACGAACATGGCAAGAAAACGAGCGACACGGTTGTCACAATCAAGCACAATGGCGTCGTCGTGCATGAAGATTTAAAACTTCCGCACCATACACCGGGACGAATTGGCGACGAGACGCCGGCCAAGGGTTCGAACAAGCTCACCGGCGGGATTTATTTGCAGGATCACGGCGGCGACCCGGTTGTTTTCCGCAACATTTGGCTCGTCGAGAAGAAATAGGCTTGATTGACGGCAACGGCGCGAATCTTGCTCAACTTTAGGCGACTTGTCGATGCAAGGGGCCCGAGAAAGATGGCGCCGATTGCCGCTTTGGCCCGGGTTTTTGAGTTAAGATTGAGAAGCGTCGGGCGCCGATACAAGTGGAGCTTGAATCGAACAGCCGATCCGTCTATTATTCAGACCCGCCGGAGATTCCCGATTAATTACGGAGCCAGATGGCTGGACGCATAACGGCGAATCGAGCGGTAATAAAAGCGATTTTTCGAAACAAGCCTCTCTTCAAGTATTCCGTCGGAGGTGCCAACCCAATAGCGAAGACCCGGATCAACAACGGCCAGTGCCTAGCACGGCCCGATCCGCGTTTTTCTCGCAGCGACTCCACCGTCGCAATCGAAGAGAGGTTTGATTAACGGCCGCGGTCGCTTGCCCCAGGGTAAGCGGCCGCGGTTTTTTTTGGCGCCTGGGGCTGGAGGCGTCCTCGCCGAAGCCCCCGAACGTGTTTCGACTTCGAGAACATGTCACCCGGGGCTTCCCTTCGGGCCAGCCTCGCCGAAGCATCGGAGCGTGGCGTTTTCCAATCCGAGCCTCCCGAATCCGTTATCTCAAGCTTTTGGCAACGGCGATTTGCCAAAAGTCACCCCCAAACCGCTCATCTCCGTCTCGAATTTCTTTCGCGCCTGCTTCCAGGCCCCTTGCATCAGCGGCACGGCACAGCCCCCCTTGCCCGAGCACGCATTAGCGGCCGCCGTTTCGCCGCATCCGCCTTGATTCTTGCATTTGTTCTGAGTGGCGCACTCGTGCGTTAGCGTGGCACACTGGCCTGTTCCAGCACACTCGTTCTTGCCGAGCTTGTCTTTGCCTTTGCAGACGTTCAGCCCGCGGCAGAGATGGGAATCGCCAAACGGCGGCCCGGGCAGGTCGACCTTATGGCTGCAACCGCCGATCGTTCCGGTCAAGAGTCCGCCCAGCGCCGCAGCCGCCAGTGTTTGAAAATCGCGACGCGTGAGCGCCGAGCGACCAGTTGTATCGGTCTGTTTGCTTGCTCGCGGAATCATGGCCGGTTGGGCTCACAATCAATTCTTAACGGGCGCGAGCTTCTTGCCGGATGGCGCGATGCCGGCCGCTTTCCAAGCTTGATCCACCCGCTCGCCAGCCAGCTTGACGATCTGATCGCGACGCATGCCCGAGAGCTTTGCGCGATTGGCCTTGGGCGTGATCGGTCCTTCGTAGCCCATTTCCGACACCATCGACAGCAGGGCGGCGCTGTCGATCTTGCCCGTCTCGCCCGGCAGGAGTCGGTCGGCCTCGGTGAGGGCCGCCGGCTCGACGTCCAGCGGCGCGTCGGAGAGCATCACCGCGATGATTCGGTCCGCGGGCAGTTTGCGAATGTCTTCGAGCGAACTGCCAGCCGCATGAATTTCCCACGGATCGACGACGATCCCGACGTTCGCCGCGCGAATCATGTCGACCATCATCACAACCGCGTCGAGCGTGTGGACGAACTGATACGCGCGCCCCTTGCGGGCGTGCGGCAACGCCACGAAATCGACTCCCAGTCTCATCTCCGAAGCGGCCAACAAGCCGCCGATTTCCGTCAGCCGCCGCCGGTGGAATTCGAAATTCTCGTGATACGGCCGGGCATCGTTGGCGGGATTGATCGTGGTGACCGCTCGGCTGGCGCCCACCGCTTTCGCCAGTTCCAAGAACTCCGGCAACTGGCGGAGGCCCTCTTGATACACGGTATCCGAATCGTCCCACACCAGCGGCAGGCGAAACGTGCCGATCTTCAATCGGGCGCTATCCAAGAGCCGCCGCGCATGCGGCATGCCGTGCGCCTTCACCTGCGATTGAAAATCGATCAGATCGAAGTCGATCCCCTTAAAGCCGAACGAAAGCGCCGACTCGATCACCTCGCTCTGCCGACCCGAAACACCAATTCCTTCGGCGCTCAGATTCTTGAACATCCTCAGCCCTTCTCTTCGTCGATTCCCGGCCGCCGCAATCGCGGTCCCAGCCCTGCATGGCAGCTTCGCCAACCAAATTATGGCAGACCCCAAGAAATTCGACTAGGGGCGGAGATCGTACTTTGATTGGACTCGCGCCGCCACCACTTTCGCCATGCTGGGGGCAAGCTATATTTGGTCTCACGCCATTCGTTTTTTTCAATTGGGCCCTGAGGTTTCTCGGATGACCGACCTCGTGAAAATCTTGATCCTGGCTATCGTTCAAGGGGCGGCGGAACTTTTGCCCGTCTCTAGCTCGGCCCATGTGACCGTCATCGCTCGACTGATCCATTACGATATTTTGTCGCACGTGCAATGGACATTCCTACTCATCATGCTGCACACGGGAACGATGTTTTCCGTGCTGCTGTATTTTTGGCGGCGGTGGAAATTGATGGCGCCGCAGATCCCCGTGCTGCTCGCCGCCACTGCCGTGACCGGAGCGATTGGATATGGAATCGTAAAAATCATCGAAAAAACGACCGGTCAGCCGATCGAACATTTCTTTCGCAATCTGCCGATTATGGCCGCGTCGCTGCTGACCGTCGGGATCTTGATCCTCATCGCGGGCATTAAGGATTCGCGCCAGCCGGCCCGCGACGAAAAGCCCGACATGCGCCGCGGTCTGTTGATCGGTTTGGTTCAAGCGATCTGCCTGCCGTTTCGAGGGTTTTCGCGATCCGGCGCGACGATCTCGACCGGCATGCTGTTGGGCGTGGCGCGCATTCCCGCCGAAGAGTTCAGCTTCGCCCTGGCGGTGCTGCTGACGCCGGCCATCATCGCGAAGGAAGGCTATGACGTCGTCAAAGAGAACGCGGCCAAAGGCGCCGGAGCCATCGCGCTGGGCCCCTTGTTGCAGCCGGGGCTGATCGGCATGGTGTTCAGTTTTCTAGCCGGGCTCGTCGCCCTGCGACTGCTGTCCCGGTTGATGGAGAAAGGCCACTGGCTCTGGTTCGGCGCGTACTGCATCGTCGCCGCAGCCGTCGTGCTGGCGGTGAATTTTTATCTGCCGGCGCCGTCCTCGATGTAAGCGAGCGGGGGGGCGTCAGCCAGGCTGACGCCCCCCGCTCGCCTTATTTCAGCTTCGCCTTTTTCAGCGCTTCCTGAACTTTGTCCTGAATCTGTTTTTCGAGATCGGCCTGCTGCTTATCGATTTTCTTCTCGAGCTCGTCGTGGACGGCTTGTTTTTCAGTCGCCGCTTTGCGATCGGCCTCCTGTTGTTCCTCGGCGGCGGCGATCTCCGTTTCCGCTCGCTCCTTGTCCTGCTTCTTAATTTCCGCGAGCATTGCGGCTGAAATGCCGCTGACGAGAACATGAGTCTGGTCGTCCTTCACGCTCGTCTGCACCATCACGATATCGCCCGCCTCCGTGCCGAATCGCTGGTTCACATATTTTTCTTGCGGCTGTTCGCCGGGCAGGGCCTTGAGACCGGCGGCGAGCATCGCTTTCTTATAAAGTTCGGCGACCGCCAGGAAATCGCCGGGGGCCTTGCACTTGAGTTCCCACTTATTGTCGTCGAATTCAACGTCGCTGGCGCCGGGCGGAACGGGGATTTCATGCGACAAGGCGTAGACGTTGTATTGCACCATCGTTTTGTTGTTCTGAGCCGGCGCCAGGCCGATCATCACATCCAGGTGGTAACCGCTTTTGAACAGATGGGCGAACCGGTTTTCTTTTTCGTTCCCCTCCGACTGTCCGCGACCCAGTCGCCCATAGGGCTGCCAGCCATCGGCCATCAGTAGCTCGATCAGCTCGGCGTGCGTGTCCGCGACATTTTTTTCCGTGGTGTAGCCCGTGCCGGATTGCGATTCGAAGATCGCCTTGGCGCCTTCGTTGCGGGGCAATGCTCGCGTGTCGAGATTGCCATGCCACAGCAGCGAGACCATCGTCTCGGGCGTGTCCCCCTTCTTTGAGACCGAAATTTCGGCGAGGAAGTTATCTTTGGCGATCGTGGTCGAGGCATAATCGTCGCTGATTTGCTCGCGCGGCCCGCCGGTCGACTTCCAACCCATTTCGTTGAACTGCGCCATATAAACCGGCCAGACTGTTTTGACCGTACCGGGGGCGACAATGTTGGCATGAGCGGGCGTTAAATCGAAACTCGTGGTTCCTTTCGGCAATTTCAGCTTCGTGAAGTCGAGCACCTTGGCCAGTTCCGCGGCGCCGTAAACGACCGGCGTCGATTTGGCGGGCGCGGCGGCGGTTATCTCGGCAGGTTTGGTCGTGGCGGACGAACCCGTTTCGGCGGCGACTGCCCGTGTTGGAGTCGTGGGCGAGGGGCCAACCGCTCTTCGATCGGCTAAGTTCGTTTCGCCAGCAGTTGCCTTCGGCGTGGAGTCTTCTTTGGCCGTGCATCCACTACAACCCCCGAGCAATAACAGAGTCGCGGACAGCGCCGTGCATCGAAATCTCGATCGTGGGCCGGTCATCGAACGGATGTTTGGCGTCAGCTTCATCGTTTTCTCTTTCATGGTGAACCCGTGGAAAATGCCCCATCCGCTGCGGCGATTGTCGCAATATTCAATCGACGATGGCCAGGATCTCGTCTTCGTTCATGATCAGCATGGATCGGCCGTTCACTTCGATCTCGACTCCGGAGTAGCTGCTGAAAACAACGCGATCTCCCTCACGAACCTGCTGCGGAACTTGAACGCCGCTGGGCAATCGCCGGCCGTCACCGACCGAGAGCACTCGTCCTTCGTGGGGCCGCTGGTGGGCCGAATCGGGAAGCACGATGCCGCCGGCCGTCTTCGACTCAGGCTCGAGCCGGCGGATCACGACCTTCGTCCCCAATGGAATTACTTTCATACGCTTTGCGAACTCCGTAGCCGCCTTGGCCCCTCGTCTCCGAGAGACGCGGGCCGCTGGCCGAATTGAATTGAGTGTGATTCTGCGGCGCCGGGACGCTGGAACGCAAGCCGTGCAAGCAATTCGTTCTAGTTCGCATCCGCCGGTTGGGTGGGCGCGGCGGCGGAGATGTTTGGCCGCGCGGCGGCGGAGTTGTTTAGCCGCGCGGCGGCGGGGCCCCGCATGGCCATCCATCCCAGGAACGCCAGCCAAGCGATCACTACGAGCGCCATCGCCAGAAACAGGAGCTTTTGGAGAGAGCCGGCCGGTGGAACTTCAAGCGGGACCGGCGACAAATAAGCGGCGGCCGGATGGGCCGGGATCGAGATCCCCGATGCGGCGCCACGGCTTGTCTCAACCGGTTGGCCTTGCGTCGAGCCGGCAATATTCGCGCGATGAGCCGGCGTGGTCTTATCCGGTTTTCGTCGCGACCCCGACTTAGCCATCCCGCTTCTCCGACGGCACGATTTTGAAGTCCTGCCGGAAGGCGACGTCGAAAGAATAGACGTTGTGAAAGTCTTCGCGGCGGTCCTGTTTCGTTTTCTTCATCCGGCCAATGTCGATCAGATTGAAGACGATGCTCCCGAAGTCGTCCGTCGCGTTGACGCCCCAGCTATTGAGCACCGACTTGGCCAAATATCCATATTCATCGAGCGCAAACTGGCGAATGGCCTCGCACAGTTCTTGGCCGGTCAGATGCCGTTCGACCGGCTTTTCCTCGCCGCGCTTCGGCCGGGGCTTCGCCTCGGGATCATCTTCCGTGGGTCCTTCGCTGCCCATGCCGAGCGAATCGTGAGCGAAGCTCAGGGCCTCTTCGACGAAGGCATAGGCGTCGAGCTTATAGCGGCGGTCTTTCTTGAGCAATTTGGCAAGCGGGTGCGACGGATCGAGCATGGAAGCGGTTCAGATGATCGCCCGGTCGGGGCGAAGTTATTTTTGGTGAACTGGCAGAATGGATTCAGGTGCGTCAGGCGGGCTCGGCGGCGGTTCCCCGGTTCAAGACAGTGAGCACGTCGGCGGCGGGTATGAATATCCGCCGATGATCTTCGGTCTCGACGAGCAACTGGCCGGCCAGAATCTCATGGGCGAGCACTCGGCTGCGGCCGTTTTGCGTGAGCACGTCGGAGCCCAGCGGCGGCAGGTCTTTCTGCAGGGCTTCATAGGTATCATACTCATAACGCAGACAACATTTGAGGCGCCCGCAGCGACCGGAGATTTTCGTCGGGTCGAGCGTGGCCTTTTGTAGCTTGGCCATCTTCATCGACACGGGGGGCATCTCGGACAAATGGGTGTTGCAGCAAACGGGCTTCCCGCAATCGCCATAATCGGCCAACAGCTTGGCCTCGTCGCGGACGCCGATCTGCCGCATTTCGATTCGCGTTTGAAATTCCGCTCCAAGTAATTTGACCAGTTCGCGAAAGTCCACGCGATTTTCCGACAGATAATAGACCACGATCCGCTCGCCACCAAAGACGTGCTCGACGTCGACTAGTTGCATTTCGAGCTGCAATTGGTCGAGGATTCGCTCGCAGACGACAAACTCCTCGCGCTGCTGGTTGAGGATCTGGCTCCGCTCGAGCATATCGGCCGGCGTCATGGCCCGAAGAATTTGGCCCTGCGGCGGATTCTTGATTTCGGCGAGCGACTCGGGCGTGGCTTCGCACAGGACGACCCCCGCTTCGAGTCCTCGATCCGTGCGGGCGATGACCTGCGTGCCGCGCGCAAAACCACCCTCATCCCGGGTCGACATGACCCCCAGATGACGCATCACGCCGTACCGGACCACGAATTTGGGCATAGTTTTTTCCGCTGGAAACTGGCCAGAGTATAGCGGCGGGGGGCACGGCCGCAAAGAGAAAACGGCGTTGAACGCACACCCGAACACGCTCAAATCCGAATTTCGCCCTTTAAGCCGCGTTCGCTCGCGACACGCTCACCGTCATTATCATCGTGCGCGACTCTTCTACTTCGCCGCCGGCGCGGGCGTCGGGGCCGGAAACTTCTCTTTCTTCTCGCCCACATCCCAAAGTTTCAACCCCTCATGGGTCCCGATCGCCAGCAGTTTCCCGTCCGTTGAAAATGCGACGCCCCAGACCGACGACTTAAACGCCGGCAGAGCCAGTGCCTCTTTTTTGTTGGCGATGTCCCAGAGTTTCACGGTATGATCCTGGCTGCCGGTGGCGAGCAGATTGCCGTCGGCCGGCGAGAACGCGGCGGTGGTGATCCAGTCTTTGTGGCCGGGAAGCGTGCCTTGCGATTTGCCGTCGGGGCTCCACATGCGAACCTCGCGATCGGCCCCGCCAGTGGCGAGCAGACTGCCATCCTTGCGATAGGCGACCGTCCACACGGCGTCTTGATGCCCTTCGAGCTTGATTGTCTCGGTTCCCTTTTCGACATCCCAGAGCTTGGCGAGCTTATCGCCACCGGCCGTCGCCAGCGTCTTGCCATCCGGCGAGATCGCGACGGAGTAGACGGCGCCCGCGTGGGCTTGCAGCGTTTTGACATCTTTGCCGGTGGCGACCTCCCACTGGATCACGGTCGAGTCTTCGCTGCCCGAGAAAAGATATTTGTTGTCCGGCGTGAACGCCAGCGCTCGAGCCCAATGCTTGTGCTTCTTGAGTTCTTGGACCGGTTTGCCCTCCGGCATGTCCCAAAGCTTGATGACGCCATCGTAACTGCCGGTAGCCAAATGCTTGCCGTCGGGTGAGATGGCGACGGCCCAAACGGCGCTGGCGTGACCTTCCAGTGACGATTTTTGGGCGCCATCGGTCGGATTCCAAACTTTCACGTCGCCAGGTCGATACAGTAAACTCTGTCCACCGACGCTGACGAGTGTGCCATCGACCGGCGAGAACGCAACCGCGGTCACCCAGCCCGAGTATTTGGCGATTGCCGGTTCGTCGGCGATGGCCGTGGAAGTGGCGATCCATGAAAGTGCGACGGCGATGGCTAAGCGGCAGGATTGTTCGAACATAAAGGCTTCCCTGTTTTGTAACGTGAACGAATCACGCCCAGTATACTTCGCCACGACGCCGGTTACAGTGAACTCGTGCGAAAGAATCCTCGGCGAATCCAGCGCGGCGTGGTAAATTCGAGCAAAATTCTCGTCCCATTTCGGCAAAAACGCGCACGTCGCTAAGCTAAGAAGCCCTCGCAAAATCGCCGGGGACTGTCCCCTTCTCAGAGGTGCTTTCGCGAGGACTCCTCAGCACGGATCCATGGATCGTCTTGACGAACACCGGATAATATATTCCGCTTGGACACCTGCCGTTACATCCCGCCGGTCGATATTCATTCACGCCCCATGGAATTTTGAATGCTTCGAATTCACCGCTCTTGTCTCGTTCTCTTATCGGGCGCCGCGAGCCTGATTGCCGCCTATGCCGCCGGCAACGCCTATTCAGCCAGCGATTCGCCGGCCGCTTCCGTTAAGACATCCACGACAACCGTTGACCTAAAGAGCGGAATCCAAAAAAGTGGAATCGATCGGGGAAATTTCGATTCGTCCGTTAAACCGGGAGAAGATTTTTTCCAGTACGTTAACGGGGGCTGGATCAAAAACAATCCCATCCCGGCCGAGTACAGCCGCTGGGGCTCGTTCAGCAAGCTGCACGACGACAATTTGATCGCCCTTCGCGAAATCGTCGAGGGACTGGCCAAGGAAACCAAGCCGCTGGACGAAAATCGCCGCAAAATTCGCGATTTTTATGCCGCCGCCATGGACGAGGCCAAGCTCGAAAAGCTCGGCGCGAAGCCACTCGACGGGCTTTTCGCCGATATCGCCGGGGTTAAGGATCGGCGCGAATTGATCGCGGTCATCGCCCGATTGCATCAAAAGGGAATTTCGTCGCTCTTCGGGTTCGGCGTCCATCAAGACGAAAAGCAAAGCACCCGTTACGCCGTGCATTTGCACCAAGGAGGTTTGGCCCTGCCGGAGCGCGATTATTATCTCGGCAAGACCGAGGACTCGAGGAAAATTCGCGAGCAGTACCTCAAGCATGTCGCCAAGATGTTCGAGCTGTTGGGTGATACTCCCGACGCGGCCGCCAAACAGGCCGACGTCGTCCTGAGCATCGAGACTCGGCTTGCCGAATCTTCGCGAGCGCCGGTTGCTCTGCGAGACCGCGAGGCCAACTACAATCGCCATTCGCGAGCCGACCTCGACAAACTGACGCCGAACCTTTCCTGGGCAGCGTATCTCAAGGGAGCCGACGTTAAGGACCTGCAGTTCGCGATCGTCGGTCAACCGGAATTTTATCAGCGCGTCGACGAGTTGCTCGGCAGTGTCCCCCTCGACGATTGGCGGACATATCTTCGCTGGGATGCGGTCCATAGCATGGCGTCTTGCCTGAGCCATGACTTTGAGCAAGAGAGCTTTCATTTCTACGGCGAAACGCTGCGCGGCGCGAAGAAGATGCAGCCTCGGTGGAAACGAGTGCTCGGCGCGATCGATGGTCAAATCGGCGAGGCGCTCGGCCAACTCTACGTCGAAAAATATTTCCCGGCGGACGCCAAATTGCGAATGAACGAACTGGTGAAAAACCTTGAGGCCGCTTATCGCGAGCGGATCGAGAGCCGAGATTGGATGAGCGCCGCAACGAAGAAGCAGGCGCTCGCCAAATTGGCCACGGTCGTGCGAAAGATCGGCTATCCCGACAAGTGGCGAGATTATTCGTCGCTCGATATTCAGACCGACTCATACGCTCAAAATGTGATTCGGTGCGACGAATTCGAGTCCCACCGCGAACTCGCAAAGCTAGGCAAACCGGTGGATCGCGAAGAGTGGGGCATGACGCCGCCGACGGTGAACGCCTATTACAATCCGACGCTCAATGAGATCGTGTTTCCGGCTGGCATTCTGCAGCCGCCGTTCTTCGACGCGACGGCCGACGACGCCGTGAACTATGGCGGCATCGGCGCCGTTATCGGTCACGAGATCACGCACGGCTTCGACGACCAAGGAAGCCGGTCCGACGCGGAGGGCAATTTGCGCAACTGGTGGACGGCCGAGGATCGTAGCCATTTCACGACCAAGGCCGACGCGCTGGTAAAGCAATACAACGCTTGCGTGGCGGTCGACGATCTGCACGTCAACGGCCGGCTCACGCTTGGCGAGAATTTGGCCGACCTAGGCGGCGTGGCGATATCGTTGGCCGCTTATAAGAAATCACTCGACGGCAAGACGGCGTCGGTGATCGTCGGTCTGTCCGGCGAGCAGCGGTTTTTTATTGGCTTCGCTCAAGTCTGGCGGGGCGCCGTGCGCGACGCGGATCAACGGCTGCTGCTGCGAACCGATCCGCATTCGCCGACCCGGTTCCGCACGAATGTTCCACTGTCGAATATCGCGGCGTTCTATGAGGCGTTCCACATCCAGCCGACCGACAAGATGTACCGGGCGCCGGCCGACCGCGTCGAAGTTTGGTGATCGCGTACGCCGTTGTCTCGACATCGCCCGTCGCCAGCGATGCGCGTCGCAAGCGAGCGCGGCTAATGGGATCCCCCTCCCTAGCCGCGCTCGCTTGCGATGCGTGTCGCTTGTATCGCGAACGAAACCGATTTAATACCCACCGCCCCGAGGTCCCGCATGTCCGGCTGGCTAATTCTTCTCGTGGCGATCTTGATGGAAGTCTCCGGCACGACCTGCCTGAAGATGTCGGAGCAATTTACGCGAATTGTGCCGTCGACGCTGATGTTCGTCTTCTACGGCGGCTCGCTCGCGGCCCTGAACTTCGCGCTGCGCACGATCGATTTGAGCGTGGCCTACGCCGTTTGGTCGGCCCTGGGCATTATGCTCGTGTCGATCGTGAGCATGGTTTGGTTCAAAGAGCCCACATCCGGCGTGAAGATCGCCTGCCTGGCGCTGATCATCGTCGGCGTCGTGGGGCTGCAACTGTCGAACAGCTCCAAGCCGGAGAGTAGTCGGGAGCCGGGAGTCGGGAGTCGGGAGTGAAAGCTTTCCGTTGCAAATCAGCAGCGATGGCTGCGATATAGGAACAAACTTTGCTAGTTGCAACTGGCTCGCCTATCCGATTTTTTGACAATCTCGCCCGGAAGTTGTACGTTGCAAGCGCCGACGGCGGGGTGGTAGCGACACTTCTCATCTCCCGTTTCTGCGACTTCGCGGTTTTTTTCAGTCGATCAAGGTTCGCTGATTGGCGTCCCTGACCAGTCACGCCGGCAGCATCGTGCATCACGCGTTTGCCGACGGCCACGTCATCGGTTTGACCGATGCTGTCGATCCGGCGACTTACTTGGGACTGACGACCCGAAATGGTTCCGAAGTCCTCGACGATTCACTTCTTAGATAAGCCAGCCGAATTGAGTTCTTACGACTGTGGCCCTCGACTTGTTTCAGGGCCACGGTTTTGTTTTCCGGGTACGTCTTGCGACTCCGCCGCGTCGAATCGTAAGCGACTTCCTAGAAAAAACGTCGTAAGAAGATTTCAAAGTCGGATGCGTGGCACTTCTCGGTTGCCTACCCGCCCCCCGCCCCGATCCTTTTCACGCCGCTTTCTCGCCGCGAATCTGTTCTAGCGATTTACCGAGCCTCTTGCGGCCGGGTGGAGGCGCCAGCGTGGTGGTCGCGCCGGTCGATTTGGCCTGCTCTTCGATGGCCAGGCTTTGGCGAATGCTTGTGGCGAGATGCTCTCCCAAGTCTTCGCTCTCGCGCCGCTGACCTATTTCCGAAATTGCGTCGGAAAAACCCAGCAAAACGGCCCGCCGCACCCCTTCGCGAATCCAAATGAAAAATCCCATGATGACCTCTGGCGGTTGAACGATTGAGTTTCCGACCCGCGGCGACACTCCGCTTCGCGCGCCGCTGCGAACTTAAGCGGGCGGAATAATAACCGCCGTGACAGCCCTCGAAAAGGGCAGATTCGGCGGGGCAGATTAAGCGATCTGGGCGTTTAGTCCATGCTCGCCAAGCCAAGCGTCTTCCGAAGAGCCGTCATCGTGATTTCGCCAACTTGTCGAGGCGGAATTTGCCAGATTTGCGGATTCATCATCTCCACCGAGACGGCGCCTGTGTAGTGGATCGACCTAAGATGGTCCACCAATGGCTGCTGCGGAATGTCGCCGTCGCCCGGCAGGACGCGATCGGCGTCGGTGGCCCATTCGCGGACGACTCCGGCCAGGTCGCAAACTTGCACATGAAAGAGATTCTCCGGCGTCAGGACGGCCAAATCTTCCGTCTTGCTCGGCCCGATGTGGAAGTGAAACAGATCGAGACACAACCCGAGCGCCGAATGGTTCAGATCGGCCACGAGCGCGGCCGCCGATAGAAGATTGTTCGGAAAAGTCGCTCGCGATTGAAACTCCAGCGCCACTCGCACGCCATGCTGGCTCGCCTGCTCGGCCGCTTGCACGAGCGAAACGCGAATCCGCTCAAAATCCTGCTGGTTGAGCGGTCCCTCGATGTCGCCGGCCACCACCATCGTGCCGATCGCCAGTTCGCGGCATATCTCCAGCCGCCGACCAAACAGTTCCCAATGGACTCGGCGGGCGTCTCCTTGGCTAGTGAGCAGGCCGCCTTGAAAACTGGCGACCGGCGCGGCCATTTGATGGTCGGCCAGCAATGCTCGCGCGTCGTCGATCGTGTGCGATTCGAGATAGGCGTCGAGCTTGCCCCACCAAATTTCAATCGCGCCGCAATGACCGACCGCGAAATCCGCGACGTCCAGTTCGAATGGCGAGTTGAGCGTGCAGACCTGGCTTATGGCGGGCAGCATGATGATCTTATGTTATGTCGACTGCCGTCAGTCGGTTTTCGGGCGCCACTGTCTGGCTTGTCCAGCAGTGCGGCCTGTGAGCACAGGTGAAAAAAGCACTGCTGGACAAGCCAGCAGTGGCGCCCGACCTAGCGCGCGGCTAGCCGGCCCTTGATCTCGCCGAGCACTTCGTCCTTGTGGACGCGAATTTGCTCAAGCGAATCGCGGTCGCGGATCGTGACCGTGCCATCGGTGAGTGTCTGTCCGTCGACCGTGATGCAATAGGGCGTGCCGGCCTCGTCCTGCCGGCGATAGCGGCGTCCAACGGCGCCTTTCTCGTCGTAGTACACATTGAAGTTGGCCTTGAGCTGGCGATAAATGCTCTGGGCCACCTCGGGCATCCCGTCCTTGCGCACGAGCGGAAACACGGCCACCTTGAGCGGCGCCAGTCGCGGATGGAACTTCATCACCACCCGCTTCTGCATCTGGCCGTTTTCGTCCGGGGCCTCGTCTTCGTGATACGCCTCGCACAAAAACGCGAGCGTGCCGCGATCGGCGCCGGCCGAGGGTTCGATCACATGGGGCGTGAACCGTTCGTTGGTGAGATCGTCGCGATAACTCAGATCCTTGCCGCTGCCGCGATGCCGCGGCTTGCCTTCGGCGTCGAGCTCCACCACGAGCGTGTCGCCCGAGCGGACCAGCTTGCCCTCCATGTGGCTGCGGAGATCGAAATCGCCGCGATGGGCGATCCCTTCGAGCTCGCCGAATTCGCCCGGTGGCAAGAACGGAAATCCATATTCGATATCCGCCGTGCCGACCGAATAGTGCGACAACTCTTCCTTGTGGTGTTCGCGCAGTTGCAATCGGCTGCTCGACAGTCCCAGGTCCAAATACCACTGAAATCGCCGATCGCGCCAATACTTGTACCAGGCAGGCGATTGGCTCGGGTGGCAGAAAAACTCGATTTCCATCTGTTCGAACTCGCGCGAACGGAACGTGAAATTTCGCGGCGTGATTTCGTTGCGAAAGCTTTTGCCGATCTGGCCGATACCGAACGGCACGCGAACTCGACTCGAGTCGGTGACGTTTTTGAAATTCATGAAGATGCCCTGAGCCGTCTCAGGCCGCAAAAACGCCGCGCCCTCCTCGCCGCTGAGCGCGCCGACAAACGTCTTGAACATCAAGTTGAATTCGCGCGGCGGCGTGAGCGTGCCCAATTCTTTGGCGTCTGGGCCAAGGACGTGCGCGAAATCGCTGACCGTGGTGAGCGAAACCAGCGGTCCGTCCCAGGCGAGTTGCTCCAGGTCCTTTGCGCGGAGATTGAAAAATTTTAGTGCCCGCTGCTCTGCCTCGGCTAGTCCTTCGTCGCCGGCTAGTTCGCTGGCGATGAATGCCCGCTGCCCCTTGGCGGTGACCCACCGGCCGCGGACTTGATCGTGACGATAGCGGCGTTTGCTGGCTCGACAATCGACCATGAAATCGTGAAACAGATCGTAATGGCCGGAGCATTTCCAGACCTGCGGATGCATGATGATCGTCGAGTCCAGACCGGTCATCTCATAGGAGGCCGGGGCGCCGGGCATGGTGGCCAGATCGTCGTGGCCGGTGATCATATCGCGCCACCAGGCCTCCTTGACGTTTCGCTTGAGCTCGACTCCCAGCGGACCGTAGTCCCAGAAGCCGTTCATGCCGCCGTAGATTTCGCTCGATTGAAAAATGAAGCCTCGCCGTTTGCAGAGCGAGACAAGTTTGTCCATTTCCATAATGGCGAGCGGGGGGCGTCAGCCCCCTGTCCTGCGGTTAAAATCACCAATTCGCAACAAGCTCAAAACAGATTCAGCGCACGATCGACGGTCTATGTCGATCGCGCCGAAATCCGCCAAGCCACCAAATCCAACTCCGGCACAACATCCAAGGCATCGAGTTCCGCACAATCGACAATATCCCGCTCCAAACCAAGGCGGATCAAATTCCGGCCGCCTTGCGTATCTCGCAGAGTTTCAGCGAGCGCAAGCCGGGCTTTAGTCAGATCGCCCATTGCGGCGCCCATCGCATTCCGCCAGCTTTCGCGCGCGATGCGAGCTTGATCGTTTTGTTTCGATTCGTCAACAGCGCCGCTCGCGACCAGCCGATCGACAATCGCTCCGGCACAAAGGACATCTTCCCGCGTTATTTTGCCTTTCGTGCCGGCGCAAACCAAATGGCACGACCCGCCGAACTGCGCGACGGCCTCGCAGACGGCCGTCAGATTGACGAACGAGCCGATCAAGACGCGCGAAGCGGAGCGGCAAGAATTCATCGCCCGAGTACCGTTCGTGGTGGTGAAGACGATCGTCCGGCCGCGCACTACCTCAGGCTGATACTCGCTCGGCGAATTGCCCAAATCAAAACCTTCAATTCGTACTCCCTCGCGTTCGCCACCAAGCAGCGTCCGCGATCCCGTCGCGGCCAGCGCCGCAGTTCTCGCGCGGGCTTCATCAACCTCCAGACATGGAATAATGTCCTTCGCGCCGGCGGCGAGAGCCTGGCTGATCGTCGACGACGCGCGGAGCAAGTCGATAACGATTGCGATCCCACCGCCCAGATCGCTCGGGTCGAGCATAGTCGGCAGAAAAAATGCGTTGATCTCGGCGAGCATGGGAGGCAAACGGGGAGCGTGAAGCGGCGCAAAGCGTTCGAAGATTCTGATGATAGGCGACCGAGCCAGCGCACGAAATGGGGTCAATCACTTCGCTGCCTGTTCTTCGCCTGCCCCTTTGAGGAGAACGCTAATCGGCACTAATCTTCACTAATCGTGCATTAGCGCGGATTAGTGGAGATAAGTGTTCCAGTCCATCCTTGCGCCATCTGCCCCCGCCACGATCCTCGCTCCTCTCGCCCCCCGCCACGTCCCCGCTTACAATCCTCGCATGGCCTACCGCGCGTTGATCGATTTCATCGACGAACTTGAGCAAGCCGGCGAGTTGACGCGCATCGGCGTCGAGGTCGATCCGGATTTGGAGCTCGCTGAGATTGCCGGCCGAATGGCGAATATCGGTGGACCGGCGCTATTGTTTCAAAATGTGATTGGCTGCCGCTCGGCGATCGCCGCCAATTTGCTCGCGACCGAGTCGCGCATGTGCCGCGCGCTCGGCGTTAAGACGATCGACGAAATTACTCAGCGAGTTCGCGATTCTTTGACCGGCCAAGCCTCCGGTAGTTGGATGGACCGATTGAAATGGACGAGCGGCGCCGCCTCGGCCGACAGGTGGCAACCGCGGATCGTTAAGAGCGGCGCCTGCCAGCAGGTGGTCCGGCATGGAACCGATGTCGATCTGACGACCGGCGCCTTCTTGCGGAGTTGGCCGGGTGAAGCCTCGAGATTCAATCGAACGGGCTTGATTTTCGCGGTCGATCCCGAGACGAGCGAGCGCAACGTCGACCGCTGCGATTTGCAGCTCATCGACCGTAGCCGGTTGGCCGTGTTGATGTCGCCGCGGCAATCAGTTGCCCGAATGCTTACGGCCTATCGAGAGCGACAGCAGCGGATGCCGCTGGCGATCGTGCTGGGGGGCGATCCGGCCTATAGCCTGTTGGCCATCGATGCACTAAGAACGGCGATCGATCCACTCTCCTTGGCCGGTCTGTTGCGCGATCAAGCCGTCGAGCTCGTCAAATGCCGGAGTATGGACTTAGGCGTACCCGCGGACGCCGACGTCGTATTCGAAGGCTTTGTCGATCCCACTGAGCCTTGGATCGACGCGGGCCCGGTCGGTTCTGCAAACGGATTTTATAGCGTGCCGCGGTCGTCGCCGGTGATGAACTGCGTTACGATGACCGAGCGGACGAGCTTGATCTGTCAGGTCGCCGTGGGTGGTCATTCAGTCGGCGAGCAGGCGGTCTTGCAGCGGATCGCCAGCCGCATTCTATTGCCGCTCGTTCAGTCGGTGGCGCCGGATGTCAGCGATTTCGCTCAGCCGTCGCTTGGCGGCCCGCACTCGTTCCTTTTCGCGTCGATCCGCAAAACGTATTCTGGTCAGGCACATCGAGTGGCCAACGCCCTGCTCGGCTGGGCGCCCTTAATGGCAACGAAATTTATCGTGGTTGTCGATGATGACATTAACGTGCATGACACGTCGGCTGTTTGGGCGCGGGCGGGGGCGCATGTTCATCCACCCCGAGACATAGTCGTGCAGGCGGGTCCTGGCGATCCGGCCGACCACGCCGCAATCGCGGCCGGACTAGGCCAGTCGGTCGCGATCGACGCGACGGCGAAACTGGCCGACGAGCATCCCCGTCCCTGGCCGCCACCGTTAATCGCGTCGGCGGCGACCCGCGAGCTGGTCGATAGCCGCTGGCGGCAATACGGCCTGCCTCCATTCCAAGCTGGGGGCCGACAGTTATAAATCCCTAGCTCGTGCGGTTATTGCAGTGAAGACGGGCGCCTGGGCCGAAGGCGGGGCGCCTGGGGCTGGAGGTGCTTCGCCTAAGCCCCGGAAGTGGTCGGCTCAATCAACATTTTCCCTCGATACAAAATCACACCCGCCGATGATCGTCGACAAGTCCGAAATCCGTGTCCGCCAGATGTTCGGTGAAATCGCCGGTCGGTACGATTTTTTGAATCATTTATTATCGCTCAACATCGACCGCTATTGGCGCTGGCAGACCGTGCGCCGCGTCCCGCCGCAGGGCATGGCGCCGGTCTTGGATCTCTGCACCGGCACGGGCGACTTGGCTTTGGCTTATTGGAACCGATCGGGCGGAACGATTCCCATCGTGGCGGCCGATTTCTGTCCGGAGATGCTGGAAATTGGCCGCCAAAAAGGAATTCGCGCCGGCGCCAGCGACCAAGTGACATTCGTTGAAGCTGACGCTCAGCATTTGCCGTTCGAAAACGACCGGTTTCAAATCGTGTCGGTTGCGTTCGGATTGCGAAATGTCGCGGACACCGACCGTGGACTCGAGGAAATGGTTCGTGTGTGCATGCCTGGAGGCCGAGTCGCGGTGCTCGAATTTTCGCTCCCCACGCATCGGCCGCTGAGAGGACTATATCGCTGGTATTTCAGTAACGTGCTGCCCCGGATCGGACAAGCCCTGAGCCGAAATCGTTGGAGCGCGTACAGCTATTTGCCGGCCAGTGTCGGCGAATTTCCCAGCGGCGAAAAGCTGGCCGAGCGAATGCGGGGGGCCGGATTGAAAGACGTGCGATTTACGCCGCTGACGTTTGGCGTCGCGACCTTGTACGTCGGGATCAAGTGAATCGATGAACATTGTGCTCGCCATCACCGGCGCCAGCGGCGCGGCTTATGCCGTTCGTCTGCTCGACGTGCTGCTCTCGGCGGGGCAAAACGTGATGCTCACGATCAGCCCGTCCGGGCAAGCCGTGCTTAAAGAAGAACTCGGAATCGCAATCGACTTGAAATCGATTAGCGCGGCCGATCTTTTGGGCAAACCGGGTCGCAAGCCCGACGGCCAAACACAGCTACAGTATTTTCACTTCCAAGACCTGATGGCCCCGATCGCCAGCGGATCGTTCTTAACCGATGGAATGGTCGTTTGCCCCTGTTCCGGAAGCACGCTGGGAGCGATCAGCCATTCGATGGGCTCGAATTTGATTCATCGTGCGGCGGAAGTGCATCTCAAAGAGCGGCGGAAGTTAATCCTCGTGCCGCGCGAGACTCCCCTTTCATTGCCGCAACTGGACAACATGAAACGGGCCGCCGAAGCAGGCGCCATCATACTCCCGGCCAGTCCCGGTTTTTATCACGGCGCGAAGACGCTCTCGGATTTAGTCGATTTCGTCGTCGCTCGAATTTGCGATCAGTTAGGAGTGGAGCACAATTTAATCCGCCGCTGGGGGCAGTAGGTCAGGCGCCCCGTTCCTGACAGGTGCGATTCCAAACTAATGCGTTGACGTACCCAAACTGTCAGGCACAGAGTGCCTGACCTACAACCAACACGCTCCCATCCATGTTCGATCGCATCCGCCGCATTTTGGAGATGATTCGGTTCAGCCATACGCTGTTCGCGCTTCCATTTGCACTGTTGGCGGCGGTGATGGCTTGGACTAAGAATCAACACGAGTCGCCGCCGATCGCTTGGCGATTGGCCGAGCTTTGGGGAATTTTGATCTGCATGGTCGCCGCTCGGAGCGCCGCGATGGCCTTCAACCGATTGGCGGACGCCCGAATCGACGCGGCCAATCCGCGGACTGCCTTGCGGCATATTCCGGCCGGGTCGCTTGGCCGAGGCGCCGTGGTCATCTTCGCGGCCATCTGCTCTACGGCGTTCATCGCCGGCACGCTTCTGTTTCTGCCGAATCGGTTGCCGCTGCTGTTGAGCGTCCCCGTGTTGCTGTTTTTGCTGGCTTATAGCTACACGAAACGCTTCACGTCCCTCTCGCATTTTTGGCTGGGCCTATCGCTCATGTTGGCCCCCGTCTCGGCCTGGATCGCGATCCGCGGGCAGTTCGTCATCGCCCATCTCTCCGATCTGGCGCCGGCTGTCGTGCTCGGCGGAGCGGTGATGCTCTGGGTCGCTGGATTCGATATCATCTACGCCTGCCAGGACGCGGATTTCGATCGCTCGCATGGTCTGCACAGCGTGCCGGCCGGCTGGGGCGTGCGGGCGGCACTGCGTTTGGCGGCGATGTGCCATGCCGGGATGATCTGCCTGCTGACCGCGCTGCCACTGGTCTATAATCGATTCGGCTGGTTCTATTGGACCGGCGCCACGGCCGTGGCGGGGTTATTGGTCTACGAACACCGGCTGGTCCGCCCCGACGATTTGACTCGCGTAAATCAGGCCTTTTTCAACGTCAACGCCGTCGTCAGCATCGGTCTCTTGTTTGTCGGAATGATCGACCTGGCGATTCATAAATAGATAACACTCACACACCAAATTTCTCATGATCCGATCCATTTCTCCGTCGCTCCAAGAGATTCGCGCCAAAATCGAGGCCGGCGAGCGACTGACGCTCGACGACGGGCTACTGCTTTATCAGCCCGAGGTTCATCTGAACGAGCTTGGCGAGCTGGCCAACTTGGTCCGCGAGCGGAAAAACGGCAATCTTGCCTACTACAATATCAACACGCACCTCAATGCCACGAATGTCTGCGTGTATCGCTGCGTGTTCTGCGCGTTCCGCTCCGATCTCCGCGACCCAAAAGGCTATCGGATGAGCGATGAGCAAATTGTGGCGCGAGGCCAGGAAGCCGTCGACGCCGGCGCCACCGAGATGCACATCGTCGGCGGGCTGCACCATCAGATGAAGTACGAGTGGTATCTGAATCTCGTGCGAGTTCTGCACGACGGCTTTCCGAGACTGCACCTCAAGGCTTGGACGGCCGTGGAGTTGCACTGGTTCACCCACCTGACCGGCCGACCTATCCGCGACATCTTGGTCGAACTGCGCGAGGCGGGCCTAGGCAGCCTACCCGGCGGCGGCGCTGAAATTTTTCATCCCGAAATCCGCGATCAAATTTGCGAGCACAAATCCGACGCCGGCCGCTGGCTGGACATCCATCGGACGGCCCACCAACTTGGTTTGCGGTCAAACGCCACGATGCTCTACGGGCATTTAGAAACCGCCTACCACCGGGTCGACCATCTAGTGAGACTGCGAGAACTTCAAGACGAGACGGGCGGTTTTCAGACCTTCATCCCCTTGGCGTTCCATCCCGACAACACGGGGCTCAGCCATATCAAAAAACCCTCGGTGCTCATGGACCTGCGGACGATGGCCGTCAGCCGGCTAATGCTCGACAATTTCGCTCACGTGAAGGCCTATTGGATCATGCTCGGAATCGGCACGGCCCAAACGGCGCTCGCTTACGGGGCCGACGACCTGGACGGGACGGTGCGGCACGAGTTGATCTATCACGACGCCGGCGCCAAAACGCCGGAAATTCTGTCGGTCGACGAAATCCGACGCCTCATTGTCGAAGCGGGCCGCGAGCCCGTCGAACGCGACACGCTCTATCACCGGGTCCACCGCGACGGCGCCGATTGGACTGCCGGGCAATTAATAGCCACATAGCCACATAGCCACGGCAGCCTGCTACGCCGCATTGCCTGTCGCGGTAATCGTTCTCGAGCCGGTGATTGATTGCACATGGGCGATCATTGGCCTGTCGCGCCGTCCGAACTGCTCCGGCGATGACAAGCCGCGAACGGCCCGATCGAATGCCACGGGTATGAACGCTTGCTCCATCGCCGCCCGCTATTTCGAAACCGTTGACGTTCCCGTTCTCGCCCGCTCTTGGTATCCTTCCACCCCATTCTCACATTAGTCGAGACTCAAACCGGGTACGGCCGATGGCACACGGTGACGTATTGTTAGCTCGCGATCTCGCTCACGCGCCGAGTCGTTTTGGATTCGTTACGGGGGGGCGCGGGCTCATTTGGGTCGCCGTCATTGCCCTGCTGGGCCTTGCTGCACTTCCGTTGGATTTGCCGATCGCCCGCTGGTTTCACGATGGTCATTGCCCAGCCGAGATTTTGCGCTGGCTATCCTTTGCGGAGACTTACGCTCACGGTTTCGGCGTGGCGTGTATCTTGCTCACCGTGTTCGTTTTAGATGCCGGTCGGCGACGGCTCATGCCCCGGGCTTTGGCAATCGCGCTCGGGGCCGGCGTAACGGCCAATTTGTTGAAGCTCTCGGTCGTCCGCGCACGGCCCCATGAATTTAATCTGGGGGGCGATTATTCCGTGCTCGACACGTTTGGCCAGTGGCTGCCCCTGCATCACGTGGTAAGCGGCGATCGGAGTTTCCCGTCGGGTCACATGGCGACGGCGGTGGGCTTGACGGCGGCGCTCGTGTGGCTCTTACCTCGGGGCCGTTATCTTTTCCCCCTATTTGCGATCCTGGCCGGTTGCCAGCGCATGTCGAGCGGGTCGCATTATTTGAGCGATGTCGTTTGGGGCGCCGCGGTCGGGACCTTGGCCATGGCGCTGTTTCTGCCTGGTGGCTTATTCACCGTGGCCTTCGATCGATTGGAAACTTATCTTGCCTCGCGCGGCGACCGTCTCGAGGCCTCGCCTAGCGACACGGACGGCAAGCGCGCCGCATGAGGCCGGCCACGCGAGGAGATTCAGAACGTCTCGCAAAACCGCCCTGTTCCTCCTTGCGGTTCTCAAGTGAGCTTTTTATGAATTCAGCCGATTTATTTGACAACGTTGTCCAAAACCTTTAGACTGCTATCGCATTTCCGCTCCCGGCTTCGGGCCGGGCTTCTTTTCTAATTTGTGGTCTTTTCGAGTCGATTGGGGTTTTGCCGGTTGGGCGACCTCGGTGTTCCCAACCATCCGGCTGCATGAATCGCAGTGTGGCTTTATTCTATTTTTTTAGGTGTTGGTTGAGCGTTTTCGCGGCTTGTCGCCGCCAGAGTGTTTCATACTTTCTTTTTTTTCGAGGAGGTGGATCATGTCCATGCGTACCAAAAAGCGAGGGTTTACCCTCGTGGAACTGCTGGTGGTTATTGCCATCATCGGTATCCTGATTGCCCTGTTGCTGCCCGCCATTCAGGCGGCGCGTGAGGCGGCCAATCGCAACTCGTGTTCGAACAAGTTGCATCAAATCGGGGTGGCGATGCTCGTTTTCGAGAGCGCTATCAAGACGTTCCCGGTCGTCACGCGATTGAACCCGACGTTCGTGTCGCAAAACGCGGGCACTCCCGCCACGATTACGAGCGCCATCCAATCGGCTAAGCCGGCAGGCACGGGATCGGGCAACGGATGGAGCTGGATCGTGCAGATTTTGCCGCAGATGGAAGAAAATAATCTCTATCAGAACATCTCCAATAATTCGCAGAAGTTCACAATTTCGAATGGGCCGTTCGCCACCACGATCTACAACGGCAGCAACACGCAAAACCCCCTTCCGGCGCATGTGGCCACGGTGACGTTGCCCGCCTTTGTTTGCCCGTCATGGGCCGGTAATTCCAATACCAACAGCAACACGACAGTCGACTCCACTGGCACGGGAGCGTCAGAGTACAGCACCGGTTTTCCGACTGCGGCCCCGACGAACTACAAGGCGGTCGTCGGCACCCAGATGATTAACAAAATTCCGGTCGAAGACGGCGGGATGACCCTTTCGGGTCCCAGTAATCGCGGGTCGACGATTTCGTCCCTCAAGGACGGGACATCGAAAACGTTTCTCGTGGCGGAGACGCAAGAAACCGGTTATGCCTCATGGTACGACGGCACGCTCAATTGGGTCGTGACCGGCGACCCGTCCAGCGGCGGCATGGGAACGCAGGCCTCGGGGAATTATGGCGCGAACAGTGCCCCGCCATGGAACACCACGGTTTACGCGGCCATTCAACGGGGCTACAACCCCAACGTGGGCCCGAAAACCACCGGCGTAACGGGAGGCAATTCGCCCTATATGCCCAAGGCCATGACCAACAACACAATCGCGAACGACATCAATTGGGGTCCTTCGAGCAGCCACGCCGGCAGCATCGTCCATCACCTTTGGGGCGATGGCCACGTGATTGGTCTGTCTGACGGTTGCGACCCGGTCACCTATTTGAGTTTGACCACTCGCAACGGTTCGGAGCAAATCGACGAGACGAAGATGCGATAAGTCGCCTCCGGCGCTTGCTAATCTGTATTTAAACGTCGCGGCTCTGGAATCGCTTCCAGAGCCGCATTTTCTTGCGCTCCAGGCGAGCGCGTCGGACCGGTTCAAAGTGGTCGAGCCTTCATGGGGGCGTTCGCCCGCCATTTAATGCGATTTGTTGGGCCGCGTCGGGGAAAGGGGACTGAAACCCAGGCTCGCCGTTTTGGTCGACGCCGGGTATCGTGGGGACTATGTCGCACATCGACGCCAATCGGCAGCGGCAGTTTGCCGTGGACGTTGTCACCCATCTCGGGGCCCAGGGCTATCAGGCCTTGTGGGCCGGCGGCTGCGTGCGCGATCGATTGCTCGAGCGAACGCCGGGCGACTACGATGTGGCCACCGACGCCACGCCCGATCAGATTCGTCAAGCGTTCGGCCGCCGCAAAACTCTCGCTATCGGCGCCGCTTTTGGCGTGATCACGGTCGTCGGGCCCAAAGAAGCTGGTCAAGTCGAAGTCACCACATTCCGGCAGGATGCCAGTTACAGCGACGGCCGTCGCCCCGATAGCGTCACGTTCAGCTCTGCGAAAGAAGATGCCCAGCGCCGCGATTTCACCATCAATGGCCTGTTTTTCGATCCGCTGGCCGACCGCGTGATCGACTACGTCGATGGCCTGACGGATCTACATGCGGGCATCGTGCGGGCGATCGGCGATCCGCGCGCGCGGTTTCGGGAAGACAAGCTCCGCATGTTGCGGGCGGTTCGCTTCGCCGCCCTGTTGGACTTTCAATTGGACGGCGCGACGCAGTCGGCCATTGGGCAAATGGCTGCGGAGATAACCGTCGTCAGTCCCGAACGGATAGCGGCGGAGATGGAAAAAATGCTCATCTCGGCCGGCCGGGCAAGGGCCGTCCGGTTGTTGCAAGAAACCGGTCTATTGGCTGCCGTCGTCCCCGAGAGTGAACCGGCCGTCGCCGCGGGTCACCCTTGGCAGCGAACCCTCGATCTGCTCGACGCGATCGCCGAGCCGACGTTTGCGCTCACGCTGGCCGTGCTCTTGCACGGAGCCGGAGGCCCGGAATTGGCCGAGCAAATCGGCGAACGCTGGCGACTGGCGAAACGCGACTCGACGCGCGCCGCGTGGCTGCTGGAGCGGTGGGGCTCGCTCGAGTCGGCACGCCGGCTTCCGTGGTCGCGATTGCAGCCGCTGCTCACTGGCGACGGCGCGGCGGAATTGCTCGAACTGCACGCCGCATTGGCCAAGGTGGGCGCGTGTGAAGGCGAAGAGATCGCTTACTGCCGAGATCGATTGGCTTTGCCGCCGGCCGACCTCAATCCGCCGCCGCTGATCACCGGCCGCGATCTGATCGCCAAAGGCATTCCGCCGGATAGGGCCTACACGCGACTATTGCAGCAGGTGCGCGAAGCTCAGCTCGACGGTCAAGCAGTCGATCGCAACTCCGCCCTCGAACTGGTCGACCGCCTGCTGCTTTCGCTGCCGGAAACGCAGGGCGGTTAAACCGATTGATCGTCAGTTTGGCCGGCATGCATCTCGGCAGCGTCCGATGTGTGGACATCCCCTGAATCGTCCTTTCTCGCCAGCCAGCCGAAGACTATAATTGCGATCGAGCGGCCGCTTGCCACACGGGCGGCCGCGGCCATTTCGGGGGCGAACTGGGTTCGACCGGATAGCATGAAGTGACGGTGGCGTGCCGTGGTTGGTCAGCAGGCCACGTAAAAAGCCGACCAATATCTTCAATTGCTGAAGGTAACTTTGCTTTGGCTGCCTAGTTGAGGAGCCCCGACTGCGGCCTTTTGTCGGAGAGGGCCAAAAGCCGGTTACCAATTCCGAATCGCCTCGGGTCACTGTCGGGCACGCCCGAGGTTAAACTTCGTTCCTGGCTGGCTCGCCGCGAACCCAGTCGGTTGGGGTCGCGCGAGCGAAGAGCGTAAATGATCCGACTACGCACGTAGAAGCCGGCATGGAAATATCGCGGGACGCGGGTTCGATTCCCGCCGCCTCCAATTTTGGTCATCTGTGCCATCGGGCGATACCAAGTGATCGGCAGCGTCATAACCCCGGTTATCACCGGGGTTTGGCGTTTTTACCGGCGGGCTTCCGACTGACGCCTTTGTGCCATCCGACGACGCCGCACGCCCCCCAACGCCATCCAAATCGCTGCCAATGCGCTGCCAAGGCAAATTCTGAATCACGCGGTGTCCTCCATGCCGATGTGGGTATAGCGCATCGTCATGTTGATGTCGGTGTGCCGCGCGAGCTTCTGAGCCTCGGGCAGCGACACACCGCTTTTGACCAGATTCGTGATGTGGGTGTGTCGCCCGGCGGCGTGAAAGTCGGCGTAGCCGTCAGCGGTCAGATAAGGAATGCCCACCCGCTCCAGGTCGAGCTTGACCATCCTCGAGGTCTTCTTCCGCTCCAGCCGCGAGAATAACCTGGCGTCCGGCGCCATGCCCGCCAACCAAACTTGGAGAAGCGGCGCCAGTTCCGGGTGAATCGGCAATTCATCGAGCTGGCGGTGCTTTGAATGTTTCGCCTCCACGGTGACTGTGGGGTGCGAACCGGCCAAATCGAAGCTTCTTGGTGTGAGGCTACCGATCTCGGATCGGCGCAGCCCAGTCATATAGGCCAACGTGTAAATCCGCGCGCGTTGCTCGCCATCAAAGCCCTGGATCTTCACGCCGCTCTGGCGTGCCGAATCGACCAGTGAGTTGACTTCTTGTGCGCTGAGCGCCCGCCGCTTCCGCCTGACGTCGACCGCCGCGTTCAGTCGTTCCAGCCCGGCGAGCGGATTCGCGATCAGCTTTTTCGGCACCAGCCAGTTGCAGAAAGAATCGATCGCTTGCGCGTAATGGCTATAGGTTCTGGGACCGCGCTTGTTCTCGGCACAGATCCCGGTCAAGAATTTCTCGACCGCCTCGACGTCGATGTCTGCGATCGTGATGAAACCGCAGTCGTTTATAATCTTGCGAACCCGGCTCATCGTCAGATTCGTATGCTTCGAAGTGTTCTTGCCGAGATTACGTTCGAATGCGTCTAAATGAGCCTTGATCGGCGTCTGACGGTGACCGGCGATCTTTTCCGCCGCCGGATCGATCAGACCCCGCTTGCGAAGCATGACTTCGTTTTCGATTCTCGCAGCCGACTGCTCCGTCAGGCCCCTGTCGGTGAAACCCTTCACACTGCGGCGATCACCATTTTCTTCGGTGTAGTTGATGTACCAAGCGGTCCGCTTCTTGCCCTTATCACGTCCGCGTTTGAAGATCGCAGCCATCAGCGGCCTGATGTATCCCGGCTACGACGATCGCGAATTTTGGCAGCGCGCAACCGCGCCACGGCCCAACTCTACAATTGCCTGGGCTTGGCCGAATACGAGGCGATCGAAGCCTTCGTCCGCTGGCGGTCAGCCTAAAGGCGTGCTGAACCTAATTCACGTTTGAAGTCCAGCGTCGCGGCGGGAGTCGGCACGTCGCCCAAAAACCTTGTCGCCAAAACCTGGCGCCGTCACGTTCCCGATCGATTCGGTTGGATCCCAACGGCGCGTTCGTCGGGCAGCGACTCCGCGTGTTCGGGGCGAACGATTCTCGGAAATGGAAGCGGCTCCGAGCAGCATGGTGAATCGTGGCGCCGGTCTGCAAGTTTGCGAACATTTCCAGCCGGCGGCCGACTCTAATCCTCCGTTAGTCTGTCTGCGGCACGAAATTGCGATTTTCAATCGGCGATTGATCGTCATAAGCCCCTTTTTTGGAGCGTTTGGGAAGCTTGATCTTCTCGCGAGGCGCTTCTTTATAAGGGATCTTGCTCAAGAAATGGCTGATAATGTTGAGTCGCGCCCGCTTCTTGTCATTGGAGCGGACCAAACACCACGGCGCCCAAGACGTATCCGTGGCGGCGAGCATCTCGTCGCGGGCACGCGAGTAGTCGTACCAACGGCCGTACGACTCAAGGTCCATCGGCGAGAGCTTCCAGATCTTTCGCCCGTCGCTGATCCGGGATTCGAGCCGGCGGGTCTGTTCTTCTTGCGTCACCTCCAACCAATACTTGATCAAGATGACACCAGATGCGACGATTGCCCGCTCAACGAACGGAACGACTTGCAAGAACCCTTGCACTTGGTCCTCGGGGCAGAAGCCCATTACGCGCTCGACCCCGGCGCGGTTGTACCAACTCCTGTCGAAGATGACGACCTCGCCCCCAGCCGGCAGATAGGGCAGATACCGCTGGATGTACATCTGTGACTTCTCTCGTTCTGTGGGGGCGGGCAAAGCCACGACGCGAAACACCCGCGGGCTGACCCGGTCGGTGATCGCCTTGATCGTGCCTCCTTTTCCTGCGCCGTCGCGACCTTCGAACACGACGCAAATCTTGAGCCCTTTGTGCTTAACCCACTCTTGAAGCTTCACAAGCTCCACATGCAAGTCAAACAACTCGCGCTCGTAATCCTTTGCCTTGAGCTTTTTGTGCGTCAGCGAATGTTCTTCGCTGATTTCGTTTTTTTCGCGGCTCATAAGCTTCCCTCAATTCTGCTTTGGGTCGGGGAGTCGCACGAGCAGCCATTGTTGAGTTTGGCCCTCGGCGAAATGAACGAGCACGGGCGCCGAGTCCTGAGTCAAGTTCGACAGGCCAGTCTCGACGATCGGCAACGACTTGCCTTGCACGCACCACGCCGCCCGCTGGGTTTTCTTGTCGATCATGCCTTCGAGCGTTTGCACGTCTCCGCTGGCCATGTTCTTGAAGGTACCCGAGATGATGCCGTCCTTGCTGACGGCCAGTTGCATGTAGAGCGTCGGAGTGGCGCCAGTCGCTTCTCGATCTTGGGTAACGGCGAACACACCTAGCGGCATCCACTCGTATTTTTGCGGATCCAGGTTGTCCGGCGCGGCGGCGGCAATCGCGGCGGCTTGATCGGCGTACTCCTCGCAAGTCGCGACGGGCATATCGCCGTAATAGACTTGGTTCTCGGTGTAGTAGACATTGTCGCCGTAAGCGTAGGGTGTCTCAGCGTAGCCGCTTCCCCAACCGAACCAACCCGTGAGCGCGCCCCAGGCGGCCCAGCGATAGGGAGCGTTTAGCCGCCAAGCCGCCCAGCCGGGATGATCGGACCAGAAATCCAACCGGGGATGATTGTCTCGCACCTGGTCGCGAATCTCGTTGCGCCGCTCCTGGCGATTGTCTTGCAACTGTTGGCGATTTTCGACGCGACTCGGCCGATTGTCGGCGATGTTCTGGCGGCGATCACCGCGATTAGCGCCGACCCCGGACCCGACAGCGGCGCCGATGCCGGCCCCGATACCCGCGCCGATCGCCGGTCCGCCGGGGCGGCCCGCTATGCCGCTGCCCGGACCGCCGGGAAGCTGCGATGGTCGGTTACCCACCCCAGGTCCCGCGGGAAGCTGCGATGGCCGATTGCCGGCCAAGCCACTGCCATTCGCCGGCAATTGCGAGGGTCGGTTGGCGCCATTTTGCAAGAAATCTCCCGCGGCGCCTCCAGCGCCCGGTCGCGGCGCGGCGCCGATTGCGCCCTGCGAGGGACGTGGCATGTCCAAGAAATTATTCAACTGACCGGACGAAGGTCGTCCTGCTCCGGCGATAGTTCCACCGCCCGGTCGAGCCCCTGTCGCGGGCAGCGTTCCCGGTCGTGCGCCGGCGACTGCGCCAGCGCCTGGCCGAGTGGCGCCGGTGCTTGGTAATTGGGCCGGCCGCGCCCCTCCGCCCGAGAGCGATGGCGATCGGCCCGGCGCCGCCGCAGGTCGCGAGGCGCCGCCGCTTGGACGCGCTGCGCCGCCTCCGCCGCTAGGACGGGCGCCGCCACCACCGCCGCTGGGACGCGCTCCACCGCCCCCTCCGGCGCGAGCGCCCCCGCCTCCACCACCCCCTCCACGCGCCCCGCCACCCCCACCCCCGCCGCGAGAGAACGACTCATCGTGCATGAAGAAGATCATGGTCGTGGCGAGCATCAGGAGGATGGCAATGCGTTTCATGGGTCGTCTCACTATGAGTTGGTAGTCGTTGATGAAATGAAACGGGATTTGTCGGCGGTGAACGAGTCAAAGGCGTCTCTATTTTTCTTCGCGCACGATGACTACTTCATCGATGTTGGGAAGCAGTTCGCCGCCGGCCGTTTGGTCGATCGTTTTCCACGAGAACGATTTGTCGTCGATCTGCTTGATCACATTGGTCATCGTGCCCTTTCGGCCATCGGCAAGAATGCCATGATTGCGAATGTACCAGCGATCTCCCTTGCGTTCCCACATGGCCTCGGCAAAGCCGCCATCCGAGTCGAACGTCCACGAACGGATCGCCTTGGCGGCCGGATCCCATCCGATAACCTGCATCCCCGACAATTGGATATCGTCACCCACGGTGACCGCATAAGAACGTGTCAAGAAGTTTCGATTCTTCGCCCATTTAACCTCGGTCTCGATGGTCGCGTTGTCGTCGTCGTCCTGATCGACCCAGGTACCGACCATCCACTCGAGGGCCCTGAGTTGCTCGTAGTGGGAAGGAGGCGGCTCGTCTTTTCCCTGATCCGTGACCCGGTCGAGTAGCCATTGTCCCTCGCGTTTGACATACACGGCGGTGTAGGGGACTTCCACCGGGTCGTTCTTGCCGATCATTTCTTTGGAGGTCCCCTGCTCGACAGCCACGTTGGGCGAGATGAACCGAATCGACTCCGTTTCGACCGTCATTTTCGAGTCGGACTGGTCCTTGAACAGGGCCGTGAACCGCTTGGCGATGTTGTCTTGTCCCGACACTTCTTCGCCGGTCACACGATCCAAATAGACAGCATCGGGCGACCAAAGTTTGGCCAGCGCGTCCGCATCGTGCTTGTTGAAGGCCTCGACGTAGGCAGTCACCGTTTTGCGAATGGCCGCCTCGGACGCGGCTTGATCCGAATCCGCGGCGAGTGATCGAGACTGCGCTACGCTAAAGAGCGCGATCAGCCCTAAAAGAAGCCGTTTCATGGAAGCCCTCCGATCGTGAGAAATTGTAAACCGATGATGAGCAGCGCTCGCATCGTAGCGAATAAATCGCGGAAAAACATTGGTATTCGCAAGTTTTTCTGGTGATTAATCCGATGGATGGATCACTCCCCCGCGCGTGGCATTGACTTTGGTCGCGCGACGATTTAGACGGTTCCTGATTGCGATTTGCCTGGGGGACGGGGGCATGCGAGAATCAATACTCAGCCGGCTTTGGCGCCGGGAACTCGGCCGACGGCGGAGCTTTCGGAACATTGCTGATCGGGACCCCTGCTCGAATCACGACTCGGCATGGGAATAAATCGGATGGTGACGCAAATGCTCGATGGTTTGCCCCTCTGGGGCCTGTTCTTAGGCACCGTGGCGGTGGTCTTGGTCGCCGTCGAGGCCGGTTTTTGGCTCGGCCATGTTCGCCAGCGGCAATCGAATCCAGAGAAGGAGGCCCCCGTTGGCACGATTGTCGCCGCCACGCTAGGGTTGTTGGCGTTTATTCTCGCATTTACGTTCAGCCTGGCCGCCTCGCGGTTCGACGATCGCCGGCAAATGGTGCTCAAGGAATCCAATGCCATCGGCACTTGTTGGCTTCGCGCAGGGCTTTTGCCGGCCCCGCAAGGTGACATCTCGCGTAAACTGCTGCGCGACTATGTCGGCGTCCGTCTCGATGCTTTCAAAACGGGCGACTTCGGAGAGGCTTTCGAAAAGACCGATGAACTGCACGGCGCCCTTTGGGCACAGGCGACGGAAGCGGCCAGCAAGGACACGCATTCCATTGTCACGGGAATGTTCATCCAATCGCTCAACGACGTGATCGACGTGCATTCGGAGCGGGTGATGATTTCCGTGCGAAGCCGGATTCCCTTGGCCGTTTGGCTCGGACTTTATTTCGTGACCATCTTCGCGATGGCAACCCTCGGCTACCATGAGGGCCTGTCGGACTCGCGGCGGTCAATCGCCGTGTTGGCCTTGGTGCTGGCGTTTTCCACGGTGATGCTGCTGATCGCCGATCTCGACCGACCCCGTGAGGGCATGCTTCAGGTCAGCCAGCAAGCCATGATCGATTTGCGGGATTTCATCGATGGTCCGCACAGCGGCGACAAAGGCGCCAAACCATGACGAAGCCCTGCCAAAATGAATTGGGCATTTTCTAGTCGCGGGCGCAGAGGGGTAAAACCTAGCGCGAATCGTTCTTGATGTGGATTAAGCCGCGTCGTCGCGCCCCTTTTGTTTTCTCTAAATGCGCACTGGGACGATTTGGCAGGCAGTCGCTTGCCGGAGGGAGTCACCCTCGCTCCGATGCGCGGACTGACTTGGTGTTATTCAATGCGCCATTGAGTCTGATTGGGAGGCTTTGCAACGCCGCTACAGTCAAGCCGACGACTTTCACATGGCATCGTGCTGCTACTCCGAATCAACTTTGACGTGACCTGCATCCGCAGGCGGGGCGGGGCGTTTGCGATTTGCTTGGCAACTCTGATATGTGAGGTCGTGGCAGGCCCGGCAGCCGAAGTACGTCTCGCCGGGCGGCCGATAAAGCTTCCCAACTCTCCGATTGCACGCGATGCCGCTCAGAATTATTGGGCAGGTGAACCACCCAGGGCGAACGCATCACAGCCTATACAAATTATCACCATGTACACTGGTTTGGGCAAGGCTGACAGCGAAGGATGGATTTCGGGGCGACAATTGTTGTCGCCTGACGGAACGAATCCTTTGGTTCATGGAGGTTGGTC
>JBBQWR010000013.1:0-115396 GCA_038210495.1 Pirellulales bacterium
CAACCTCCATGAACCAAAGGATTCGTTCCGTCAGGCGACAACAATTGTCGCCCCGAAATCCATCCTTCGCTGTCAGCCTTGCCCAAACCAGTGTACATGGTGATAATTTGTATAGGCTGTGATGCGTTCGCCCTGGCTCGCCAACCCAGCGGCGAGATTGCGACGGGAAGGAAACCCAGCCGGAGGATGCCGCGAAGAAGATTGAAATCGCACAACCGGGGCTTCGGCGAAGCGCCTCCAGCCCCGAACACCCTTACGCTTCGCCCGGGCGCCGTTCGCCCGCGCCCGATTTACAGTTACAAATCGGCGTCTCGTGAGTCCCTAATGACGCGGATGGGCCGCTTTATGGAGATTGAGTGTGAGATGGCATTGGCCCTGATGGTGGGCCTCGTGCCAATTGATGATGTGCAGCACCGTTCGGACGGTAAAATTGCGGGCCGCAAACGCTGCGGGGATTTCCTCAAGCCGATCGTCGCCGTAGTTGGCCAGCGTCGCTAGCAGGTTTTGCCGCGAGCGATCAAGGACTTGTC
This sequence comes from Pirellulales bacterium, assembly GCA_038210495.1. Classification (GTDB taxonomy): domain Bacteria; phylum Planctomycetota; class Planctomycetia; order Pirellulales; family DATAWG01; genus JBBQWR01. The sequence goes on from JBBQWR010000013.1 coordinate 531, forward strand.
GAATCGCCGCGGGCGACGGGATATCGTCGTCAGGCGTACTGCCGCCGCGGAAACGGGGCCAGAGCTCGGCGAATGCGCCGGTCTTCTCGGGGACGAGTCGTTCGCTGCCGAAGATGTCTTCCGTCACGCCGACGTGCGTAAGCTGCCAACCGATGTGCGCTCTCCCCGGTCCCGGCCGCCAGGAGAGCACGCTCATCGGGTCGATCGTCTTTTCGATCGTTTCCAGTAAACCAAGCGTACGTTCGCGATTGAATTCATAAACGCGAGCCATCGTTTCGACGAGCGACATGGATCATTCCCCGGGGGCAAAATGGCGGAACATGCGGCCAAACCGCAGCCACATCTTACCAGCACGCGCGCCAGAGAAAAACCGTAGGTCAGGCACTCCGTGCCTGACAGGCGCGATGAGAAGGAAGCGGGATGAGTCAGAAGCGTCCTTTTGACGCGATCACCCCGCGTCAGGCACAGGGCGCCTGACCTACCGTTGATGCGGCTTGCACGACGGCTGTAGCGGTCGTCGCCGCCACTCGCTTGGCCGGCAATCGCAACGTGAACGCCGTTCCTCGGCCAGGCGTGCTGTCCACGCGAATCCGTCCCTGGTGGGCTTCGATGATGTCCCGGCACATAGCCAGCCCCAATCCCGTGCCTCCCTTGCCGCTCGCGTCGGGTCCGGACTTGGTCGTAAAGTATGGGTCGAATATCTTTCGCAGCGCCTCGGGCGCAATTCCCGCGCCCGTATCGCGGACCATCAAATCGACCATCTCGCTCGCGGCGTCTTGGCTGAGCCGGACGATAATCAACCCGCCGTTGGGCATCGCCTGCCGGGCGTTAATCAGCAGATTGAGCAGCACCTGCTGGATTTGATTTCCGTTCGCCCAAACTTCCGGCGTGGGGTCAACTTGTTTCTCGATCCGCACGCGATACTTTTGCATTTCGCGCTCCAGCAGCATGATCGAATCATCGATCACTCGGACCAAATCGGTCGGCTCGAAGCCCGTGGATCGGTTCCGGGCGAACCCCAGCACGCCGTTGGTGATTTTGGCGGCCCGGTTACCTGCCGCGAGAATTTTTTCGAAGGCCTTGTCCCTCGTCGGCGCGTCGGTGTGGCGGATGCCCATCTTGGCATAATTGATGATCGCCATCAGCACATTGTTGAACTCGTGGGTGGTCGTGCTGATCAGCTCGCCGAGTGAAGTCATTTTTTGAGCTTGGGCCAACTGCTGCTTGAGCATGGCCACTTGCTGTTCGAGACTGGGCTGATTGTCGTGACCGTCGGCGATCGGCATAGCGAACTCCCTCGAAGCGAAATAACTTTCCGAACCGGGCAACCTCACCCGAATCGCCAACTCGTCTGGGCTTGCCACAGTGGCGGCGGCCTCACTGAATTGCCGGACTGATGCTGCTTAACTTGTTATCGATACAAGGCTTATTGCTTCTTTGAGGGTATCGTCGTCCGGCGTAGGCAACTAAAACCCAAGCCGCTATAATCCTGCCCGCGCTCGCGACGCGAGCCCACTGCGCGATAGTTCTCGCCGATTGGAGAATCCAGGATGTACAGCGTCGAACTTTTGGCGGAAGCCATCGCCGCGGCGCGGCTCGGCGGTTTTGAGATTCGTGAAGAGTGGCTGGCTGGCGCGGGCGGCGGGGCATGCGTAGTTCGCGGGCGCAAGGTGCTCTTTCTCGACCTGAGCCTGTCGCCCCGCGATCGATTGGATCAGGTGCTGGAGGCTTTGCAGATCGAGCCGGCGATTGCCGTCGAGCGGGTAAGCGCGACGCTGGCGCGCGTCTTGCGCGCCGCCAAGGCGGCATCATAAATAGCCGCAGCATCCTGCAGCGCCTCGCTGTTTTTTTGTTCTCGCTGCGACAAAGTACAAGACGGCGAAGCAGGATGCCGCGGCTATCGGGCGCCGGCGACTCGATAGAGACCGCCGGTCGCGATATACATTTCGACCGCCCGAGGCGTGCGAAAACGGATGCTCAGCCCCGCTCCGACTCGGCGGCGGATTTCGCTGGCACGCAGATCGACGGCGGGCATCTCAACTTGGTGGCCCTGAATCTCGACCAACCGCTCTGGCGATATAAACGGCGCCAGCATGCCGAAATCGGGCGCCATCGCGCCTGCCCGGGCGACCACGATCGGCGTGGCCAGTTCGCAAATCCGCCCTGGCTCTCGCCAAGTCGGCAGATCGGCCAGCGAATCGGCGCCCAAGAGCAAGAAAAGCCGATCGTCTGGCCGCTGGCGGCGCAGGCTCGCCAGCGTGTCCACCGTGTAACTGACCCCCCCACGATCGATTTCCAAAGTGGAAATGGAGTACGAGGTATCCCCTCCGATCGCCAATCGCAACATTTCAACGCGCGCCGAATCGGCTGCAAGTGTTGCTTTTAGCTTGTGCGGCGGCAAAGCGGCCGGCATGAACCAAACTTCGTCGAGCCGGCGCTGCTCCCGGCAGCACTCCGCCAGCAATAAATGACCAAGGTGCACCGGATCGAAGCTCCCGCCGAATATTCCCAGTCGCATGGACTATCACCCATCTGAGCGTGGTTCAATTGGACTGACTCGGATAAATTCGATGCTCGACCATCTGGCTCCTATAATAATGGTGGGCCAGGAACTTGGAAGCGCAAGGGAACGCTCGGTTGCGAAACGGCCTTCACGGGCGTTTAGGGGCGCGATATACATTTTCAGCGCGAATAGAAAAAAGGAGGGTAGCGACATGGCAGGCAAGAGCTTGCTCGCAGTGGCGATGACAGCGGTAGGGGCGATAATGGTGCTCACGGATTGCCCCCAGGCGAAGGCGCAAACGGGGGTCAGCGTGCAAACGGCGGTGTATTCATCGGCATCGCCGGTGAGCGTTCAGCCGGTGCAGTACAATTATCGTCGGGGCGGCGGTGGCTACCGTGGCGGATATGGATATGGAGGCGGGTATGGCTACCGTGGCGGATATGGATATGGAGGCGGGTATGGCTATCGGGGCGGATATGGATATAGGGGCGGGTATGGCTATCTTGGCGGATATGGATATCGGGGCGGATATGGGTATGGGGGCGGATATGCGTATCGCAGCTACTATCGCCCCGATTATTATCGGCCGTATGTAAGCCCCTATGTGTATGGCTACTACGCGCCAGTCCCCCGGTACTATTCCTCTTATGTGCCGTATGTGCCATATTACTCGAACCCGGGATACTACTCCAACTACTACCAGCCCTACGTCCCGTCGCTCGGCATCGGCGTTTCGGTGTGGTAAATGAGGAGAGCGACCACTCAGCCGGCGCGTCGCAAACGAAGCCCAGGGGAAGACCTCCTGGGCTTTTTCGTTGGCTCAACTTTATTGGCTCGACGACGAACATCCACCGCCAGATTTAATCGATGTCTTTGCTGCAAGTCACCGACAAGGGCCTGTATTGCGCGGCGGGGGATTTTTATGTCGATCCGTGCCGAGGAGTTGAACGGGCCATCGTCACCCATGCCCATAGCGACCACGCTCGGCCCGGCTCCAAGCTCTATTTGGCCGCCGATAGAGGCGGTCATGTGCTCCGCCATCGTCTGGGACCTAATGTCCAAATTCAGCTCGCCCGCTTTGGCGAACGGATCGATCTAAACGGCGTCTGCGTCTCGCTGCACCCCGCGGGACATCTGTTGGGAGCGGCTCAGGTCAGGATCGAGTATCGCGGCGAAGTGTGGGTCGCAAGCGGCGATTATAAGACCGAGGCGGACCCGACCTGCGACGCCCTCGAGCCGGTTAGGTGCCACACGTTCATCACCGAATCGACGTTCGGTATCCCGCGATTTCGCTGGCCGGCGGCGGAGACCATCTTTGCCGAAATCAACGACTGGTGGCGAGCGAATCAGGCCGAGCGGAAGTCGAGCGTCCTGCTGGCCTATCCATTGGGTAAAGCTCAGAGACTGCTCGCTGGCGTGAATCCGGCCATTGGCCCGATCTTCGTTCATCCGCAGGTCGCCAGGTTTAATGCGGCCTATAAAGCCGTGGGCGTTCGATTGCCTTCATGCCAACAACCCGGGCCTCGCAGTACTCACGCCGGACATGGCCGGGCCTTGGTGATCGTGTCGCCCGGCTCATCGGGAACCGAGTGGCTGCGCAAATTCGGCGCCTGCTCGACCGCCATGGTTTCAGGGTGGATGCAGGTGCGTCGACCTAATCCGATGAATGGCGTGGACCGCGGGTTCGTGCTCTCCGATCATGCCGACTTCGAAGGGCTAATCGCCACGATCCGGGCCACCGAGGCCGAGCGGATTTGGGTGACGCACGGATACACGGCCGAGTTATCGCAGTGGCTGCGAGATCGGGGGTGGCTGGCCCGAGCGATTCCGATGCGATCTCCATTCGGGGCGAAATTGCCGCCGACGGACGATCTGCACGTTCAAAAGCCGCTGTTCGATTTCGCCGTTCGCAGCGATTGCGAATCGGAAGACGCCGAAGTCGTGGAGAGCTGATAGAGGCGATATTTGACGAGCGGAATCGACATGAGTTCGTAACCCCGAGGAGCCTCTTCGGAACTGGTTCGCATGCCGATCAGATACGGATGGGGCGCGATGTTCGGCTCGACGCCTATTTCATGCCAACGGGCTAAATAATTTTGCAGCGGCCAATCGGTCGCCAGTTCGGGCGCCAACCCGACTAATTCTCCCTTCGGCAAAACGGCGGTCATCGCAATTGTATCGTGATAGATGTCTTTGTCTCGATGGGGACGCGACGATAGCGAGGCCGACAGAGTCGCAAAAAGTAACAAACCGGCGCCCGACGCGATTCGCAAATTCCTGTGAAGTCGGCGCGGCGAGCCAGCTGTTCGAATTGAGCCAATTAGCCAAACCACGGCCGGGCCGCACCAGACGGCGATCGCCAAAACGTAGTAGGGATAAGACGGAAATGCATAGTGGCCCGATTGCTTCGGACTGACCACGATCGGTAGCGAGGCGCTAAGTGCCGTGACGGCGAAGAACAGCAGACCGCGTCGCGGGGCGCCAGCCAGGGAGAGTTGATGGCCCGATCGTCGACGCGCCCACCAGGTGACGCCGCCGGCAATGGCCGCTGGCAGCGCCACTTGGCACACAACTCGCCATAGGACATCGAACCGTCCGAGAACGGAATTCACTTGCTCGCGCTGGCCGGTCAGGCTCGCGACCACTTGATTGTGCCAGTAGTCGTGGGCAAATTTGGCCGCGTCGGGCTGCCAGAGTATCGCCGCCATCATGCCGCCAACGATCGCCGTTAGCCCCGCGCTGGCCAGTCCGGCTTTCACCACCGACTGCCGTTTTAGAGCCAAGCCGGCGACTAGTGGAATAATTAGAGGAAACAATCCCACGGGCCCTTTGCTCAGAACGGCCGCGACAATCGCCGCCGCCGCCACGGTCAGCCAAGCCAAGAAAATGCGCCCGCCCTCACTCGCTCGCAGACCGGCATACACGGCCACCAGTGCGAACAGCCCGAGCGTGTTTTCGAGCATGTTGTTTTCATAAATCCACCCCCAGCCCGGCAGGACCACCCACAATATCACGGGCGCCCAGTCGAATCTCCAAAGCGACGACTGGCGGTCAACCACTCGTCGCCAAATCGCGGCGATCACCGCGGCGCTGAGCAGGCCGGTCACCGCTGAATATAGCTTCTCCACCCAATAATGATCCCCGGCGGCTCGAAACAGCAGCGATTCAAGCCAAAACGCCAGCGGCGGCTGCTCGCGAAAGGCCGGCCCGGCCGCGGAAAACACGGGATGCCAGAAACTCCCAACGCCCGTCGCCATGTTCCGGGCAATCGTCGCGTACGTCAGCCCGTCGAAGAACATTCCGGGCTGAGCAATGCCGGGACAAAACCGCAGCGCGATCAATGCCGCTGCCAGCAGCCAACCCGTGGCTCGCCATGCCGGCGATACAGAGCCCAGCTGCGCGCATTGCTCGACTGATTGCTCGACTGATTGCTCGACTGATTCGCCTGTCGTCCGTGACATGTCGAGGCAATTCAAAAGAGAATCGAATCAACTTGAAAATCGGGCCGAATTATCCTGGTATTCGATAACTGCGGCAAGAGGAACTGTTAGGGCGGCGGCCCATCAATAAATCCCGTTCCCAAAAAACGGCCGCGCTGCAAATCAACGCAATCGATTTTTCCAATATCCCGGGCGTCGACTCGCATGAGCTATCGCCAAAACATGAATTTCGTCTTCATTAAGCCCAAAATGAGAGCGAATGGAAATCGGTGCAGACGGTATCGCCGAACGGCGGATTGTTTGTTCAGTCGTGTCTCCAAAAGACCAAATCGCAATGGCATTCGTAAAATGATTTGAATTCCTTCGTCGACCTCGGCCAATAATTCGAGACCCAAACTGGCTCGCTTCGATTCGTACCACCGCACGGCGTCATGAAGCTCCTTCTCAACGTCAAAATCGACTCGCAAGCTCATGCCGAGTTCCGCGAGCTAACCGATCCACGAATTGATGCGAGCACCTCATCCCAATCGCGGAGAGTCGTGCGGACCTCGCGGATGGCAATCCCGCGGCGCTCAATCTCTATCGCCCAAGCTTGATCGACGTCATTGTCGGTTTCGGGCGACTCCAAACTGAGCAGCAATTGCTGAACGACTTCACACCTTTGGTGGGTGGTCAATGCCATCGCGGCGCTCACGATTTCGGTTGGCGTGGCCATATTCATATTCAAACTTCCTCATCCATTTGCGATAAATCGGCCGACTCACCGGCTGATCCGATTATCGGATCCTCCGACCAAAGAACACTGCATCTATTATCGATTACGTATCAAAAATTGCAAAAGCCGCACTTGAACCGTCCGTCTACTTCGCATGCTCGCGCCGCTGCTCGAACAACCACGGAATGGCGCCCTTTGGGTCCGTATAGGCCTTGGTCCAGCTATCGTGGCCCACGCCGGGAAGTTCCGTATATTTCGGGTTGCCGCCGGCCTTCTTGATCGCCGCGATCATCTCGCGAGACCGTTGCACGGGCACGGCCGAATCGGCGTCGCCGTGCCAGCACCAGATCGGCAGCTTGGCCAGTTTTTCGGCCTGTTTGTCGTCGCCGCCTCCGCAAATCGGCACGGCCGCCGCGAACTTTTCCGGCATCCGCGCGGCGAGGTCCCAAGCGCCGTAGCCTCCCATCGACAGGCCGGTCAGATATACGCGATCGGGATCGACGGCCTCGTTTTTGACGACATCGTTCATAATCGCAATCGCCATTTTCATCGGCTCGGCCGGCTCTTTGGGCAGCGGCTGCGAAGTGGCTTTGTCCCAGGGCGAATTGACCCACTTGCTGTCCGCCGGGCACTGCAAGGCGATCAAATAACACGGGTGTTCCGCGCGCATTTTGGGCTCGGCCATCCAAGTCGGCAAGTATTTGAGTTGCGACTTGTTATCGCTACCCCGCTCGCCGGCGCCATGTAAAAATAAGACAAGCGGATATTTCTTCCCCGCCTCGACTTTTTCGGGCGTGAGCAGGCGATATTTGACTTCGCGCGTCGTGCCGTCGTCCGATGCGTATTTCAATGTTCGTTCGCCAATCGTGTCTGTCACCGCGCCCGCCTCCAACGCCAAGAGAGCCAATAGAATCGCGTACATCGTGCTGCCTCCTCAGGGTGAGAATCTCCAAGAGCCGTCGACTTCGCCCAATGATAACGGGCGCCATGACGACTTGCCAGCAATCCGCGATGCGCGGCAAGAATTCGCGCTAGGGCGCGGTGCGCCCGCCGGAGGCGCGCTCCCGCGCTCGGCGGCGATGAAAGAGCCGCGGCCGAGGGACATCGGCCGTTTGATCCTCTTCAACCGCGTTGTAATCCACTAGATCGATCGTGCTCCGCCGCGTCACATGACCTTGACTATCTAGCTCTTTAAGCGCCCGAAGCACAATCGCCCCCGGCACGTCGACGCAAGTCACGTCGATCGAGACCGTCGAACCCTTGCCATTTTTCTGCACGGTCCGCTCGAAAGCGACGGACTTCATGTCGGAATGAACTCGATAGGGCATGTCGACCATTAGCACTTCGCCGGTCTCTTCGTGGCCGGCCGAAGGATTGGTCGTATCGCTAATGACCGTCTCGTGACGGAGCAAGTAAGGGGCTTGGCCGGCGAAAATGAACAATTTGGTGGCAGTCCTTTGCCCGGTGACATCCATCGTCGATTCTTGCTGGCGGCACGAAAAGGCCTTGCCGCCGATGGACACGTCGGCCTTGTCGAGTTCGCGCAAGTGAACGACCTGGTTGGGGCCTTCGCCGAAGTAGCCGTGCTGCACGATCTGCGGCTCGGCATCGTAACGCTTACCCCCGGCTTCGACCGTGACGGCGATCTTGAGCGTGACGTGATGGGCGTCGACTTTCGTGATGGTCGTTCGCACGTCGGTCGACGTGGTGGAAGTCGATTTGCCGGCGTCGTCGATTGTTTCGGAAACGATCCGCGTCTGCTTCCAACTGCCGATGGCGAATCGCCCCCAGACGTCCAGTTCGCGGGGACTGATCGTCTCGTCGGCCCCGGCGACGGGCGAAGGGCTACCGATCGTCATAAGGAACAGGCAAGCGCCCAGGCAGCAAAGCAGAATTAGACGCTCGCCTGCCATCAAAGTGCCTCAACCAACGCAACCGAAGGACACATATTCGCACGCAATTTAATGACAGTGGGGCCTCCTTGCCGGCGGTGTTCACCACGATGCTTGGCATGTCAAGCTTCCACGCTATCATACTCGCGAGCAGTCCGGATTGCATGGCTCTAAAGCGATAGAAGAGGGCATTCCCTGGCAAGAATGGCCAGAAAACCAAGAGTTGCGCCCGAGCGCGAGAAGCTATGCCGAGCTTGCCGATTATGCTGGCGGCTCGATCGCATCAGTCATGGCGATCGAGCATACATAGCCGCGGCATCCTGCTGCGTAGTCATGCTTTTGCAATTGAATTCGCGTCTTAGCGCGCGCATAGCGGCAGAACGCCAAGCTATGTGACTAGGGCATCGGTCGCGGCATCCCGATAAATTCGCTCGTCGTCCGGGGCCGGCTATCGCTTTCCGCCAGCGGCGACGCACACCCGCTCACGGCGGCGGCCAGCAGAGCAATACCACATAGCAAAGACCAAAGTCGGCGCGAAGAACAAACTGATTCGCTTAACATGATCGGTTCCTCATGGATGCAAAGCCTCTCAAGAACTGGGCACGGATTTCTCTCAAGACGCCACTCGCAATGCTTACAATCGCGGTCGCGGCTGGCCAATGAATTCCGACGCGGTGCGCGCCGGCTCCGGCTCCGGTTTCTTGGGCGCAAACGGATTCCAGCCCGGCGCTGAATCGGCCTTCTTCGGCTTCGACGCCTGACTGCCAAGCGCGACCGGGCTGGGGGCGCTTTTTTGAGGCGCGAACATTTGCTTCGTCTTGTTCATCACGTTCGCCGTGCCACTGCCGATCTTGTTGAAAATCGACGGCTGAGGGGCGGGCTGAGCCGCGGTCTTTTTGCCGAGCTGTGGAACGGTCGGCCCGCTCATGCCCTTGGCGGCGTCCGAAGTCGGTTTCGTAGTAGTTGGCGCGGGCGTTGCCCCATCTTTCTTGGCGAATGGATTGAGATTGGGTAGCGCCCAACCATCCGCGTATGCCGACGCACTGCCGGCAAAGATGGCGACGAGAATGCAAACGGTGGACCAGACAGCCTTCATGGCTGCCTCCTTTTTCAAGGGACAGAGCTATTGCGAGATGAGTCTTGGAAGACGAGGGGGCGAAGAGTGTCGCAAAACGTCCGAATCGCGTCCAGAGTGATTTTTCGGAAGCACTCGGTCCAAGCCCGTGACCGCTCGGCGGGCAAACCCTTATCGCCAACGTCGCCAACGTTCAGACGTTGCACGATCCGGCGTTGGCATTGACGCCAAATCAGAAGGGGGGCATGATCTCGACGATTTTCGGCGAAACGTCGATGGAATCGACTTTGAATCCCAGGGAAGGGAAGCTATATGGCAACGAGCGTCAGCAGGAAAATTGCCTTTGGATTGGCCGCCGTCGTCTTGGCGGCATTTTGTTTTCCGCATCCGACATTCGCCGACAATCTCTTTTGGACCGGCGGGAACGGCTCTCAATATGGCGATGGGCTAAACTGGAGTTTCTTCGTGGGCCCAAGCGTGCCTCCCGCGGGCGCCATTCCCGGTCCCGGCAATTTTGCAGTCTTCGAAAAATCCGCGACCGTCAGCTTCAGCGACTTCGCCCCGAGTCAACCGCCCGCCAGCGGCAGTCTCCAAGTCCTCAACGGTGGCGTCGCGTTTACTCTCGGGCCAATCCATTTTCAAGATGCCCTGGCGCGCACATACGTGACGAGCCAATTGTACGTCGTCGCCCCTTTCGAGGACGGCGCCTTTCTCCAGCAATATAACAGTCCTGGCGGCGTCAACGGATCGTTGCTGGTCACCGGAGGCACGCTCGTCGTAAACGGTTCCGCGGTGATCGGCGGTGGAAATGCAAACAACGTCGGAACGCTCACTCTGCTAGCCAGTCAACTGCAAACCACCGCCGGCCTCTCCGTCGCCCAAAGCGCACATGGCAATCTCAATGTCACGGCCAGCAGTTACGTGACAAGCAGCGGCGGAATCGTATCGATCGGTGGGCAGTCTGGCTCGATCGGCGTGGCGACCATCTCGGGCGGATCGGTTTGGCTGCTCGATGCGAGTTCCCCGATGGACGTCGGAACTCAGGGATCCGGCAGTCTGCACGTCGAGGGAGGAAGCCTGGTTTCCGGCGTGACGTTGAACATCGGCAGCAGCACCCAAACGCCAGGCTCCGTGACGGTCGATGGATTAGGCTCGCAGTTGAGCTTTAGACATTTCGCCGTGGGCAGGTTCGGCAACGGCAACCTCATGGTCAGCAACGGAGCCTCCGTGGTTACCGGGGGCAGCGACGCCAGCAATCACACGGCGATCGGGGAGTTTCAAGGCGTCACCGGCGTTGCGACGGTGACCGGTTCGGGATCGAGTTGGATTACCAACGGCCTCGCGGTCGGCGGCGGCAGCGGACGTGGTTCATTGACCATCTCCGCCGGTGCATCAGTCACCAGCACCGACTACTTCGACAACATCAACGGCTCTCCGACCGCGATCAACTCCTCCATCGGCGGAAGTCAGGGCTCGGTCGCAGTCACCGGCAGCGGATCGACGTGGACGCTCACCGGCGGACTGTCGGTCTCGAATTTCGGCGTTGGCAATGCAACCCTCACCGTCGGCCCAGGGGCTGCGGTCAACATGACCACCGCGCTCCAAGTCAACCAGGGAGGAACGGCCCAGATCGATGGCGTGCTGAACGCAGCGACGATTAACATTAATGGTGGCGCCATCACGCAAACCGGCGCCGTCGCCATCAGCGACGCCGCAACGCATGTGGGTATCCTTTCGATTAGCAATGGCGGTACCTACACGGGCGCTCCCACGCTCGGAGTGCCAACTCCAGGCAGTACGGACGCCGCCGGATATGCTTACATCCAAGGCGCCGGCTCGACGTGGAACATTTCGGGTCCGTACCAGCTCGGCGCCGGCGGCGGCCCGGCAGCGGCCAACGTCACGCAAGGGGCCGCGGTCCATTCGGGCGATCTGGGGATCGGCGAAAACACGGCTGGCCAACTCGCCGTTAATGGCTCGGCGTCCATTTGGTCCAGCACGGGCGTCATCACCGTCGGCTCTAGCGCCACCGGAATCATCAGCGTGGATCAGGGAGGGGCCTTGTCGGCATCCACGCTCACAGTAAACGCCCAAGGCAAAGTGCGTGCTTCGTCCGGCGGGCTGATCGAGGCCCGCAACGTGAACGTTAACAACGGCGGCTCGATCAAGATCAATGGCGTCACGCTCTCCACCACGAGCACCACGATCGGGTCGGGATCGATGCAATTGACGAACTCCCTCTGGAACAATACCGGCACTCTCTATGTTGGGGGCGACGGCAACGTCGCCTCCTCTGGCCCAGCGTCCGCCGTGCTCATCTACGGCGGTTCGATCAACGTGGGCAGCACGCTCAAAGTTTGGAACCAAAGTCAGATCGGCGTGGATGGTAACGCGACCTTGAATTTGCACGACGTGGATATCGAGGGCGGTTCGCTCGACGTGCTGGTCGGTCAAGTCCACGGATCCGGCGGCAGCCTGACCGTCGCCGCTCATGGCGAATTTGGCCAAAGATACGGAGATTTCGACAGCGCATCGTTCCCCAGCGTCACCGTCAACGGCGCTGTGCTCAATATCCAAAACGGCGGGATCAATCTCACTGCGGGCCAGAGCCTCGTCGTCAACGGCGGAGGCATCGCTCGCGCCGTGGGCGGGTCGTTCAATGTCGGTTCCGGCGCGAACGCTTCAGTAGTCAATTCCACGCTCGAAGCCAATCAAGTGCAGGTCGCCGGAAATCTGACCCTCGACAATCCCACGCTCCACATCCAGGTTTTAAATCTCAATGGAGGTACGATCACCGCCCCGACGCCACTCGCAATTGACAAATCTCTCGATGGTCACGGCGCGATCAATGGCGATCTTCGCTTGGCCGGCGGGGACGTCGTCTCTGACGGTGGCAGCTTGGTGGTCAGCGGCAACGTTTCGGGATACGGAGTATTGGTCGGCAACGTCGTCGCCGCGAGCGTGACCCCCACCGGCGATCTAACGGTCTCCGGCGATCAGATCGAACTCGGCGTCCAAAGCGCGACACTCGTCTCCCTCGCCCCGACCCGCCTCAGTGGAACGCTGACAAGCCACGGCGCGACCATTACCAGCGCGAGCGGCATCCTGATCGACGCCGCGGGCATCATCAAGGGAGATATTACCATCCACGGCGACGTCACCAACGAGGGTCTCATCAAAGTCGGCGGCGACAATGTTGGGCTCGACACGATATACGGCAATCTCAAACTCGATCCCACGGGGACCCTCCGGATCCGAATCGGCGGCAGCGATCCGTCGGAGTACGACCGCATCATGGTCAAGAGCGGCAACGTCACTCTCGACGGCACGCTCGACTTGGTCTTCATCAATGGCTATCTCCCCAAACAGGGCGATGCCTTCAACATCTTCATCGACGATTTCTCTGGCGCCTTCGCGCATTTGGAAGTCAGCGGACTGAGCGATTGGCAATACTCGGTCGCGCCCGGCCTCAGCGGCGTGACCCTCAATTCGCTCAGCAACGCCGTAGCGATTCCCGAGCCGAGCACGCTGATCATTTCGCTCATACTGTCAATCCCCGGTGGACTGTCGATCCACCGCCGCCGACACGCGAAAATTTCGCGGGTCGGCTGATACATTCAGGTATTCGCGCAGGCGATGACTTCGATGGACGTTATTTTAACAGTCGCCTATGGCAAGGTTTGCGACTACCCGACCTACCGCGCTTTCCTGAACTCCTTTCAAGCAATCGGTCGCCCGGACCTCAAGCTCGTCATCGTTGGCGGCAATATGTCCCGGTCAGCGCGCGTCGCCACGCAGTCCAGCGGCGCCGAGCTGTTAGAATCGTCGGCGCGACTCAACGATCCGGGCAACAAGCAGCGGCATTGGGATTTCGCCGAATACTTGTGCCGCAACCAGCATTCGATTCGCCATGTGCTAACGGTCGATAGCCGCGACACGATTTTGCAAAGCGACCCGTTCACGTTTGCCGCATTCGATGCCGGCGTCCGAGTCCTGTTTTCGGCCGAGAGCGTCCTAATTAAAGACGATCCCTGGAACCAGCAAGATCAGACCGCTTTTCATCGGTCGATTCGGCGAGCGTGCCGGCGGGAAAGCTTTCGAAATTGGCCGGTAATCAATGGAGGCTTTGTCGCCGGCTCGGCGACGGCAATCGCCGATTTCCAATTGACTCGTTTCGCCGTCGATGCCCGCGAGGGAGATGGGACCGATCAAGGCAGCCTCGCGGCGCTAGCTAACTGGACGCGCGATTGGCCCGGGTATCAGATCGTCGGCGACAATCAGCCCTGGGTGTTTCACGGCCATTGGCTCGCTAAGTGCGAGCGGGCTGCCGTTCGCGACGACGGGTTCGTCGTCGTGCGATCGACCGGCGAACCGTATAGGGCCTTTCACCAGTGGGACAGGACGGCATCGCTCGAGCCGTTGCTAAGGCGCTTTGGATAAGGTGCGCGATCAGAGCACTGACGCGTCGCGAACTCGATTATTCGCGGGCCGATGATTTCTTCTGCGATGCCACGCTCAGGCGACCGAACCAAGAGTCGTTGCCGCGGAGGATGTAGAATTTCATCGGTTCGAAATCGGACAGATCAGAGCGATTGAGAATGTAGTTTACGTTCTCCAGGCTAATCGTTTCCCATTCGTGCAGGCCGACGAGCACGTCGCCTTTGCGTATGCCCTGCTTCGCGGCCGGGCCATCGGCGCGCACGTCGTTGACCGTGAGGCCACCCCGATACCGGCTTTGAAACTGCTTGAATTGAGCGACCGCCATCGGCGAGAGCTTGAGGCCGAGCATGTCCCAGGGCATATCGGCGGCGGTCGCCGGGCGCGACGGCAAAGCGGCCAAGGTCATCGACAGCTTTTCATCGCGATCGTTGCGACGCACGGTAATCGCGACTTCTTCGCCCGTCTTTCGATCGAGCAAGGCCCGTTCGAGATCGAGTGGCCGCGCGATGTCCTGGGCGCCGACGGCGATAATCACGTCCCCCGATTTCAATCCCATCTGAGCGGCCGGGCTTTCCTTCTGCACCGATGCCACAATCGCGCCAGGCTTTTCGCCCGCGCTGTCGCGATATACGATTCCGTGCCAATGATTGTCGAGCCGTTCGACGCTGATCAACTTGGCCGCGACGCTCATGGCCTTATCGGCGGGAATCGCGAATCCGATCCCTTGGGCTCCGGCCCTGACGGCAACATTTACGCCGACCATTTCACCGTCGATGTTCAAGAGCGGGCCACCGGAATTGCCGGGATTGATCGCGGCGCTGACCTGAACGAGATCGTCGTAGCCTTGCGTTTCGCTGACCTGCACATTGCGATGCAGCGCGCTGACGATTCCTTCGGTCACGGTATTTTCATAGCCATAGGCGTTGCCGACCGCGATGATCGGTTCGCCAACCATTAGGTCGCTAGACGTGCCGATGCTGATGACTTTCAACTTCTTGGGCGTGGCGATTTTGATCACCGCCAGATCGGCGGTGGCGTCGCTCGAGATCAATTTGGCCATGTAGTTCGCCCCGTCGGCCATGGTGACTTCGATCTTCTGCACGCCATCGACGACGTGGAAATTGGTGACGATATACCCGCGTTCGTCGATCACGATTCCCGTGCCCATCCCGTTTACGCGGCGGGGGGCGTCGGCGTGAGCGGATGGCTCCTCGCTCGTGAGCGTCTTTTGACCGTGGATGTTGACCACCGAATCCTTGGCGCCGGCCACCGCGACGACGACGGGCGTCCGTCGCTCGCTCGTCACGGCGCTCGATCGAATCGGCGCGGCGAGCAGACCAACAGCCGCAAGCCACAGGCAACTTGTTCGTCCGAGGCGGCGCGACAAGCTGCGGTAAGCGGAATTTCGCATGACGGTCGTTCTGCGGAGGTCGATGGCCGTGGACACGAGGCGATATTTTGGCGGGCGACGTTTCAGTCGATCGGCGGCGGCGGTCTGGCTCGCTTCGAGCGATTTCACCGACACGTCAACCCGACTGGGATCGCGATCGACGCATCCGACATAAATGAATCGGTTGAGGCGAACGAAAGCTAAATCGGTCCCCTACGAAAGCAGCTTCAGGCACAAGGGTTATTGCCGGAACAAGCTGCCTAATTTCCCACTTGCCAGCCGCGCTTTGCTGGTCAGGCGATGGAAGCCGATCGGTGAAACTTGATCGATCGGCGAGACTGGGGAAAAGATGCCGGTTTTAAACCCCGCGCGTTGGGCCTATTCGGCAAGAAATCCGAGGCCGAGATAAATGGAGTCAAGTTTCCGGCGAGGACGTCGGGCGCCGGATGTCAGCCGGGCGCCCGGGACGCTGGGCGCCAGGGCTGGAGGCGCCTGGCCGAAGCCCCGGAGCGTGGTTGCAATGCAATACCAAGGCAAAGCGGAGGCGCCTCTGGTCCAGCCCCTGAGTCGCCTAAAAGTCCACCGGGCTAAGACTTATGAGCCCGGTGCTCGGAAATTCGCCGAGCCTCCGGGGCCGACTCGACGACCGGATCGTTCAAGTCGCAGAAAAGTTTCGCGCGAAGTTTTTCGAGTTGAGCACGATGACCGCGAAATGAGGGCAGTTCACCAGCCGTCTCGAAGCGATCCACCTCGATGAACAAACTGGCCGGCTGCGCCAAATTTTGAGCACGGGCGATCGCCAACAGCAGTCGCCGCTGGCCGCTCGAAAGTTCGTGGGCTTTGCACAAGCTTTTGAACAGCTGCTTCGGGTCGTTGTACAACTGCGGCCCCTCTTGGCGGTTCATGACCCGGTTGAGCAGCCACAAAAACACGAGCACGCACAGCAGCACGATTACGCTGGCGATCAATAGCGTGGCGTCCAGCTTGGAATGATCGACGCGGAAGTCGCGTCCCATTTCGCGCCAGCGATCGGACTGGGCCAAAAGCTTCGCCGACAGTGAAGCGATGTTCACAGCTGAAACTCCTGGGTGGGCGGCAGAAGTGATTCGGTCGGCCCAAGCGGCGCCGGCTGAGATTGCGAGGGTATTTCAGGGCCAAATGGTTTCAGGCCAGCGTCGGCCGCCTCGCGAACCACGAGACTGCGATCCTCCAGGGCCTTCTCCAGCGCGGCTCGAGACCGGGGCGTGTTGCAAGCGCCCAGCGCCCGGGCGACCTCGGACCGAACCAAGTGATCTTCGTCGGCCAGGCGAGCGATCAGCGCCTCTTCGAGTTGCTCGGCGACATTCAGCGCGACTACGACTTTCACGGCCCGCAGCCTGCGGGTGCGCGATTTGGCGACAAGTTCTTGTCGCACGCCGTCCAAGGCTTCGAAATCGATTTTGCGAACCATCTCCCCCGTGGTGCGGCGAATATCATCGTCGAGGATATCGAACGACGCCAAGAATCGGCTGAACGTGAATTCGGCCAAATTCTCGCGAACGGCCCGCCGCACGATATCGTGTGGGCTGGCGACCATGTCGACCAAACGTCCCAGCACGCCGGGAATTCCTCGCGGCCGAAGTTGGCCGACGGCGTTGGCTTGCACTTGCGGATCGGGATCGTCGAGAGCCTTCAGAGCCAAGGCATTCGCCTCGGCGCCATTAAACTTCGCGAGCGCCGCCGACGCCGCCCGCCGCCCTCCGACGCGGCCATGCAGGGTGAGGAATTCGATCACCGTGAAGACCGATTTGCGGGCCATGCCCGACCGAACGGCGAGTTGCACGGCGCCGAACTGCGCGTTGTCGTCCAACTCGCGCAGCAGCGAAAAGTCGCCTTGAAGCCACGGAACCGTATCGATCTTTTTGACATTCATCGCCACGTTGCCGGTCGGCTCATAGCCGATTTTGCGAACCAGACTTTCCACGAACTTGAGATCGCTCCGATGAGCCAAGAGCGTGAGCGACGACGAAGGAGCATGCGGATCGTCCAAGAAACTTAGCACCAACCGGAAGATTCCTGGGCGATGGCTATGCGTCAGCACTTCGACGATCGGACGATAAGATGAGTCGAGCGGGTCGGCCAAAATCGTCTTAAGCGTCGCGTTGTCGCGGTGAACGAGCAGCAAAAAAGCCTCGATCACCGCCAGAATACGATGCTTGGCGAACCGCTTGACCGAGCCTTCAAGGCTCCCGATGACGTGTTGTCTGGCCAACTGCGGATCCCGGCGATTGCGGTAATCTCGCCGAGCCGCCAATTCTTCGTAGAGGAGCTCCGCCAACTGGAGGACCGTCGCTGTCGCCATCTCGCGATTCGGGTTCGATTCGTCTTCAGCCGCGTTTATGAGCGCCGGCATCAAATCGTATTCGTGGAACCAGAGAATGGCCTGACAGCCGTTTTGGCACAGTTGCGGTTCGGCCGCGAGCACGGCGTCGCGCAGCGCGGCCGACATGCGGCCATGCCGTTGATCAATGATCGACCGCCAGCGCTCGTCGAACTGGTGCAGCCGGCGAACGATTTCCTTTTGGCCGGTCACGCTGTGTCGGTCCAGAATCGCCCGCAGGGCTTGTTCGCTAACCGACGCATGCGCGGAATCGAGCGCCGGGATGAGGAGCCCAATGGCGGCCTCATTTTTGGTCTTCGTCAACAGTCGAAATGTCGTGGCCAGACCTTGAGTCACAGCGATCGGTCGTCGGGGTTGATGATAGGTCGCACTCCTGGCGTGCTTCCTTTGCCCGGCCAATGGGCACGCCAGGACGCGGTAGCCAAATTTGCATCGTCTCAATCGGGCGGCAAACTCTATCGAGCCTGCGGGGTTCCACCGCCTTCGCTGCGGCTGCGGCTACATCACCTGTGGGGTGCTTGCTTTCTCCGCGGCCCGGGTGGAAACTAAACGAGTCGATTCTAACGGTCCTCACCGCGAACTAATCGTTACGTTCGCCGCTCCCCCCCGCCTCGATCGCGATTACCCAGCGAGTCTGCGAATTATGCCGATTCCCCTATCTGCGCCGGAAGTAATGAATCGGGAGTTTCCCGAAATCAGGGCTCGCCTGTTGCAATTAGGAGCGGCGCTCGACCGCATGGACCGGGCCTCGGGATCGGCCCAGAGCGATGCGCGACTGGCGAAGGTTCGCGAAGCGCTTGGAATCCTGGCGAATCCGCAAGTCGCGTCTTCCGACGGCGTGCCAAACCGCGCGGAGGAACTTCAACTGCTTTTCTCGTTGGCGTATGAGGCGAATTGGAAGCAAAATTTTGATTCGTAACGCGACACATTCCCCGCGACCTTTTCAGGAACGGAAAATTCCATGTCTGGGACCACTGCCCGAACTTTTGACCGCGATGAACCAGCGAGACGGTAAGCGAATTGTCATTTTCAAACGGACCGCGGCGTCGAACGCATCTTCTACCTGAAAAACGCGCCGCCGAAAGAGATCCGCTTTTTGGAGATAAACCACCTCATCTCAGAAACGACCGCTCTTGAGCCGATCGATTTTGCGGTCGACATCGACGGGACTGAAGGACATTCCCTCATTGTGCTCGACGTGACTCCTTACCCCTGGGCGGCGATTCAACGTGGCGAGTTCGAGTTGCCCCCAGGGTGGAGCCTCGACGGCATGCAAGAACTCCTCCGCGCGGTCGGCGAATGAATAACGCTCAGAGGTTGTGGTGGCGCCAAGCCCAATCCGACTTAAATCTGCGTTAACGGAACTGACGCCCGTTAGAGTGTTGCCGTCATACTCAGATCAAAGGCAATTAGAATTAGTCCTCACAAAATGCCTAATTACTTCGATCCGCATATTCACATGGTCTCGCGGACGACCGACGATTACGAGATGCTGGCCAAAATGGGCTGCGTGGGGATGAGCGAGCCGGCTTTTTGGGCCGGGTTCGATCGGAGCAGCGCCGATAGCTTTCGCGATTATTTCCGGCAGCTCACCGATTTCGAGCCCCGGCGGGCCGGCGCCTATGGCATCGCGCATTTCACCTGGATCTGCATCAATGCCAAGGAAGCCGAGAACGTCAGCTTGGCTCGCGATGTAATTCGGCTGATGCCCGAGTTTCTCGGTTTGCCCGGCGTGCTGGGAGTGGGCGAAATCGGCCTGAACAAGAACACGCGAAACGAGTCGCTGATCTTTTTCGAGCAGGTCGAACTGGCCGACAAGCTGAACGAGCAGATTCTGATCCACACGCCCCACCTCGAAGACAAATACAAGGGCACGCGGATGATCTTGGACATGCTGGCTCAGTTTGGCCACCTCGAGCGGCGGCGGGTGCTGGTGGATCACGTCGAGGAGCATACGATTCGCCATGTGCTCGACGCGGGATATTGGGCCGGCATGACGCTGTATCCCGTTAGCAAATGCACGCCAGATCGGGCGGTCGACATGGTTGAAATCTATGGCCCCGAGCGGCTCTTGGTAAACTCCGCTGGCGACTGGGGGCCCTCGAAGCCGACCGCCGTGCCCGATTTTATCTTGGCAATGCGGCGTCGCGGGCATCCGGAATCGCTGATTCGGCGCGTGGTCTATGAAAACCCGCTCGAGTTTTTCCGCCAGAGCCGGAATTTCAAATTCACGCCGCCTGACCAGATCGTCAGCGATCCATCGCCCGCGTCCACAAGCAATGGGTTGCATCCGCGCGATTCGGCGAGCAGAATAGCGGCGACGTGAGACTTGGTCAGTTTATTGGCAGTGATATTACTTAATCGGTCGGTCCCCCGCAGCGAGTGGCCGGCGGCTGATTTTCGTTAAAAAGGATGCAAGTACGATGATGTGCAACTTGAGGGGGCTGTCGAAATTTTTGGTCGGGCTTTCGCTGCTGATTGCGTTCCGGCTCGCCGCGGCCGAGCAAACGCCCATCGAACAACAGGCAGCCGAGGCCGGCTTCAAGCCGATCTTCAATGGCCACGATCTGGCCGGCTGGGATGGCGATCCCAAGCATTGGTCCGTAAAAGACGGCGCCATCGTCGGCGAGACAGCGGCCGACAATCCGCTGAAGCAGAATTCGTTTTGCATCTGGAGGCAGGGACAGGTCGACGACTTCGAGCTCCGCTGTTCTTACCGATTGACTAGCGACTGGGGCAACTCGGGCATCCAATACCGTAGCAAGGAACTGAAGGATGTCGCCCCCTGGGCTGTGGGCGGGTATCAAGCCGATATCGAGTCGGGCGACACATACACCGGAATTCTCTACGAAGAGCGCGGCCGCGGCATTTTGGCCAAGCGGGGCGAGCAGGTCACGATCGGCGCCGACGGCAAAATCACGCAGGGCCCGCCGATCGGAGACGGCAAGGAACTGCTCAGCAAGATCAACAAGAAAGAGTGGAACGACTATGTCGTCATCGCGCAGGGCAACCATCTGGTCCAAAAGATCAATGGCCAAGTCATGGCCGACATCACGGACAACGACGAGCGGGCCGGCCAACGGGCCTTCAGCGGCATCTTGGCGCTGCAGCTTCACGCCGGTCAGCCGATGCACGTCGAATTCAAGAACATCCGGCTCAAGCGCCTCAAGCTGACCGATCGCAAAAAGGTCGTGTTGGTCGCGGGCGCGCGCAGCCACGGTCCCGGCGAGCATGAATTCAACGCCGGCTCCCTGCTGCTCAAAAAGTGCTTGGACGAGAACGCTCCGCAGGTCTTGGCGGCCGTGTATCTCAGCGGCTGGCCGGACGACCCAACAGCGTTCGACAATGCCGACGCGATCATGATTTATTCCGACGGGGGCGGTGGACATCCCGTAGCGCAGCGAAATCGACTGCAAGAAATCGACCAACTCGCCAAGAAAGGCGTCGGCGTCTTGTGCGCCCACTATGCGGTCGAAGTGGAGAAGGGCAAAGGGGGGCCTGAACTCACGCGCTGGATCGGCGGCTATTTCGAAACCTTCTGGTCGGTGAATCCGACCTGGATGATGACTGGCGCCAAACTGGCTAAGGACCACCCGATTACTCGGGGCGTGAAGCCGTTCGATATTCAAGACGAGTGGTACTACCACATGCGGTTTCGCGACCACATGGAAGGCGTGACGCCGATTCTCAGCGCCGTTCCGCCCGATAACACTCGCCAAGGCCACGATGACGCACACGGCGGCAATCCGGCCGTGCGGGCGGATGTCGGGAAGAACGTCAGCGAGGTTCTGTGTTGGGCGGCCGAACGGCCCGACGGCGGCCGGGGCTATGGCTTCACCGGCGGCCATTACCATAAAAACTGGGGCAACGACGATTACCGCAAACTGATGCTCAACGCGATCTTGTGGACGGCCAAGGCTGACGTGCCGGCACAGGGGGTCGAATCCAAGGTGACGGAGGAGGACCTGAAAGCGAACCTCGACAAAAAATAGGTCGATTCGCGGTTTTAAAAAGCACTTCGAAAGGTTGGAACGGCTTCCTGGGGCTTCGGCCAGAACGCCTTTAGCCCCGGCCACGCTGTGTTTTGCTAGCGCGTTCTCAACGTGACTCGATTGAACCAGCGGTCCTAGCGGCTATGGGCCGCTGGGACCGTTAAAATTAGTATTTCTTGCCTCATTTTTCTTGACGTCACAACCCAACCCGTTTAGGCTGGAGCTTCCCGCTACTGGCGCGGGTTGCCCGAGCTGCCTTGCCGCTTTGAGGGATCTGGCCGGCTTTTTGCCTGACCGGGCACTAGACGTGGATCTCCGCGGGTTGGACCGAGCGGCAACCGCGGCGCACGGCCTTGGGAAGGGTGGGCGCTTTCCCATTTACCCTCAACACGCATCAGCATTCATTGGAGCGATTTTAGATGTCTTTTCTTCCCCAGTGGTTTTTCGGCCGTTCTCCGGCTTCCAATGCGACTAAAACTCGTCGCCCCGAAGGCCTTTCGCGGCGGCGCCGCACATTCGCCGTCGAGCAACTCGAAGCCCGCCGCGTGCTCGCGGTAACATCGCTCTCGATCTATACGCCCACGCAGTCGATCGTGGCCGGAAACACGACGGGAACCATCAAAGTTCAACTGCTGGATCAATTCGGAAGAACGGCCAAAGCGCCGATCGGGGGCGAAGTTATTCTGCTCGGCAGCAATTCGGGACAGGGCACGTTTTTGAACGCGGCGGGGACCGCCCCGATCGCTTCGATTACCATTCCCGTCGGAGCGAGCGCCGCCAGCTTTAAGTACACCGACACGAAGGCCGGCACGCCGCTGCTCACATTGGCCTCTGGCCTTCTCAAGCCCGCGCATCAAAGTGAGTCGGTGGCTGCTGCGGCTGCGACTCAAATTCTGTTTGTCGACCAAAGTTCTCCGCCGATGCCGTTGCCAATCCAAACCATTCAGAACACCGCTCCGGCGACAGTGACGATCGAGTTGTTGGACGCCTTTGGAAATGTGGCCAAGGCCGCCGCGACGAGCACGATAGTGACCGTGACGCGAAGTCCGCATGGCCCCACAAGGACGATAATCATTGGCGGCGCGGCCGGTCAAGAAGTCGCTTTGAGCGCCGACTCGCCCACGGCCAAGTTGCTCGCCAGTCAATCGGCCACCACGCAGATCAACAAGATTGTCATCCCGACGGGCCAATCGACGGCGACATTCTTCTACTCCGATACCACCGCGGGCTCGTTCCACGTTTTTGCCGATAGCGTTCAGCTTGGCTCGGCCCAACAAACGGAAATGACGGCCCCCGACATCGCGCCGACGATCACGGCGCCCGCGACATTGACCATCGCCGCCGGAGCAACCCAGAGCTTCGCCACGACCGTCCCCCCGATCACGGTTGACGACGTTGACGCCGGCGCAAGTATCGAGACGGTCAAGGTCACGACCATGACGGGCTCGTTGCTCCAAGGCGCTGTCAACGTCGGCTCCACGGTAACGCTGACCGGAACGATCGCCTCGCTGAAAACTCAGCTTAGTGGTCTTACCTATCAAGCTGGGGCGGCTGCCGACACGATCAAGATCGTCGCCAACGATGGAACGCTGAGCACGAGCGCCACGATCGTCGTCGGTCTTGCTCCCGACATCGCTCCGACGATCACGCCGGGGCCAGGACTCGCGACCGGGTTCACTGTCCCGCTGGGAGCGACGTTCGCTTTCACCGGACCGAACACGCTCACGATCGCGGACGCGGATGCGACGGCCACTACCATGTTGACCGTAACGCTGTCGGTGACCAACGGCTCGATCGCAAAGTTCGGGGTCCCCCTGAAGACGCTGACGATCACCGATACGCTCGCCAACATCAACGCGATTCTGATGACGAACGTCACATACATCGCTCCGCCCGCCGGAGCGCCATTCACGTCGGACATTCTGACGATCACCGCGACCGACGGCGTGATGCCGGCTAGCCCGGTGTCGATCGGCATTACGCTGATGTAAAGCCCAAACGACTTGGGTTCGGCGGCAAGGTCATTTTGGAGCCTGATTGTCTTTGAGCCTCGGAGTTGCGATCGGATTGCAACTCCGAGGACAGGCTGCGCGTCGTATGGCGGTCAAACTAACCTTGGCAAAGGGGTTTGACTTGCGGCGGTTAAATATTTCTTCATGGGCTCGCCCGAGCCCGTTTGAGCGATCTGCGCGTGCGACTTCGCGTCTATCCAGCCTATATTCCGGCGGCCGAGTCGTACGTCGGCGAAATCTGCCGGTTCTTCTGGCTTTCCTGCTTTTTCGGGTTGAGTTGATTCTCCGTTTAATCCGATTAAACCGGTGGTAGGCCTCGTGCGGAGTGCTAGCGGCCAGTTTTGCCGCAGCGGACTCACGGCGCGTACAAACTAACTCAACTCAAGTCGTTCCCAACCCACCAGTCGCTCAGGCGTTCGCCAAGCAGACGGAGACACGTCATGAAGGTTTTGCAGTTGGCCGTTGCCGGCGTCGTGATTGCCGTGCTTTCCGCTCCGGTGCTCGCTCAACAAAACGGCTATGGCTATCCCGCCGGGCAAATGTCGCCCTACGCCGGCGCCCAACGGGGCAACCCGCAGATGACGCCGGGTGGTTATCCGCCCGCAATGCAGGGCTATCCGCAAGCCGGCTATCCGCAAGCGGCGCCGGGACAAATGACGGCTGGCGAAATCCAGCAAGCCATGTACGGTCCACCTGGCCCACTAAGTGCTGGACCGATGCCGATGGACGGCAGCGCCGGCTACGGTCCAGGTGGTTGTGGACCCGGCGGCTGCGGACAGGGCGGAGGCGGTCAGGGTGGCTGCGGGCAAGGTGGCTGCGGCCCTGGCGCCCAATGCTACGACGACGGCGCCACGCATTACATCTACGGCTCGGCCGAGTTGTTTTACGCCCGCCGGACTAATCAAGCGGTCAATCAAGCCCTCGTCGTCGACGCGGCTACGCAAACGACGACCATTGTTTCGGCCGGCGATTTGGGTTTTCGCTATGAGCCGGGCGTTAAGGCCACGGCGGGTTATTTCTTCTCCGCCGGTTATGGGGTCGAGGGAACTTATTTCGGCCAGTTCGATCACAATACGACCGTCAGCGCGACCAGTCCCACGCCCTCGCTCTCGTTGCCAGGCGTTTTCGGGGCCGGTTCGACCGACTTCACCGCCGTCGGGGCCATCTCAACCAATTACACCAGTCGAGTACATAACGCCGAAATCAATTTCATCATCCCTTACGGCAGCTTTCAGTACCTGATCGGCAGCCGATATTTGGAATTGGATGAAAAGCTCGACATCAACGGCACGGATTCGCTCGGCGGAACGTCGGGCGATTATGTAATTACGACCGCGAACCATTTATACGGCGGCCAGCTCGGAGCCCGGGGTCAGTGGGAAATCGGCCGATTCATCTTCGACGCTGAAACGAAGGCCGGCGTGTACGCCAATTCGGCAAATACGCATCAGAACATTACCGACGCCGGCGTCACCGCGCGGGATGTCGGCGCCCAGGAACGGCAAGTCGCCTTCGTCGGTGAAGTCGCCGTCTACGGGCTGATTCCGCTGGGCTCGAACTTCACTGCCCGGCTCGGTTACACCGGCATCTGGATCACCGACTTGGCCCTCGCGCCTGACCAATTCGACACCAGCACGGTAGCCGGCGCCTCGGCGATTTCGATGCGCGGCGCGACGATTATTCACGGCTTCAACGCCGGTATGGAATTCCGTTGGTAAAAATCAGGCCCGGGGCGCCGATTTGACGTCGGCGGTCGCGGCGATTTGAGTTAAACGATCGCCGGCCCAAGCCAGCCAATCGGAACTTGGCCACGCATACGGACGGAATTTTTCCGCGCGGCCTTCTTCTTCGTTGTAATATAGCGCCAAATGCGGGCCGAGCTTGCCGGCGAGCGGCGTGTCGATCAGTTGGCTGGAGTCGGCGCCGCTCATCTGAAACAGCACGCGGAGATCGAACTCCCGAAGACCTTGGCGGTCGACGGTGCGGTTCAGATTGTTCAGCGTATCGCACCAGGTGATCGTGTAGACGCCCACCGCCGGTCCTTCTCGTAGGATATCGCTGAACTGCACTCCCGGGCTGACGGCCTTCGCCTCAGTACCAAACGAATAGCCGAATTCTTCTCCCTTGCGCAGATCTCGGAACCGGCCGAGATCGTAGATGAATAAGTAAATCGCCGGCGCGTCGGCGTGATCGGTTGCTTGACGACGCTGGACTTCGGCCGCGATTTCGGCGATGACCTGGGGCACATCGCGACGGCCGGCGACACGAACCGGATGCGGAATGGTCGCAGCCAGCTCGGCCAGTGTCGGCCCCGGACGATCAGCGGCCCGCGTCGGTTCGAGCAGATAGAACCGGGCCTCGGACGTGAGCGCGTGACCACCATGCGAGCCATTGCCGTTGGTCGCGGCCGGTCGGTCATCGTCGTAGTCCGAATCGTGAGACGCCTCGGGGCCAGCGCCGTTCGCCTGCGCCATGTTTCCGAGCGGGATGCCCGCCAGCGGCGATCCCAGCGACAATGAGCCGAGACCGCGCTCTGGTTCGGGCGGAGGCGGCGCGGGCAGCTTCCCTCTGGCGGGCAGCCGTTGGGCCGCAAGACTGAGCATGGCCGTGGCCAAGATCGCCCGGGCCGCCTCGTCGCGCTGGCCAATGATCAACAGATTACAACCATTTTGCGGACGGAACACGGCCGCAGTGGGATCCTTGATCGCGATCGCCTCGCCCATCCAGGCCGCCGGATCGCGGGGACCGCTGGGCAGCGAATCCGCCGAGAGCAGGGCGTGCAACAGTCGGTTCCGCGAGATGTCGGCTGGGACGTTGCCCTCGAACACGATTTGCTTCGGAACGAACGGCGGCACGCTGGCCATCGCCCGCTGGTGCAAGTCCTTCAAGTAAACCTCGCGCCGCTCGTCGGAAAGCCAAACGACTTGGAATGGGTTGTTGCCGATCACCATGCCGTTGGCGTCGTTGTAGATCGCCTCACCCGGCCGGGACAACAATCGGGCCGCCGAATTATCCTCGCTGAGGATCAAGTGGGCGTCGTTCTCGCTGCATTGCAGGGCGATGCGGACCGCCATCTGGCCGATCGTGCTTCGCGCCAAGCTGTAGGCGCCCCCAAGCGTCTGCGACCCGAGCATCACGTGAATGCCGAACGCGCGACCTTGCCGAACCAATCGATCGAGCAACAGCGTCGCGTCTTGAGCCAGCTTGTCGTCCTCGACAAACAGCTCTTGAAATTCGTCAACGACCAATAACACGCGCGGCATCGTCGCTCCAGGCTGAGCACTGCGGAACGAAGCCAAGTCCTGCACGCCCAGGTTGCGAAACACATCGCCGCGGCGCTTCAGCTCCGCGTCCAAGCTTTGCAGCACGCTGATGCCGAACTCTCGCTCGCTTTCGATCGCGATGACCCGCGCGTGCGGCAATTCGTGGGTGGCATAAGTTTTGAACTCCACCCCCTTTTTGAAGTCGATCAGATACAACTCGATCTCGGCCGGGCTATAGGTCAGCGCCAGATTCGTGATCAGCGCATGCAAGAGCGTCGATTTGCCGGAGCCGGTTTTGCCGGCCACGAGCACGTGCTGCGAGGTACCATGCCCCAGCCGCAGATGCTGGAGCTTTGTGGCGCCCGCTCGGCCCAGCGGCACGTCGATGCCGTGCGAAGTGCTGCCCGCCCACCACTTGTCGTCGGCCGGCGCGATATACTCGAACGGGACTTGCACGCGGCGCGAGTCCTTCGCGTTCTCGCCCACGAGTTGGACGATCTGCGTGAATCGCTCCTCCGGCGGCGGAGTGTCGACCGTCAGTGGATATTTGCCCAAGTCGGGCTGCTTCCATTTGAACGATTGCGCCTTGGCGTCCCACGTGAGATTTGTGCTATGGGCCTCGATGTCCTTCATGTCGAAACGCATCGGCAGCGGCTGACCGCTGTCGGTCGTCATCAGCACATACACTCCGCAGCGAGCCCCGCTGGCCGCGATGCTCGTCAGCCGACGGGCGGCGGATTCGGTGAAATTGACCGGAAAATTGGCGACGACCAAGATACGAAACGCCTCGGCCACTTCTCCCGCGAACACGTTGTATTCGGCGATCGATTGAAAATCGTTTCGCAAATACTTCTGGATCACGTTCTCCATCTGCTCGGTCAGATCGGCCAGCCGGGCTTCGATGTGCTGCGGCTCCGTCCAGATGCGATTGGTCACCAGCACGTCGTCGAAGTCGGCCAGATGCATGAAGCCGGCGAAGTTTTCGCCCAGCCCGACCGGATCGATAATCGTGTATCGCAGCTTGCCCGGCGGAATCGTCGCCAGCATCCGAAGCATGACCGATTGCAGGACTTGGACGGCGGCGGCGCGCCCTTCGCCGGCGGCTTGAATCAAGAGCGACGCATTGTGCGGAAAAGGCAACAGCGCGGGCAGCGACAGCTCCGTCGGTCCCGGCGGCTGCAAACGCGCATCGCTCGAAATGCCGCCGCGAATCTGGTCCAGCCGAATCGTGGTGTCGCCGAACCGAATGGCCGGCGGCGGAATATCGGGCGGCGTCCAGGCTTGCCACCCCGGGCCATCCCAATCGGGAAAATATTTCTCGCTTTCGGCGGTCATCTCGGCCAGCACGGCATAAACCTGCTGCATGCCGGAGCGATAGTCCTGTTCGAGCGTGGCCCACTCGCTTTCGTGACGTTGACGGCTTTCCTTAAGCGATCGATCGTAGCGCGACTGCGCGTCGGCCGATTCTCGCTCGAAGCGCGTGCGGCGCTCGGCCAGCAGACCGGGATACTTTTCGTTCGAATCGCGTAGCATCGATTCACGACGAGCCACCAGATTGGCCTCGCGGCGGTGAAATGCGTCGTCGGCCTCGGTCAAGGTCCCGTCTCGATCGCTGATAATCTCGTTCATTCGCGTGAGCTGCCGCTCCTTGGCCTTGCGAATGTCTCGCCGGTGCCGTTTGGCCATTTTGGCCCATTGGGCTTCGTAATAAGCTTTCGCGTCGACCTGACATTGCTCTTTGAGAACGTCGCCGTCGGCCAGCGCTCGGCGAATCGCGGCGCACTTGGCGGCCGCTTGCGAGAACGCCCGGTGGTGCAGCCACAGCAATGCCGCGATGATCGCGACGGCCGACGACGCGACGCCGACGCCTAACTTGAGCCAAATGCTCGGCGCCAACAGAGCCGACATCGTCATCGCGAGCACGAAAATGGCCACGCCGATCAGCTGCGGACGGATGTCGATGAATAGCTTGGGCGCGACGAGGCGCTGCAGCTGGTCGAGCTCAACGATCGCCCGATCGGCGCACCGCGGGAATGCGCTAAACGGATCGCCGGCCGCGTCGACCGGCCGATCTTCGATGGGCTGAGCTTCCCACGCCGCGTGCAGCCGGCACTTGTCGAGATACTGCCAAGTCAGGTCGACGATTTTGTTGAGCGACGCCGTTGTGCCGGCGACCTTGGCCTGAACCCGCTCGAATTGCTCGAGCAGGCCGGGATGGGCCGCCTCGAACACGGTCGTCGCCTGCCAGGTGTCCTGATCGAGTTGTTTGTTCGCTTCTTGTTCGCGATCGCTGTACTTCTCCTGCACGCGCTCGCGGGCTTCTTCGAGTTCCGCGGCGGCCGTGGCGTGTTGGCTTTGATAATCGTCGTTTGGGCTCGAGAGGGCCGCGTCGAATTGACGTTGTAACTCGGCGAGTTCGGCTTGGAACGACTTGGCCACCTGCTCGCGAGTGACGCGAAATTCGCGCTCGATCGTCTCCGTGCGATCGGCGAGCTCTTTATGAACGCGTTTTTCGGCGGCCTCGCGCTCGGCGGCCAAGCGGTGCAGATCGGCGAGCAGATTTCGCTGGTGCTCGAGCGATAGAAGACTAGTCATGCGACAAAAATGAACCGTTTGTGCCCCAATTTAAAAACTTCATCGTCAATTGCAATCTCGCTGCGCCCGTTCGAGGACGTCGGCCAAGCGGGAAATCGCGTCGAGGGTCAGATGCACCTTCGGCTCGAGCGGCGCGAGATGGTCCTCTTCGAACCGGCGGCTGGCCACGTCTTGCCACTGGTCCTTCGTTTCCTGCCAATGCAGCATTAGGTTCTTAAGCGACTCGGAGAGCTTGGTCGCGCCCGAGACGAGATCGCCGGCAATCATGAGGGGGCCTCCGAGACGTGCGGCGCCGCGACTTCCAAAGTGGATGTCTCGCTTACGACAGGATCCGAATTCTCGTCCGGCGCTATCGGCTTCTCGGCGCTGTCCGCGGGATCGCTATCGGTCGGAATCCTGTCTGACGGATTGGCCATCGAGCGACATTCCTCGGCGCGATCGATATGCGATTGCGACATGGCGCGCGGAGCGATCGTCGAAAAATACGTATCCAGAGCCGCCAGGATCCGATCCATTGAGGCCATCGCTTTGGGCAGATCGCCGTCGAGCAGGGCGGCGAACTGCGACATCCGGCCGATGTATTCGTTCAACTCGTGTTGCACGGCGCGGGTCCATTTTTTCACCGCCTCGGCCTTTTGCTCGGCGAGCTTGAGCCGGTCCTGAGCGCGCTGCAAGGCTTTCTGCTCGTCGATGCACGAAGGCGTGTAGCCGTCCATGCCTTTGAACGTCCGGGCGTTGTGCAAGTCGTCGCGAGCCCGCGCTACGGCTTCCATGGCCCGGCGAATTTCGCTTCGCCAAAATTGAGCCCGATCGACGGCGATGTAGTCGTAAGCCCGGCGGATTTCGACTTCGAGGCCGATGACCCCTTTTTTCGACTCGGCGACATAGCTCGCCAGCGCGCCGCGAAAATCCTGCAAGGCGGCCAGAGAATGAACGTGGGCTTTTTCGTGCATAATTGCCGCGACAATGGCCGCCAAGGGCTCGCCTCGTTCCTCGTAACTCCCGACTTCCCCCCTACCGCTGCTGGAGATATTCCTCCGCGCGTTCGGCTTTGCGAATCAAGTACGGGACATACTGATCGGTCGACTCGACGAATCGACGCAGCACTTGAATTTGCTGCTCGAAGTCCTCGAGGAATTTCTTTTGTTCTTGATCGCGCCAGGTGGACCCCAAGCCGGCGACCTGCCGCTGGACCACCGCCATTTGGTTAAGCAGTTCGCCCGTGAACTGCTTCAGATTGTGAGCGAAACGACGGACTTCGCCCGGATCGACAATTGCCTGCGACATGCCTGCATTCTCCGGCCTGTGAAATGATTCGTTGGGCTCTTTCGCCGGGTGAGCCGCTATTCTCATCATAACCGCTGGCCGGGCGGGGAGGAGATAGGCGGGAAAGATTTCAGGCGGGCCGAGGGAGGGTGTGTATGCGTCGCGTGGCCGGGGTTGGATGAATGAGAACGCATCGGGTGGCCGGGGCTGGAGGCGCTTCGCCGAAGGCCCGGTTGCGCGATCGAAAAATAATCCCGACCGCTGTTTTGCCGTAGCGGAAAGGGGTGGAAGTCGAGATATGTGGACCGCTCGTAGGGCGGCGAGTTGTGTGATTTCGCGAAAGATTCCCGACTCCGAAGCAAGGCTCCTGTTATCTGAGTCCCTCGAACAACGCCGAACCGACTCGCACGATCGTGGCGCCTTCTTCGATCGCGACTTCAAAATCGCCGCTCATTCCCATCGAAAGTTCGCGAAACGAGATGTTCGGCGGCGCCGTTTGGCTGAGGCGATCGCGCAGCTCTCGCAGTTGGCTGAATTCTCGCCGGGCGTCGCCCAAATTTCCCTCTCGACCGGCCATCGTCATGAGTCCTTGCACGTCGACGTGCTTGAATTTGGCAATCTGCGTTAGGTTGGCGGCCATCTCATCCGGCTTGAATCCATGCTTCGTCTGGTCTCCGGAGATATTGACCTCCAGCAGAATCGGCGCCGCTTGGCCCAAGACTGCGGCGGCCGTGTCGATGGCGACGATCAGTCGCAAGCTATCGGCCGAATGAATCAGCGAGACAAGCGGCAGGGTTTGCTCGATCTTGTTCCGCTGTAGATGGCCGATCAAGTGCCACTGGATTGGTAGCGCCTGAAGCGAGTGCGCCTTGCTCCAAAGCTCTTGCGGCCGGGCCTCGCCGAGGTGGATGTTTCCGCTAAAATCAAGCACGCGGGCCAGTTCGCCAGCCACCTGCGAGTCGACATACTTGGTGACCGCCACGAGCGTGACGGCATCCGCCGGGTGCCCACTGCGTGCCGCGGCCGCGGCGATTTGTTCTCGGACCCGGGCGACATTGTCTTCCAATCGCGACATCGGTTCACGGTCAGGTTGGCAATCGAAGTCGCTCGTTGGGCGGCGCGCGCCCTATTCGATTTCGATGATCGTTTGCGTTTCGCCATCGCGGCCGAACCGGGCGCAGAGAAAATCGGTCGATAGATTCTGGCCGAGCACCGTGCGATTGGCCGGCGCGGTCAGCGAGCGATAGACGAGCCATTGCCGCCGACCGAATTGCACCCGGTAGCCGGTGGCGATGTCGCGGGCAAGATTCACGCGCTGCTGGGCTACCGTCAATCGCCGCCAGGTGAACGGTTTGTCGGCTCGGCGTTTCGAGAGATCGATCCACAGCGGAGCGTAAAGCGACTGTCCGCGAGCGATTTGGCTCAGCGTGAGTTGGCTGCCGGTGGCCGATAGCGAGCAGCCTCGAGCCTCGCGGCGCCATTCGCTCAGCGCCAAGGGGAGCGCCAGCGCTCGCCGTTTAGCCGCGCGAAGAAATAATTCGGTCGATTCGTCCGCCGATCGCGTTTCGACGCCCGAGACAAGCGGCAACTGCCCCCGATAAGAGAAATCCTGGGTCTCATCGGCCAACACGGCGTCGGCCAGCAGCAAAAACTGGTCGTTTCGGGCGAGCAGCATTTGCCGCTGCATCTTGACGGCGCCGGCAAGCTCAATTTCCAACTCCAGATAATCGCAGTCGCGGTCGCTGAGCCAGCAGACTTCGCGCCAAGGTCCGATGGGAGCCGCGACCGCGCCGTTCGCTTGGACTTCGAAATCCCAGTTGCCGCTGAACAGGAGTTCCGATCCGAGCGCGACTTCAATGCGGGTCTGGTCTTGTTGAAATGCGACGCTCAATCGGTCGGCGCGGCTAGTCCAATCGCTTCGGAGCACGGCTAGTTCCGACCATTCGGAGTAGACGGCCGGCGACGGAAACTGCGTCAGCTTAATTTTTGGCGCGGCTTGCTTTCGCTGGCTCGACACGGTCAGGTTTGCGATGCGACGATTGTGTTTGTTCTTGACTAGCTCGCTGGCCACCTCGGCGAGCCAGCGGAAGTCGCGGCGCGAATAAGCGCCGCCCGCGATCGATCGAGTATTGCCGTTTTGCGACCCCGCCAGAGTGCACTCCGTGGCGACCGGCGCCGACTCAAGTGGCGAAAGCACGCACGTCCCATCTTGCCGAGTCAATCGCCAAGCCTCGCGCACGGCCAAAGGGAATTGCTCCTCGGCGCTGGCGTTCCAGCAGCCATCGTCAAGATGCCCGCCCATCAACCGGCAGCGTGTCCAGCAGGCGATCAAGGGCCGAAACATCGCGAGATATTGTTGCTGCGGCAGCCCTTCGCCATCGAGCAATTCCTCGATTCCAACCGACAACGCTTCGGTTGCGAGCGGAAGCAACTGGCGACAGGGCTTTAATTCGGGGAGCGAATAGGCCAGCGTCAGGCGCAACTCACCGCGAACTAACTGATGCGCTAGGGGATTGTCGCCCAGCGGCACGCGGGCGTCGACGGCCGCGTGCAACAGTCGCTCGAGGACTCGCCACCATAGGTCGCGCTGAAATAGATTGATTCGCGCGACGAGCAGATGCGACCAGCCGAGGCACTCCAGGGCCCAACCGCTATCGTGAGCCGACCCACTGCCGTTGACCGATTCGCCGCCGGCGCCCCCGAACTCTTCCAGCCAAGTCTCGGCGTTGGCCGCGACAATCGCGGCGGATGCGTTCCCGCTGCCGTGCCGACGGCCAAGCAGAGTGAGCAACCAACCGAGCCGGCGAGATATCGGCAGATCGGCGCTGCCCCAATTGAGCATCGAATGTTTGGATTTGCAGAGCTTAGCGGGCGGCAGTGGTTTTTTGCGGCGGAGCAGATGCTTCTTCCAAGCCTTCCAGCCGGCCGCGACATCTCCGGCGGCGTATGCGGCGAGGACCTTCTCCGGCGCACTTTCATCCCAGAGCGTTTCATCGGCGAATAATCCGGCAGGGCCGTCGCGCCGGGCCATTGGCGTCTCAGGCGTCAAGAGTCCGCTTGTCGCATGCTCGTGTAGCGCGGCGGCAATATCGGAGACACTCGCTGCGGCGCCGGGCTCGGTCGACTTTTCATAGGACATGCGTTGAACTGCCTTATCGCGAGTCGGTCGGCGGAATATCGTTTCCGGCGGATTCGCCGGCCACCCACGGCTGCCTGTTATCTCTTCCGCGGACCGGGTATCTTAACAAATGCGAGGCCAGACCGACATTGGCCCCCGAGGTTTTCGCTAGGGCCGGCTAAGTCGGCTCAGAACGAGGTCGATCCAATATCTTCACGGTAACAGGTATCCCAATGACTCATTCACACGGGCGGATGGTGCATCGCGTCATCTTATGTGGCGCCGCGGTACTGCTTGGCGGAATGCTGTTCATCGTGAATCGGGCGTTAGGCGCCGACGCGAAACCGGTGGAAACTCCGCGGGAAACGGCCAAGCCGCCCGTGACCGCTGATCGCGACAAAAATGTCGCCGACACGGATCGCGTGTATCTCACGCAGCAGCGCGATCTGTGGCTCGACAAGAAGAACAAGCAACTGGTCATGAAGGGCAAGATAGCGGTTCGCAAAGGGACCCTCGAAATGTTCGCTTGCCCCAAGGGGACCAAGGAGCACGAGTCGATCGTCGCGGTTGCGTGCAAGGCGGCGCCCGTGCATGCCGGCCTGCTGGCGCTCGGCGCCAAGCCGGGTCACCCTTCAAAATTCGACGACAGTTTTCATCCGGCGACCGGAGCTCAGATCGACGTGCTGGTGCGCTGGACCGGCGACGACGGCAAGCCGCATGAGGCCAAGGGGCAAGATTGGATCCGCAACACGAAGACCGGCAAATCGCTCGAATATCCGTGGGTCTTCGGCGGCAGCGTTTTTCGCACCGATCCCGACACGAACGAAAAGTATTATCTGGCCGACAGTGGAGACTTTATCTGCGTCGCCAATTTCCCCACCGCGATGATGGACCTGCCGATCGAGAGCCCCAAGGATTGGAGCGAGCATCTCTTCGAGCCGTTCACCGATCGAATCCCGGCCAGAGACACGGAAGTCGAGCTCGTGCTGACGCCGAAGCCGGAAAAGGAAAAGGCGCGGGAGCCGGACCATAAATAAAGGCTAGCGCTCCGGAGAAGGGGACAGTCCCCGGCGGTTTTGTGAGGCTTCTTAAATTCCAAACTGCCTCAGCACCAAGTCGAACACGTCGGTGTCGGCCATCGGGGGGCCTTCAAGCACGCCGGGCTGAGACGTGAGCAGCACGCCGCGCTGCGATTGATCCAGAGCGGGCGCTCCGTGCGAGCCCTTCACCAACGTGGCGTCGAGCGGGACGCTCTTGGTCGCGAAGTCGAAGAACAACTCGACGGGGTCGTAGCCCGGCTTGCGGTGGATATCGACCGTGCGAGCGAATTTCGGCGCCCGAGCGTCATCGAGCCACCAGTAGTAGGCCTGCCAACTGTTGGGCTTGGAGACCAGCACCAGGTCGCCACAGTGGGGATGGTTGATCTCGAATCGGGCCAGATCGTCTCCGAACAAAATCTGGTCTATGCCTTCACACCCGACGAACAAGTTTTGAACCCGCTTGAGGTCGGCCTTCGCGTCCTTTAGATACACGTGCGAAAACTGATGATCCACCATCGCCCAGGCTTTGCTCGCGGCGAGATCGAGTTGTTCGCCGTCGGCTTCCCCTTTTACCGAAAGCAAGCCGGCCTCGCGCAGCAATCGGTTCGGATAGACGACGTTATCCACCGGGTTGATCGCATACTCGCTGGCCACGAGCCACAGCGGCTCGTCCTTCTTGTCCGATAAACCGGCGTATGCTTCTTGAAAGCCGCCGAACAGACGGCCCATGTGCTCATCGAGATCGACGAGCGCCGCCTTAGCTTCGGGACTATCGGGCCCATTTTTTTGGGCGGCATAATCGAGATGCGGCAGATAGATGTAGAAAAAGTTGGGCCGCTCGCGGCGGGCCAGATGGATGGCCGAGTCGATGATCCACGCCGAAGATTTGATATTCGCCAGCGGTCCCCAAAAATGATGCAAGGGAAAATGGCCGATTGCGTCGCGCAACTCGCCGTAAAGCTCCGTCGGCCGCGTATAGCACCACAGCGATTCGGAACCGTCCGGATTGTGAATCGGCGCCGGCGTGCAAATCCACGCCGCTTCGGCGCCTTTGGCCAACATCGGAAACCAAACGGCCGAGCGAATTCGGTCGTCGTGCTGGTGCAAGATGTCCCAAAGCTGCGGGCTACCGACGGCGCTGTTCCAGGCCGTCCACATCTCGACCTGTTGCTTGTCGCGCCAATAGAAACCGTTGGCCACGACACCATGCTGCACGGGCATCTTGCCCGTGGTCATGTTAATCTGCACGGGGCAGGTCACGCAGGGAAAGCTCGGCGCTAGCGACACGCGATCGCCGCCGCCAGTCAGGCCGCTCAGATTCGGCATCGTCGCTAAATCTTTTTCCCGCAG
The DNA here is from genome assembly GCA_038210495.1 of Pirellulales bacterium. Taxonomy (GTDB): domain Bacteria; phylum Planctomycetota; class Planctomycetia; order Pirellulales; family DATAWG01; genus JBBQWR01. Next base: position 37,002 of record JBBQWR010000013.1, read on the forward strand.
GCCGGGAACGCTCAAAAGCACAACGTGGTCGGGCATCGGAAGCAGGCCAGAAGTCAAAGAAAAAAGACGAGCAGTGGGCGTAAGCCCCCTGTCCAAGATTCAACGGCGCCAAAGACTCCAGATCACCATTTCCCCGCTACCGCGCCAATCGCTCAAGCTCCTCGGCATGATCGGTCTCTTCCGCCAAAATATCCTCTAGCCGAATGACCAAGCCCTTTTCGCCCAGTTCCTCGGCCATCGCGATATGCCGGGTGTAGTTCTCGATGATCTTCCGTTCGGCCGCGACGTCTTCCTGGAGCATGTCCTTGGCCGATTTGTGCTTCTTGGGCATCTGCGGATTGATCGTCGGCTCGCCGCCGAGCGTGACGATCTTGTCGGCCAAGAACATCGCATGCTCGATTTCGCCGGTCAGATCTTCCTTGAGCGATTCCCGCAGCTCGTGGCCGAGCATGCCGGTTGCCGTGGCGGAGTGCAGCATCATGCGCATCACGGCCTCGAGCTCCAAGTTGAGGTCTTCGTTCAGTCCGTCGATGAGCGCCTGTTTATCGGCCATGCTATTTCTCCAAGAGAATGAAGTACGTCGTTGTCGGTGGGGTGTTCGTAAAGCGTTATGACCAAGATGGTAACACTGAAGCAAACTGTTCGCTAGGCAACGTGTAGGTCAGGCATCCTGCCTGACGGGCGCGCCGTCGGCTAGGCTGCCGGGTCGAATATGCGATGAGATCAAGAGAGTCAGGCAGGATGCCTGACCTGCGTGGATGGTGAAATCAGCGGCTGCAGGAAATCGAAGGCCGCTCGCGCCGCTTCGGGCGCCTGGTGGCTGTGCCGACTCAGCTCGACCTGCACGAGACCGCGATAATCGACGCTCGCCAGCTCGCGAATCACCGGCGGGAAGTCAATTTCTCCCTCGCCGAACATCAGATGCTCGTGAACGCCGCGGCGCATGTCCTCGATATGCACGTTGACGAGTCGATCGCTCCAGCGGTGAATCTGCGGGGCAAGCGGTGTCTCGCCCTGGCAGTGCAAATGGCCGATGTCGAGCGTCAGCTTCAGTGCCGGCGAATCGAGTCGCTCGAGCAATCGCTCGAACATGGGCATCGTATCGATGAGCATCCCGGGCTCGGGCTCAAATCCAACGATCACGCCGTTTGCATCCGCATATTCACATACGCGGCGCAGTCCATCCACCAGTCGATCGATCCCTACATCGACAACGATCGGCTCGCGTAGAATCCCCGACCAGAGAGAAACGCAATCGCTTTCTAAGGCATGGGCCACGTCGATGGCCCGGTAGAGAAATTCGATTCTTCGCGCCCGGCCGCCAGGATCGGCCGAGACGAGCGTCGGCTCGTGCTTTCGTCTGGGGTCGAGCAAGAACCGCGCGCCCGTCTCGACCACCGATCGCAATTGATGTCGGTCCAGCAGCTTCCGCATGGCGCTAACGGATTCTGAGAAATCCGGCGACCAGGGATTCAGCCATCCGCGATCGAGCGTGATGCCGACGCCCCGATACCCGATCTCGGCCAGCAGCGAGATGGCGTCATCGGGGGCGTGATGCGCAAAGCCGTTCGTGTTGTAGGCGAGCAGCATCGTGGAAATCAGATTCCCACATCGCGAACCAACCGCTCGTAACTCTCCATTTCGGCCTTCGTCAGGCTGTTGGTATCGAGCTGCGCATCCTTGGCTTGCTGTAAGGTCTCACGCGCGGCGGTACGGTCCGCAGCCAAGTTTTGAGCACAGGCTAAGTGCAACAGTTTCAAAGGGGATGGCTCCGGAAGCATGACGGCCTGCTGATAATCGGATACAGCCGCTTTGAAATTCTCCATCGCTACGTGGACGGTCCCACGAGTATCCATGACGTCGGAAGAGAAGCCGATGAGCTGGGCGGCTTTGTTGACCATTTCCAGGGCCTCGGGAAGATCCTTCTTCTGGTTGGCCAACGAGAACGCCAGATTGTTGAGTAGAATCGCCCGCTGGCTGAATTTCACGTCGGATCGCGCGAGCAGCTTGCGCATCTCTTTTTCGGCGTCGGCGGGGCGTCCGGCGATATCGAGGAAATCGGCGTATTGCACGCCCAGCGGCACCGAATCGGCGTCTTTGGCGAGCGATTGCTGAAACCATTTCTCAACTCGCTGTATTTGCTCGGGTTGAATTTTTCGCGGCTGGGCTCGCAGGGCCGTGCAGCACAGTTGCATCACGGCCGGCGCGGGCTGAGTCTTGAGCGCCGTCTCGCATAAGTCGAGCGCCTCGTCGATCTTTCCTACCCGGGCCAAGAATGCGGCCAATTGCATCGTCCCGGTTTCGGTGTCGTAGGTCGCAAACTCGCGATACATTTCTTCCGCGGCGTCGAGCAGCCCCAATTGATCGGTCAACAGAGCCACGGTGCGAAGCAAATTAACCTTGTCGGCCGGTATGGGGCGCGGCGGAATGACCCGCTTGAGCAAGGCGATGGCATCGGCCGGATGCCCCTCTTTGACGAGAATCCGGGCCCGCAGATACCAGCCCGCGAAGGGCTGGGCGGAGTCCAGGCGTTCCAGCCAATTCTTGGCGTCCGCCAACTCGTGATGCCGGATCAGCATCTCGACAAACATCGCGTACAGCTCTTTTTCGGGCTTGGATTGCGATACCAGCGAGAACATTTCGCCGCGAGCCTTGTTCCACTCGCCCGTGACGTCGTGCAATCGGGCGAGCGTCATTTGCTCGCGGCGAGCAAGCGGCGGACGCAGTTTTTCCAGCCACTGAGCGGCTTCGCGCCACGAGGTCGGTTCGTCGTTGCGGGCCGCCAGAAGCGTGGCCAGCCGGATTTTGTCGTCTTGATTTTCCTCGTCGAGCTTGACGTTTTCGATCAGCAGCGCTTTCGCCTTTTGAAAGTCGGAATACTCGCCCGTGGCTGCCAATAGATCGGCCAACGCGCGACGGCCCCAAACGAGATTGGCCTTCTGCTCCGGCTTGTCCTGAGCGCCGCGGAGAACGTTGATGACCTCGGCCTTGGCTTCGTCCTTGCGACCGGTGCGAGAATAAAACATGGCGATCAGCCGATGGTTGGCCAAATCGTCCGGCGCCTGCTTGATCGCCAGTTTGTAATACTCCTCGGCTGCGGCCATTTGGCCCGTGGCTTCGTAGCCGGGGCCGAGGACTTGATTGATGCGATCCTCGGGAAGTTTTTTACGCGCTTCGAGCAATAGCCGTTCCGCTTCGGCGCTTTTTTTGTTGTTGACCAGATGGTCGATGAGCAACAGCCAAGTTTCCGGCAACTCATTGCCCATCGTCACGGCGCGGCGGAGCGACGTTTCGGCATCGTCCGGCCGTTTGGCCCGTTCATAGACATTCGCCAACCAGAGATGTCGATAGGGATCGGTGGAATCGTCCGGCGCTAGGGCTTTGGCCTCTTTTACGGCGGCATCGACGTCCCCTTGGGCGAGTAGATTTTCGACATTCACTTGCTCCAGTCCATAGCCGGCGATGTTGCTCGGACCCACCATCGCCAGGACTTCCTGAATCTCCTTCGTGCGACCGCGCTGCGAGAGCAAGTGGGCAAGCGCTCGGACTGTGACAGGATTGGGCGGCCCCAGCTTGAGTGCTTGCTGGTAGTGGGCAATCGCCACATCGCCGTTGCCATCCAACAGCTCGATTTCGCCCAAGACCCGCTCCGCTTCGTGCCAACTGCCGCGGACTTGCTTCACTTCCTCCATCAATTTGCGCGCGGTGGCCAGCGATTTGTGGTTGTCGTCCGAAAGCGGCGGTGGCTGCCGGCCGGCCGGAGTGCGGCTCTTGAGATCCTGCCGGACGAGAGCCACTTTTCGGGCCGCCTCAACGAACCGGGCCTCGGGCGACGTCGGACCCTCGATGCGGGCGATATCTTTTTGGACGCGGGCCATGACCACATCGTCGCCCGGGTCGCGAGCCAGATCCAATAGGCCAAAACGAATCCGGACGTCGTCGGGACTGAGATCCGCGACACGCATCCAATACTTTTCGGCTCCTTCGCGGTCGCCGATCGAAAGCAGCGCGGCGCCGAGACCCGACCAAAGTCGAACTCGTTCGGCTTCGGACAATTTGTCGCTTCCCTCGTCGAGCTTGGCGAGTTGGGCTTTGACATCGTCGGCGCCTTGGCGGAGTAGAATCCCGGCGCGGTTCAACCGCAAAGCGACGCTGCCGCGAATGGCCGCGGGGGCCGAGTCCAAAATTTTGAGCGCGCCAGCCGGACCGTTTTCCCGTTCCTTTTGGGCCATCACCACCGTGGCCAAGGCCGACCAGTAGGAAACGTCCTCAGCGCCGGCCGGTTTTGCGTCTTCCAGCGTTTTACGGGCGCCGGCCAGGTCGTCCTTGCGCATCAGCACTTCCGATTTCACGAGGGCGATGGACAGCGGTTTGGCCGACGGGCTGTGCTCCAGCGCTTTCACGATCGTTTCGACTTTCGACCAGTCGCGCTCATCCGCCGGCTTCTTGGACTCTTCCTCCAAGCGGAGCTCGATCAGCGGCACCCAAACTTGCGGCGTGTCCAGCGCCTTGTCTTTGCCGAGCCGGGCGGCGAGAGCTTCGTAAGACTTTCGGGCCGCGTCACGTTTACCGGAGCCCATTTGCGCCGATGCCACGCCCACCTGGGCGGCCAAGTTCGTGGGGTCGATCGACAGCACTCGGTTGCACGCATCCAGTTGCTTGTCGAATTGGCCAAGCTGCTCATAGCACTGGGCGGCGAACAAGTCGCACTGTTTGGTATGTTCTGGCGAGTTGGCCAACAGAGGTCGCAGACGCTCGAAGGTCTGGCTCGCCTGCAACCACTTGCCCTCGTTGAACGCGAGACGGGCTTGCATCAACTCCACGAGGGTCGAGGGAAAGTTGAGCTTCTCCAGTGTTTTAATGGACTCGCGAGCCGCCGGAAGGTCTTTCTGCTGAAGTTCGACCTCGAGCAAGATCCAATGCAAATCGAGTTCCTTGGGCTGCAGTTTGACCGCCTCGTTTAGCGCGGGACGAGCCAGCGCGGGCTGGTTCTGATCGATATGCAACATCGCCCAGAGCCGATACATGGCGACGTTTTTGGGAAACAATTTTAAGCCCTTTTCCAGCAGCGGCGTGGCCTCCTTATAATCTCGCTTCAGCAGGGCCGTCTCGGCGGCGGCCAAGATCGGCTCGACCGCGTCGGGCGCGAGTTCGCGCGCGTATTTTATGTCCTTCTCCCCGTCGGTCGGCGATTTGTATTGCATCAAGTATCGGGCTCGCTCCAAATGGGCCTGATACGACTTTTCGTTCGCGTTCACCAACTGATCCATGACTTCGTCGGCGTCTTTAGGCCGCGACGGTTCCGCGCGTTCGCGGAGCAACCGCGCCAGGATGATGTAGGGACTGATCTCCTTGGGCGTCTTGGCTTTTTCGAAATCGAACTTGCTCGTTTTCAAGTCGAATCCGATCAGCAGCGCGGCGCGTTCGATGGCCTTGTCGTACTTCGCCAACTGGGTGTACACGGTCATCAGCTTCACATCCCACTGAGCATCGTGGGCGGGCTGCTCCGTGATCCACTCCAAATGCTCGCTCGTCTCCGTGGCCAAGTCTCGGTACTTGAGACTGAGGAGAAAATCGGCGTAAAGCTGCCGCAATTCGACATTGTCGCCGTATTTGCGAACGCCCTTATTTAGCGCTTGATAGGTCTCCTTGATAAACTTTGGCGTTCGCATCGACTCAGGAGTGTCTTTGGCCAGCTTTGCCGTCGCGATGTAGACATCGACTACGTCGTCGGTCTGCTGAAGGTACTTGACGTAATGCATCAAGGCGTCCTTCTCATTGCCGGCCGCCAATTCCTCCTCGGCGTCTTGTTTCAGACTCCGCGTCATGCGCCCCATTTGGAATCGATTGGCGACCACGACGCCGACAACACAGAGGACAGCGCCAATGCACAAAAATGCGATCAGCTTGAGATTAAGTCGTTTCATGAGTTTTCGATGCTGAAGAAGAGATGCGCCTGGAGGGGCGCTGGTCCGCCCGTGTTAATTTGGGAGATGAATCCGGTTTGATAAGCGAAGGATAGGAAGATCGACAATACGAAGGCGCCGCCATCGGTCGTCCGAGTTGATTGGCCAATTTAACCGCGACCGGCAGATCGCGCCACGACCCAACCCGCCGGCAAGCGCCACTCGCGCTGCGAAGGATGGAATCTGAAGCGTGGCGTTGCCAGCCGTCGCTCAAGCAACATGGCACGATTCGGATACGAGCCCGGCTGGACCGCGTTTCCACTTAGATGGGGAGATTGGACAGTCGTGGGGACTTGGTCAACAGTCCATTGTATTTGTATGCGGCGCGTCGTCAATCAATTGCGTCACCTTAAGCCCTTTCCGAGCGGTTTCAGCTCCAAATCCTGAGTCCAGGTGATAATCTGGGCAAACTTTTCCAATTATGTCGAGATTTCCTTGAAGGCCTGGGGCAAACTTTGCCGATGATTCGGGCTGTGTGGAAGGATTGCCCCCAGAGGCGATGCCTTGGCTTGGCAAGCTACATGCACAAGCGCGACAGTTAGCCCGGTTTACCGGCTGCTGGACGGAAAAACGCCGGAATTGAAAGTCATGCAAGACAATCGGGCCAAAAAACGACCTTGTCCGACCGCGCTCGCCGCCACGCTGCTGCTGGCTTGCTGCATGGCCGGTTGCCAGGCGTTTACCACCCGAGCAAGACAGGAAGAAATCCCGATTCCCCCGCCGATTCACCACGACCATGCGCCGATCGAGAAGGACAAAGTCGCCCTGCCCACTTATCGTATTTCGGCCCCGGATATCTTGCTGATCGATGCACTTAAGATTGTGCCCAAGCCGCCGTTCAAAATCGCTTCGCTGGATCAATTGCAGATCAACGCATCGGGCACATTGGCCCAGCAACCGATCTTGGGCATTTACGCGGTCGAGCCGAGTGGCTCGATCGACTTGGGCCCAGCTTACGGTCGTGTGTCCGTGGCCGGGCTGACGTTGGATGAGGCCACCGAGGCCGTAGCGAGCCAATTGAGTCGAGTCTTGCGACAGCCGCAGGTTTCACTCACATTGGCCCAATCCGGAGGCCAACAGCAAATCGCCGGAGAGCATTTGGTCGCGTCGGATGGCCGGATCAACCTCGGCACGTATGGCAACGTCTACGTGGCCGGCATGACGGTCGAGGAAGCTCGCGACGCGATTCAAGCATTCCTCAGCAAGACGCTCGACAATCCGCGCGTGGCGGTCGATGTCGGTTCGTACAACAGCATGGTGTATTACATTATTACAGACGGCGCCGGCGTCGGTCAGAGCGTGTCGCGGTTTCCCGTCACGGGTAATGAAACGGTGCTCGATGCGCTAAGCAACGTCAACGGTTTATCGCAATTGGCGAGCAAGCACCATGTGTGGATCGCCCGCCCGGCGCCCCAAGAATTGGGCTGCGACCAGAGGCTGCGGGTAAACTGGGACGATATCACCAAGCACGCTAACACGAGCACGAATTATCAGGTTTTGCCGGGCGATCGAATCTTCATCGGGTCTGACCGGTTCTACGCCTTGGACAATACGATTTCCAAGATCACCGCGCCGTTTGAGCGAATCTTCGGTCTAGCGACGCTCGGAGTCCAAGTGATTTTCCGAACGCAGCACCCCAGTCAAGGTTTTAGCGGCGGTAACGGCGGCAGTGCCTTCTAGACCAGTCGTACCATGTTCCAGGGGCGACAACGAAACTCCGCGGACTTATTTTGAACTGTTGGATTTGCTCACCGGGTTTTGCCAACGAGCAAAACGGGTGAGCGGCAATACTTCGAGGCGATTCATGTTGCGAAGAATTCAGGCTAAACGACAACTGCGCTGGGCCGCGGCGTTGAGCATGGCGCTCGGCTTCGGTGGCGCGCAAGCTCCCGCTGACGCCGGCGAAGGACAGGGTTGTCCCGGCGGAGTCTGTCCCGTGAATTCCCGCTATTACGGCTACTTCCCCACCAAGTGGCGCCGGTGGCCGGGCACGGAACCGCAGCCCGAACCGCCACCGACTCGGCCCACGGACCCCAACGTTCCCACGGTCCAGTTGCCCAAGGCCACCGAAGAACTCGACAAGGGGAAGGAAGGCGCCGAGGGCTCGGCTAAATCTCCCTCCGCGACCGCGCCCCCTGCCGCCGAATCACCGGCCCAGGACATGAAGGGCCCACCCCCCGGCGGTCCGGCTCCCGGCGGCGCAGCGCCCGGGGCGTTCGAGCCGCTTCCGGATTTGATGAATCAGCAGTTCACGGAATCAACGCCGCCATCGCATTCCCAATATTTCAGCAAACCTGCGTCTCTCGAATTTGCCGAAAGCAAAAACCGGCGGACAGCAGACGCAAGCCGTGCCGATGAATTCAATCGGGCCGGAAACGATTTGGCCACGCCGCGAACGATCTATGCATTGCCCACGTCGAGCGAAGTGAAGTTTTCGCAGGCGACGACTCCGCAACGAGTCGGCCGGACGGCGGATTCGACCACCAACGCCGGCCCGAACTGGCAACAATCAAACGAGCCGACCCTTTCACCCCGCGACGGCGCGAGAGGAACGACCGACAAGTCTTCGTTCGATTGGCAGACTCCCGCGGCAGACTCGCCAGTTCCGCGATCGAGCTTCGCTTCGGCCAAGCCGAGCTTGGTGGATCGCTTGTCGGCTGCGAGCAGAACGGACGTGACCGGGCTCCGGCCGGCGGGCAATCGACATCTGCCCTTTATGCCCTCGACCGCCACAAATACCTCACCTTCAAACAACGTCCCGGCAGCCGAGCCCGCGCTGACGAGAGCGACCCCGTCCCGCCGCTGGGACAGCCCGCCACCATCGCTCGCCTCGTCCACGTCCGTGGAACTTGGCGCGGCAGGCCTACAGACGCCGAACGAAGCGGGCGCCCAGCAACTGGCGCCGCCGACTCGCGTGTCCGGAATCGATGTTCCGCAGGCCCCAGGCGCCGGCCAAAAGATGCAGTACAAGGCGATCGACGAGGCAGGACCGCACGCTGTCGCCAATATCAATCCGCTGGAGATCAGTAGTTCTTTGTTGGACGAACGGCCAGCGATTCAACCGAAAGCTGCGGCTACATCGCGATTTACGGCCGCGAACGACGCGGCTAGTGCGCCGGCGGCGAAGTTAACAGAGGATCGTGGATTTTCCGGAAGCCGACTCGCCGTCGACCGGATTGCGGACCGCGGACCAGCGCAACTGCCGCCGATCGGCCGAAACATCGCGGCCACCCAACAGGCGCCTGTGAATACATTCTCGGGCAACCCTACGCCGCGGTTCAGCGACGATCGACTCTCGATAAGCGTTGCGAATGCACGCCTGGCCCTTGGCGCCGGCGCGTCGGTTTCAAAACCGGCGCCGAGCAACTTCCCACCGCTAACATTGGCGGCCGCGCCGACACCACTTCCGTTTGCCGCTGGCGCAACGCGATCTGCTGCCGGCGCCGACTCTCGGGGATTACCGCAAACTCAGAGTGGCTTGACAAAATTTGATTCTTACGTCGCGCCGCCGCTCAATTCGCAGCGAGGCAAAACCCAATTTGACATTGCGTCGCCGCCGACCGGCGAATCGAGAACGACATCGTCGATATCGATTGACGCGCCGACCGATTCTTGGAAAGCTCCCGAAACAAACCTCGCGGCTCGCCTTCGCAGCGCCTCGCCCACCGTGGTCGCGGCGAAACAGAAGCCAGTTGCCGCGTCTCAGGTTTTGTCGTTCCCGAGCCCGAATCCCAAGGCCAGTTTATCGGCTGCGGCGACGCAAGCTTCGACATCTTCTCCGGCCGAAGCCGCCACCGTGTCCGACGAAAGTCCGAACCCCAGCGTTACTCCGGCAACCTATCGGGTTCCGCTCGCCTCTTCGCCAACGACATTGGCAGCGTCCTCCAAGGGTTTTCGCGATAACAACCCGCTGCGAGCCGGCGCCGGTAAACCGAGGGAGCTCAATCGCAACGAATTCTCGGCGGCCGATTGGTCTGAAATGCCCTCCGCCCCGGCGTCGCCCGCCGGAATCGGTAATCCTCTGCGCGGCAACTAATGAGTCGCGAACAGGCGGCATAGCCAAAACGGAATCGGCATCGGACGCATGCTTGTTCGTCGGTTGCCGCCAGCGTTAATGGGCTCACTTCGGAGCCGCCTCTGCGTCGTCAACCTCCGTCGGAATCGCCGGCGGTGAGGCGAGAAATACGGGGCAATGGGCGTGCTCCAGCAGATAATCGAGCCAAGGCGCCGTCGGATTCCCCGTGTCGTCCGCCCATCGCGTGGGCATCGAGGCGATGATCAGATTGTACTGCCCCTCGCGGGCGCACCGAACGATCTCCGGCGCCGTGTCGCCGCCGATCGTGAGGACATTCATTTCGCGACCCAACTGCGAAGCCCGCTTTCGGTCGAAGCCGAGTGCTTGTTGAATTTCGTCGATAGACGCTTGCTTGTCGGGCGCGACAATCAAATCCAGGTCGACTTTAGGATCGAGCATCGTCAGCACGGATTGAAACAGATCGTGGCTCGCCGCGCTGCCGTTGTAAACGAGCAGCACGCGACTGACGCCGACGCCCGCGGCGCGGAGTTCCGCGACGTTCCGTGCCTGCCGCTCGCTGATCTTGGGAATTCGATTGCCTCCGGCCAAGTCGAGATGCACTTCGCGGTCGCGGCTCACGATCCGCACCGTGAGCGGTCGAGGCACGTCGGCGTTCACGTTGAACCAGTAGAGCGCCACCTGGTCGAGTTGTTCGTCGGCCGTGTTCTTGTTCGACACGCCGATCACCAGTTCTTGGGCGCCCAAAGCCTTGGCTGTGTTGATCACGGCGAACAACGGATTGTTCGTGGGCACAATGAGCGGGATGACCTCCTTGCCGGATTTTTCCGCGCGATCGACGACGGCCGTCATCAGCTTGGTATCGTATTTGTCCAAATCTTGCGGAACGCGCTCGGTACCGACGCCCGGCTCGAACTTGGCGGTCATGACCACGACCGACGTGGTTTTGGGGTCGGATTCGAGGAGCGCCTTTTCGAGCATGAACAGGTTTTGCGGGGAGCGAATAGCGACCAATTTGACAAAGGGCTTGTCGATGCGCAGTTTCTCGCGAGAGATTTCGTCGGCCGTCGCCTGGTTGAACTGCTCCTGATGATCGTGATGGGCTCCCTTGAGACGCCGTTCATGAGCCTTCTCGCTGACGACGAATATCATCAAAAACCCAGCGGTAAATCCAAGGCCCCAGGTCGTCGCCGTTTCCTTGGTGAGCAAATTGGTGATCGCGGCCGCCGCCAGGACCAGGAAAATCAGAATCAGACCGACGGGAATTTCCAACTTGCCGATCCGAACATTGAGCGGCACCTTATAGTCTCGATGCGTGTGCTGCTTAAATCGCAGCACGACCATGGCCAGCGCTTTGAATACGAAGCTCCACACGACGCCGAAGGCATAGGCTTCGCCGAGCACGAGCGTGTCGCCCCGGCTGGCGACGATCGTGAAAAGTTGAAAGATGACAACCAGCGCGAGGATTCGGTAAGTCGTGCCGTATTTTCGATGCGGCTTGAGAAACCAATCCGGCATGACGCCGTCCTCGGCGACGCGGTTCAAGACCCCGTTCGATCCGATGATCGCCGTATTGACGGCGCCCGATAGAATTAGAAATCCAATGAACACGACAAACGCCTGGAGCGCCAAGAGTGCCCAATTCGGACCAATCACGTTCATCGCCAAACCGCCGATGAGATTGTCGCGGTAGAGCGACATTCGCTGGTCGTCGGGAATCAGCAGCACCGCCAAAAAACTGATGCCGGCCGTCAACACCATGCTATAGACAAAGACCACGAAGGCGGCCTTCTTGAAATTCAACATCTTCGGCGCCTCGACTTCGCGATAAACCTGCGCGAGCGTCTCCTCGCCACTCATCGCCAGGATCGAGTGCCCAAACGCCACGGCGATCCCCAATAGCCCGACGAGACTCAGCCAATCTCGTTTCGGCGTCGAGGGGGCGGACAACTCGCGAAGTCGTTCGTCGACCCCCGTGTTCTCCAGATAACCGAGCGGACTTTCTTCCTTGGGCGGATCGGTCGAAAAATTCGGATGCGGTCGAAGGTCCGGCAGCATGGGCACGTGGTTGGTTTTGCCGTCTTTGCTCTTCGCGGCGACCAGGTCGGTGAACGTCGTGCCTGGCTGACCGATCAAATCGCGGCGCTCCCAGGCGTTGGACGCCAGCGTGGCCCCACACCACACGAGAATCACGACCGCCATGACGGTGGTGGCCTTCATGATCTTCACGGCCTTGTCGCTCGATTCGTGGATGCCTTTGATGTTCTCCCGAAAGAAATAAAGCGTGGCGCCACAGGCGATGACCACGGCGCCCCCGTTTGTGATACTGTCGCGCGCCTCCTTGGCGACCGCGAAACCGGAGTGGCCGAAAAGATAATGCTCGGCGTAAACGAACAGGTCGATTCCCAGGCCCATGATGTACTGGCCCGCCGAGACGCCGCTGATGGGGCCGGTGAGGATGTAGTCGAACATCAGGGCCGAGACGGAGAGTTTTGCCAGCCAGCCTCCCATGGCTTCTTTTACCACGCGATACACGCCGCCGCGGACGAACAGTGAGCAGCTTTCGATGTACACGCTGCGCACAGCGTAGCTAAACATCATTACGGCCAAGATGAACCACGGCGCCGCGGCCCCGATCGATTGCTCGACGATCCCGCCGATGTAATAAGCCGTGCTGGCCAGATCGCACAGCACCACCGCGGCGGTCCGCCAGTAGGAGATGAACTTGAACATCACGCTGTTTACGACGATCACGTTCGCAGCGCGCGTGTTACCGCTAGAACTGGCCGGGCCAGCGCCCTCAGGAGACGACATGGGATTTCGATTCGGGACAGCAGGTCCCACTCGGATTCAGACACGACGCCCGTGCGACAGCAGTGCCCTTTTCAATTTCGGCGCCCAGACACTTGCTGGGGGCCTGCCGACGAGGTTAGCTGACGGGCTAGAGCTGGAAAGTACTCTGGTCCTACGATGGACCTTCGCCCCGGGGCCAAATACTCGCTCGAAAGCAAGCAATCAACCCGCTGGTTCCCCCGTTTCCCCGCCTCAGCGAGGAATTAGGCTGCACGAGAGGTTAATACTACCATCGGGAAAAAAGTTTGCAATCGGGGCGCCGCGCGCGGGCTATCTGAACTGGCGTCCAACTTCACGCAAGGGCCAGCCGACTGCGACCTAGGCCCTCCGCTCGTCGGCGGGCGGCGACCCGACCACGACCCAACTGCCGAATGACAAGGACTGTGCGATCCACAAGAACACGTCAAGCACCAACGTCTTCCTGGCCTACAATGACGGCGGCACGATCAAGATGGTGCAATTGTCGTGACGACGCGGGACAATGGAATCCCTAACAACTCTGGCGAACCAGGGGGGCAGACCCATTTTGCTCGCGGCATCACAAAATTGGGTCAAACCCCGGCCGGCTTGCGTTTTTGGACGAGGCGGCGTTGAACTTTGCTTCGTCATTCCGCTTCACGATTCACCCACTTACGGCCCCGCCTTCGGCTCTATGGCGTCACCTTCGTCGACTTCCATCGGAATCGCCGGCGGCGAAGCTGGGAATACCGTGCAATGGGCGTGGTCGATCACAAAATCGATCCAAGGCGCCGTCGACTCGTCGTCTCCTTCGGACAACCGCTCGTGCTTCGCGAGAACAATCAGATTGTAGTGGCCGTCGCGGGCCCGCTTGACGATCTCTGGCCCAATGTCGTCGGTCAGCGTGACGACGCTCATTTCACGGCCAAGTTGCAATGCCCGCTGGCGATCGACTTCGACCGCATGCTGGACTTCGCCGGGCGCCAAATGAGGCTCCGGAACAATGAGCAGGTCCAATTCGACTTTGGGATCCAGCATCGTCAAGACGGTTTGAAACAAATCGTGGCTGGCCGCGCTACCGGTATGAACCGACAGCACGCGGCTGACGCCGACTCCGGCCGCGCGCAATTCGGCGACGCTTCGCGCCTGCCGCTCGCTGATTTTGGGAATCCGGTTGCCGCCGGCCAAATCGAGATGCACTTCGCGATCGCGGCTGACGATCCGCACCGTTAGGGGCTTCGGCTGATCGGCGTTGACGTTGAACCAATAGAACGCGACTTGATCGAGTTGCTCGTCGGCCGTGTTCTTGTTCGAGACCCCGATCACCAGTTCTTGGACATCCAGCGCCTTGGCCGTGTTGATCACCGCGAAAAGCGGGTTGTTCGTCGGCACGATCAGCGGAACGACTTCCTTGCCGGACTTCTCGGCCCGCTGCACGACGGCGGTCATCAGCTTCGCGTCGTATTTGTCGAGGTCGCCCTGGGGCCGCTCGGTGACAACGCCCGGCTCGATCTTGGCCGTCATGACGACAATCTCGGTCGTGGTGGGATCGGATTCCGCCAAGGCCTTTTCCAGCATGAACAGATTTTGCGGCGAGCGGATCGCCACGAGCTTCGTGTATTTCTTCTTGAGCCCCAGCTTAGCGCGACTGATTTCGCTGGCCGTCTCTTGGTTGAACTGCTCTTGGTGATCGTGATGAACGCCCTTGAGCCGGCGCAAGTGGGCCTTTTCGCTGGCGATGAAGATCGTCAGAAAACCGGCCGTGAATCCGAGTCCCCAAATCGTGGCGGTTTCCTTGGTCAGCAGATTCGTGATGGCCGCCAACAGCAGAATGACGAACACCAGGATCAACCCGACGGGAATCTCGATCTTTCCGATGCGGAAATTGAGCGGCACCTTGTATTCGCGAGTCGAAGTATCCCTAAACCGCAGCACGACCATCGCGAGCGAGTTGAACACGAAGCTCCATACTACGCCGAACGCATACGCCTCGCCGAGCACGAGCGTATCGCCGCCGCTGGCGATGATCGTCACCAATTGAAAGGCGACGACCAAAATAAGAATTCGGTAGCTCGTGCCGTATTTGCGATGCGGCTTGAGAAACCAATCGGGCATGACGCCGTCTTCGGCCACGCGGTTCAGCACGCCGTTGGAGCCGATGATTGCCGTATTAACCGCTCCGGAAAGAATCAAGAAGCCAATGAACACGACAAAGGCTTGCAGAATCAAGCGAGCCCACATCGGCCCGACCATGTTCATCGCCAAGCCGCCGATGAGATTGTCGCGATAGATCGGCATCCGCTGATCCTCGGGTATCAGCAGCACGGCCAAGAAGCTGATGCCCACGGTCAGCACGATGCTATAGACGAAAACGACGAAGGCCGCTTTCTTGAAATTCTTCATCTTTGGCGCCTCGACCTCGCGAAAAACCTGCGCCAAGGTCTCTTCGCCGCTCATCGCCAAGATCGAATGGCCAAACGCCACGATGATGCCGAAGACTCCGATCCAACTGAGCCAGTCCGACTTCGGCGTGGACGGGTCGGACAACTGGCTCAGTTCCTTGTCGATCGGCTTGCCCTCCAAAAATCCGAGTGGGCTTTCTTCCTTGCCGGTCGTCGTGTTCAGATGCGGTCGCAGGTCGGGAAGCACGGGCAACTTATTGCGAACGATGACTTCCTTGCCGTCCTGCAACACGACGTTTCCGTGCTGATCCTTGAGCTTGTAAGTCGCGACGCCTTGCACGGCCAACGTGACCGCACACCAGGTCATGATCACGACCGCCATGATCGTGGTGGCCTTCATGATCTTTATGGCCTTGTCGCTCGATTCGTGGATACCCTTGATGTTTTCCCAGAAGAAGTACAGCGTCGCGGCGCAGGCGATGAAAACGGCGCCGTAATTCGTTAGCGTCTCGCGCGTCGTTTTGAGGACGGTAAACGCGGGGTGATTCAAGAGATACCGCTCGGCGTACTCGAACGAATCGATCCCCAGACCCATGATGTACTGGCCGGCGGAGACGCCGCTGATCGGTCCGGTCAGAATGTAATCGAACATCAGTGCCGAGACGGAGAGCTTGGCGAGCAGGCCGCCCATCCCGGCCTTCACGGCCCGGTAAACGCCCCCACGGACGAACATCGAGCAGCTTTCGATGTACACATTCCGCACGGCGTAGCTGAAGATCATCACGGCCAGGATGAACCAAGGCGCCGCGGCGCCGATCGACTGCTCGACGATCCCGCCGATGTAATAGGCCGTGCTGGCCAGATCGCACAGCACCACGGCGGCCGTCCGCCAGTAGGAAATGAACTTGAACATCACGCTGTTTACGACAATTACGTTCGCAGCGCGCGAGCTACCGCCCGTGCTGGCCGGGCCAGCGTCCTCAGGAGACGACATAGGATTTCGATTCGGGACAGCAGGTCCCCCTCGGATTCAGACACGACGCCCGTGCGACAGCAGTGCCCTTTTCAATTTCGGCGCCCAAACACCCTGCTGGGGCCTGCCGACGGGGTTATCTGACGGGCTGGAGTGGGAAAAGCACACTGGTCCCACGACGGACCTTCGCCCGCGTGGTCAAATGCCTTGCCAAGCAAGCGTTCGACCCGCAAGTTCCCTCGCTTCCTCGCCTCAGCGAAGAATTAGGCTGCACGAGTGGTTTATCGTAGCCACGGCCGCCCTGAATGCAAGTCGCGATGCGGCAGTACCTTGTCACTTGGCAGGACGACAGTCATAATAAATTGGGCAATTTGGGCAGTTGCTACCATGCCTCTTTCACCATCCGTTGGCGGAGCCGATTCCCAAACGCTGTTGTAGCCGCTGGCCCCATTTGGTAATCCAACGGACCCTTGTTGTTCACCCTGTTGCCAAAAACCTTTCAGCAGCCGGGGACGTTGAACCTCGTGAAAAAGCGGCGCGCATGAGATCTCGCGTGGTTGTCACCGGCTTGGGATGCATTACGTCGCTCGGTTCGAGCTCTCAACAGCTTTGGAATCGACTGCTGCGGGGGGAGTCGGGCATTGGCCGGGCGACCCTGTTCGACACCACGAATTTCCCCACCCGCATCGCCGCTGAAGTCCGCGATTGGTCGATCGCCGACGCTGGTGAAGACCCCCGCCGCTGGAGCCATTCCCCGCGGCAGACGCTCTTTGCCGTCGCAGCGGCCAAACAGGCCTTCGCCGACGCGGGGCTCGGCGATGTCGCGCGCGACCCCAGTCGGCTCGGAGTCTATCTAGGCGCCGGCGACGTCTATCAGGATTTTGGGCAGTTCGTCAAAATTCTCGAGCGCTCGATGCGCCACGGCGAGATCGATTTGGGCGAGTATGCGAAGGCCGCATTTGAACTTCTCAACCCGGCCGACGAGTTGGAGCGGGAACCCCACATGGTCGCGAGCCATGTGGCGAGCCTGTTCGACGCACAAGGCCCCAACGTCAGCTCGTTCACGGCTTGCGCCGCCAGCAGCCAAGCGATCGGTGAATCGGCCGAGACGATTCGCCGGGGCGAGGCCGACATCATGATCGCCGGCGGCGCGCACAGCTTGATCCATACCTTCGGCGTCACGGGCCTAAGCCTGCTGACCGCGCTCAGCCGGCACAACGACGAGCCTTGTCGGGCGTCGCGCCCGTTCGATCGAGACCGCGATGGTTTTGTGCTGGGCGAAGGGGCCGGTATCTTGATTCTCGAAGGGCTCGAGCACGCTCGGGCCCGCGGGGCTCAGATTTACGGCGAGATCAACGGCTATGGCGCCAGCGCCGACGCCTACCGCGTGACCGATATTCATCCCGAGGGGCGCGGCGCGGTCGCTTGCATGCAGCGAGCCCTGGACGATGCCCGGCTCAACCCTGCGGACATCGACTATATCAACGCCCACGGCACGAGCACGCTGCTGAACGATAAAGTGGAAACGATCGCCGTCAAGCAAGTCTTTGGCAAGGCGGCTTATCGCACGCCGATTTCCAGCACCAAGAGCATGACGGGCCATTTGCTGGCCGCCGCCGGAGTGACCGAGTTGATCATCTGTCTGATGGCGCTGCGGGACGGAGCGCTTCCGCCGACGATCAACTACGAAACGCCCGACCACGAGTGCGATCTGGACTATGTGCCGAACGAGGCCCGCGATGCCCGCTGCCGGCACATTTTAAGCAACAGCTTCGGCTTCGGCGGCCAAAACGTGTCGCTCGTCGTCTCCCGGGCTGCGTAGCCATTGGTTGCAGCAACCCTTGCTCGACCGATTGTCCCGCCGTTAAGGTGACCGGCGAGTTAGTCCGTTGCTTCCACTCGATTTCGACCACCAAAGAGTAGCGTTTTGCCCATCCAGGCGATTATCTTCGATTGCGACGGCACGCTGGCCGACACGATGCCCGTGCATTATGAGGCGTGGATCGCCACGCTGAGCCGCTATCTGGGGCTCTCGCTAAGCGAAGATCGGTTTTATGATCTGGGGGGCTGGCCGACGCTCGCGATCGCCGAATTGCTTCGCGCCGAGACGGGACAGTCATTCGACCCGCAAGCCCTAGCGGCTGAAAAAGAACGGCAATTCGCAATCCGGCTCGCGGACGTGCAACCGATCCCGGCCGTTATCGATGTCGCCCGCAAGTCGCGCCGCCGGATGCCGATCGGAGTCGCGACCGGGGGCATTCGGCCCGTTTGCCAGGCGATCTTGGATCACATCGGGGTTGGCGGCTGGTTCGACGCGATGGCGTGCGCCGAAGACGTGCCGCGACACAAACCGGCGCCGGATATTTTTCTTGAGGCCGCGCGGCGTCTGGCCGTCGATCCTCGCAATTGCCAAGTTTATGAGGACACAGATCCCGGGCTCGAGGCGGCGCGACGGGCAGGGATGGCAGCAATCGACGTGCGGACTTTCCATCGGCCGCGAAGAGTGACAGCGGTCCCATCATAAACTGGTTAATCTCCAATTAGTTTCTTGCGGCAATTGAAGTCGTTGTTGTTTCAACTACGCTAAACTACGCCGTGTCATGGAACCAAGGACGCTGCCGATGAATCTTTTCGATTTGACCGACAAGGTCGCCATCGTCACCGGCGGTGGCAGCGGAATCGGAATGGGGATTGCGCACGGGTTGGCCGACGCCGGAGCGAGCGTGGTGATCGTCGGCCGCGATCGAGCGAAGCTAATCGCGGCGGCCGATCGATTGTCGAACGAGACAGGGCGAGCCGTGACGGCGATTGCCGGCGATGTGGCTGACGAAGCCCAAGTGAATTCCGCCGTCGCGGCGATCGCCGAGCGGTTTGGTCGGATCGACATTCTTTTCAACAACGCCGGCGTGACGATCCGCAAGCCGCCGCAGGACTTTTCGCTCGACGAATGGCGGCAGGTGATCGATGTCAATTTGAACGGCGTGTTTCTCATGTGCAAAGCCGTCTATCCGGCGATGAAGCGGGTGGGCGGGGGCAAAATCATCAACATCGGAAGCATGGCGTCGATCTTCGGCGCGAGCTACGCCTCGCCTTATGCGGCCAGCAAAGGGGCGGTCGTGCAATTGACCAAAAGCTTGGCGTTGGCCTGGGCGGCAGACAAAATTCAGGTGAACGCGATCTTGCCCGGTTGGTTCGAAACGGAGATGACCGACCGGGCTCGCGCCGAAGTCTCCGGTCTGAGCGACCGCGTCGCCGCGCGAATTCCAACGGGCCGCTGGGCCAAGCCGGCGGACATGGTCGGCACGGCGATTTGGCTCGCCAGCCGCGCGAGCGATTATGTCACGGGGGTCGCCGTGCCAGTCGACGGAGGTTATTCGTCCATGATGTAATTGCCGAGTGGGCATCGCCCACCGATTCCAAGAGGTACGTCCGTTTATGGTGGGCAGCCCATCCTGCTTTCTCAAAGTTTTTTCGAGCTTCAAACGATGTTAAATGGCATCTTGCTTCTCGCGGCCCTGACCGCCGTATCGGCCGACCCGCAAACGACGACGATCACGGTCGACGCAGCCAAAGTCGTTAATCGCGTCTCGCCGCTGATGTACGGTTCGTGCATCGAAGACGTGAATCATGAGATCTACGGGGGTCTGTATGCACAGATGATCTTCGGCGAGAGTTTTGAGGAGCCGCCGCAACTGAAGTTGCCGGAGTGGAAGAATTTTGGCGGCGCGTGGTCCGTGCAGGATGGCGTCTGCTCCGTTAAATCGGACGCCGGCGCCAAGCTGCTTTGGACCGACGGTCCCACGCTTCTGGATGGGGTCGTTGAATGCGACCTGAAATTCGACGACCATCCGGGCGATAGCGCCGGGCTCATCCTTCGCGTGCAGCAGCCGGGCGTGGGCGCCGATGCGTTTGTCGGTTACGAAATCAGCATTGGTCCCTGGGGAAAATTTCTGCGACTGGGCCGTCATCGACACGACTGGAAATTATTGCAGCAGACGCCGATTGTGCTGGCGGACGGGCCCTGGCATCATCTTCGCGTCGAGATGACAGGTCCCAAATTGTCCGTCTACGTTGATGGCGCCGCCGCGCCGACGATCGTCTATACGGACAACGACGCTCCGCTCGCTGCCGGCAAGATTGGCCTCAGAACTTGGAACGCGGGGGTCCAGTTTCGCAATCTCGTGGTGGACGAGGGAACAAAGAAACGAGCGAAGCCCCAGTTCGTTATCGATCGCGGGGACGGCGTGAGCGGAATGTGGGACGCCGTCGCCGAGGGAGACGCACAAGCAAAATTTACTTGGGACGCGGATCGCCCTTTCAATTCGGCCCGATCGCAGAAGATTGAGCTCACCGGCGGTCGGGGCACGGCAGGCGTCGCCAACAGGGGGCTCAATCGCTGGGGGCTTGCCATTCGCGAGAACCATGCTTACGCCGGACGAGTTTATCTACGCCAAGCCGGCTATTCCGGCAGCGTGACCGTCGCGCTTCAGAGCGCCGACGGCAAGAAAACATATGCCCACAAAAGCCTTGGTCCAATCGATAAGGATTGGCGGAAATTTGAATTCGTGATGCCTACGACGGAGACGGACACAACCGCCCGGCTGTCGGTGTCGATCGACAAGCCGGGCGCCGTTTGGATCGATCAGGTGTATCTGTGCGGGACGGGCGACGATCTGTTTCACGAACTGCCCATCCGAGGGGACATCGGCCGGGAACTGCAAGCTCAGGGGCTCACGGTGCTTCGCTACGGTGGATGCATGGTTAACGCCCCGGAGTACCGCTGGAAGAAAATGATCGGCGACCGCGACCGCCGGCCGGAGTACCCAGGCTGGTGGTATCCCCATACAACCAACGGCTTCGGGATCGAGGAGTTCCTGCAATTCTGCGATGCGGCGAAGTTTGAGAAGGTGTTTGCCATCAACGTCGAAGAAACGCCGCAAGACGCCGCCGATCTGGTCGACTATTTCAATGGGCCGGTGTCGACGGAATGGGGCAAGCGCCGCGCGGACAACGGCCATCCCGAGCCGTATCGCGTCAACTACATCGAGATCGGCAACGAAGAAGCGACCGCGCCCCATTACATCGAGCGATTCAAACTGCTGCATGAGGCGATGCACGCCCGCGATCCGAAATTGCAATTCATCGTTGCCGCGTGGTGGGAGCCGGAGAATCCGGCGACTCGCCGGATCGTCGAGCAGTTGGACGGCAAGGCCGACCTGTGGGACGTCCATGTCGGCGGAGACGATCTGCATGAGGGTCGTAGCGTCGACGCGCTGTTTACGCGAATGGAGAAACTGGTGCGCGATTGGGCGCCGGCGACGAAGCTGAAAGCGTGCGTGCTCGAAGAGAACGGCGGCCGGCATGACCTACAGCGGGCGCTCGGGCACGCGCGAGTGCTCAACGCGACCCAGCGGCACGGCGATTTTGTGCTGATGGACTGCCCGGCCAATTGCCTTCAGGCGCTCGGACAGAACGACAACGACTGGAATCAGGGCCAAGTGTTTTACAACAGCGGCCAAGTTTGGGGCATGGCCCCGTTTTATGCCCAGCAGATGGCCGCGGGTGGCCATTTGCCTTGCCGCGTGGCCAGCGACGTGAGCGGCGACGACACGAACGTCGATGTAACTGCCACCCGCAGCGAGAATGGCGATACGCTGGTGCTCAAGCTGGTGAACGTGGCCGACAAGCCGCGCCGCTGCGACATTCGACTCGAGCATTTTGGGCCACTTGAGCCGACCGCAAAGGTGCAAACCCTGCGAGGCGCGCTAAGTGATGTGAACACGCCGGAGCAACCCGAGCGTATTCGTTCGGTGGAGAGCACGCTGGACCACGCGGCGGATCGCTTCGAATACGAGGCGCCGCCGTATTCGTATACCGTGCTGCGTATGAAGAAGCGATCGTGAAACTTCGATCGTCGCGCTGGCAGCCTTATTCGTAGCGCAGGGCTTCGATCGGATCCAGTCGCGAGGCTTTCCACGCCGGATAGAAACCGAAGATAATTCCCACGCCGGCCGAGATCACGACCGCCAGCACGATCACGGGAATCGACGGCTCCGTGGGCCAATTCTTGATCTGGCGCACCAGGATCGAAGTGATGCGTCCGAGGGCGATCCCGACCGCGCCGCCGAGTAAACACAGGAGAACGGCTTCGACCAAAAATTGCCGCAAGATTTGAAAGTCGCGGGCGCCGACTGCCATCCGCAAGCCGATCTCGCGGGTCCGCTCGGTCACGGAGACGAGCATGATATTCATGATCCCGACGCCACCGACGACAAGTGAGATCGCCGCGACGACCATCAGCAAAACGCCCATTTGATCGGCGGCCGACGACATCTTCTTTTGCACTTCGGTCATATCTCGGATGTCGAAATCGTTGCCCCGCTCGGGCCGCAAATGGTGGCGTTCGCGGAGCAGGGCCGTGATCTGATCGATGGCCAACGGCACCTCGGCCGTGCTTCCCGCTTTGGCGATCATCATGTCGAAATTGATGAACCGCACGAGTTGCGGGGTGTCGGCTGCTTGGGCCACCGACGGCACATCGTACAACGACATGGCCGTCGGATAAAGATTATCGAGACTGTTAAGCGTCGCGGCCGCGTTTTGGGTATTCACGGTCTGCGCCGCGGCGGTGGTGCTCCCCGCGCCGCCGGCGTTGACCCGAAATTTGACCGTCGTCCAAGGAGCAATCACCGTGTCGTCCTGATCCTGGCCGAGCATGTTGGCGCCCTTTTTGGCCAGCACGCCGACGACGCGAAACGTCACGTTCTGGATTCGCACGTCTTTGCCCAGCGGCGATTCGTCTTGGAACAGCTCGTGCTTGAGCGTGGCGCCGATCAGGCATACATTGCTGCCGTTGTGGACGTCGCGGTCGGTGAACATCTCGCCTTCGTCGATCTCCCATTCGCGGACGCGGATATAAGAGGGCGCCGTGCCGCTGAGCGACTTGGGAACCCAATTGCGATTCCCATAGACGACCTGAGCGCGAGCCCACACGATGGGCGCCACCTCGCTGACGGCCGGACATTGGCGCAGGATCTCGTCCATGTCGTCGGGCTTGAGAGTTTGAAAACTGCCGCTGCCGAAGCTAACGCTGCCGCTCATCGCGGCGCCCGGAAAGATCAGCAAGTTGTTGGCGCCCATGCTGGCGATGATTTTTTGGACTCCTAGCCGGGATCCTTGGCCGATCTCGGTCATGGCGATGACGGCGCCAACGCCGATAATCACGCCCAGCGCGGTCAGAGCCGAACGGAGTTTGTTTCGCCGCAGGGCATTCAAGGCGGAGCGCAGCGTGATGGGCAGTAAATTGGGTAGGGCAAACCCACGCGGGCGGTGCTTCGGCGATGGCAGTTCGATTACCCGCGCGACGGCATCCGCGCGGCGCTGAGTTTGAGTCAAAACGTGGTCGATTTCGGTGACGATTGCGCTTCCGGTCGTCGATCGGCTGTAACTGGGCGCGCGCCGAATCTCCGCATCGGCCGTATGAATCATAGGATCGTCAACGGTCGCGACCGAGGCGGCGATCCGCGGCACGACGATTCCTGGCGTGCCTTCGGCCGATTCGAAGGCGCGGCCGCGCGAGAACGGCCAAAGACGCCGGCGCGACGCCGAATCGGCGCGAGATCGGCTATGCGGTCCTCGCGGTTCGCTGGGGCCGGCATGCGCGGGGCCGCTCGAAGTCAATTCAAGCAGCTCGGCCCGCTCCGGCGCCTGCTCCTCGACAATCAGTCCGTCCGCGACCTGGATGGTGCGATGAGCGAAGCTGGCGACTTTCGGATCGTGGGTGACCAGCACGACCGTGATTCCCTCGGCGTTCAGTTGCTGAAACATCCGCAAAATCTCGACGCTCGTCTTGGAATCGAGATTGCCGGTCGGCTCATCGGCCAGGACGAGAGCGGGGCGGTTCACAAGCGCCCGGGCGATCGCCACCCGCTGCTGCTGACCGCCGGACATCTGCGACGGTTCGTGGTTGAGGCGATCTCCCAATCCGACTTCTTCCAGCAGCGACTGAGCCAGCCGGCGTGCTTCTTTGCCTGGCGGACGTTTGGCGGCGTAATCGAGCGGCATGACGACGTTGTTCTTGGCGGTGGTCCGGGGCAACAGATTGAAGCTCTGAAACACAAACCCCAGCTTGGCCGTTCGAACGAGCGCCCGGCGATTGGCGTTCAGGCCGCTCATCTCTTGTCCATCCAGCCAATAACGACCGGAGGTCGGCCGATCGAGACAGCCGAGAATATTCATGAGCGTCGTCTTGCCGGACCCCGACGCGCCCATCAGCGCGATCATCTCGCCGCGGCGAATCGTCAGCGAGACGCCTTTAAGGACGTTCAGATCGACTTCGCCGAGACGATAGGTCTTCGTGATATTTTCGAGCCGGATTAGGTCCATTCAAGTATCCGCATTGAGCGATCGGCGGCAGGAGTATGTAGGAAGCGGCCCGCGGCGACACTCAATCTCTCGTCCGGCGCCGGGCCAAGGTTCCTGGCCGGAGCACCCCGAACGAGAATCGAAATCGCCGAGGAGAACGCTGAGTCAGATCGACTGCCGATTTGCAAAGGAGGGCGTGTGCGGGTGGGCGGGAAATTTGGCAGCACCCGCATTCTAGCCGATTGGCGGGCTGGCCTCAAGAAATTTTTCCGCGCCCCCGAGGCCCCGGTCGCATAGCACTATGCGGCCTGGCGCCGGCGAATCCCTCCACTGAGCAGCACAAGCCCGAAACCGCTAACCAGTAGCGCCAGCGTCGCCGGTTCGGGCGCCGCCGTCAGATTGTCCATGCCGAACCGGCCGTTGAGCTTGTCGCCGACTTCCGCGGGCGACGCCGAGCTCAACACGCGAAAATCTCCCACAGACGTCAAAAATGTGGCCAGGGCAGTCGCCGAGTTGAGCGCCGTTAAGTTGGCGGCATTGATCGCAAAAACCGCATGATGCCACGCGCCGTCGGCCGGTAGAACGAAAGCTGTCGTGGAAGCGTAACTCGGCGTTGCGCTGTTGCCACCGCTTTGCCGCAAGGCGATTCGCATGGATAGCGCCTGCGTTCCGAAATTCTCAAGATCCATCGCGATCGCGCTGACGCCCGCCGAAATGAAATTGCCGTCCCATTGATTAGCGTTGAACGAAATCAACCGCGAACCGCCGCCGAACGTCCCGGATGAAACCTGCAAATACCTGTCGCCCGAGCCGGTTGGTCCGCCGGTCGTCACGTTGACGGGGTCCGGCGCATTGGCGTTCGCCCAACTGGCGAGCGTGCCGTCTTGAAACGTGTCGATTTGTCCGTTCACGATCTGACCGGCAGGCGCCGAGTTCTGCCAAAGGGCTAACATTCCCAGGATCAACAGGACCGCCGGGAGCCATCTTACAAGAACCGTGATGTTTTTGATCATCGGAATATCCCGAATAAAAAGTAACGAAACGACAAGGCGCCTAGTGTCGACGAAAAATCGCGAGAAGATTGAGCGCCAGTGAGCACCGCTCAACGAAAGAACGGTCGCCGACGATGGACTTGGTTCAGCAGAATCGCGAAAACAAGAGTGCTATTCTTCAAAAGGCAATAGCACGGGCATCTGCATTAGCGGCCGATGGAAGATTCGCGGCTGAAAGGCCAAAAGATCCGAGAAGCCACCACTTATATAGCGACGGCCGTCGGAGGAAGCAACAGATTGGAAGAACTTTTTAGCCCCCCGATGCCATGTCCTTTGCCGCCGGCGCCGTTCGAGGTAGTTTCTACGCAAGCGCCTGTTGCAATTGAGCCTTGGTGATCGGCTTGCCAAGCACCTGATCGACGCCGTCGGGCATGTCGCCGGTGACGCACAGTCGGTCGGCCCAGCCAGTTAGCAGCAAAACGCGAGTGTTGGGGGACAAATGCTTGGCTGCCTTGGCCATCTCGCGGCCGTCCATGCCCGGCATGCCCAAATCGGTGATCAGCACGTCGATGGGCTCGACGCCAATCCGATCGATTACCTCGGCTCCGGAATTGGTCGTCGTCACATCGTGTCCCAATTGGCGCAGCATTCCTTGAAGCGCTTCGAGGACGCGTAGGTCGTCGTCGATGCAGATGATCCGTCGGCTGCTTTTTGGGGCCACCAACACAGGCGCAACTGGCGCCGCGGCAATTTCCGTTCGGGGCAGACACAGGCGCATCGTCGTGCCGCGACCCAATTGGGAATCGACCTCCATCCGTCCGCGATGCCGCTCGGCGACACCGTGGACCCCGCGCTCGACCCCTGGAACGACCTGCGTCCATTTGTCCCGCGATTCGGCCATTCTCGCCGGGCTGGCCGTGATTTGATCGCGATGTTATGCACGCCCTCGGGCGGCGCCTCGACGGTCACCTTCTGTTCTCCCGACCGTCCTTCCCAGCCGGCTAGGACATAATGACCGGGAGCCTAGGGAAAGGTCTACCACGACGATGGCCATTCGAATGTTCCAGAACGGGACTTTCGACGAGACGCCTCCGTCCCGGCCCCATGTGTTCCGCCGGACCCAGACCTCGTCAGCCGGAGTCCGAATCGTCCGACGAGATCACCTGCAAGAAACGGCCACCACTCTCATACCAACCGAGTCGAGTGAAGCGGCACCAGGTAAGGTCGATTTGCACTTGAATCGCGGGACCATCGGCTCGGTCGAGGCTCACGATCGCCTGACGGAACGCCAATGGCTGCTGATGATAAAAGCCCAGTCCATGCTCGGAAATCTGCTTGCCGACCACGACGATGTGCTCGTCTAGCCGCGTTCGGCCATCGTCGGCCAAGGGCGCCAATCGAACCAAATAGGGATATGGATAGCGTCGCTCTCCGCGTCGCTCGAGTTGGGCGACACTCGGATAAACGCAGGCCAAGAGACTGCGAAGGCCCTCGCGCTTGTTGGAATCCAACACGAGTGAACCGCTGGACCCGATGTGGGCCAGCGACGGCGCATGGTGCGACATGACAGGGCTCGATGAGTTGAGGCGGGGCATAGAACGACGGTCTTCATTACCCCTAGAGAATTAGGGGCGCGGCGAATGCCAATGAATACTTACGTCGGAATTTAGCCAGCGTCAAATCGGGCGCCGGTTTTCGGCGGCGCATAAAAACGCCGGGCGATCCGACCGGCGCTATCTTAAAGACCGCGATTCGGCGCGAGACCAATCGTCGATTGGCCTATTTGAGCTTGCCGTTGAAATAATGCGAGCCATCCATGAATACGGCCGCATGGCCCGTCGGCCGAATTCGTCCCGAGGCGCCGGTGGCCCCAATGCCCGTGCTGGTCCGCACCTGATTCAGTTCCTGCTGCAATTGGTTGATGTTGGACGATTGCCGCGAGTTAATGTCGTATTGCTCCAAGAACGGTCGCACATTGTTTTGGTAATTTCCGACCGCTCCCGGATTGACGAACAAATTTAAATACGGGCTTACCGTGGGCCGGGGAGTGTATTGCAGGTTCGACGGTCCACCACCTTGGGCCATGGCGGTCGAGCTAAACCAGCTCATGGCGGCGCAAGCGACACAGCCGGAGACAAGAAGTTTGAAATTTTTCATGGAAAGTTCCTTTCGGCGCCAGAGCCGAGTTTTCATCTACCGCTATTGTATACGCGAGCTGCCGAAAAATCCTTCGCGACTCGCAGGTGAGCGAACACACTCCGGGGCTTCGGAGCCCTGGCCACCCAGGGCAAGCACGCCTCCAGCCTCGGGACACCTGAGCCATTATGAGCGAAGCTAATTGTTGCCGCCTTGGTTTAGACCGGGGCGTTTGATTTGCTCGATGCTCTGGACACCCAGCGACGTGGCGCCAAACAATCGTTCGAACGGCGCCGTGACTTTGTTCACAAAACTGTCGAAGGCGACCAGTTCGTCCTGCGAAATGTAGAGCCGATCACCCGGCAGAATCTGATAGTTGGTCGCCGTATTGCCCCCTTGCGTGATGTCGTCCCAATTGACCCGCAGAATCTGATCGCAGCCGAAATGGTCGGGCGCCGGCCGAGCGATAAAGATCTTTTTCTTATTGGCGACTCGCGACAGGCCGTTTATCTGGGATACGGCGTCGAGGACTGTCTCATTGCCGGTAATTTGCACTCGAGTCAGCGAGTCTCCCAGCCCGGCGCCTTGCCCGACAATGTAGTAGACCTTGCTGGCATAGCTGAAGACATCGACGGAGACTTCCGGCGTGTCGAGATATTTGCTCAGGTGTTTCTCGATAGTCGTCTTCGCCTCGTCGACTGTTAGGCCGGTGATAAAAACGGTGCCGTACGTGCCCAAATTAACAGTGCCGTCGGGTCCCACGCGGTGCTGGCCTTGAATGGCTTGCATGCCCGCCGACGCGGCAAGCGTGACGGAAACTTCCGGTTGCTTGAGAATTCGATTGAGTTGGCGATAGACTGCTTCGGCCGCTTCTTCGAGCGTCAAGTTGGACACTTTTACGCGGCCGTAGGCGGGGCCCAAATTGAGCGTGCCCCCTGGCTCGACGGCGTAAGTGCCGGTGATGGGTTGGTCGCGGAGCGTGCCGGTGACGTTAACACCCAATGAATCGAGCGCCTCGATCTTATAGGGCGGCTTGGGCACCACTTTGATCGCGTCGATTTCCAAGATATCCGGCGGCTCAATAACATAATTGGGCAGCGACATCCTGTTTTTTTCGGTGGCGATCGGGTCCGGATTGACCATCATCGGCGCCGGATCGGCGGCAGGGCCGTCGTGAAAATGGCATCCGCCAATGAACATGCCAGCTAGCGCGGCTGCTAGCAATAGGCGATTTTTCGACAAGCTATCGGACATGGGGGGACTCATCCGGCTGATTGGGGCGATTTAGGCCGCCATGGATCGTTAAACTCGCTCTAATCCGACCAGTCGGTTTAATCGGCACATTGGCCCGCAAACTTTGCCGAGTCTTCGCGGTCAAACAAGAAACTCACGCTGGCATTTAATAGGTGCGGGCCAACCAATTAATCTGGCGCAGGGGCTGAAAGGAGCGTGCCACGGTGGCTTTACGGCGCCTCCGTGGCGCCGCTAAAATTGGCTCGCCCAACGCTTGCAAGCACTGGATTTGTTTCTGCTTAGTTTTGGCTTGTCCTCTTGCCCAAGGTAAAAAAGCACCGCTAATGCCTCGCTATAATCCCGCTCAGATCGAACTAAAGTGGCAGCAGTATTGGCAGACGAATCGCACGTTCGCCACGCCCCGCCTGCCTGCGGGAAAGAAGCTGTATGCCCTAGACATGTTTCCCTACCCCAGCGGGGACGGCCTGCATGTCGGTCATCCGGAAGGCTATACGGCCACCGATATCGTCTGCCGTTTCGAGCGGATGCGGGGTGCGTCGGTCCTGCACCCGATGGGGTTTGACGCTTTCGGTCTGCCAGCGGAGGAACACGCCATACGCACGGGCACGCCCCCCCGAGTCGGAACCGAGAAGAACATCGATAACTTTCGCCGCCAACTCAAAATGCTCGGCTTCAGCTACGACTGGGACCGAGAACTCGCCACCACCGACCCTGGGTACTTCCGCTGGACCCAGTGGATTTTCCTGCTGCTCTACGACACTTGGTATGACAGCGCGAATCAACGTGGACAACCGATCGCGGAGTTGCCGATCCCGGCGGATGTAGCGGCCGCCGGTTCCGGCGCCATCTCGCGTTACCAGGACGAGCATCGCTTGGCCTATGAATCGGAGGCGCCGGTCAATTGGTGTCCGGCGCTCGGCACGGTGCTCGCAAACGAAGAAGTCATCGGCGGCTTGAGCGAGCGGGGTGGTCATCCGGTCGTGCGGATGCCGCTCCGGCAATGGATGCTCCGGATCACCGCTTATGCTGACCGACTGGAAAAAGATCTCGATGGCTTGGATTGGTCCGAGAGCATCAAGAAGCTGCAGCGCGATTGGATCGGTCGGAGCACGGGCGCCGAGGTCGATTTCTTCGTTGGCGCGGCTGCCCCTGGCAAACCATCGCCTGAAGAATTTGCCGCTTGGAAGTCGGCTCGAGCCAAGAACGGCTATCCGGTGAAGCCAGACGCCGGCGCGGTGCGCGTCTACACGACGCGCCCGGACACGCTTTTCGGTGCGACCTACATGGTGATTGCGCCGGAACATCCGCTGGTCGAGCGGTTGACGACACCGGACAACGCTCAGGCCATCAAGGAATATTGCCAACGGGCCGCCACCAAGAGCGACCTCGACCGCACCGAACTGGCGAAGACCAAGACAGGCGTATTCACCGGCTCAGTCGCAATTAACCCGGCCAGTGGCGAGCCGGTTCCTGTTTGGGTCGCCGACTATGTCCTCAGCAGCTATGGAACCGGCGCTATTATGGCGGTTCCCGCTCACGACGAGCGCGATTTCGAGTTCGCGAAGACATTCGGCCTGTCGATTATTCCTGTCGTTAATCCTCCCAACCAATCGCCGGAGGACCGAGAGGCTCTGCTTCGCGGCGACCGAGCGTTCACCGTCGATGGCATCGCAATCAACTCCGGCCGCTACGATGGTCTGACGACGGCTGAATTCAAACAGGCGATCGCCACCGACTTGTCGGCGAAAGGTCTCGGACGCGGCGCGGTCAATTACAAGCTTCGCGACTGGCTCTTCAGCCGGCAGCGATTTTGGGGTGAGCCGTTTCCCGTCCTGCACGAACTGGACGAGTTCGGAAAACCGAACGGCGTCAAACGCACCGTTCCCGCCGATCAACTGCCGGTCGATCTGCCAGAACTCGCCGATTTCAAGCCGCACGGCCGCCCCGAGCCGCCGCTCGCCAAGGCGCCCGAATCGTGGCTGTATGTCACGATCGACGGTCGACGCTACCGGCGCGAAACGAACACCATGCCGCAGTGGGCCGGCTCGTGCTGGTATTTCCTGCGGTTCATCGATCCGCGTAACGATCAGCGGATGATCGATCCGGAACTCGAAAAAGCTTGGATGCCCGTCGATCTGTATATCGGCGGCGCCGAACACGCCGTGCTGCATCTGCTGTACTCGCGATTCTGGCACAAGGTGCTCTATGATCGGGGCCACGTCAGCACCGTAGAGCCGTTTCAGAAACTGGTAAACCAAGGGATGATCTTGGGCGAAATGGAGTTCACCGGCTACCGCAAGGAAACCGGCGGTTGGCTCACCGCGGCCGACGTAAAACTCAACGCCGATGGCAAGCCGACCGATCGGAAGACGGGCGCATCGGCCGTGGCCGCCCGGGTGGCGGCCGAGGTCGTTGAGAAACAGGGGGAGCATTTCGTCCTCACGGCCGATCCGTCGATTCGGGTCGAGAGCCGGGCCTACAAAATGTCCAAAAGCCGGGGCAATGTCGTCAACCCCGATGCGGTCGTCAAAGAATATGGCGCCGATGCGCTGCGGCTGTATGAAATGTTCATGGGCCCGCTCGAAGCGACAAAACCCTGGAGCATGTCGGGCGTCAACGGCGTGCGCGGGTTTCTCGACCGCGTGTGGCGAATGATCGTCGCGGACCGAATCGAGGGAATGGAGCTAAATGCCGCCGTTCAAGACGTGCCGACGACGGCTGAACAGAATCGCCTGGTTCACAAAACGATCGCCGCCGTGACGTCAAACTGCGAGACGCTAAGTTTTAACACGGCCATCGCCCGGATGATGGAGTTCACGAATTACTTCACGAAATCCGACGTCCGGCCACGGGCGGCGATGGAAACCCTGATCCTGCTGCTCTCTCCATTCGCGCCCCATCTGGCCGAGGAACTCTGGCAGATTTTGGGACATGAGCGGACGCTGGCCTATGAACCTTGGCCCAAGGCCGATCCGGCCCTGCTTATCGACGAGTCGGTGGAAGTGCCCGTCCAAATCAACGGCAAGCTCCGTGGGCGGATCGTCGTCCCGACCGGCAGCGACGCCGCCGTGACCGAGGCCGCCGCCCAGACCGATCATCGAATTACCGAACTTCTTGGCGGAAAAACGATCGTTAAAGTAGTCGTCGTGCCCGGCCGCTTGGTAAACTTCGTAGTCAGATGATCGCCGTAGGTCAGGCATCCTGCCTGACAATCGGCGCCAATTGACCTCGTCCCATCGCTGTCTCATCCTCGCTGTTTCATTGTCGCCGTCTCTAGCCGCTGCCTCATCGTCCTCAACTCATCACGCCCGCGTCAGGCAGGATGCCTGACCTACATCTCTAGCCCCATATCCGCCCTATGTCTTCGGAAAATGTTCTCGCATTGGTCCTCGGCGGTGGTCGCGGCACTCGGCTCTATCCGCTGACGAAACTGCGCAGCAAGCCGGCCGTGCCGCTGGCCGGTAAATACCGATTGATCGACATTCCGATTTCCAATTGCATCAACAGCCGGATCAATCGGATCTATGTGCTGACGCAGTTCAACTCGGCCAGCCTTCACCGTCACATTCGTCGCACGTACACGTTCGACAATTACAGCGGTGGGTTCGTCGAGATCCTCGCGGCCCAGCAGACCCTCGATAGCTCCGACTGGTATCAGGGCACCGCCGACGCCGTGCGGCAGAACATCCGCTATTTGCAGCAGGCCGACATCCGCTACGTGCTGATCCTCTCGGGCGATCAACTCTACCGCATGAACTACGGCGACATGATCGCCACGCATCACGCCGCCGCCGCCGATGTGACGATCGGCGCCATGCCCGTGACTCGCGAGGCGGCTTCGGCGTTTGGCATCATGAAGGGAGACGAAACGGGTCGCGTCGTTAGTTTTTTGGAAAAACCCAAGACGCCGCAGGAGGTGGAAATGGTGCGCACCGATCCGGCCTGGATCGACGCCCACGGCGTGCCGAGCAAGAACCGCGATCTGCTGGCCAGCATGGGCATTTATCTGTTCAACCGCGAAACGCTCGTCGAGCTGCTGACCAAGACCGACTATCACGATTTCGGCAAGGAGATTTTTCCGGCCTCGATCCGCGCCCGCAAGGTGCAGATGCATTTGTTCGACGGTTATTGGGAAGACATCGGTACGATCAAATCCTTCTATCAGTGCAACCTCGATCTGGCGACGGCCAATCCGCCATTCAATTTGAACGAGCCCGACGCTCCGATTTACACGCGCGCGCGCTTCCTGCCGCCATCGCGGATCGACGGCGCCATGATCCGCAACAGCTTGGTTTCCGACGGTTGCATTATCGGCGAGGGGACCCAAATCGACGGCAGCGTGCTGGGCGTTCGCTGCCGAATCGGCAAGAACGCGCGGATACGCAACACGATCATCATGGGCTCGGACGAATACGAGTCCGCGGAGACAATGGCTCGCCACGGAGCGACGATCCCGATGGGCATCGGCGATGGCACGATCGTCGACGGAGCGATCATCGACAAGAACGCCCGCATCGGCGAAGGGGTCCGGATCACGAACGAAAAGGGAGTGACCACGAGCGCCGAAACGCCCGAGTACATGATCAGCGACGGCATCATCGTGATCCAAAAAGACGCGACGCTGCCAAACGGCTGGAAAATCTAGTATAGAGCCGCGCACGAAGTAAGCGCTGCGCGCACGTCTCGTTCATCGCGTGATTTTGCTTACGCCGCGC
This sequence comes from Pirellulales bacterium, assembly GCA_038210495.1. Taxonomy (GTDB): domain Bacteria; phylum Planctomycetota; class Planctomycetia; order Pirellulales; family DATAWG01; genus JBBQWR01. The sequence continues at coordinate 70,648 of JBBQWR010000013.1, forward strand.
TTCGTGCGCGGCTCTGCGCTATTAACGGGACGGCGATTCGTTGGCGCTCATTCGAATGCCGTTTTGATCGCGATTTTGGTAGCGGTCAAAACCGGGGATCGGATTATTGCGATCTAATGCAATTCCAATAACGGAGAAATCTCTCTTCGCCCGCACAACCTGCCTCCATTGCTCGAGACCAAATTCGCGCCCATTTGCCGGTCGGTATTTTGCCCCGTGCGAATTTATGATCTCGGCAATTTCCCTGAAGTAGAAATGCGGTTCGCCGATAACCTCGGTCACCCGCCCCGATCGACGATCGATCCGCACTCGGACGGTCATCGTCAATTCATATTTTCCTGCGAACGCCGCCTCGGTTTGCCATTCGGCGATGTCTGGTTCGCAATAATTGACTACACGATGCCACGCGAACCCAAGCAAATCATCGATTTGCTTAGCCTCCGGAATCATTGTGTAGCCAGATCGAACCATCTGGTCCTGGCTCGGCCATCGGCTGGCGAAAACCGCCGTCAAATAGTAAGCGTCCGGTGCAGCCCGTTGGGTGAATTCGAGCGGCTGGCAGGCGGCGGCCGTTGCTACTTGGCCGGTTGCCAGCGATCGGGGAGCAGCGACCGGAGGAGGTCGCGCGAAGGATTCGGCGAGAGGGCCGGCAGGCGCGTGAGCAGATCGCGGAGATAGGCGAACGGCTCGACGTTGTTGCGCAGGCACGAAGCGACCAGACTGAAGTGGATCGCCGCGGCGCGCCCGCCCCGGTCACTGCCTAAAAACAGCCAATTGCGGCGGCCGATGGCGATCCCCCGCAGCGCCCGCTCCGCCGCGTTGTTGTCGATCATCAGATGGCCGTGATGTGCGTACTGGTTCAAAGCCGTCCAGTTGTTGCGGGTGTATTCCATCGCCCCGCGGAGCGGGCTTTTGGGCAACACTCGCGGCGCTTCGGCTTCCAGCCAAGCCCCGAACTGGTTCAGCACGCTCAGCGATCGCGCTTGCCGCTGTTGGCCGATTCGCGCGAATCGCTGGTCGCGATCCAGGTCTCGCCCCTCATCGTCTTGGCCCTGCTGGCGCAGCTGCTTCTCGACGGCATACAACTGGCCGATGTGCGCCAAGGCCACTTCGGCGCGCGCCCGATCCGCGGACCGCGCCTCGAAGAACTTGCGCCGCGCATGGGCCCAACAGGCGACTTCGACGATCCGGCCTTGCGAACCGTGGTAGATCGCGTCGTAGCCGCTGAAGGCGTCCGCCTGCACGAAGCCGCGATAGTTTTTCAAAATGTCCGCCGGACCGCTGGGGCCATCGCGGGTGTGGTTGGGTGTGTAGCGCAGCACGATCTGCCGATGCAGGTCGTCTCCCACGTAGACCCAGAACCGGCCCTGATAGCGCCGCTTGCCGTGCGCGTCGCGGACATCGACCGGCGTGTCGTCCGTGTTCAGCGAGCGAGAGGCCAACACATCTTCGAGCATCAACTCCCCCAGCGGAGCGAACCACCGCTCCGCCACGTCCAAGGCCCAAGCGTCGGTCGTCTGCCGCGAGAACGAGCAGCCGTGCCGGGCGAATCTTCGCTCCTGGCGATGAAACGGCAAGTGATCGACGAAGCGGTTGATCACGACTTCCGCGATCAGGCCCGGTCCGGCGATCCCACCCGGAATGGGCTGCGACGGCTTGGGCGCCGTGATGATGTTCTTTTCGCGCGCTTCGGGGCCGCTTTCCAGCAACTGCGGCCGGCGGGCGTACTTCTTCTGAATGTGCCGCACGATGTACAGGCTCGAGGGTTCCCACTCGTACTGCTCGGTGACTTCCTCGCCGATCAGAATCAGCTCACCGCCCGCGGCCAGCGCCTGCTTCTCGGCTTCGCTCAGATCGTGAACGACGTCCACCCGCTTGAGATGATCGGGCTTGGGCCGCCGGCCATGGCCGGGCCGTTTGCCGCTGGCGGCGACGGGCTCTTCGGCGATGGGCTCTTCGGCGATGGGTTCGTCGGCCGCGGACTCTTCGATGGGCGGCGGCAATTCTTCCAGCGCCTGGACGAACAGCAGCAGTTGCCGGGGATCGATCTTCTCGCTGGAGCGGCCGTAGAGACGCCGCAACAACAGGTCCATGTGATGCTGCAGCTTGCCTAGCTCCGTGTCCTTGCCGCGCAGCGCTTCCAACAGTTGCAGCACCAATTGCCGCAAGGTCGCCGGGTCGTCCGGCAGCGTCTGGAGATCGGGCAGAGGCAAAGCGTCCGTGCTCATGCCTCTATATACTCGCAAAAACGAAAAAGGTTCCGCGCGATCGAGAAAATTTCCGAAAATAGTTTCGCGCTCGTCTCTCCTCTCACGCCGGAAGGCGATAACGCGCTTGACGAGTGACGCTGGACAACTCGACGCCGTCCAAGAGCATGGCCAGGTCGGTCGCCGAAATCGTCACGCTCGCCGCATCCTGCTCCGGGCGCGGGAAGCGAAAGCGCCCTTGTTCCAAGCGCTTGTACCAAATCGCATAGCCGTGCGCGTCCCACCACAGAATCTTCACCCGGTCGGCCCGCTTGCCGCGGAACACGAACAGATGACCCGACAGAGGATCGAGCTGGAGCGTCTCTTGGACGAGCGCCGCCAAGGTATCGAAGCTCTTCCGCATGTCGGTTGGCTGCGCGGCCAGAAACACTTTCACCGAGCCGCTGACGCTCAACATGATCGCGGCTCCAAGAGTTCCAGCACCGCGCGCAAGGCGGCCGTCTCCCGCGCCGGCACGCGGACCAGCAGCCCGCTGGGCAAGGAGACTTCCACGTGACTTGTCCCGGGCCCAGCGATCGTGACGGGCAGAAAGCGCGGCGCGGCTGTCGCTGTGTGAGCTGTCGCTGGGCGGCCAGCGGCCTGGGTTTCGCCAGGAGCAGTTCGGTCCGCGACGGAATCGCGCCGGGCGAGCTCGCTCCGCCAGCCATAAAACGATGGCTCGGAGAGCCCGGCCTGGGCACAGTAACCGCGGATCGTCAGGCCGCTTCGCCGCTGCCGCTCGACGTGCCGCCACCACAATCGCTCTTTAGCCTCACTCCGGCCCGGTCCGCGGCCCGTCGAGTATCGCGCTTCGCTCATCGCCAAGTCTCCTGAGAGGAATTCGTGGGAATTCCTCTCAGGCTAGCATCCGCAGCAATACGGGCTGCACCGGACGCTTACGTCAAATACGCCATCACGAGAAGGCGCCAGCCGACGACAGGGGAAGCGACGGCGACCATGACCACGACGCATGGCCGGGCAAATGGAAGTGCGGGGCCCACCCCGATCAAGCTCATGCCTCCCATCAACACGGCGATGGCGATGTCATCTTCGATATCTGACCTCGGATTTCGCTGCTCCAAGTAGCTGCCGAAAATCAACGTCATCAGACCGATAACGACCACGGTCATCGCAAGCCACCATATGCGATTAGTCATCTCGATCAACTCCGGTCGCTCACCTGCAGGAGCGATTGTTTTTTAATCTGCCGCCGCTTATCAGAGCACCCACTCGCGATGCCTAGGTGCGAACCGTTCTAGGACGCCAAACTTAACGACGGGGGCATGCCGTCTGTCATCGGCGCGACGTGCAAGACGCAACGCCGCGAAAGCAATCGTCCGTCAGAGTTTTGCGGGCGGCGCGAAGAATATCAACCGTACTCATGGAGCGACCGCATTAGTCAGCCCATCGTCCCTAAAGACGATACAAACGACACAGCCGTCGTCCGGACTCGCCAATTGCAAGGGTCCGCCTAATGATGGGACCTATACTCAATTGATGCGACTCGTTAGCAACTCACGGAAATGTCACTCATGGACCGCAAGTCCACCATCTTGGCCGCCACGCTGTTTTGCTTCGTCGTGGCGGTGCTGTTCAAGAGTGGTCCCACGCGCCAAACCGGTGACGATGGGGTGCTCTCGAAGATATTCCAAGGCGCGATCGTACTGGTGCTCGCTGTCGCGATGTATTGGATTTACTTGCACTGGTCGAGCTTGATGCAGTGGTAGCGGGTTTCGCTCCATGCGCTGGGCGACTCGTCCCCACGGCGACTCGCCGGGGGCTCATGGCGGACGAGTGATCGCTACGCGGCCTTTTGGAACACGAGAGCCGGTGGCGACGACTGGGCGATCCGAGCTTTCGGCGCCGGCTCGCGGCGAACCGGGATCTCGCCCAGCTTGGCCGTGCCAGCTTCGGCCCAGTACTCCGCCTCGAGGGTCAATCGATTGAGAAGTCGCTCGACTCCGACGCGGTAGTTTTCCAATTGATCGCGATCGAGATTGTCAGGAATCGGGATCGCCGGGCTGGTGATAACTCTGGCGCGCGAGCCGGGTCGCGGCACGGCAAACCGGTCCCATGTGTTCGTTCGCCACGGTCGATCGAAGCCGATCGCGGATACAACGATCGGCAGTCCCAGTTTGGAAGCCAAGAAGATCGCGCCGGCGGCCAGTTCGCGTCGCGGCCCGCGCGGGCCGTCGCAGGTGATCGCGATATTCATTTGCTTCGCTCGAATCAGCTCGCGCATCGCGGACATTCCGTGCCGGTTGGTCGAGCCGCGCACCACCAGGTCGAAGCCCATGTGGTAGGCCACGCGCGAAAGTATCTCAGCGTCGCGGTGGCGACTCATTAGCAGGGCCGTATCGCAGTTGCCGCGCAAATACAGCGGGAAGAGCAGATACTCGTGCCACAGCACGAATATCTTAGGGCCCGTGCGATCGGGACTGGCCATGTCGGCCGACGAATCGTAATGGGCCGCCTTGTATTCGAGACTGCCCATCCAATGGCGAATCAGGCCGGAGCCCAATAAGCCGGCTGCCCCTGTCAAGATTCGGTTCATGATTCGCATAGCCCGTTCCGGAAGTTTGGGCGATCTTGGCGAAGTGGCGCCGAAGACGGACCAAGCGGCCCAAATTGTAGAGGAAAGCTGCCAGTAGCCCAACGCCACTAACTCCCTAGGAATCAGCAAAACTCCTGGCGAGGCATTCCTAGGGCAGATGCAGAATTTTTGGCCACCAAGCTTCCAGTCGCAGGTGGGCCATCAAATCGCAAATCACCGGCAGCCAAACCCAGCGAGCCGTGCGCAGCGCTTCGGACCTCAAGCCGCCCACATTGATCACGATCTTGGCCGGGGTATTGAGAAGCCGCAGTTTGGGGAAAAATCGCGGCACTTTTTGGCAATAGTCGGTGAAGACCTGCCCAAATTTGTCGCCGAGCATAATTTCCTCGGCCGGCACCGTGACGCTCATGTAGAAAATCGCCGCGATCGCGAAACCCACTCCGAAGGTCAACGATTGCAAAAAGAAAGCGATCGCCAGACCCATCAGAAACGTGCCGACGTAAAGCGGGTTGCGGCAAATCGAATAGGGACCATCCGAGACGATCGTCTCGAGCTTCCGCCCCCCGATGTACAGCGTCGCCCACCAGCGAAACACGCCGCCCACGATAAACAAAAACCAGCCAATTAGGTCGAACGCGATATCGGGCCAGCTTCCCTCGGGCGCCAGCGGAGGTGATAGCACCGAGGCGATCACGAAAGGCGTCATGATGGAGATGCCAATCCAGGCCCGGGAGCGAACCCACCAGGCGCGTTTCTTCGTAACAACCGGGTGAGCCGCGCTCATGAAGACGCCATCCTTGGCTATCGTGCAAACTGCTTAAACGTCATTTCGAGCCGGCAGATTACCGAGCGGCGCGAACCGTGTCAAACTCAAGGGAGGAAAAATGACGCATGACTTTCCTTTCGCCTTCCGTCTCCGACCATGAACAAAAAAAGCGTCCAGCCTGGGACCGCTTCCGTGGGCCCACGCCAGGCAGGACGCTTGCGGGCTCGATCGGCAGCCATCTGCCAACCCGCCAGTTCGCAATCTCTAAGCCGTCTTGGCTCGCGATCCGTGGAATCGCTTGGGTCAACCGGTGGCCGAAGGCTGACCCGGTTTTGAGCGATTTCCACGCGGGGCGAACAACCGAACTGAAAAAAACAAATTAATGCACGCGGGGAATCACTGTGGCCAATCGTTGACCGTCAAAAACGAGTTAAGCACTGCTCACAAAACCGCCGGGGACTGCCCCCTTCTCCGAGGCCAACCTACTTCAATGGTTTCTCGTCGGACGCAGCAGACGCAGGCGCCCAGTTCCCATTGCTGAGGGCAGCCTCGGCGCACCGGTCGTACTCGCCCCGGCGCTGGGATAGATATTCGTCCCATCGCAGCTTGTCCCAAAGTTCCAAATGATCTTGCACGCCCAGCAACATCGCCTCCCGACCAATGCCGGCCCACCGAGCCAATTCGGGCGGAATGCGAATTCTTCCTTGTTGATCCAACTCGACCCGCTCCGCTTGCGAGAAAAAGAGCCGACTGAACGCCCGCACGTCCGGTCCGGCGGAGGTGGCGATAGCGACTCGCTGCGCGACGACGGCCAGCGTCTCCTCCGTGTAGATAGCCAGTGATCGATCCGTTCCCGGGGTCACATAAAGGACATCCGGCAGTTGGCTTCGCAAAGCATCGCGGACCTTTTTGGGGATGGCTAGCCGGAGCTTTTCATCAATGGCTCGCGTGAAGGCGCCGGTCAGTAGCATCTTAGTTTCACCACCGGCCCCCACTCGTCCCCACCGATGCCAATAACATACCCACGCATTCGCTCCCGTCAAGCCAATTTTTTCGTGCGGTTTGCCGAAAGGGGACGTGGAGGGTGGTGGGTGGCGAGTGGTGGGAGTACGAGGCACATTAGCCGTGGCATCCTGCCGCGGAGTTCGAGCATCTATCGCATGAGGATCGTCCGATAAAACGATTCGTAGCTGGAAACCATGCGATCCAATGAAAATTGTTCGATGGCTCGGTGGCGATTTCGATTTCCGAGCGATTCACGCTGCGCCGTATTCGTGGCGATTGTTATCGTTCGTTCGATGAATGCCTGTAAATCGCCGGCCGGAACCACTTGATCGTCGGAAGCCAATAGCTCGGAAACGCCTTCAACATCCATCGCGACAACCGGCCGACACATGGCCATTGCCTCCAACAGCACGTTCGGCATTCCTTCCCACCGCGATGGCAAGAGCAACAAATCCGCCGCCGCTAGCAGAGGCCGTGGGTCGGCAAGCCAGCCGATCGTATGCACTCGATCGGCGATTTTTAGCTGGGAGATACGCCTCGCGATCGTGGTCATCAGCGGACCATCGCCAACGATCAGCACGTCGTGTCGCGGTAGTCGCTTAAGCAGTGACGGTAGCTGCTCGACTAGCCAATCGATTCCCTTTTGTTTATCTAAACGTCCGACGAAAGCCAGCGCTTTTCGGCTGTCGGGAATTCCAAATTGCCTGAGGTCCGCCGCTTCGCCGGAAAATATTTTGACTCCGTTGGGGATCACGTCAATTTTGCTTGCCTCCAACCCCACTCGGTTAATCGCAAATCGCTTGACCCCCTCGCCGACCGCGACATGCCGCAAAGCGGCCCGCGTTACCACGCGCTCCAGCCACCAGCGCCATCGTCGAGCAGGTTCGGCGACTCGCAGCCCGGTGACGACGGCGATTCCGACTCGGCGAGCCGCCAATGCGCCGAGCACGTTGGCGTGCCAAAGCCAAGTTTGCACGAGTCTCGGTCGGACGCTCCGCAGAAGTGAGCACAGGCGTCGATAGGTTCTCGGCGCATTCCAAGTCGATCGAGCGTCAAGAAAATGAACAGGGATGCCGCAGGCCTCAAGCCGCGCCGCGAGCGGTTCACCTTTGACCGACCGAGCGGCGAGACTAATAACCGTGGGCGCGAACGAGCGGCGATCCAAGCGCGTGACAAGTTCGACGAGCATCCGCTCCGCTCCACCGGCTTCCAGGCCGGTAACGCAAAACGCGATCGACGCCGGCGCAGGACTGTCAGGCATGGCGAGCCTCTCGCAAACAATCAATTGGGCGGGGCAAGTGCGCGCCCCGCACGGGATCGTCTATATTGACCGTCCACCAACCTTCAGGCACGCATGTCCGATCTCGACGCATACGATTACGAATTCCCTCGGCGGTTGATCGCGCAAGAGCCGCTGCCCAATCGGGCCGACGCCCGGCTGCTGGTCGTGCATCGCGGCGACGCGACCTTCCAGCATAGCCACGTTCGCGATCTGCCGCAGATTCTTCGCTCGGGCGACCTGCTGATTTTCAACGACACGCGCGTCGTGCCGGCACGGCTGGTTGGTTTTCGGACCTTAACCGCCGGACACTGGGAAGGGTTGTTTTTACGATCGGATGAGCAGGGGCTATGGCGACTGCTCGCGCGGTCGCGCGGCAAGATGGCGATCGGCGAAACCATCACGCTCGTTAACGCCGCCGGCGCGGACGACGTTCGTTTGCGGCTGGTCGAACGCGCGGAGGATGGGGTGTGGGTTATGCACGCCGAGTCGGACGAACATACATTCGCTCTCTTGGATCGCATCGGCCGGACACCACTCCCGCCGTACATTCGGCACGGCGAAATGCTGCCGGCCGATCGCGAGCGGTATCAAACGATCTACGCGCGGCAACCTGGGGCCGTCGCGGCGCCGACGGCCGGATTGCATTTCACTTCGGAGTTGCTGAAGCGACTCGAGGTCGGCGGGATCGGCCACGCTTATGTGACTCTGCACGTCGGGCTGGACACGTTTCGACCGATTTCCGTCGAGCGGCTCGCCGACCACCCAATGCACAGCGAATGGGGCGAACTTAGCGAGACCACGGCTCAGATAATCCGCGATTGTCGGGCACGCGGTGGTCGAATCGTAGCAGTCGGAACGACATCGGTTCGCGTATTGGAAACAGTTGCCGCGAGCGGCGACGAGATGGCGGCCTGGAGCGGCTGGACGAATTTGTTCATCCGGCCGCCTTACGCATTCAAGTCGGTCGACGCTCTGATCACCAATTTTCATTTGCCTCGTACAACGCTGCTCGTACTCGTCGGTGAGTTTGCCGGCCGAGAGTTGATTCAGCGGGCGTATCAAGAAGCAATCCGGCAGGAATATCGATTTTACAGTTATGGCGACACAATGCTGATTGAGTGATTTTGAACTTTTCGATCGGTGCTTGGCGAGAGAGTGTCGGTTGGTCATACTGCTGGGGCGTTTGGCTGATTGGCTAAGAATATCTTGGGGACAAAGGCTTAAACCCCCCGCTCGCCTTTTCAGGGAGGAGTTTTTAGTGCTGCCGGAACATGCCGAACAGGTGCTGGTCGTGCCGACCGCCCTATTTCATCGATTGGGCCATTTTCAGGGATTTTCGGCCGATGTCGGTCGGTATCTAGGCGAACTGCTTAGCCCCCAAAACACGAGCTATCGAGCCCGCAGCGAAGCGGAACACGATCCATCGCTCAAACAATTGATTCCCTACGTCGTGTTCCGATATCGCGATCCGGCGGGCGTGGTGAATGTGTTTCAGTACACGCGCGGCAAAGGGCAAGGCGAAGCTCGCCTGCATAGCAAACGGAGCATCGGCATCGGGGGCCACATTTCCACCACCGACCGCGTGTCGGATACGGCCGTGCCGTATGACGAGGGAATGCGTCGCGAGCTCGCGGAAGAAGTGCGAATCGAGACCCCCGTGGTCGAGCATCTGGTGGGGATGATCAACGACGACGAAACGCCCGTCGGCCAAGTGCATCTGGGCGTGGTCCACGTCTTCGACGTCGAGCAACCGGCCGTTTATCCTCGAGAAAGCGAAATCATCGAGGCCGGTTTCCGCCCGGTCGCGCAGCTATTGGCCGACGTCAGTCGATTCGAGACCTGGTCGCAAATTTGCCTCCACGCGCTATTCGGTGAAACGGTTAAAATCGCCTAACTCACGCGGCGCTCGCCGTCGCCTCTGAAAACCTGCAATTCTTCGGCCCAGTGTTGGCACGCGCGGGCGATTCCGGCGGCGTCGAGATTCAGATCGGCCAGGAGTTCGTTGCGCTCGCCGTGCTCGATGTACCGATCGGGAATGCCGAGCCGGCGGACATGGGCCGCGCTGAGGCCGGCATCGCAGGCCGCTTCCACCACCGCGCCACCGAAGCCGGTCATAAGGGCGCCTTCTTCGACCGTGACGACCAGCGGACAGGTTTCGATCGCCCGCAAAATGGTTTCCTTGTCGAGCGGCTTGATGAATCGCGCGTTGATGACGCCAAAGTCGAGCCCAGTCTCCCGAAGCGCGGCGGCTGCCTTGAGACAATTTGACACCAGCGTCCCGCAGGCGACGAGCATCCCGTCGGCGCCCCAGTGCAGCACTTCCGAGCGACCCAGTTCCACGGGTGTTCGCCGCTCGGCGATGGCTTCCACGGTCGCCTTGGGATATCGAATCGACGTCGGGCCATCGTGCGAGAGCGATAGCTCGAGCATTTGCTGCAGATCGGATTCATCGCCCGGCGCCATCACGACCAAATTCGGAAACAGTCGCATGTAGCCCAGGTCGAAAACGCCGTGATGCGTGGGACCGTCGGGACCCGTCAGACCGGCCCGGTCGAGCAGGAAAGTGACCGGCAAATTTTGCAGCGACACTTCCTGAAAAATCTGGTCGTAGCTCCGCTGCAAGAACGTGCTGTAAATATCGACGATCGGTCGCAGTCCCGCTTTGGCTTGGCCCGCCGCGAAAGCGACCGTGTGCGATTCGCAAATGCCCGTGTCGAAGAAGCGGTCGGGAAACGCATTGCGGACTTGCTCGAGCTTGTTGCCTTGGCACATCGCGGCCGTGAGAACGGTCACTCGCGGATTGCGCTGCATCTGGCCCAATATCGCCTCGCTGGCGACATCGGTGTAGGCTCGCGAGTTGCTCTTCTTGATCGAGATGACCACTTCCCGCTCGCACTCGAACGGCGCCGGCGTGTGGAAGTAAACCGGATCGTCTTCGGCCGGCTTGAATCCGTGCCCCTTTTCGGTGACGACATGCAGCAGCACCGGCCGATCCGATTCCTTGGCCATTTGCAAATACTTAGTCAACTGCGGAATGCTATGGCCATCCACCGGGCCGACATATCGCATCCCCAGGCCCTCGAATAGCATCCCCCCGTGCAAGCCGGCCTTCAGCGATTCTTTGATCTGCGCCAAGAACCGCTCGACGCGCTCGCCGATCACGGGCACATGCTTCAAGAAGCCGGACACATCCTCTTTCAAGCCCGTGTACATGCGGTTCAGCCGCAGGCGATCGAGATAATCCGCGATGCTCCCGACGCGCGGGCAGATCGACATCTTGTTGTCGTTGAGCACCACCAGTAGTTTGCGCTTCGGCCCGCCGACATTGTTGAGCGCCTCGAAAACGATGCCGCTGGGAAAGGCCCCATCGCCGATCACGGCCACCGCGTGACGATCCGGCTGACCGAGCAACTCGTCGCCGCTGCGCAGACCAAGCACGGTCGACACGCTGGAGCCGGCGTGGCCAGTCATGAACAGATCGTATTCGCTTTCGAGCGGATTGGGGTAGCCCATCAGGCCGCCCTTGGTGCGAATCGAGCCGAAATCCTTGTACCGGCCGGTGATCAATTTGTGAGGATAAATTTGGTGTCCGGTGTCCCAAATCAGCCGGTCGTGGCTGAAGTCAAATGTGGTGTGCAAAGCCAAGCAGAGTTCGACGACGCCCAGGTTCGACGCGAAATGGGCCGTTCGCGTATGAACCAAATTGCAGAGCACCTCGCGCATCTCGCCGGCCAGTTGCTTGAGCTCTAGCTGCGTGAGCAATTGCAAATCGCGTGGCGACTGAATTTTCGGCAACAGCGATTCCATCAACGATTCCTTTCCAGCACATACCGAGCGAGCGCGGTCAGTCGGTCCGCGGCCGACCCGAATGGCGCCACCGCCGCACGGGCTTCGTCGATTAGTGCTCTGGCTCGGCGACGACTTTCGTCAACACCCAACAGGCCCGGGAACGTCAGCTTGCCGTGGTCGCGATCTTTGCCGACTCGTTTGCCCACTGCGGCCGTGCTCCCTTCGACGTCGAGCAAATCGTCCGCGATCTGAAAGGCCAAGCCGAGCTTCTGGCCATAGGTTCGAAGCGCCGCTTGCTGTTCCTCGCTTGCGCCGGCGACCAAGCTACCCAACGTCGTGGAAACGGTAAACATGGCGCCCGTCTTACGGTCGTGAATCGATTGCAGCGAGTCGAGCGGCGGAACTTCCATTGAGCCGCCGCGCTCGGCCGCCAGATCGTCGGCCTGTCCGCCCACCATGCCCAAGGCGCCGGCCGCATCGGCGAGAGCCGCAGCGCAGGCCACCGAGACCTCGGCCGGATGCACGTCGCGTGCAATCACGCCAAATGCCAGCGTCAACAGCGCGTCGCCGACCAAAATGGCATTGGCCTCGCCAAACATTTTATGGCACGTCGCACGCCCGCGGCGAAGGTCGTCGTCGTCCATAGCAGGCAAATCATCGTGGACCAGCGAATAGCAATGCACCATTTCCACCGCACAGGCGGCCGGGATGGCTGCTTCTACTGTACAACCGCACGCCTCGGCCGACCATAACACGAGCAAGGGTCGCAGCCGTTTGCCTGGGGCGAGCAGGCAATAGCGGATCGCTTCGGCTAGTTGGGCCGGGCACGCTGGGGACAAACGTGTGTAAGTTTCGAGAGCCGCGTCAATTCGACATCGGGCGTCGGCCGCCGAGTCCGCGAGCGAAAAATCGGACTGCTTGTTTGCGGTTGCGGCCATCAGATCGCGGCGGGAAGGCGAGGCAGGGGGGCGGGATCAATCGCTTGTAGCACAGGCTTCCAGCCTGTGTCGCCGCAGTCACAGACTGGAAGCCTGGGCTACGATCTGCCACCTATCTTAAAACAGGCTACCCGGCTCGTCCACTTCCGGCGGCTCAACGGGCGGAGCGGCTGGCGCCTCGTCGGCCATTTTTGTCGGTCGGGCTGTCCGTTTTCGACTGCGGGCGGCGGTTGGCCCGCCGTTGGTGGGATCGCGCTCGGTCGATGCCGCGTCGTCGAATGGCTCGGCGATCGGATTGCCGGCCGAGTCGACGCCGATGAGCAGCTCGATCCGCCGCTCCGCCTTTTCGAGCAGCCCATAGCATTGTCGCAGCAGCTTGACCCCTTGCTCGTAACGGCCCAGCGCGTCGGCCAGCCCGACTTTGCCATCCTCCAAATCGTGAACGATGGCTTCGATCTGAGCCAGCGCCGCTTCGAAGCTGGAACTTTGCTCGGCAGCGGCATCGTGACAGGGCTTGTCGCGCCGAAGGTTTTCAGTTCTTGAAATGTCGCTACTCATGTTCCTACCTGGGCTAAGCTAATACTTTCCACGCGGCTGACGGACGACCCGCGAGCAAATCGGGTTTGGATTTGGTCGCCAGCAGCCAATACGGCCACGTCCTCGATCAATCTTCCGTCGGCGACGCGCGTCGTGAGACTGTAGCCGCGCGACAACACGCCCAGCGGACTCAGCGATTCCAGTTGCGCGGCCAGCGCCGCCACCTGCCGCTGCGATTGGCCTAAGCTGCCTCGCATCGCGCGACCGGACCGGGCATTCCACTGATCCAATTGTTGGGCCAGTTCGTGCAGCCGGTCAAAAGGCTTGCGCAGCGCGCGGCGATTGGCCAACCCATCCAATTGCCGGCGGGCCTCGACGACGCGGCCGCGCAGCGCCGACGCTAGCCGACGATGCTGACTGCGCAGCGCCGCGAGCACATCGTCCATCGCGGGCACAATTCGCTCGGCCGCTTCGCTGGGGGTCAGCGCTCGCAAATCGGCCACGAGGTCGGCCAGCGTCACGTCGATTTCATGGCCGACCGCCGACACGACGGGAATCCGCGACGCATGGATCGCCCGAACGACGATCTCTTCGTTGAACGACCAAAGGTCTTCGAGGCTGCCGCCGCCGCGGCCGACGACCAGCACGTCGATCGGATGAGTCATTCGATTCACTTGGGCGATGGCCCGCGCGATCTCCTCAGCCGAGCCGACCCCTTGCACCCGCACGGGCACAATCAGCACGCTGGCGCCGCGCCATCGGCGGAGCAGCACTTGGAGAAAATCGCGGATCGCCGCGCCCGTGGGGCTGGTAACAAACGCAATCCGCCGCGGAAAACTCGGCAGCGGCCGTTTGCGAGCCGGATGGAATAGCCCCTCGGCCATCAGTTTGTCGCGCAGTTTTCTCAATGCCTGTTCGAGCGCCCCCAATCCCTTGGGATGAATTTCCTCGATCACCAGTTGATACGAGCCGCGGGCGGCGTACACGTCCAGATGCCCGCGGCAAATCACTTCGATCCCATCGTGCAGATCGCACCGCGCTTTGGCCGCGGCGGTGCGCCAGATGACGGCCCGCAATTGAGCGTCGTTGTCCTTGAGCGTCAGATAGCAGTGCCCCGACTGCGGGCGAGAAAAGTTGGAAATCTCGCCGCTAACCCAGACCTGCGGAAACGTCCCCTCGACGACTTCTTTGATCAACAGCGTGAGCGCGGAGACGCTCAGCACCGCCTGAGACTCCGACTGATCGCTGGTTGCTGGCATTGAGTTCATCAAACGATTTTAGCCGTCGGCGCTGAAGGCGCAAACCTCCCTTGCAACGACAACGTCTTTCCGGTGTCCCCAGTATGGAATGTTCCTCTGGTTAGATTTATGCTAACCGAACTCGCCGAACAATCTCGTTCCAGGCGAGACACGAAAAATGCGCCGGGATTTCGAAAACTATGTCCAATCCTCACGCTTTCAAACTCGCCATGATTCAAATGCGGGTCGATGGCGGCGCGCGGGAAGCGAATTTGGCGCGAGCGGAGGAGCGGATCGCGGAGGCGGCTCGGGGCGGGGCGCAGGCGGTTTTGCTGCCCGAGGCGCTGACTCTGGGGTGGACGCATCCTTCGTCCGCCGCAGACGCCGAGTCGATTCCCGAGGGCGATTCGTGCCGCAGATTGGCGGCAAGCGCTCGCATACATGGCATTTATGTCTGCGCCGGACTTGTGGAACGGGACGGCGACCGCGTCTTCAACGCCGCGGTTTTACTCGATCCTAAGGGACAGCTTCTGCTGCGTCATCGGAAGATCAACGAACTAGAGATCGGCCACCCTTACTACGCGCTCGGGGATCGACTACAAGTCGCGCCGACGCCGCTGGGAACCTTCGGAATGATGATTTGCGCCGACGGTTTCGCCAAGGGGCAGGTCATCGGCCGCTCGCTCGCCCTGATGGGCGCCGACGTGATTTTGTCCCCTTGCGCTTGGGCGGTTCCAGCGGACTACGACCCGGTGGCCAAGCCCTACGGCCAACTTTGGAGAGAAAATTACGGCGCCGTCACCCGGGATTTTCAAATCTGGATCGCCGGGACAAGTTGTGTTGGCCCGCTCACGGCTGGGCCGTGGGCTGGGCGGAATTGCATCGGCTGTTCGCTGCTGGTCGGCCCTGACGGACAGCAAGCGCTAGCCGGCCCCTATGGCGTCAACGCCGACGTGATTCTCTACGCCGACATCCAGCCCTTGGCGCGGCCCGCTCAAGGCGACGGCTGGAACGGGCATGTGCCATGACGCGGGATCGCGGCGCCGAACTACTCGACTTTCCACTCCAAAATGCCGCCGGAGAACTCGGGTTGCAGGTCGACCTCAAGGCGGACGGCGGTGGTTTTCACCGGTTTGAATTTCATGCCGTTGAATTTGTTCGGCGCGACTTCATAGTCGCCGGCGCCGTCGACCGGCTTCCAACCGGCGCCATCCCTGTAGACCGCGCGCCAGGATTTGGGGACGCGGCATTGGCCTTTGCCCGTGTCGTCGAACCAGTAGACGTCGGTCGATTTGATCGTCCGCGGCTCGTCGAAGTCGTACTGAACCCATTCGTGGGTCCCTTTGTGATCCCACCAGGTGAACCTGGGGATCGACTCGTCGGATGAGCGCGCCGGCAGCAATCCGTCGTTCATCGCCTCAAGCGTGTCGGTCGCGTTGCAATACGACGCCGTCGGCGGCTTGGGGGGCAATGTCCAAACATGGGCCGTCGGGCCTTCGCCAATCGTGGGAAACACGCTAATCCGAAGCCTCGCCGCGCCCATCGGAATCAGAGTCACCACGTCGATCGGCTCAGCCGTCCGAACCGGACTGTCTTGCAATGGGCGAACCAGGCCGGTGGTATCCTGGCGCCAAATGAGAATCTTGCGGGCTTTCGCTTGAAGTCGAATCGGCGCCGTTTTGGCCGTGAACGGCTGGTCGGCGGACGGTTCTTTGGAATGGACGATTTCAAACGATCGGGCAGGCACCATGGCGTCGACGATGAGTCCGTAGTTCCAGGGACTCGCCGCGTAAACCTCTTGCTCCGGCCAGGCATCCGTGCCGCCGTAACGTTTCCATTTTTCGTCGATCGCCAGCGAAAACGTCAGCGGCCCGTAGTCGACTGACACGCTGTTGTGGTTTTTCGCCCAAGTCCGGACGCCGAGTTTCATCGGCAACGAAAGCTCGACGATGTCGCCGTCTTTCCACTCGCGATCGACGACCGAATAGGACAACGGCTTGGCGGATATATCGTGAGCAGCGCCGTTGATCTTCAGTTTCGCGTCCGAGGCCCAGTGAGGAATTCGCAAGTACAGCGGAAATTTCGCGGGCGACACGCAGGAAACCTTGAATTCGATTTTATCGGAGAATGGATAATCGGTCGTTTCCGTAACCCTGACCGCCGAGCCATCGCCGACTTTGGCCGTCACTTCGCAGGCGGAGTAGAGCGAGGCACATAGTCCTTTGTCAGATGTCGCCAGCCAAAGCTCCTCGGCGAAATAAGGCCAACCGTGCGAGACATTGTGCTGGCAGCAGCGGTAAACCTCAAGCGGGCTGTACGAAATCATCGTTCCGCCGTTTTGAATCCCCGGCGCCTTGTTCTCTTTGTCGAGTTGCACCATGTTCGGCGAGGTCAGATAGTGCAGCGCCTTGAAATCCGGCGTGAGCGCGGCCGGAAGCGAGTTGAACGCCAGATCCTCGCAGCGGTCGGACCAGACCGGATTCCCTGAGATTTCGGTCAGCATCTCGAAGCTGTGCATCGCCTCGACGATCGAGCAGGTCTCGAATCCTTGACGCGGATCGCCATAACCGGGACGGCAGTTTTCATCGGCGCCGAAACCGCCGCCGGGTACCTGGCCATATAGACCCATCACGGTCTGGTAGTTTCGCTCGGCCGCGTCGAGAAATTTTTTATCTTTCGCTTGGAGATAGAAAATCGCCGGCTCGCGGAAGCCTTGAGTGATATTCACCCCGTGCCAATTTGCAATCCCTGCGGTCCAGTTCGACGTGTGACGATGGATCTTAGTCGCCAGTTCGAGCAGCCACTGTCCGCCAGTTCGGTTGTAGAGCCAATAAACGCTTGCCAGATTGTCGCCCCCGCGCGGGGCCGGCCAATAGCCCGTCAAAAAATCCTGCTCGGGACAGGCCATTTCCCAGCGGAAGTAGTTTTCCATGAACGGCAGCACGCGCGAGTCGGCCGTGTATTCGTAATACGATTGCATGACGTTGAGCATCAGCATGTGCGGCCAGAGGTCGGGCTTGCCGTCCTGCGACGTGCGAAGTCCATCGGGTCCGAACCAGCCGTCGGCGGTTTGGCTCGCCAAAGCCGCCTCGATCCACCGCTTGGCCTCGCGGATGATCGCTTCGTCTTTGAGCACATAGCCGAGGTCGGCGTAACCCTTGAGCCAATACGGCATCTCCTCCCAGCCGCTGTGCCCCTTGCCGCGAGGATCGGTCCAGGCGTTGTTCTCGAATCGGCACCAAGGAGAAATTTCGGTCAGCCGCCCGGTCATTCCTTGCGATTCCAGCTCCAATTGATGTCGCAGCCAGCCCCGCGGCGCGATGGCGCCGATCGGCAACTTGCCGAACGCCGTGGGCAGCAACGGCTGGCGATTGCCCGTGTAGTGCGGCGCGGCGTTCGTGGCCAAAGGGGATGACACGGCTTGCTCGACGACAGCAATTTCTCCCGCGTTTCCGTTCTCCGCGGCGCTAATATGTATGGCCAGAAGAGCTGATATAAACACGACCGCAAAACCTATCGAGGCGTGGCCCGGAAACCTGGACCGGATCGATTGGGGCAAGTGCATTATGAGAGCTCTGGATGAAAAATGAGGCAAAAAGTGGCCGACGCGAGGAGGTTGCAGGACGCCCCCAATTTAACCTCACGATAAGCCCCTGTCACGTCAGCGCCCTGCAGACTCGTGGCGGCGCGGCGGCGGCCTTGAACCCATGCTAGATTTTTTGCGAATTTGGCGGTAGCATGTGTGTTTTCGCCCACAAAACGGCCATTAGGATATTCGCCCCGCCATGCCGATTGTCAGCTTCCTCAACGAGAAGAAGGAAATCCAAGTCCCCGAGGGCGCCAACTTGCGCAAAGAGGCCATGCAGGCCGGAATTCAGCTTTACTCGGGCGTAGAGCGGGTCGCCAACTGCCGCGGCTTTAGTCTCTGCGGCACGTGCCGGGTCCACATCACCAAAGGGATCGAAAACGCCAGCCCCATCGGTTTTTTCGAAGGACTGCGTTTCAAAGCCTCGATGGCCTACATCGGCAACGAGGACACCATGCGGCTGGCCTGCCAAACGCTTGTGATGGGAGATATGACCGTCCAAACCCGCCCGGAGAAAAATCTCTTCGGCGAGAACTTTTTCAGCTAACTGCCGCTTACAACTGCTCACAAAACGCCGGGGGACTGTCCCCTTCGCTGCGACGGTTTTGTGAGGGCCTTTTTATACGATGTCAGGCCACTTGCTTTGAAACAGATCGTCGCCATCGTCAAGCCGTATCTGGCGGAAAAAGTCTTGGAATCGCTTAAGCGGGCGCCCTTGGAAGCCTGTAGCGTTCGCGAAGTCAAAGGCTACGGCCGGCAAAAGAGCTACCTCGACCAATACGGCGACAGCGAATACTCGCTCGCCTTCTTGCCCAAGGTCGAAATCAATCTCTGGGTCGACGACTCCCGGGCCGAAGAAATCCTCCGCAAAATCGTCGAAGTCGCCCGCACCGGGCGCATGGGCGACGGCAAGATTTTCATGTTGCCGGCCGATGAGGTGTAGGCGGCGGCCGCGTTCGTCGTAGGTCAGGCCAATTGGCCTGACGCAGTTTGGCTCGGCCCCTGCTATTAAGTATGCCGCTGTCCACGGCAGGCCAACGGGCCTGACCTACGTCGCCGACACAATCCGCTCGAACCGCCGCCGGTTCTCTTCGCGCAACCGATTGCAATCGGTCAATAGGTTTTCGACGCTCGCGTAATTGGTAAGCCGTGCCAGTTTGGCGAGCTGAATTTTCTCCGTGGGCAAATCGTGGCCAGCCGTGGTGTTCATCAATTGCAGGCGTCCGATGATCGTTCGCAGGGTGCGGTAACTGTCGCGGAAAAATTCAAAATCGTCTTTGGAAATAACACCGGCTTCGTGCAGCGCCGTCAGAGCTTCGGAGGTCCCCCCGTGGCGGGCGGCGGGGTGCTTCCGACCGTGCTTGAGCTGGAGCATTTGGACGATAAATTCTATGTCGACGATACCGCCGGGACCGCGTTTGAGATTGGCTGGCCGGGCCGTTTCTTGAAGCCTTAGCCGCATGGCGTGAATCTCGGAGGCGTTAGAATCCTGCCAAGGCGTTTCATAGGCCGCGTGTTGGATCGTGGCCATCGTCCGGGTCGCTGCGTCGTCGGACCCATAGACGACGCGGGCCTTGCAGAGCGCTTGCCGTTCCCAAAGTTGCCCTTGGGCGGACTCGAAATAACGCTGAAATTCGTCGAGCGACGTCGCTAGCGCGCCGCTTCGGCCAGTCGGCCGCAGCCGCGGATCGATCTCGTAGAGCCGGCCATAGGGACCGAGTTGGTTAGCGACTTTGATGATTCGCTGCCCCAGCTCGCTGAAAAAATGCTGGTTCGTGGTTGTTTCGGTGGAGCGGCGAGAACGCTTGGCGTGAAACGTCGCGCCCTCGCCTTCGTAGAGAAAAATCAAATCGACGTCGCTGTGATAGTTCATCTCGCGGCCGCCGAATTTTCCGAGCGCCACGACAATCAGCTCCGACGTTCGTCCGATGTCGGCATCGTTGATCAGCTTGGGCTCGCCGAGCTTGGCTACCGACTTGCCGTATTCGTTGACTGTAATTCGCCGGAGAGTGGCTTCCGCGATATCGGTCAGCGCCACGCTGGTCGCCTGCATGTCGGCCTTGCCGAGCAGTTCCCGAACGCCAACCCTAAGTTGCTGCGCATTCTTGAAGCTATGCAAAATCGGATCGAGGTCTTCGGCGGCAAACGTGAGATCGCTCAGATGCTGCTCCAGCCCTTCCAGCGATGGCAGCTTGTCGAGCACCAGGCTATCCATCAGTTCATCGAGCATGCCAGGGTTGCTGGTCAAGATGCCGGACAAGAATGGGCTGGTCGCGCACAGATTTACGTAAAGATGCAGCGAAGGGGAATTGAAGCTAAACAACTCCCACAGCACTCCCTTGCCGCCGAGCGACTCGCTGACCTTGCTAAGATTCACGAGCGTGGCGTCGGGATCAGGCGTGTCGGCGATCGCCTTGAGCAGTCGGGGCGCAATGGCGGCCAAAAAATGTCGGCAGCGGCGTGTCGAAAGAAAACGAATCTTTTCCTCGGCCAGCGCCATCAAATTGCGATAGGCGTCTGCCGAGTCGCGAAATGGATATTGACCGAGTACCTCTTGAATTCGCTCGGGCGGCGGATCGGGATCGAGAATGAGGTCGACGGCCGGATCGCCCGGCTCGTCGTCCGACTCGAAGGCGTCGTGCAAGAGGTGGTCGAGAATTTTCCGGTTCAGCTCCGTCTTTTGTTTGTATTCGGCGGAGAAGGCTTCCAACGGGTCGTTGTGCCCTTCGGGACTATAGCCCATGCGAATCGCCAATCGCCGCATCTCGCCGGTCGACCGCGGCAGCAGATGGGTTTGCAAATCGAACATGATCTGCAGACGATGCTCGGTCTTGCGGAGGAAGGCATAGTTTTCCTCGAGGATAATTCGCTCTTGATGCGTCAGGCACCCGGCGGATTCGAGCCGCAAAATGGCGTCGAGCGTATTGCCGATCCGCAGTTGCGGGAGGTCGCCGCCGTTAAGCAGTTGGAGAAATTGGATGACGAACTCGATGTCGCGAATTCCTCCGCGACCCGTTTTGACATTGAGCTCGTCGGCGCCTTCGCGAACGGTCCGCTGCTCGATCCGCCGCTTGAGCGCCTTGATGCCCGAGATATCGGCCCGGCTGAGATACCTGCGGTAGATCCACGGCTCAAGTTCTTTGAGCAGTTCGGCGCCGAGATCGAGATTGCCGGCCGCGGGTCGGGCTTTGACAAACGCTTGCCTTTCCCAGGTGCGGCCCACCACGTCGTAATAATGCAAAGCGCTTTCCAACCCGATCGCGACCGGCCCACGTTCCCCCTCGGGCCGCAACCGCAAATCGACCCGATAGGCGATTCCCAGTTCGGTCGGTTCGGTGAGCAGCCGGACAATGTCGCGAGCCAGCCGATCGAAGAACTCGCGATTGCTGAGCGAACGAGCGCCGTCGGTTTGCCCATCCTCGTCGTAGAGAAAAATCAAATCGATATCGCTGGAATAATTGAGTTCGTCGGCGCCGAGTTTTCCCATCGCCATGACGACGAATCGGGCCGGCTCGCCATCGGCGGCGCGGGGCACGCCCCGCTTTTGCTCCAGATTTCGACGTGCGGCTTGCACGGCCGCTTCGAGGATCGCATCGGCCAGATAGGATATCTGCCTGACGACGGTCTGCTCGTGCTGCCCGCGAATGATGTCGCCGTAGCCGATTCGCAGGGTTTCTCGCCGCTTGAATCTACGCAGGGCGGCCAGGATGGCAGGCTCGTCGACCAAGGCGGCGACTTCGCCGATCAATTCGTTGGCTAGCGTTTCGCGTCCCACCGGCTGCCCCTCGGTGATCCGCAGCAGATCGTAGGCCTCGGAGTCGGTGATCAAGAGGTCGCTGAGGTATTGGCTCGTCGAAAATATTTGCAGCAGAATCGGCAGCGCTTCGGGATCGCGCTCGAACAGCGAGGCCAGCGAAAGTGGATTCCGCGTGGCCTTGACAAACCGGTCCAGATTGTTCAGCGCCATTCCGGCGTCGCTGAGCCGAGGCAGATGCTCGGCCAATTGCTCGCACATCGCCGCGAGCAGATCGAGCGTGATGCCCGAGAGGGCCATTCGGACCAAGTTGCCCTGGCCGCGGGCCGGATCGTCCAACTTCCAGTCCGCGAGCCACTCGACAGCCTTTTCGGGATGGTCGAGGAGATGATGCAGCCGATCGATTTGCATGAACACGGGTGAACGGAGGCGAAGGACGAAGGGCGAATCGGGAAGCGCGTGGTGGGTGAAGCGTGAGGCGAGCGGGGGGCGTCAGCCCCCTGTCCAAAATCGTCAACTGGCAATAGGTCGTTTGATGTCTGAGCCAACCCAATGCAAAGACTTTGTGCTAAATCTCCGTGCGATGATTGGCCGAGGAAATCACGAGAGCACTAAGCGGGACGAAATCGCTGAGCGGCGACATGCGCGTGCCGACCGTCGCCGCGGCGTCAGACGTCGCCCCCGTCAGGCCATTGACCCGACCCACGAGCGGCGGCGCCGCCAACTGAAACACTTCCGGGCCGACATGCCGGGTGACGACCGCGCCGAAGAGCGTAAATCCATTGGCGTCGAAAATTGTCACTTGCAGAAGCTGGCCGATCTGCCGGGGATTGCCGTCGAACACCACGATCCGGTCGCAGTGAGTCCGGCCGGTCAACTGCAAGGGGCCGGCCGAATCGCCGTCGTCGAGCCCGTGCTTGCGGCTCGTCTTGCTAGGCCCCTCGACGAGGATTTCCACCTCGCGCCCGATGAGCGGTTGATTGTCTTCTTCGCTAATCACGTCTTGAATCGCAAGCAATTGGTTATTGCGGCGGCGTTTGACCTCTTCCGGCACGTCGTCGGCGTAGAGATCGGCGCCTTTGGTGCCCGGGCGCGGGCTGTATTTGAAAATAAAACTGTTCTTGAACCTCGACTCGCGCACCAGATCGACCGTCTGCTGAAATTCCTCCTCCGTCTCGCCGCAGAACCCGACGATGAAATCGCTCGTGACCGCGGCGCCAGGCACTGTCGCGCGAATCCGGCGAAGCATGTCGCGATATTCGTCGACCGTGTAGCCCCGCTTCATTCGCCGCAGAACCGTATCGGCGCCGCTTTGTAACGGCACATGCAGATACGGCGAGCACTTCGGCAGATCGCGAACCGCGGCGAGCAAATCGTCCGTCATGTCCTTCGGATAATTGGTCACGAATTTCAATCGAGCCAAGCCGTCGATTTCGTGCAGCCGATAAAGCAGATCGGCCAGTCGCGTAATCCGCCCATCGGGGGCCCGATGCCGATAGCTGTTCACCGTCTGGCCCAGCAAGATAACCTCGCGGCAACCTTCGTCGGCCAGTTTGCGAGCTTCCGCCACGATATGATCGGGATCGCGCCCCTGCTCGGGCCCGCGCACGCTGGGGACGATGCAATACGTGCAGAACTTGTCGCAGCCGATTTGGATCCGCACGAAGGCTTGATACGGAGACGGCCGCATTTCAGGATCGCGGTCGGGATCGTAGCTTTCGAAACTGCGCTCGATATCGTCGCGTTTGCCGGACGTGCGATTCATGCTGACTTCGAGGAGCTGGCTGCGCTCTCCGAGGCTCCTGTCAGCGGCGATCTCTTCGAGAAGCCGAGGAATTTGATGCAATTGACCGGGACCCACGACCAAATCGACATACGGCGCCCGATCGAAAATGAGCTGCTGGTCTTTTTGAGCCATGCAGCCGATGACGCCGATGATCTTGTTCGGGTTGTGCTGCTTGGCGTGCCTAAGCCGACCCAGCGCGCTATAAATTTTGTCTTCCGCATGTTGCCGGACGCTGCACGTGTTGAATAAAATCGTGTCGGCGGCCTGCGGCGTGTCGACCAACTGATATCCCTGCTTGCGCAGACTGGCCACGACCAGCTCGCTATCGAGCATGTTCATCTGGCAGCCGACAGTCTCGATGTAGAGATGCTTGGTCACGGCGAGCTACAGACCTGGGTTAGTCGGCGAAGGGTATTTAAAAATCCGCACAAAACGGCCGGGGACTGTCCCTTCTCGGAAGCGGTTTTGTGAGATCCTTTTATGCAGCGTCTTTCCTGGTGTCGGCGGGGGGTGGCGACTTGGCTTTGCCCTTCTTCCCTTTGGCGCTTCGACTCAAATCATCCAATAACTGATCGCGCCGCCGGGTCATCATCCGCACGAGCGTATTGACCGCGACATACGCGGCCACGGCCAGCAATGCATAGTCCCAGCCAGTCCATCCCGCCATGGATCGATCCTCCCATCCGTGTAAGGGGCGTCAGCCTCGGATTCTAACTCGCGGCGGCGGCTGCACAAAGGGCGGCAACGAGATTACCACTCGATCCGGTCCGCCTCGAAGATCGGGCCTTCGACGCACGTGCGGCGGTAGTCCCAATTGCCGACTTCGTCCCGGATCCGGGCCACGCAGCTGAAACAGATGCCGATCCCGCAGGCCATCGGCGTTTCGAGCGAGGCTAGGCAGGGGACGTTGGCTTGACGGGCCACCCCGGCCACGGCGCTCATCATGCGTTCGGGGCCGCAGCAGATGATCCGCCGCGGAATCAAATCGGCCCGCGGCGAATTTGCAGTGTTGGCGCCGGGAATCGTGCTGTTCAAAACCTCGGTCAATAGGCCCGTGACAAGGCCATGCAGGCCGGCCGAGCCGTCGTCGGTGCTCAGCCGGACGTCAACGCCGAGTCGTTCGAACTCTTCGATGCCGGCGAAATACGCTTTAGATCGGGCGCCGTAACATAGCGTGACCCGAGCGGCATTCGCGCCGGTTCGCGGCGGATCGCCGTATTGATGGCGTCCTAAGCATTCTTGGGCTAGAGCCATAAATGGCGTCTGTCCGATGCCGCCCGCGACCATGATCAAATGCTCGACCCGCTCGGCGGGAAACCCGTTGCCCAGCGGTCCCCAGATGTCGAGCCGGTGTCCCGGAAGACATTGCGATAGGCGCCGCGTCATCTTTCCCATCGCCAGATAAACGACATCGACGCCTATCGGCCGATCGGCGGAATCCAGCACGGTGTCGTAGAGCGCCAGCGGTCGGGCCAGCAGCGGATCGTCGCAATCCGCCAGCCGTAGCATCAGAAACTGCCCGGGCGTGAATAGCCGCGCGAGTTCCGGACAAGCCAGGCGAATCCGGTAGGTGTCCTTGGCGACCGGTACGTTTTCGATCACCGCGGCTTGTTGGAATTGAGCCTTATCGGCGAAGTAAGCTGCTTCGTGTGAATCAGACGAATGAGAAGTCGCGGAGGCCGTCATTTGATTCAAAAACTCTAACGTAACGGGTCTGAATGGTCGGGCTGGACCGAAGCGAAAGCCCTGGCGCCTTGTTCTCGAATTGAAAACCACACTCCGGCGCTTCGGCGAGGACGCATCCAGCCCCGGCCAACCAGAGGTTTGTTAGAACCCTTCATGATTTGCCAGACTCCCGGCGACGTCCAAAGGCGCGGGGATGATTGCGGGGCTTGCGCGGCGGCCGCTCCTCGCGACCTCGCCCTTTGGGAGCGGGCCGGGGCGATGGGACCGGCGCTGGCTTTTCACTTGCCGCGCTCGGCTCGATCACCGCAGCTCGAGCCTTTTGTTTTAGATCGGCGTAACGTCGCGCGGGCAAGTCGCCGGGAGCAAACCGGCTGAGCTGCGCGGACTCCTTAAGCGTTTTCACTTCTTCCCGCCTAAGCGCCCGGAATTCTCCGGCCGGCAAATCGCCAATCTTCAACGGTCCTAGCGCGACGCGACGCAGCCACATGACCTTGTGGCCGACCTTGGCCAGCAGTCGGCGAACTTCTCGGTTCTTGCCTTCGTCGAGCACCATTTCCAAGATCGTGCTCTGCTTGTGCTGACTCTTGATCGACACTCGCTTGGCGTGAGCAAAGCCCTCGGCCAGATGCACGCCCTTGCGGAGTTGTTCGAGTACCTCGGTGGCCGGGCGGCCGGCGATCTGCACGTGGTAGACCTTCTCAATCCCATAGCGCGGATGCGTCAGCAGATCGGCAAGCTCGCCATCGTTGGTGACCAGAATCAACCCTTCGCTGAATAAATCGAGCCGGCCGACCGTATACACGCGCTCGCCGACGGGCAGCAAATCGATCACGCGCGGCCGGCCCGACGGATCGTGGCTGGTCGAGACGACGCCGGTTGGTTTATTGACGAGATAATAGAGTCGCTTGCTCCGCTTGAGCGGCTCGCCATCGACGCGGATTTCGGCGCCGTCGACATCGACCTTCGTCCCCAATTCGGTGATCGTCTTGCCATCGACCGTGATGCGACCGGCGGTAATCAGTTCTTCGCACTGACGTCGGCTGCCGATGCCGGCTGCGGCGAGAACCTTTTGCAGCCGCTCTCCATCCGCGGCGCCGGCAGCAGACGATGGCCTGGGCGTGGAGGCGCCAGGACGACGGGGCCGACGATGGGGTTTGGACTTTGTCGCAGTCTTGCCGCGACCCCGAAACGGAGCTGACATGGAAACCAAAGGGGCGTGTCGGTGGAGGGTGATTTGTTGGTGTCCATCATAGCATCGGGGAGCGGGGAGCGTGAGGCGGAGAGCGTGGAGCGGAAAAGGTTGGGTGCCCGGGGCTGAAGGCGATTCGCCGAAGCCCCGGCGCTGAAGAACAAGAGAATTGTGAGCGACTTGATGGTGAGGGCAAGACGACCCAGTCAGCTATTGGGCCGGACCGGGCGCTGGACCTACGGGCGCAAAAGGCGCCGGAGCGAATGTCGGCGGCGGCGCGGTCGGCCGTAGCGGGAGTGGTTCACGAGGGGCGTCAAACTCGCGAGGTCGGCCGCCCACGATGGCCGGGCCCAGATTGTTATCGGGAAATGGATCGAATCGCTCGGCCTGACGCTGCTGATATTCAACCGGGCCAGCCGTCGCGAGATGGGGTTTCGCTAGCGACGAACATCCGGTCGACGAAACGCCGACTACCGAGACCATCGCGAGCCAACTGACCAGTCGCATGACTGTTCCTTCATGGAGGTTGCAAAAGCTAAAAAGCCGCAAACTGCGGGGCGGATTATAGGGGCATCTGGCATGCGTCGAAATAGGATTCGACGCCAATTTGCCCGCTTATGGCAAATAGATGTCCAGCATTGTCGCGAAGTGAGAGTTGGCCGTAATTTGGATCGGCCCAACGGAAGCTGGCGCCAGCAGGGTCTGGCCTCGTTGCAACGGGCGCGATGACGGGTCGCCAAGTATGGAAACTTCTCCTGCTAGCACGACCAGGATGTGAAATCGATCGTCGCCGCCGACCGCCAAGCCAGCAGAATTGAATTCGTCGGTTTGCCGATTCGAGCCGTCATATTCCCACCGATCGAGAACAAATTGATCGCAAGCGACGAGTCGGCTGACGCCCGCGCGATCGGTCGGCTGGGGACTCACCGGATGAACCGGGCCACGGTCGAAATCGGTAACATCCAGCGCCTTCTCGATGTGCAAATCGCGCGGTTTGCCGTCCGGTCCCACACGATTCCAGTCGTGCAACCGGTATGTCGTATCGCTGGACTGCTGAATTTCCGCCACCAAGAGGCCGGCCCCGAGGGCATGGACCGTGCCCGCCGGCAGAAAGACGCAGTCCCCAACGTGCGGCTCAAATCGATGCAAACAAAGTTCGCTGGTTCCTCGGGAGACTTCACGCTCGAGCGCCGCGCGATCGAATCCCCGTTTCAAACCTGAATAAATCAAGCTGCCCGGCGCAACGTCCAGAATCACCCAGGCTTCCGTTTTGCCGCCGTCGGGCGGATCGAGCCGGGCCCCTTGATCGTCGTTCGGATGCACTTGTACCGAAAGCGTTTTGCTCGCGTCCAGAAATTTGAAGAGCAGCGGAAATTGCTCGAGCGGATGATGCCGGCCAAACAGTTCGGCGCCGCGCTCGCGAACAAGCTCGCCGAGCGTCACGCCCGCGAGCGGTCCGGCGGCCACCCGGCTCTGATCCTCGCCATGGTCGACGATCTCCCAGCTCTCCGCATAGTCATCACCAGGACCGATGGCTTTACCGAGCACTGTGCCCAACCGTCGCCCGCCCCACAGATAGCGGCGGAAAATGGGGTCGAAGCGTAGCGGATAAAGTGGCGGCATATTGGTCGATTTACGGCGCCGATTCGATCCGACTAATGACTTAGAACTTAGTGCGTGACCTCTACCGTTGCTTTCCCGGCCGCTGATGCAAACTCCCCCGCCGAGACGTTCGTCCGCAAGTATAGCGTGCCGGTTTTTTCCGGCCGGATCATCGTGCCTAGCCCGACGATCAGCGGCGCGACCAGCGGGCTTTCTCCCTTGACTCCGTCGTCCGGATGCAGGGCGGCCATTAAGACTCCTAGTGGCTGGCCGTGAAAATAGCGGATCGACACGCCGCCCGGTTCGCTCCACCAGACTTTCGACGTCTTGGCCACTTGATAGCGGCCGGAGGCATGCAGCCGGTAGGTCTTGCCCTTTTCCAATTGGAGGTATGTGTTCTGCCAGCCTCGATCGGTGGCGACCGAGACCTTGGCGCCGCTGCGAGGCAGTGGCTTGCCGGTCGTGAAATCGATCGCAGTCCGCGAGAAGTCGTAGTTGTAGACCAAATCGTTGACGAATACTTGCCATTCCTCGGCCAATTCCGGACCATCGCCCGAGAATTTTTCCGCCAGTCGCTTGTTGAAATTGTCATCCGCGGCTCTGTGCCAAAGCTGGCGAAAGCGATTGCGATATCGCGGATGGCCATCGAGAAACGCGACGGCGGCCCAGCTCCAGGCATAGGGCTCGACCTTCAAATGAGCTCGATTGTCGAAGTTGAGCACCTCGGAAAACGTGTGGCCCTTGTGGTGGGAGAGATCGGTCTCGATGATTTCAATCCGGCCGAGTTTGGCGGTCTCCGTCGGTTTGACGGGAAAGTAATTCAGCGTCAGCCGGCCATCCGCCCAACGATGCGTGGCCAGCATTTCCGCCATGCCTTCGCAATACCAGGGTGGCCCACCGCCATCCAGCAGGCTGAACATGAAACCATGCGTTCCCTCATGCAACATCAAATGCCGGCGATAATAATCGCTTGTCTGGTTGTAGAGCCAAAATTCCCGCTCGCGGGCGAACCCATTGAGAAACACCGGCAGATCGCCCGGCGCCAGGCCCGAGGCCTCGAATCGGGCTTTGTCCTTCATCAAAAAGCCCGTCATTTGCCAATCCGGAGACTTTGCGCCATCGACGCCAAAATAAGCGCACCACTGGGGGAACGCTTGATCGAAGACCTCCGGCAATTCGTCGACAGTCGTGCTCGAAGGGAGATCGGTATATAGGATAAGCCGCTTTCCCGAGAGCTTGCGAATTCCAGCGGCCTGCGCCCGGGCGTCGTCGATGGCTCGTGGCTGAACGGCCGCCGCGAGTACCGCCGCGCTGCCGATCGCCGCAAAAATCGCGACCACAATACATAGCCGCGGGATCCTGCCGCGCCGCACAGCAACGGTCAAATTATCGACCAAACTAGACATTCGTTATCAACCCATGGCTTTCGGCATTCGGCGTCGCATTCGATAATAGCCTCCGCATTCTCATTCTATTCTGCCAGACACCGCTTCCCAAGCGGCAGAGGTTTGGCAGCCAGCGCCATGGGCTACAATCTTCAAATCATGCTCGATTCCTCGTTACCTAAGAGCCTATCCGAGAACCATCGGGGAGTGTCGCTTTTTTCGGAGTCCGCGGACTTCGGTGAGCTCAATCGAACCGAGAAAAAGGGGACTGTCCGCGTCTCCTCAGACGATTCTCGGCTAGGCTCTAAGCTGTTCCGGTCCCGATCCAGAATCGCCCTCGCCACAATTTCCCTTCTGTGTCTCAACGGTTGCTGGTCGCCATCCCCGTCGGAAGTCGTCGTTTACACGGCCCAAGACTCCGAATTCGCCGAGCCGATCTTCGAGCAATTCACGACGCAATCCGGGATCGAAGTCCTGCCGAAATACGACACCGAAGCGACAAAAACCGTCGGTCTGGCGGCGGCCATCATAGCCGAATCCAGCCGCCCTCGAGCCGACGTGTTTTGGAACAACGAGATTCTCAACACGCTGCGGCTAAAAAAGCTCGGACTGTTGGACACCTATGCGTCGGTGATCGCTTCGAATTATCCGGCCGAGTATCGAGACTCAAAAAACAACCTGTGGCACGGATTCGCCGCCCGAGCACGGATCTTGGTCGTGAACAAAAATCTTTGCTCCGGTGGCGATCGACCGACGTCGATCGACGATCTAGCGGATCAAAAATGGAGGGGTCGGATCGGAATGGCCAAGCCGCTGTTTGGCACGACGGCCACGCACGCCGCTTGCCTAAAGGAGACCGCAGTCGTGATTTGATTGAAGTTGGATCGAGCGGCGATTTTACCGTTTGATTCTCCTGTCTACTTTCTCTTCACCAAATCGTCCGCCGAATTGCCGCCAGACCCAACGCAGCGAATGGTGAATTAGACCGGTTTATGTCTCCTGCAACTTCTGCAAACCGGCGTAGGCACTCGCGTAAGCCGCGACTGCCTCCAAGATGGCGTCCACTTCGCCGATCTGGCGTCTCCCGTAATTCCACTCATGGGTAAACAGCTTATCGTGTCGAGATTTCCGTGAGGTGCCAGCACACCGCGGTGAAGGCGCGAAAGGGACCTACCTGCCATCGCCAATCATTGCGCGCGTCGGTCACATCGACCGACGTGCTTTATCGAGACCGCCAAACCTTCGGCCAAATTTTCGCCTTGCCGCTGCGCAATACATTGAAAAATGAACATCAGGCGAGAGATCGACTCAAGCGCCTTCGCTGGTGAAAGCAGTCTAGGTAGGCTGCCCTAAAACCTTAAATTTGGTAAAGAATTGGTAAAGATCGGCCATCACGAAGCCCATATCGCCGCAATACCGAAATCAGAAAAAAGGCGATTTTTCCCGAATGATTTGACCAAAGCAACACCGCCGCTATACTGCAAAAACACGACGAAAATATTCTCAAATCCTAGTTCCCCAGCTTGGTTCTCGGCTCCGAATCGAAGCGGAGTTTTGCTTGAGAAAACAAGTGATACGCCGATTGTCTTACTTGGAAACGCTAACCTAACGACTCTTGGCTGGTCGGGGCTCGCGCCGAAGGGAAGCACCGGTGTCCTGCTCTCGAAGTCGAAACCACTCTCCGGGCTTCGGCGAGGACGCCTCCAGTTCCCGGCCACCCGGAGTTTTGCGAGCGGTTCTAAATTCGACTTTTGCACTTTTTAGACTGAGCAATCAGCGATTCCCGAGGAAAACTCGGTTTTTCCACATGCGGTGGCCTGTTGCGGATGAATCAGGGTTGCGGAAAACTCTCGCCAGCGACAATTTCCTCGGGGAATACACGGATACAGGCCGTCCAAAAAGTGCAAAAGTCGAACTAAAGACCGATATCGAAACCGAGACTCAGATGACGCTCCACGCTGTCGAGCAGGCGTGGCCCAGCGGGATGCGGCCCGCCCGCCGTCAATCGCCGAACATTTCGGTGAACAACGCGCCACTCCGTCCCACGCCAATTCGCGCGTGATTGCCGAGCATGTTCTTATGATGGCCCGGACTATGAAACCACATGTCGTTAGCGGCGCTTCCGTCGGTGACCCCGGCTGCAATGTTTTCCGCCGACGCGGAGGCGCCCTGCCGCTTGGCTCGATCCCAGGGAGTTTTCTTGCCTTCCACCGGTGAATCGTGCGCGAAGAATTTCAGAGATTCCATGTCGTGCGAGTGATCGCGGGCCGCCTCGCAGAGTCGCGGATCGATCGACGCCACATTCAGACCCAACAAAGCTCGCGTCAGATTGCATGCCAGGATCGTGCGGGTCTCTTCCGTTTCGATCTGTGAAGCAAGGCGTGCATTAGCCGCCAAGATCTCGCGGTCTTTGGGCGGGATTGGCAGGAGCATGTCGACGGCCTGGTCTTCCACCCCGTGAAGATAATCCTTGAAGCTCGGCGGCTTGGCGGCTTTGCCATCGGCGGGCGGCGGGGCGTCTTTGATTAACTCCGCGGCGCAGCGCTCCCACAACCGTCCCACGGTTAACAGCTTTTCTCGTTCGACTTGAAGCTCGGGAACATCATCCAACACCGCCTTGCGATCCGGCAGCAGCAACTGGCGAAGCTGGGCCAGCGCGGGATCGCCCTTCTTGACGATCATCTCATGAGTGAGGTCCGCGTTATCGCGGAGACTCAAGACGGTGGCCCGCAACTTTTGGATCTCGGCCGGATTCACCTCGGCCGACTTGTTCCGCCCGACCTGCGCCAACCGCTTCTCCACCTTCTGTCCATAGTGCTTAAGCGCGCCGAGCAACTCGCGATTCACGACGTCGCTAAGCTGCTTGACAGCGGGCAGCCCCATCTCAACGAGTTCGTCGACGATCCGCTCTCGCTCCTGGGGCGCAACTTTCTCTTTCGATCGCCGAAACGAGGAGAGCAACTCAGCGATATGCTTCTGCTGCTCAGCCGTCAGATGCTGCTTCTGAGCAGGCCGCGCCGAATCGCTTTCGGCAGCAGAGGCTCCCAAGCAGCAAGCCACATAACCGGCGACCGCGAAAAGACAAGCCGCCACGGTCGGGACCCGAACCGCTGAAATCATCCCTGCCCCTCCCAAAAAGGTCGACGGTCAGAAAGCGATCTCTATTATGCTCGATTTTACGCCAACGGGGCAAACGGTCCGAACGGCCGTCAATTGGCGCCAAGCCGCAAGCGTTGCGCCGAATCTTCAGCGATCGCTTAATTCCATGCCAGCCCTTGTTCCGCGGTCGAGCACGTTACAAAATTGCACGAAGCCGGGCCTGCGATCATCGGCGACTCGATGGCAGCGCGAAAGGGCGAGGGACTAGGCCAGATTGCTTCAGCATGTTCGAAGCTCGACCACGACAATCGAAAACAGTCCTCGCATGGTGGCAGCGCACGCCGCTGTACTTGCGGATCGCGGGAGGTGTTGCATTCGGCGTCGTCGTGGGATTGCTGCTCGGCGAGCGAGCCGCGGCGCTTGAGCTCCCCAGCAAGCTCGTGCTGCGATTGCTCGGAGCACTGGCGCCCCCGCTAATTCTGCTGGCGATCGTCCATGCGCTGATGCATGCGAACATTCCCGGCAGCGTGGTGTTTCGGCTGGTTCGATTGTTGCTGCTCAATACGCTGGTGGCGATCGGCATTGGGCTGTTGGTCGCTAACGTCGTACACCCTGGGAGGTGGATCGCGCTGGAATCGCCGGCCAAGCCCACGATTGCGGCGAGCTCGAATCAGCAGCCGGGGTTGGCCTCCACGGTTCAGACTCAGCAAGCGGCTGAAGATCCACTTTCGCAATTCTTCGAAAGCTTTCCCAGGAGCATTTTGGGGCCATTTGGGGACGGCGGCCAAGTCATGGGCGTGATCGCGATCGCGGTCGCTTTCGGAATCGCGCTGCGCCGCGTCAAGCATCAGCCGCTTAGTAACGTGGCGGACGTCATCGAGATAAGTCTCAATACGTTCATTGTGGTCTTGCACTGGATCATCGAGCTCGTGCCCCTGGCGGTGCTGGGCGTGGTGGCCAGCATCGTTGGCGTGAAGGGATTTAGCGATTTCGTGTCGCTGGGCGCGTTTGTGTTCGCCGTGCTGCTGGGACTCGCGTTGCAGGCGACGTATTACCTAGTGCGAATTCGCACGGGTTCATGGGTCCGCCCACTCGACTTGCTGCGCGGCACGCGCGATGCACTCGTGATGGCTTTTTCCACTGGCAGCAGCACGGTCACGATGCCGCTGACGTATTCGTGCCTGAAAGATCGGGTCGGCCTGCGCGAACAATCGGCCAGCCTGGGGGCGCTGGTGGGCTCCAACTTCAATAACGACGGCACGGCGCTGTACGAAGCGATGTCGGCCCTGTTCGTCGCCCAGGTGCTCGGCCTGAACCTCTCGCTTCCGCAGCAGGCGATGGTGGTGCTAACGAGCGTGATCGCCAGCGTCGGGGCGGCCGGTATCCCGGAAGCCGGGCTAGTCACGATGACGCTCGTCTTCAAGGCGGTGAATTTGCCGACCGATTATATCCTGATTCTGCTAACCGTGGATTGGTTTCTCGACCGCTGCCGGACGGCCATTAACGTGATGGGCGACATGAACGTAAGCTGCCTGCTCGATGGGAAGTCCCCGGAAAAGCGCGAAGCAAGGGACGCGATGTCGCAATTGTCGCCACTTCCGAACTGAATGCGATGCCATTCCAAACCACTTTCATCCTTGCCGCCTTCCTGCTGACAGGCGTTCCCAGGGCCGCCCTGGGCGGCGATCTCGAACGTCTGTCCCCCGATGTTTTCACCAAGGAGCAGCGCAGCGATGCGCAAGGAATGATCGAGCGACAGATCGGCAAACTGTCGGCCGCGGCGAATGCACGCAACCGGGCCGAGTGGGCAAAGATTACAACTCGCCAAGAGTGGGAGAATTTTCGCGATCAGCGGATCGCGCTATTGCGTCGCTCGTTGGGGGAGTATCCGGCGCCGCCGGCTAAGCTCAACGCGCGGGTGACCGGCGTCGTGGACGGCGATGGCTTCAAAATCGAGAACACTCTGTACGAAAGCCGGCCTGGGCAATGGGTAACAGGGAACCTCTATGTGCCCGCCAAACCGGGCAAATCGATGCCGGGCATCCTGATCGCGCACTCTCATCACGGCGGCAAGCGCGACAGCGAATTACAAGACATGGGCATGACTTGGGCACGGAGCGGCTGCCTGGTTCTCGTTATCGATCAAATCGGCTACGGCGAACGCCGATCGCACCCGTTCCACCGCGACACGGATTATCCCAAGCCCTTCCGTTCGGGCCGGCAAGATTACCTTTTCCGCCAGGACACCGGCATGCAGCTGCATCTGATCGGCGATAGTCTGATGGGTTGGATGGTCTGGGACCTGATGCGCGGCGTCGATCTGCTCTTGGCGAGAGAGGGCGTCGACCCCAAACGAATCATCATCCTGGGCTCTGTCGCGGGAGGGGGCGACCCGGCGGGAGTGACGGCCGCCCTCGACCCCCGTATCGCCTGCTGCGTGCCGTTCAACTTCGGTGGGCCGCAACCGGAAACCCGCTTCCCGCTTCCCGAGGATGCCGAAACCAGCTTCGATTACCTTGGCGGCGCCGACTGGGAGTCCACCCGTGGTCTTCGCCTCGGTGGGCGCGACGACTTCCTCCCCTGGGTCATCGTTGCCAGCACGGCGCCGCGACATCTCATCCACGCCCACGAATTCTCCTGGGACCAGCAGCGCGACCCGGTATGGAAACGTTACCAAAAGATCTGGGGCGAGTTTTACAAGGCGCCCGACGACCTTGGATTCGCTCACGGCAAAGGTCTGCTCACTCAGCGCCCCCCTGAGGCGTCTCACTGCAACAACATCGGGCCGTTCCAACGTCGCATGATTCATCCGCTGCTCGAACGGTGGTTTGACATTAAGGTCTCGGAGACGGATGAGTACAGCGCGCCGCGCAAATCCGAGGAGCTAATTTGCCTGACCGAGATCGCCCGCCAAGAATTGAAGCCCAAGAGCCTGAACGAGTTGATGGGCGCCGTGGCCCAGGAGCGGATCGACGCCGCCCGAAAGCGACTTGTCGGAAACTCGCCTGCCCGGCGCCGCCAGATTCTCCGTGACGACTGGACCAAGCTGCTTGGTTCCGTGACGCCAGTTAGGCCGCCCATCGTAAAGTCGCAAGTCGACGACGCCCAACCGGTCGCCGGCGCAATGATCGAGCGAATCGTTCTGGAGGTCGAGCCGGGCATCGAGATCCTGGTCATCGTGCTGATTCCGGCCAAGCTTGCCGGCCGGGCGCCGGTCGTTATTGGCCTAGCCCAGACGGGGAAGGCAGCATTTTTGAAAGAGCGGGGGGGCGAATTGCAGAGACTGGTCCAGCAGGGCGCGATCGTCGTGCTTCCGGATGTCCGCGGAACGGGCGAGTCCCAATCGCGCGACACGGATATTTCCGCCAACTTGCAACTCTTCGGCGAAACTCTCCTTGGCCAGCGGCTGCGCGACGTCCGCTCGGTCGTCGCTTACCTCCGCGAGCGGAAAGATGTCAATCTCAAGCAACTGGCATTGTGGGGCGAATCGTTCACATCCCCGAGTCCGGCCGACGCCGACTTCAAAGTGCCCCGCGGCGCCGAGTCCTGGCCGAAAGAACCGGAGCCGTTGGGCGGGCTGCTGGCGCTGCTGGGCGCCCTTTTCGAGGACGATGTCCGTGCGGTTTTTGTGGCGGGAGGCCTTGTCGATTACCATGGCGTTTTGACTCACTTTGCGGTGCTGATTCCGCACAGCGCGGTGATACCCGGAGCACTGACGGCGGGCGACCTTTGCGATCTAGCCGGCGGCCTGGCGCCTCGACCGCTACGTTTGGAGGCGCTCGTCGATCACCTCAACCGACCCGTGTCAGCGGCCGAATTGAACAAAGCCTATCGCCCGACCGTGGAGAGTTACGCAGCGACACCTCGGGCGTTCAGTGTCGCTCAAACGCGATCGTCCGCGGCAGCTTGGTTTCGGGAGCAACTGAAGTTAAAACCAGAATAGGAATTTCTTACAAAATCGCCATGGAAAGTAGACAGCCGGCGGCGATCTTCGGAGCGGTTCTGTGAGTCGCCAGCTATGCACGCTCGGGCGATGATTGAGCCGACTTTACTTTGAGGAACGCCGCCGCAACGTCGTTAGCAACTCGTCCAGCGCCCTCGGCTCGGCCGGTTTGACGAGATGATGATCGAACCCCGCTTCTTTCGAGCGCCGCCGGTCTTCCTGCTGACCCCAGCCGGTCAGCGCCGCCAATTGGACGTTCGCCAAAGCGGGCTGTTTTCGTAGCTCGCGCGCGACTTCATACCCGTCCATCCCGGGCATCCCGATGTCCAAAAAGATCAACTCCGGCTGGTAACTCTTAACCATATCCAAGGCGGCGGGGCCGTTGTGGGCCACACGGACCTCGTGGCCTTGCAATCGCAGCAGCGCGGCGAGGCTGTCGGCGGCGTCTTTGTTGTCGTCGACTACCATGAGTCGGTGGCCGGACGGCGGGGTTGCCGCTGGCCGCTGACGATTGTCTTGCTCGATCGGTGACTCACGTTCAAGAGGCAGCAGAGGCAATCGCACCACGAACTGACTGCCTTGGCCCAGACCCGCGCTATGGGCTTCGACGGATCCGTTGTGCATTTCAACGAGATTGCGCACGAGCGTCAGGCCGATCCCCAAACCGCCCTGCGACCGGGTGGCGGCATGATCGACTTGCACAAACAGGTCAAAGATTTTTGGCAGC
Organism: Pirellulales bacterium; assembly: GCA_038210495.1. Classification (GTDB taxonomy): domain Bacteria; phylum Planctomycetota; class Planctomycetia; order Pirellulales; family DATAWG01; genus JBBQWR01. Next base: position 107,760 of record JBBQWR010000013.1, read on the forward strand.
ATGGCTGGGTCGATGCCGATGCCCGAGTCCACCACTCGCAGCACCACCTCGTCCCCCGTTCGCTTAGTCGATAACCGGATATGCCCGCCCGCTTCGGTATATTTGGCGGCGTTGGTCAGCAGGTTGCCGACAACTTGGGCCAGCCGGATGGGGTCGGCATCGAGCTGGAGAGATTCGGGAGGAAGCGTGACCGTCAACTGGTGCGATTGCGCGTCGAGCAGAGGTTGAACCATCTCCACGGCACGGGCGACGATACTGGCCAATTCGATCGGCTCTTTGCGGAGTTCGATTTTGCCCCGCATGACGCGGGACACGTCGAGCAGGTCATCCACGAGCCGGACCAGGTGCTGGACTTGCCGTTCCATCATTTCTCGGGACCGCTCGATGGTCTCCGCGTCCAGCCTGGGCATCTTGAGGATTTGCAGCGAGTTGCGGATTGGCGCGAGGGGGTTGCGCAGCTCGTGGGCCAGCGTCGCCAGGAATTCGTCCTTGCGGCGGTCGGCATCCTTGAGTTCCCGATACAACTGACTGTTCTCCACGGCGATTGCCGCACGACTGGCTAAGTCCTTCGCCAGAGCCAAGTCGGCGGCGTCGTATTGATGGCCCGATTCGGCGGCGATAAACGAAATGACGCCCAGCGTTTTGCCTCGGACGCTAAGAGGCACGCCGATGTAGGATTTGAGGCCCAACTCTCGCATGATGCCGAGCAACTCGTCGTCGTCGATCGACCGTGCGAGCAATTCGTCGGTGATCTCGGAGACCATTTCGGCGTGGCCGGTGCGAAGGATGTTCCAGACTCCGCGCGGATCGGCGGGATCGGCCGGAAAGCGGCGCTGGACATCGTGGGCCAATTCGACTTTTGCCGGATCAACATGGGCGACCGCCACTCGGCGCAGCGTGCCATCGTTATGAACCATGTCGACGGTAGCCCAATCGGCGAAGTACGGCACGGCCAGCGACGCCACCTTTTGGAGCGTGCTTTCGAAATCCACCAGACCAGCGAGCGTGGCGCTGGCGTCGGTCAGAAAGCGAGCCGTTTGCTCGGATCGCTTGTCCTGCGTCACATCCATGCCGACGCCGATCATGCGGGCAGGCTGGCCGTCGTTGTTTGCAAAAACTTTGCCCTTGCCCGCGATCCAGTGAACGGCCCCCGTCGGCCGAATGTTGCGGAACTCGACTTCGCACCCGGAGCCTTGTTCCACGGCGCGCAGAATCGCCGCCGTAACGGAAGCTCGGTCGCTCGGGTGGATCAACTCTTGAAATCCGTCCAATGTGCCATCGAACTGGCCAGGGGCCAGGCCATGGAGCGGTTCGAGACTCTCCGACCATTGAATTTCGGTGGAGTTAATTTTCCAGTCCAAAACTCCCATGCGGCCCGCATCGAGGGCCAACCGCAGCCGTTCCTCGCTGGTCCGCAGGTCTGCCTCAAATCGTTTGCGCTCTGTATCGTCTCGCGCCTCGATCACGATGCTCGTAAAACGTCCAGAATCGTCTTTTAATCGGGTCAGCACGGCACTGGCGGATCGCAGCGTGCCGTCCGCCAGCAAATATTCGATCTCCCCCGTTTCAAGGCGGCCGCAGTCTATCGCACTCGCGATGTGACGCTTCCATAGCTCCTGAGTGGCCGGCAGTCGATCCCACCAGGGCGCCTCCCAAAACGGTCGGCCCACGACTTGATCTCGCTCGACCCCGGTAGCGCTGAAGCACGTTTCGTTGGCCTCCAGCACCGTGCCGTGCGGATCGAGAATCACCATGAATTGAAACTGCTGGTTGAAGACAGCCTTGAACCGGCGTTCGGCCTCTTTCAGTGCCGCTTCGGCCCGATTCCGCTGGGTCACATCTCGCGTGAAGCAGCGCGTGTGGATGAATTCGCCGTCCTTCCACATCACGCTGGAATCAATCAACACGTCCTTGATCGAGCCATCCTTGCATCGCAGTTGGGACGGATACTGGTTGAGTTTTTCGCCCCTTTGCAGCCGCTTCAAAATATCGCAAATGACTTCCTGGTCGACGTGGAACTCGCTAATCGACCGGCCGATATACTCCGCGGGGCTATAGCCCAGCATTTCCAACTCTGCGTTATTGGCCCGTAAGACTGTCCCGTCCGGCCCAACCCAATGCAGTCCGATCGTGGCATTTTCGAAAAAGTCCGAAAGCTCCGCTTCGCTCTCTCGGACCTGCTGTTCGGCGAGCTTGCGTTCGATGAATTGACCGACATTTCCGCCGACTGTCGCCATTAACTCCAAGAGATCGGCGTCCGGTTCTCGAATCCGCCGCGAGAAGAATTCAATTACGCCGAGCGTTTCGTCTGCGACGCCGACGGGACAAGCAAATGCGCTGTGCAATCCTTCTTCGGCGGCGGAAGGCCCGCGAGGGAAGTTCTCATCGCGGACCAAATCCGGAATCCACGTCGGTTGGCCGGTGGACCAGACACGGCCCGGCAATCCCTCGCCCTTGCGAAAAGTGCGACCGCAACTATTCGCTTCGAAGTTTCCGTCGCGAAACTCCGGTCGGCGCCAGGTTGCCTTGCACACCAGCGATTCGCGGTCGTCGGCAACTGTCCAAAACAGCCCCAGGTCCCATTCCAAGCTCTGGCAAACGGATCGTAATACGCCCGTCGCCGCGTCCGATATGTTCGTTGCCTGAGATAGCGCCTGGGTGACTGCGAGCCGAGCGCCACGGTGTCGTTCGGTGGCGATCCGCTCGGTGATGTCGCGCAAATAGGCCGTGAATAGAAGGGGGTCGCCGACGGGTATTTTGGCGATCGCCAGTTCGGCGGGAAACTCAGAGCCATCGGACCGTAAAGCGGTCACTTCGAGTCGTTTGTTTAAAACAGGGCCTTCTCCGGTGGCCAGGAAATGCGCCAGGTCGGTTCGATGGCGCTCGCGTAACGAAGGCGGGATAATGAGGGTTGCCAACTCTCGCCCGACGGCCTCCACTCGGTTGAAGCCGAATACTCTTTCGGCCGCGGGATTAAACTCGACCACGCGGCCGACATGATCCATCGTGACGATGCAATCGAGCGCCGTATTCAGAATGGCGCTTTTGCGGGCCTCGCTCTCTCGAATTTCGTTTTGGGCCTGGCGTTGTCCGGAGACGTCTCTGAATACCAAAACCACGCCCAACAGCGATCCCATTGAATCCCGGATGGGAGCCGCCGAATCGTCGATCGGGGTGACCGAGCCGTCTCTCGCCAACAGGACCGTGTGATTGGCGAGGCCGACAATCACCCCTTCGCTTAGCACCTTCGAGACGGGGTTTTCAACCGGTTCGCGAGTCTGCTCGTTCAGGATCGCAAAGACCGCGGTCAGCGGTTGCCCTTGGGCATCGGCTTGCGACCAGCCCGTCAATCGTTGGGCAACCGGATTTAGAAACGTGATTCGCCCTTCGGTATCCGTGGTAATGACGGCATCCCCGATGCTGTCCAGCGTGACCCGCAGCCATTCTCGTTGTTCTTCAGAGGCGCGGCGAGCGGCTTCTTCTTGCAACAGGCGCCGCGCGCTTTCCTCGGCTTGCTTCCGCTCGGTCATGTCACGGGTGATCTTCGAGTACGCCCGGAGGTTCCCCGCTTCGTCCTTCAAGGCCGTAATGACCACGTTCGCCCAAAACTGGGTGCCGTCTTTGCGAACTCTCCACCCCTCGTCCTCGAATCGATCCTGCATGAGGGCGGCCTTAAGTTCATATTCGGGCCAGCCCGCCTCGACCGCTTGAGGGGGATAAAACCGAGAGAAGTGGCTGCCGACGATTTCGTCGGCCTTGTATTGCTTGATGCGCTGGGCGCCCGGATTCCAAGTGACGACGCGGCCCGTGGGGTCGAGCATAAAGATGGCGTACTCTTGCGTCCCTTCCACCAGCAGGCGAAGCTGCTCGGTCTCTCGCTTCGCTTTTTTCTGGACTTGGAAGATATTCACCAGTGCCGTCACCTTGGATCGGAGAACAACGGCGGAGATCGGCTTGACGATGAAATCGACCGCGCCGAGCAGGTATCCCTGCTCCAATTGCGTGGGTTCGATGTCCTGGGCGGTCAAGAAGATGATCGGCGTGTGCTGGGATGCTTGCTGCTCGCGAATCAACTTGGCCGTTTCGAAGCCGTCGAGACCCGGCATCAAGACATCGAGCAGAATAACCGCGAACTGCTGGAGCCCCACTAATCGAAGCGCGTCCTCACCCGATGGAGCTTCGACAAGACGCAGATCGAGCTGATCGAGAATCGATTGGAGCGCGACCAGATTCGACGGATTGTCGTCCACCAAGAGAATGGTGGCTCTGGACTCGGCGAGCAACGGGTCACAGAGTTCGGATTTTTCCGCCATGTCCGGATTTTGTCTATGAAGGCAACGGTGAAGGGACGACGCGCGGGCAGGCTTGGAAAGGAATAAACGGCAACATGAATTCTACCTCCCCGGGGCCGCCGGCAGGATAGAGTGAAACAAAATAAGCGGGAGACCGCATCGCGACGGACTTCGCGATTTAGGCGCACGGCGCCGAAATGAGAGTCAGTTTCGGTTGTTATGCCGCTAACGTGGCAAAGCATGAGGACATCCACCAGAAAAGAATCAATCGTCGCAGGCTAAGAATTCATAGCCCTAACAGGAGTCCCCCGCTCCATCCTGCCGCTGTCGTGCCGCCGGGGTTGTTGCTAAACTTCGTGCAATATGGCACTGGTCAAACTCGAAAAAGTTACGAAGGTGTACTCCGGCGGCATTGTCGCCGTCGACGAGATGGATCTGCTTATCGCGGATCAGGAATTTGTCGTGCTCGTCGGGCCGTCGGGATGCGGGAAGACCACGACTCTGCGCATGATCGCCGGACTCGAGGAAATCACTTCGGGCGAGATTTTCATTGGCGACCGCGTGGTGAACCAGACGCAGCCGAAGGATCGCAATATCGCCATGGTCTTCCAAAACTACGCCCTCTATCCGCACATGTCGGTGCGGCGGAACATGTCGTTCGGGCTGAGGATGAGAATGTTGCCGGGGCCGTTGTGGCGGATCTTTAATCGGGCCAAGGCTCGTGAGATCAAAAAAAACATCGGCGAGCGCGTGGACCAAGCCGCTCGCATCCTGCAGATCGAGCACCTGCTGGATCGCAAACCGCTGGAGCTATCCGGTGGGCAACGCCAGCGCGTGGCGGTGGGGCGGGCGATTGTCCGCGAGCCGGCGGCGTTTTTGTTCGATGAGCCGCTCAGCAACCTGGATGCAAAGCTCCGCGTGACCACTCGGGCCGAGCTGAAGCGCCTGCATCGGCAATTGAAGACGACGACGATTTATGTCACCCACGATCAGGAAGAAGCGATGACTCTGGGCGATCGAATCGTGGTGATGAAAGATGGGGTGATTCAGCAGGCCAACACGCCGCTCGAGACTTATAATTCACCGGCGAATCGTTTTGTGGCGGGATTCATTGGAATGCCGCCGATGAATTTTTTCGACGGGATTGTCCGGCACGAAGACGGCAAATATCTCTTCGTCGAAGGGGCGAGAAGCGGAAACGAAGCGACCGCGTCCGATGGGGGTTTCGAAATTCCTCTTTCACCGCTCGTCTCGGACCGGCTGGACGGACGAGTGGGCCAGAGCGTGGTGCTGGGGGTCCGGCCCGAGCATCTACTCGCATCACCCGGCGAATCGTCCGCGCCGATTAAGGGGAGGCTGAGCGTAATCGAGCCGCTGGGAAACGACATGGATATCTACGTCAGCACAAAGTTTCACGACCCAGTGATCGCGCGGATCCCGGCGCAGTCGGATCTTCAGGTCGACACATCGATCGCGCTGCACGTCGATCTGCGCAAAATTCATATATTCGCGCCCGGAGAAACCGGCATTAACCTCCGGCAATCGCGCCATGATGCGTAGTCTGCGATAATTAACGGGCAGTTCGCGGCATCCCAGCAGGTAACCGCAGCCTGGCTTATCCGTCAATATCAGTGATGTCCCTCTTTTCCTCAACGTGTCGGACCACGCCTTAAAGAAGAGGCCTGACCCAAGGTCTGCCCCCCTTTTGATTGTCCCCGCGCATCGGTTCACCTAAGGTTCGCCATGTTTCAGCGAGTAGCGAGCGTCGTCCGGCGAGTGTTCACGACCGTCTATGCGCCCGAGCCATTGTCGCGCGAGTTTTCGTCGCGGGCGCAGACGCAATCGGACTCGCTGGCCCAAGTGACCGTGGCCGTGCTGTCGTCCCAAGAAGGCCATCGGCTCTGCGGAGTCCCTATCGCCCGGCGCGGCATCCAAGCCGTCTTCCTGCGGATCCAGAACCGGCGTCCTGTCCCGATTCGTTTGTATATGTCGAGCATCGATCCGCATTATTTCACGCCGCTCGAAGCGGCCGGGCTAAATCATTTCTCCGTCCTCAAACGTCTGTCCGGGTGGGGAATCGTTGGCTGGTATTTCTTTCCGTTCCTGTTGTTGCTCCTCCCGTTCAAGCTCTTTACGGCCTATCGCGCCAATCGACGGATGGACGATTGCTTTCGCACACTGGGGTTTCACCTGCGGCCGATTCCGTCCGGTGCGACGTCCGAAGGCTTTGTCTTCACTCCGATCGACGCGGGAGTCAAAGTCGTCACTGTGTCGTTGTTTGCAACGAGTGGACTCATCAGAAACAACGCTCTCCCTCCGGAAGCCGTTACGGAGGCGGCGGACGCCGATCCACCGCCGCACGCCGACTTTACGTTTTCGCTCTCCGTACCCGGCCTGACCGCCGACTACCAGCATCGAGATTTCGATCTGCTTTGCCCAGCCGATCAGTTGGTCGACTGCAACCTGGCCGAATTAATGCGTCGCCTGGCGGAGATGCCCGCCGCCACTGCGAACGCCTCGGGAAAAAAGCAGGGCGATCCCGTGAATCTGGTTGTGATCGGACAATTCGAGACGCTAATCGGCGCGTTCGCCGCCCGCTGGGACGAAAGCGAAACGATCACGCTGGCCACCTGCTGGAAAACGGGCCAGGCGTTCTTGCGAGGGACAGAATACCGTTATTCGCCCGTGAGCCCGTTGCATCTGTTCGGCCGCAGCCAGGACGTAGCCTTGCAGCGGATTCGCCAGTCGATCAACGAGCGGATTCATCTGCGGCTCTGGATGACGCCCTTACGATTCGAGGGGCAGCCCGTGTGGGTGGGCCAGATCAGTCGCGATATCGGTGTGCGATTCACGATGAAGGCCTGGAATCTGATGACGCATCGAATCGACCCCGACGTCGATGAATCGCGCGACTACATGGTGGAAGACCTGCTGCGGGCCGCGCGCGTGGAGGCCGTGGGCTACGTCGGCGGCGTCGGCGCGTGCGACGCGCAAGATCCCCGCCGCAATCTGACCGGCGACCCTTACTTTACCGACGGCAAACGAGCGGCGATCCTGATTTCGTTGACGCGTGTCACTCCGCGGCTGGTCGCGTGGGGATGATGTTGGCTGCTGCGGTAGAACGCACAAAGGGGTCACAACTATTTAATAAATAGTTCTGAACTGAATGGCACTTCCTGAGTTGTAAAATCTGGTGGGGTAATTACATAGACACAAAGGCCGTCCATGCGTAGATGAAGGGTGTCGAATCCAATTTCATCAGGCATGGAGGCCTTTGTCATGTGGAAGTCTATCGCGGGATGGGCGTCGAACCAAGTCCGATTGGAGCGCGAGAAGCTCGGCGCC
>JBBQWR010000014.1:0-115029 GCA_038210495.1 Pirellulales bacterium
TTGCGTCTGCGCCCCGCCCCACGTCGGGCTGATCGTGTGCTTCCGCGAAGCGGTGTTGCAAACGGCTGTGGTAGCCTCAGAGCGAACGCCCAGCCGGCCCTGTGATCGAGGGTCCAGCCGCACTCGCGCGCAAGCCGGCCGCGTCATATTCGGTCTACCACCCGCGGCGAACGAGCTAACAAGACTCACTTCGCGCCGCAACCTGTCAACAAGAACGCCGGCTTTCCTAAGCCAGCCCGACAAAACAAAGCCTTTCGGCCCGCGTCTCGCACGCCCCCGGCCCCGCTGCGCACACCCAGCGGGGCCGATTTTTTGCGCCAGCGCACATAGTAACTGAATTCGTGAGAATTCCGAGTTTTCAGTGGCCTCGCGGCTCCGAATTCTCACGAATTCGGCTACGGGTCGTCGTAGCGCAGGCCTCCAGCCTGTGTCATCCCGCATGCACAGGCGGGAAGCCTTTGCTACGACCTGCTAATCCAACCAGCGCTTGTTGGTGAACGTCCACCAGACTGAGCGGCGGAGCGATTCGTCGAAGCTCACTTTGTACTCGAACCCGAGGGCTTTGAGCTTGACGTCTTTTAAGGCATATCGCAGGTCGTGGCCTGGGCGGCTGGAGTGAAAATCGATCAGTTCGTAGTCCAGCGGCTTGCCCAGTACTTCCGCGATGAGCTGCGCCATTTCGAGATTATTGAGCTCTTGATGGCCGACGATGTTGTACTTCTCGCGCTTCGCGCCGTGGTTGGCCAGATACAGGACGGCGTCGGAAACATTGCGGGCATGGATGTAGTGCCGGCTGCCCGGCTCGTTGGATTTGTTGCAGTGAATCAGGATCTTCTCACCGCGCAAGATCCGCTTAATGCACATCGGGACGAATTTTTCGGGATGCTGCCGTTCGCCGAAGACATTCATCGAATGGGTCGTCACGACCGGCAGGCCGTAGGTGTTCGCGAAGGCGAGTCCCAGTTCTTCGGCGCCGGCTTTCGTGGCCGAATACGGATTCGTCGAGTCGTACCGATCCCATTCGCCGTAGAATGTGCCCTGCGGGGCCGGGCCAAAGACCTCGTCGGTCGAGAAGTTGATCAGCATCCGCAGCGAATCCAACTGCCGGGCATAGTCCAGCAGATGGGCGGTCCCCACGACGTTGTCGTACACGAACATCAACGGCTCGGAAATGCTGCGGTCGACGTGCGAGCTGGCCGCGAGATGAAAGATGTATTCCACCGGCCCGATCGTGGTAGCGATCTGGCTATTGATCGCTGCCTTAAGGTCGTGCCACACGAAGTGAAATCGCTTTCTGAAGTCGGGCGTGCCGTCGAGGATCTCCGTCAGCCGGTTAAGATTGCCGGAGGTGTCCAGGCGATCGAGGCAGACAATACTCCAATCGGTGTTTTTGAGCAGATGCTCGATGAGGTGGTGGCCGATGAAACCGGCTCCACCGGTGACAAGCGCGCTAGTCATTGGTCGTATTCACTCCGCAAAAGCGACATCAAAATCGAGTCTTCATAAGTTCCGTTGCGAAAAATCCGTTCCCGCAATCGGCCGTCTTCTTGAAATCCCAATCGACGATAGACGTGAATCGCCCGCTCGTTAGACTGAAGCACTTCTAAATACACCATGTGCATGTTGAGTTGATGGAACAAATAATCCAACAGCCAGGCGTAAACCTTTTTGGAATAACCTTGACTGCGCACTTGCGCCGTCAGATCGAGTCCCACCGCGCAGTTTCGATTCAGCGCGTCGATGCGGTCGATCCGCGCCAGGCCGATAAAATCACTGAGCTCGGGCGGCATCGCGGGGGCGTTTTCCCACAGAAAAACCGAATATCGCTTTGAACTAACCGGCAGGTTCCGCAGCCACGATTCCGTCTGGGCCGCGTTGTATTGGTTCGCGTCATGCAGCCGTAACAGCGTCGACGGATCGTTTCTCAACGCCACGATACTGGGCACATCGGTTAGTTCGCTCGGCTTGACCCAAATCTCCGTGGGCATTTCGTTTACCAGCCCTTCTCGATCGTATCGATCACGTGCCGCCGATCGTTTTCGCTGAGCCACCACCCGACCGGGATGCAGATCATATCGTCGGCGATGATGTCCATCTGCGGCAGCGGCGCCTTGAATTCGGCAAGACTACTGTAGTGGTCGTTGCGAGTGTGCACCTGATTGACTTGAATCCCAGCGCTATCCATCAAACGCACGAACGCCGGCCGGTTGGCGACCCGAATCGTAAACAGCCAGTAGGAAGAATCGAAGCCCGATTGGCGCTCGAGCAATGTCACGCCCGGCACGTCCTTTAGCTCTTCATAGTAAACGCGGGCATTTTCTTTGTGCCTATTCACGAGTCCGCGAATATGTGGATAGTTGGCCAGGCCGATGCTCGCCGCGACATCGTTCATGTGAAACTTAAAACCCCATTCGGCGATATCCTGACTACTGCGAAAGTCGAGTTTATTGTCGCGATCGAGACCGAACCAACGCGACAGGCGGGCTTGGCGATTGAACTGGTCGGTCGGCGAAATCAACAGACCGCCGTCGGACGTAGTCAACGACTTAATGGCCTGAAAGCTAAAACAACTGATGTTGTCTTGCACAGCGCCCACCGGCCGGCCTTGGTAGCTCGATTCCCAAGCATGGGCGCAATCCTCGATGACGATCAAATCCTGGTGAAAGCACCGCCGGTAGTCGGCGGTTAGCTGGGCCAATCGCTGATAGTCGATTGGATAACCGCCCCAGTGGACAAACAGCAAGATTCGCGTTTCAGCCGTAAGCTTTCTTTCGACGTCGGCTAAGTCGATATTCAAGTTGCCCGGATCGACGTCGGCCCAGCGAATCGCCAAACGGTTGGCCACGACGGGAAAATTCGTGGCGGCACACGTCAACGGAGACGAGATTACCTCGGCCCCATCGGGCAATCCGAAGTCGCGCTTCGCCAGAAAGAGCGCCAAATGCATCGCGGACGTGCAGCTATTGAGGGTGCAAACGCGCGATGTGCCAAAATGCTCGCGCAGCGTTTGCTCAAACGCATCGACCTTCGGTCCCTGCGCGATGTAGCCGGACAGCAGCGTCTGGCCGACCAATTCCACCGCCTCGGGGGCGACAAAAACTTTGAACAGCGGAAGCATTGGGGTGAAGAATCACGAATGTCGAATGACGAATGTCTAATCAATGACTAAGCACTTATAACGAATGACGGACTCCGGTGGCGTTGCATCGTTATATTTTAACCGCATTCCGCAGCTGGTTGCGGCGTTTCGCTTTTATGCCGCGCTCGATTTTGCCTCGGCTTCATCAGCCAAGCCCCAATCTTTGCGGGCGATCGCCACGATTCTGCGGACGGTTTGGAGGTCTTCCTTGGCGGCCAGTTTCGTCGCATATTTTCCGATCGTCTGCAAGTTGATGTGCAATTTCATGTGCAGATGAACGCCAAATAGCTTTTCATTCCAAAAATATGCGTCCGTCGCGGCTTTGACGAACCGGTATTCGCAGAGGTCGCTCAATTGCCGGCGCGTGTGACGAAAAGTCGTCTTGCCGCTGGGATGCGACGGCAGCACGACGTCGTGGGCCGAGGCGCCGAAGCGAGTGATAATGTCGTACCCCGTGTCGGCCATAATGTCGGTTCTTGCGGAATCCGGCTGAAAGTCGAATTTCGAAATGTCGACTTTATGGGTGTCGACAAACATGCAAAAGGCGCAAGGAAAATCTTGCCGCCGCGGCTTGTTCGGATCGATGGCGTAGGGCGCCCCGAAGAACGCCAGATCCTTGCTCGCCATGAAATCGGTCACTTGCCCGAGCGGCGGAATCACGAAGAAGTCGGGGTCCAGGAACAGCGCATAGCGAGTTTTGATTTGCGACAACGTGGCATTAAGCCCCAGGGCGTGATGGTAACTGGCGATCTTGATGTTCGGATTACCGGCCGGAATTGACGTCGGCGGCGTGGCGCCGGGTAGCGCCACGAATTGGGGCAACGACTCCGGCGGCCCATTCTGAGCCACGACCCACGTTAGCGGCCCATTCAGTTGAGTCGTAAGCTCGTAGTTAGTCGCAAGGTGGAGTCCACTATGAAACGAGACGCTGCACAGAGTGATGTCGGGCGTGACTTGCTGCATGAGTAGCGACCGCCGTTAATTTGAACTGGGAATGAGGCGGGATATTGACGGAATTTGGCGATTGCAACAAGTTCAGTCGACAAGCGGACGCCGGAACCATTTTCACTTTCCGCTCGCGGCCGACTACTCGTGCCGTATATGCCAATTGAACGGGCTGTGCCTATCCACCCCCCCCAGTCAAATCAGATTACCGAGACATTTTCTTTTCCAGACTACTCTTTTTGCCGATGTAGCCTGTAGCACGCTGGCGCCGGCGGCAGGTCGGGCCTGAATCGCATGCGTCGAATGAAGTCGATCGATAGCGTCACGGATGGCGGAAAGCTCGCAAGGAGGCGGCCGATATGCAGATTAATACAACGCGGTTTGGGCGGATCGAGGTGGCCAGTGCGGATCAATTGTCGTTTCCCGCGGGAATATTGGGATTCGACGACTGCCGCGATTGGGTCCTGCTTGCAGACGCAGAGAACGATGCGCTCGGCTGGCTGCAATGCCTGGCGCGACGAGAAATTGCGTTGGCGGTAGTTAGCCCGCGACGATTTGTGCCCGATTATCAATTGCGGGTGGCGCGACGGGAAATGGCGCCGCTGGAAATGGCGGATCCTCGGTTGGCGCAGGTGTTGGTGATCGCCAGCAAAAGCGAGCGGGGAATGACGTTGAATTTGAAGGCCCCGATCGTCGTCAATATCGAGCGGCAGATAGCACGACAAGTCGTTTCGAACAACGATTACCCGATTCGGCACGAGCTGACGCCGAGTCGCCGGATGCTGAAGTCGGCTTAACCGAACCTTATAAGCGAATTATTGTCCCGACGAAGGTTTGACGCGGCTACCTCGGTCGCTCGCCCGACGTCTATTTAACGTTGAACTGCACCGTCGCCGGTCAACTCATTCGCCGAGTACGCCTCGGCCCAAAATGGAAGGAAGGAGCCACCGATGCTTGTTTTGTCGAGACAGCGCGACGAGAGCATCGTGATCGGTGACAACATCGTGATCACGATCGTGGATATTCGTGGCGACAAGGTGCGATTGGGAATTAACGCGCCCGCGGAAATTCCCGTGCATCGCCAAGAGGTTTACGACGCGATCCAGCGAGAAAACCTGCGAGCGAGCCGGATTGAGCCGCGCGATGCGCAGGCCCTCGGAAAACCGGTCCCTGGGCGGCCCCAAACGGGAAGCGGCGCTTAACCAATCCTCCGCTAACTACAGGCGGGCTTAAATCGGATGGCAACTTATTACGATCCTGACGCCAAAGCCATAAAACGGACACCAAATACAGATTGTTAACGACGTTTAATTCGACTTTGCGAATAACGACTGCCGAATAATTTCTGGAGCAAGCAAGGAATTATGGGAAAGCCCCAAATTACCTAAAGCATCCAGATTGGGCAGTCGATAGACCTTGAAGATGATTCGCGTCGCGGGTTTGCCTTGCGGCATCGAATAGACACTGGGCAGGGACGAACGAAGCATTTTTTCCGAAACGAAAGCAGCCCTAGGCTGCGAAGGCGTTTCGTGGGCGATTGTGGAAGTCACTATCGGATGCGGCGCGGACGAGTTGGCCAGGGTGGCCGGCCGCTTGCGAACCGCCGGTTCCAGGTTGAGCGCTAGCCGCGCTCCGATGGACACGCACAGGCCCCTAACTAATTCATGGTGTTTAGACAATGACCCGTATCAATACAAACGTCAGTTCGTTGGTTGCCCAAACGTCGTTGGCGCGATCGCACACACAGTTGCAACAGGCTCTTACCCGGCTGAGCACCGGTTTGCGAATCAACACGGGCGCCGACGACCCGGCCGGTTTGATCGCCAGCCAAGTGCTGCAAAGCAATATTAACGCCACCAATCAGGCGATCACCAACAGCCAGCAGGCCAATGAGCTAATCGGCACGGCCGATAGCGCGCTGGGCCAGGTCAGCTCGCTGCTCAATAGTATCCGCGGATTGGTCAGCGACGCAGCCAACACAGGCGCCTTGAGCACGGATCAGATTGCCGCGAATCAGCTGCAAGTCGATGCCTCGCTCGCCGCCATCGACCGCATTTCGCAATCCACGTCGTTCCAAGGCCGTCGTTTGCTCGACGGGAGCCTCGACTTCGTCACCAGCTCGGCCGGCACCGCCGACCTGCACTCCGCCGGCACGGTCGGAACGCAACTCGACGCAAAGGCGACAGGCAATATCGGTTCTGCCGCTGCGACGGCCGGCACCGCTACGCTTACGGGCTCAGGCGGGGGCTCGGTGACTTTCACCACGACGGCGGCCGGCACAGCCGCGAACGGCATCCAAGTCGACTACGCAGCCGGCAACTCGGGCTCGACGGCTACGGCCACGTACAATTCCACGACTAAAATTCTGACCGTTACTGGCAACTCGGCTACGACCGCTGCAAGCGTGATTGCCGCGGTGGCAGCGAACGCCAGCGCCACCGCCGCCCTGACCGCGACCGTCAACAATGCCGGTACCATTGGTACCGCAACAAGCGCAACGACCGCCGGCGGCGTGGCGGCCAATCAGATTACCCTGTCCGCGACGGCGGCAGGGACAGGCTATAACAATGCGACCGTCACCATTGTGAACGACGCGAGCACCGGCGCGGAAACAGCCGCCTACACCGCGAACTCGAACACGTTGACGGTCCATTCGAATGCTGCGTCCACCACTGCACAAATCGTCAATGCCATTAATACGAACGGAACATTCAGCGCCTCGACGGCCACAAACGGGCTCGGCACACTCGCCGCGGGCACGACTAACAATGTGACTTCTGGCGGTCTCTATAACAACGAGATCAACCTCAACGCCAAAACTGGCGGCGTGAGCTTCAACAACGCCAGCATCGTCATCAACAACAACGCCGCGACGGGTCACGAGACGGCCTCGTATAACTCGGGAACCAACACGTTAACCGTCAATGCGAACGTCAATTCGAACACCAGCCAGTTGGTCTCCGCGATCAACACCGAAGGCACGTTCTCGGCCTCGACCCTGGGCGGTGGATTGGGCGTTTACTCAGCCGGTACGTTAACCAACGTGACCACCGGCGGCGCCACCGGAAGCGCTTCAATCACGAACCTGCAAATCAATCAGGCCGACTTCGGCACCGCCTCGCAGGTCGCGGTCCAAGTCAATATTGATAGCCAAGCCAAGCAAGGCGAACTCATCTACTCGGGCGGTCCGCTGGCCTCCAATACCGTGCTCCAGGTTGGTGGCGACAAGGGCTTCCAAGTGTTCAACTTCGGCGCCGGCACTACGTTGGCTCAGGCTAGGGCGGCCATTAATCAAGTCAGCGACGCCACCGGCGTGGCCGCTACGATCGTCGGCAGCCAACTGCAACTGAAATCGACCGACTTCGGCTCGACGGGATTCGTCTCGGCCAAAGCCTTAAGCGGCTCGTTCTCGACTCACTTGGCCGATCACTCGGTCGCCAATCGCAGCACCGGCACGGATGTCGCCGTTCGAATTAACGGAGTCCAGGCAACCGGCAACGGGCTCAATGCTTCGCTCAATACGGCCACGCTGAATCTGGGTTTCGCGGTCAACGCAAACTTTGTCACGGGCGACAGTTTTAGCTTCAATATCACCGGTGGCGGCGCCAACTTCCAATTGGGCCCCGACGTGGTGTCGAACGAACAAGCTCGCTTGGGCATCCCCAGCGTCAGTAGTGCGACGCTCGGAGGCACGTCCGGTACTTTGTATCAACTCCGCTCCGGCGGCGCCAAGAGTCTCTCGACCGACACGACCGGAGCGGCTGCTATCGTCGATCAGGCGATCACGAAAGTTGCCGGACTTCGCGGTCAACTCGGGGCGTTCCAATCGACGACCGTTCAGACGAACATTAACACGTTGACCGATACGGTCTCCAACCTGACGAGCGCTCAAAGCGCCATCCGAGACGCCGACTTCGCGATCGAAACGGCCAACCTGACGCGAGCCCAAATTCTGGTGCAATCGGGCACGTCGGTGTTGCAGCTCTCGAACCAGTCGCCGCAACAAGTGCTGTCCCTGCTGCCCCGAGGCTAAGCGAAGCCCTAACCGGGCATCGAGTAACTTGAACTGGTATTTCTCCGGCCCGCCTCTCGAATTGAGAGGCGGGCCGGATCGTTTTGACGCGATTGATGCTAGCATCCAGACAGACCATCTCGGTGATTTTGGCAAGATTTGCCGACGAAGCAAAGCTTGTGGCGCCGACAATGAGATCGAAGCGATTTAGCGCGCACGAGGTGTTTCGATTCCCTCCGAATTGAAATAGTCCCGGCAGCGGTTGCTGGCAATTTCATCGGACGATCGCCTATGCCCAGCGTGCAGGATGCACTCACTCGCGCCGTGGCGTCGATCGACCGCGGCGATCTCCAATCGGCCGAGGAAATCGGGCAGCGAATTTTGCGCGACGATCCGCATTGCACGCGCGCCCTGCACGTGCTCGGCGTAGTCGCTCGCAAAATGGAGCGGCCCGAACTGGCCGTCCGGTTTCTCCATGCAGCCATTGCGACGCCCGGCGACGATGCGGCAATTCAATGCGAGCTGGGCCTTGCGCTCCTGGATACCAAGAAACTGCCCGAGGCGCTCGTGCATTTTCGCCGAGCCGCCGAAATCAATCCGGATTATGGCGACGCTCACCTGAACATTGGCGCTACGCTCGATCGGTTTGGACAGCCGGAGATGGCCCTGCCGCACTGCAAACGGGCGGTCGAATTGCTGCCGGAAAACAAGTTTGCCTTGTTCAACCTGGGCAACGTCTGGCGGTCGCTGCGGCAATTGGACCGCGCTAGCCACGCGTTCACCGACGCGACTCGGATCGATCCGCAGTTCGCCAATGCCTATTGGAACGACGCTTGTTGTCGACTCTTGGCCGGCGATTTTGCGAAAGGCTGGCGGCAATACGAATGGCGCGAGTTGGCTGGCGAAGTGCAGATCGATCGATACCCGCAGCCGCGGTGGCAGGGGGAGTCGCTCAGCGGAAAATCAATTCTCGTGCATGCGGAGCAAGGCATTGGCGACGAAATACTTTTCGCCTCGTGCCTGCCCGACCTGATCGCGAGAGCTGGCCAGTGCAATGCGATCTGCGACCCGCGGCTGTCCGAGATATTCGCTCGCTCGTTTCCGACGGCGAAGATTTACGGTATTTCAAGGAGAAAAGATCGACAAGGCGCCGCCGTCGCTGAGTCTGCCGACTACCAAATTGCCGCCGGTAGCGTTCCGCTCTATCTGCGATCGAGTCGAGACGCATTCCCGATGCAGCCCAGTTTTCTGAAAGCCGACGCGAAAAAGGTCTTGCGCTGGCGAAACCGATTCGCCGAGCTCGGGCCGGGGATGAAGATCGGCATTTCATGGCGCGCCGGCGGTCAACCTCTTCAGCGGCATATGCGAACGACAACGCTCGGCGCCTGGCGCGAGATTCTCACAACACCCGGCGCACAATTCGTCAACTTACAATATGGCGATTCGGCCGACGAACTTGCCGCCGCCGAGCGACAGCACGGAGTGAAGATTCACGATGGATCAGACGCCGATCCACTGATCGACATGGACGCCTTCGCGGCAAAAATCGCGGCGCTCGATTTAGTGATTTCCGTGGGAAACGCCACCGTTCATTTGGCCGGAGCGCTCGGCGTCAAGACGTGGACGCTGCTGCCGCAGGTCCCCGGTTGGCGTTGGATGATCGCCGGCGACGAGAGTATTTGGTATCGGAGCGTGCGACTTTTTCGGCAGACGGATCGAGGCGATTGGACGGCCGTGTTCGATCGAGTCGGAAAACTGCTCCGCGAGACCATCGCGGCTAACCCGGTAAAGAGCGCGGAACATCGGCCGCCGCGCGGATGGACCGACATTCCAAGCAGGCCAACTGCGCCAGAACTCGACTTGGATATGGCGGCCGAATTTCAACAGGCTGCCGCGGCCGCAAGCCGCGAAGAATTGGCCCAAGCCGAAGCAATCTGCCGGCGAATTTTGGATCACGTTCCGCGCCATGTGCCGGCCCTTTCGCTATTGGCTCAGATCGCCCGCCAAACCGGTCGCTTGGACTTGGCGATTCGCAGTTTGACGCGAGCCGTCGCTGCCGCCGACCGAGACTCACTGCTATGCATGAACCTCGCGATCCTGCAGCACGAAGGCGGGCAAATCGCCGAGGCCATGCAAAACTACCGGCGAGCGATCGCGATCGACCCTGGTTCGACCGACGCACATTTCGGACTCGCCAAGGCTCTCCACGCGGCCGGCCGCTTGGACGATGCGATCGCGATGCTGCAATCCGTGGTGCGATTGAGACCGGACCATCATAAAGCTCTAAATTTCTTGGGCGGATATTGCCTTGCCGCTTCCCGACTCGAGGAAGCCGAGCATGCGCTACGGACCGCAGTCCGGCTCCAGCCCGAGTACATGGCGGCGTTCAACAATCTCGGCATGGTGCTCGAGCGCCAGCAGCGATTGCCCGAGGCGCTGGCCTGCTTCGATCGTGCCGTCGAGCTGGATGAAACATGTCATCAAGCGCTGAACAACTTGGTCGGAGTGCTTGAGCGACTGGGCCAGCGTTCGGCCGCGGAGTTAGTCCGTCGCCGAGCCGGCGAGATAGCCGCTAGATAATCAACGAATTCTTCGCAGGAACCTACGATGGATCGCGCCTTGCAACTCGTGCAACAAGCCGCCAAATACTTGGACGCTGAAAACATCTCGGCGGCGGAGCAAGCGGCTCGCGAAGTCTTGGCTGTCGACCCGCGCAACATCAATGGCCTGCGCCTGATGGGCGCCGTCACTCGCAAGCAAGGCCTGCCCGAGCGCTCGCTCGAATATTTTACCGACGCCCTGAGTCTCAACGACAAGAAAGCCGTTTTGCACTTCGAACTGGGCACGGCCTATACCGAACTGCACCGGTCGGAAGAAGCGTACCAGTGCTACTACCGAGCCGTGCAACTCGATCCGACGCTCCAGGTGGCGTTCGTCAATCTGAGCGCCGTCATGGAGCAGCATCAGCGCTACGAAGAAGCCATCGACTGGGCCCAACGAGCGATCGCCCTCAATCCCGCTTGCGGCTTGGCCCACTACAACCTGGCCAACGCACAGCGCGAGCTGGGCCAACTCACCGAAGCCATCGGCAACTATCGGCAAGCCCTGCGCTATAAACCGGGTCACGAAAAAACCCATTGGAATATGGCCCTCTGCCAATTGCTGGCCGGTAACTTCCGCGAAGGCTGGCGGCTCTTCGAATATCGTCGCGCCGCGGGAGAAGTGTTCTTCGATGCGTTTCCGCAACCTCGCTGGGACGGTTCGTCGCTCGCCGGCAAGACAATCGTCATTCACGCCGAGCAAGGGATCGGAGACGAGGTGCTGTTCGCAACCTGTTTCGCCGATGTGATTGACCGGGCGAAACATTGCGTCATCGTCTGCGATCCCCGGCTGCAGCGGATTTTCGCCCGCTCGTTTCCCACCACGACCGTGCATGGCTGGTTGCGCCGCAAAGACTGGTCGCCGCCGGCGCTGACCGAAACGATCGACGTGCAAATTCCCTCGGGCAGCTTGCCGCTCCATTTTCGACTGTCCGCCGAAAGCTTCCCTCGGCAGCAACGATTTCTAACGGTCGATCCGCAGTTGCACGAAATGTGGCGCCGGCGGCTGAATTCGCTGGGCGACGGCCTCAAGATCGGCATCTCCTGGCGGGCCGGCGGAAAGCCGATCGAAAGCCGCAAGCGAACCGTGCCCCTCGACCGCTGGCGGGATATTTTCACCGTGCCCGGCGCAAGGTTCGTCAATTTGCAATATGGCGACGCGAGCGCGGAAATTGCCGCGGCCCAAGCGAAATTCGGCGTCGAGATTCACGACTGGGAGGACGGCGATCCGCTCGTGGATGTCGACAGCTTCGCCGCCAAAATCGCCGCGCTCGATCTGGTGATATCGGTGGGCAACGCGACCGTCCACTTGGCCGGCGCCGTGGGGACAGAGGCCTGGACGCTCCTGCCGATGATTCCCTCGTGGCGTTGGATGGCGGCCGGCGAGGAGAGTCCCTGGTATGGCGCCGTGCGGCTTTATCGGCAGCCCGGTCACGGCCAGTGGCGGCCTGTTCTCAATCGCGTCGCGCGGATGCTGCGAGAACGCACGGGCGCCGGCATGGCCCCCATGATGCCGCACGCGGGCGAGCATGATTCCGAGCCAGTCGAGCAATCCGCAGCGACCGATTCGACAACGTCTTGGACGAAAGCCAGCGACATTGGCTCCGAAAAGCCGGGAGATCTGATCGCCCGTCTAATCGCCGAGGCGCAGCGTCACGAAGCGGCCGGCGAACTGGCCCAAGCGGAAACCGGCTATCGCGAGGTTTTGCAATTGGCGCCGCGGCAGATCACGGCCTTGAACGGCCTTGGCATCGTCGCCCGAAAGACCGGTCGGCCGGAACTCGCGATCCGTTCGTTCCGCCGTTCGCTGGCCATGATCGACGCGCTGCCCGAGCATCAATTGAATCTCGCCGACGCGCTGGCCGACACGGGCCGATTTGAAGAGGCGCTGGCCTGCTATCTTCGCGGGCTCACGCTGAACGAAATGCAGCCGGCCGCGCATCTGCAGACTGCCCGTATGCTCACGCGATTGGGACGGCCCACGGAAGCCGAGCCCCATCTGCGGCGAACTCTTAAGCTCGCGCCGGACTACGCCGAAGCGCTCGTCGAACTGGGTCTCAATTTGATCGCGACATGTCGCATCGATGAAGCGTTTCAGTACCTCGAACGGGCTTTAGGACTGAGTCCGAATCTGGCCGTGGCCCACAATGCCCTTGGCCGGGCCTGCTTGGAAGACCAGCGAGCCGCCGACGCCGAGCGATATTTCCGCCGCGCGAGTGAACTCGACCCGTCGCTCGCGGGAGTCGAAGTCGACTTGGGTCGCGCACTCCGCCTGTTGGGTCGAAACGCCGAGGCAGTGCCACTCTATGAGATGGCCGTCGAGCGGACTCCCAATGATGTCGCGGCGCTAGTTCAGTTGGCCATCCTTCGCCGTGAGTTGGGCGACTCGGGGGCGGCGGCCGACTTGCTTCGAATGAGCGTGCTGCTGCGACCAGCCGACCCGCAAATTCTCAACCTGATGGGAACCGTGCTTGACGAACTGGGCGAATCGGCCGACGCGCTGGATTGCTTTGACGACGCCGTCC
Organism: Pirellulales bacterium; assembly: GCA_038210495.1. GTDB lineage: Bacteria > Planctomycetota > Planctomycetia > Pirellulales > DATAWG01 > JBBQWR01. Next base: position 13,222 of record JBBQWR010000014.1, read on the forward strand.
GATTCGCGCCCCAAAACGCCGACGCCCATTTGAACCGCGGATTCGCGCTGCTGAAATCCGGTCGACTTGCCGAAGGTTGGAGCGAATATCAGTGGCGCTGGCAATGCCAAGCCGCCGGCCGCTCGCCCACTTATCTCAGTCAATCGCGCTGGGACGGTTCCGACCTCGCCGGCAAATCGATCCTTGTTTACGGTGAGCAGGCGCTGGTGGACGAGATCATGTTTGCCTCGTGTTATCCAGATGTAGTCCAGCGCGCGGCGCAATGCATCATCGCGTGCGATCCGCGCCTGGAAACGATTTTCCGTCGGTCATTTCCCCAGGCTCAAGTCGCGCCCGTTGTTCGTGGTCGCGAGCAGCACTGGCGGCCTCCGGTCGGCCTAAAAATCGACGCCCAAGTATACGCCGGCGATCTTCCCAAGTTGCTCCGTACGACGCTCGAAAGTTTTCCGGACAGGCATCAGTACCTGGCGACCGACGAGCGAACCGTCGCTCTCTGGCGCGAGCGATTTGCCTCATTGGACGCCGGCGTCAAAGTCGGAATCGATTGGCAAGCGGAATCCGAATCTCGGTCGAGCGACCGGCAGGCGAACTATGTCGAATTACTTAAGGCGCTGGCCGACGTTCCCGGCCTGACACTGATCGACATTTCAGGCACACGGCCGCCAGCCAGCGCCGAAGCCCTGATGAGTGAACTTGGCATCGCGATTCATCGATCTTCAGCTATCAATTCGCCGCTCGATGTCGATAGTCTTGCCGCTCAAATCACCAACTTGGACCTGGTTGTTAGTCGAGGCGGGATTGCCGGGCATATCGCCGGAGCACTGGGAATACCGGCGATGGTGCTTCTCGAAAATAGCGGCCATTGGCGTTGGTTTGGCGCCTCGGCCGATCGTGTCGCCTGGTATCCCAGAAGCCGCGTGTACCGAACGACTCGGTCGAATTCGTCGACGGAACCGGTTGCGAAGCTGCGGCAGGATTTATTGGATTTGCTTCCCCGGGTTGCCGATGAACAAGGGATGCGAGGCGTCAGTGGTCCACACTGGGGACATCGAGCTTCGCGGCAAAATGCGAAATGACAGTATCCGGCGAGGATTTCTGCGGGCCGGCCTCTGCTTTTGCTCGACTTGAACAATCGGTATTGGCATGGCCAACGTCGGCGCGCTCAGTAGCACTGTAGGTTTGGTGACCGGTTTTCCGATCGCCAGCACTGTTGCCCAGTTAATTAAACTGGAGTCCGCGCCGGTCACCAACCTGACCGCGCAAAACACGACCAACACGGCCAAGGTCACGGCGGTCACCCAACTCGAGGCGCAGATTATTGCGCTGCAGCTCTCCGCCAAGAATCTTTCGCAGCCGTCGCTCTACGCACAGCAGAGCATTGCCAGTAGCGCGCCTTCGACCCTGGCGGCGGCGATCAATTCGACCGGCAATCCACCGCAGTCGGGCAACTATTTGTTCACGCCGCTTCAGTTGGCCCAGTCGCAGCAATTGCAAAGCTCGCCGTTCGCTAGCGACACGTCGACGCTCGGCGGCGGCACGTTCTCGTTTCGCTTCGGCGGCTTCGTCGATCAACCGCTTAACTTGGCCCTGACCAACGGCGGGGCCGGCGTTCCCTCGGGCAAGATACAAATCACCGACCGCAGCGGCGCGACCGCAACGATCGATCTGACCGCCGCCCAGACGATCGGCGATGTGATTCAGGCGATCAACGGCAACACGTCGATTCACGTGCAGGCCGCAGCCGTGGGCAATCATCTAACGCTGAGCGATCAAAGCGGAGGGTCCTCAAGCAATCTTCGCGTGCAGGAAGTCGGCAATGGCAAAACGGCCGCAGCGCTTGGATTGGCCACCGTCAATATCGCCGGCCCGGGCGCGACCGGCCAAAATATCGTCTCGTTGTTCAATAATCTGCCGACCACGAGTTTGAACGACGGCAATGGAGTGCGCTTCGACGCGGCCTTGCCGGATGTGAAACTAAGCTTGGCCGATGGCACGCAAGTGAACGTGACGCTGCACAAGCAGTCGGTTATCGGCACATTCGCGGTTGGTACAACCTCGGCGGCCAACGGCGTCAATGCCCAGCTTCAATTCACCGCCAAGCAAGCCGGCTCCGCCGACGCGGGGGTCACGGTCACGTTTGTCGACAATCCCTCGATCACCAAGGGCAGCGAGACTGTCAAATTCAACGCCGCCGCCAAGACCCTGATCGTCAATATCCAGCAGGGAAAGTCGACGGCCAACGACGTCATCAATGCCTTCAACAGAGACGCCGGCGCGTCGGCGGCGTTTTCAGCCGCCAATGTCGATGGTGGCGACGGCACGGCCCATGTAACGATTTCCGATATTGCGCTGACGACTGGGCCCAAATCGTCGGCGACAACGGCGGGCACGCTCGACTCCAACGCCAAGATCGCATTCGCCGCCAAGAGCGGTGGCGGCGATTTCGACAACACGCAAATCAGCTTCGTCAACAACGCGGGCGTCACGGCCGGTCACGAAACGGTCCAATACGATCTCAGTAACCCTAGCCAGCCCAAGCTGATCTTCCAGATCGCCGCCAGCCAAACGACCGCCGCGAATATCATCGATGCGCTGAACAACAATCCCACGGCGAGTGCATTTTTCACGGCCGCTAATGCCGCCGGCAGCAGCGGCGCCGGATTGGTCAGCACGAGCGATGGCGTGTCGACGACCGGCGGAGCGATCGTCGAGCCGATTCCGCAGGGCAGCCCGACCTCGCTTGGCGATGCGATCAACGCGATCAATCAAGCCGCCCCGGGAAAAATTTCCGCTCAAATCTCCAGCGACGGCCAACGATTGAAGTTGACCGACCTGACGACCGGCGTCGCCACGTTTTCGATCGCCGATCTGAATAGTTCGCACGCCGCGGAAGATCTCGGGCTGAATGCCGCGGCCTCTGGCGGTGTAATCACCGGCTCGCCGCTACTGGGTGGTTTGACGTCGTCGCTGCTCAAGGATCTTAACGGTGGCGCCGGATTGGGAACGCTCGGCCAGTTGAACATCTCCGATCGCAACGGGATTTCGGCGAGCGTCGATCTGTCGTCGGCCGTGACTCTCGACGACGTCATCGGCCGGATCAATGCCGCGGGAATCGGCGTCACGGCCAACGTCAACGCGGCTCGCAATGGCATTCAACTTACCGACTCGACCGGCGCATCGGCCAGCAATTTTATCGTCGCCAACGGTGTCGACGGCACGCAAACCGCCGACAAGCTGGGCCTGACGGTGAATGCGGCAGTGACGAGCAAAAACGGCGGCGATCTGGCTCTGCGGTCGGTCGGCGAAAACACGCAGCTCGCGTCGCTCAACGGTGGCGGGGGTGTCGCCTCAGGCTCGTTCACGATTACCGACACGGCCGGACATAGCTCGAAGGTCAATGTCGGCTCGACGGTCAAAACAATCGGCGATCTCATTCAGGCGATCGAGAATTCGGGGCTCGCAGTGCAAGCCTCCGTCAACAGCACGGGCGATGGCGTCCTGATCGCCGACACGGCTCACGGCAGCGGAACGCTTCAAGTGCAAGAGGGCAGTTCGACCACCGCGAGCGATCTACATATCCTCGGCGCAGCCACGACCACGACGATCGCCGGACTGCCGACGCAGGTCGTCAATGGCGCCACGACGTTCCATGTGGCCCTCTCCGCGAGCGATACGCTGCAAACGCTGATCAACAAGATCAACAATTTGAATGCCGGCGTTGCCGCGTCCGAATCAAATAGCGGTTCGCTCGTCAATCCGTTCCGCCTGACGCTGACCGGCAAAAACACCGGCCGCGCGAGCGAGTTGCAATTCGACACGTCGCAGACCAGCTTCAGCCTCCAGCAGACCGCCCAAGCTCAAGACGCTTTAGTGGTCGCGGGCACGCCGGGCAGCGGTGGATTTGTCGCCTCTTCTTCAACGAACACGTTCAAAAATGTTTTGCCGGGCGCCACGCTGACCGTCAATGCCGTCTCGACATCGCCGGTAACGCTCACGGTCGCGGCCAGCAACACGAACTTGACGACGGCCATCAAAACGTTCGTGACGACGTACAACACGCTCCGCACGACAATCTCAAGTGACACGTCATTTAATACGACGACCAATGCCGGCGCCGTGTTGCAAGGGGATAGCGGCCTGTTGCAGGTCGACACGACGCTCACGAAATTAATCTCGGGTCAGTTATTCGGCGTTGGCGGCATTCAATCGTTGGCGGCGCTTGGCGTGACCGCGGGTCAAGATGGAACGCTCAGCCTCGATACGACTCAACTGCAGAATCAAGTAGCCACCAATCCCCAAGGCGTTCAACAGTTTTTCTCAACCTCAGGCCTGGGGTTTTCCGACAAGCTCAGCGGCGCCGCCGACCAACTCGCGGGCGTAAACAACTCCGTGTTGATCAATCGCCTCAATGCACTCAACACCACGATCGCCAACAACAAAAAAAGGATCGACGCGATCAATGCAAAACTAACCGCCGACCAAGCCCGATTGACCGCCGAGTTCAACAACGCCGAAATTGTGATCTCGAAACTACAGGCCAATCAATCGGCCTTGTCCGCGATCCAGGGCTTTTACACGAGCAGCAATTCGAACAATACGTCGAACTCAAACAGCAGTAGCAGCACATCGTCGAATACCAATGCCTCGAATGGTTCATTGGGCTCGGCGTTTAGATAAAAAGGCGGGAAAATACGACCCACATAGGAGCGGATCGACGCCTGACCGGCGTCAACGCTCCGTTACGATAAGGAAATCGTATGAATTATGCGGCACGCGAAGAGTATTTGACCACCGAAGTAATGACGGCCGCGCCGCAGAAATTGCAGCTGCTGCTCCTGGACGCCGCGATTCTTCTGGGCGGGCGAGCCAAGCGGCACTGGTCGAAACAAGAGCACGAGCCGGCCTTTGAAGCGCTCGTCCATTGCCAGCGAATCGTCACGCAGTTGATCAATGGCCTCGCCCCGAATTTCGAATCGGCCGTGGTCCGGCAGATGGCCGCCGTCTATGGGTACGTCTACCGCACGATCGTCTTGGCGACCGCCAATCGCGATGCGCAAAAACTCGATGAAGCCATGCGAGTGCTCGACGCCGAACGCGAAACATGGCGGCAAGTCTGCGAACGCCTCGGCACGCGTCGGGTCGACGCCGTGTCCGAAGCCATCGCCGCCCCAGTCTTCGCCCGCGCTCCGCTCGATCTTCAATCGACAACGTCAACCGGCGACCGCCTCGGCGGCTTTTCATTTGAAGCTTAAGGAGGACCTAGCGCTGGGGGTTATGGACTGGGGAACGAAGCCGCTTAGCGGCTTTGCCGTCCGACTCGCCACTCGCCACTCGCCACACACCACCCGCCACGAAAGGATTCTCCATGTTCAAAATCTTCATCGGTTGGGACTCGCGATTTCCCGAACCGGCCGACGTGCTTAGCTACAGCTTGCTCAAGCATTCGTCGATTCCCCTGGAGATTCGCTATCTCAAGCTCGACGAACTTCGCCTGAGCCGGCAGCACGATCCACTGGCTTCGACCGAATTCACATACAGTCGTTTTCTACTGCCGCATCTGTGCAATTTTCGCGGCAAGGCTCTGTTCCTCGACAACGACATGCTCTGCTTCGGCGACGTGGCCGAGATCGCCGCGCTCGACATGACCCAGTTCGCCCTGCGAGTCGTCCAGCATGACTATCAACCGACGGCTGCGATCAAGATGTACGGCTGCCCACAAACGAGCTACCCGCGCAAAAATTGGTCGAGCATGATGCTCATGGATTGCGGCAAGCTCAGGTTGTGGAGCAAGCAACTCGTCGAGACGCAGACGGGGGCCTATTTGCACCGGTTTCAGGACATTCCCGACGAGCAGATCGGCCAGTTGCCGATGACGTGGAATACGCTCGATTGGATGGACGAGCACACGAATCTGATCCATTACACCAATGGCGGACCTTGGTTCGAGCAATATCGCAATCATCCGCACGCCGACATATGGTTCCGGTATCAGGCCGAGACGGTCGCCTCGAAAAATTGCCCGGCCATTCCCGCGCCGCATATTTCGCCCGCCGGCGTCAGCGCGTTGCCGATCGCGTACTGATATGACCGGGCGGCGAAAACCGGCGCTGGGTGGCCGGACCGAAGGGAAGCCCCGGTGGCTTGCAATCGATGTCGAAACCACGTTTACCCAATGAGCAAAGCGGATACCAACCCGAAGCGTCAGCGAGGCACTGCTCGAAGCGTCAGCCAGATTACGCGGCTGGTATGCCGCGCATCTCAAGTCAGCCATTGCTCCCACTCGATCGCTCGTGCTGACCAGACGTTATCGGCGTTGACCGATTCGACTTGCCGCCGCAAATCAGTTTCAATGCGATCGGACCCAAGCTTCAGGTCTTCCAAGAGTTCCACGGCCGCTTCGACAAACCGTTCGCTATAGTCGAGCCAGCTATCGCCCGGGGGTAGCAGCTTTCCAAAACCAGCAGTCGTTTCAGGCAAAGCGCCAAGTTCGGTCGTTAATATCTGGCACCCGCTGGCCATCGCTTCCATCACGGCGATGCACGACGTCTCGGGAAAGTGATTGGGATAAGCGAGAATTGCCACATCGCGAAGCCGATCGGCCAACTCCGCTTGCGGCAGCGAACCGATGTACTCGATTCCCGGCGACTCTCGGCACTGGCGATAGAGTTCGCCATATTGGGCCGCGTCGGCGTCGGCGGGCGCTTGATAAACGCCCATGCTCGAATAGATGCGCAGTATCGTGTTGGGAACCCGCGACCGAATCGCCGGGAAGACGTGAACGAGAATGTCCAAACCGCGAAACGGCGTGCTCGTGTACGCCAGCGCGAACGGCCGCTTTTTCGCACTCAAAATATTTTCGCTCGGCGCAAAACGGTTTTGAAACGCCGGGCCGACACAGTTGCGAAATACCTTCGTTTTGTGCTCCACGATGCCGAATTTTGCGATGAATCGCTGCTTTTGCCAGCCGCTCACGAAGGCGTACCCATCGAAGGCATCGCGATAATCGGGCATCGCCAAGCCTCGAACGGCCGGCTGATCGTCGGCGTGTTGTAGCCAACTAATCATCCGAGCCTCGGGCTTGAGCAGCGGCCGGATCGCGGCGCCCTGTTTGACCGCGTTGAGCAGCACGACGGCGTCGAACGCTCGCCACGTCTCCGGCCGGGCCTTTTCTAGCGGCAAATGAACGACGCCGCGCGACACACCGGGCAATCGGGCATTGTTGATAAGATGAACATCATGGCCACGCTGCACGAGTTGCTCGGCCAGATAACAGAGCGCCGATTGCGAGCCGCCCAACGGCCTTTGGTACACGGTGTCGATCGAGTAATCCCAAGCGATGAAATCAACCAGCGCAATTTGCATCGGCGATCAATCGTTCGAAGGTGTCTTCCAGCTCGCGCACGGCCGCGACAATGTCGAAGAGTTGATGACGGCGGTCGACGATTTTGTCGACGACACTTCGCCGATATTCGGCGTTCGTGGCGAGTTCGACGGCTTGCCGCACATAGTCTTCCGGCGCTTCGGCGATGCATTCGTCGAGCCCCATTGTACGATACGCGGCCGCCGTATAACGACCCCGATGCATTCCGGTCGGCAACCTGACGATCGGCCCCCCCATCGCCAGAGCGTCGTATGTGGAGTTCGCGCCGCCGGAATAGCCGACGGTATCCACACCACGTCGGCGGTGGCCAATAGCTCAAAATACTCTCCGTGCGTCATCCGTGGCGCGACGATCAGGCGGCACGAGCAGTCGGGAAAACGCCGCTCAAACCGCTGCTCGATGGCCTCTGCCATAAATGGCCAGCGGGCCGCAATGAGGACCAATATCCCACACGGATCGCGGCGCAAAATCTCTCCGGCCAGCGCGTCAAACTCCGGCTGAAGGCTTGCTTGCGGCGGCAATCTGGAAGTGTTCGATGGCGCCGAGCACGTCACCCACGTCTGCGATCGGCTGCGCCAGACCATAATGGGCCGGGGCCCAGCCGGGCTTGGCGACGACAGCCCGTCGGAATAGTTCCAGCGCCGTTTGCAGTTCGCCGCGAAATCGCTCGATCCGAGCCAGGTCCGCCAAATAGATGGCGTTCGTCGGACTCGCCTCGACCGCCCGGCGGAAACAATCCGCCGCCAATTCGATCTGTTGAGATCGGACTGCCTCGACGCCACGCCGATGCCAAGAGTCTGGGGCGATGGCGGCGTCGACGATCGAAGACATTTTATCGCCGCGATCCGTGATCGGAGTTATTGGCCGCGGACAATTGCGGTTCTTCCAGCGGCGGCACGATTGGCCGCCAGCCCATCGTGATCTTATTATCGGCGCGTGCGAATTGAAACGGCGGCAAATTTGCGGCCGCCGTCGCGTTAACCGCCACCCCAGGCCGGGCCTTTGCCTGCTTGCGAGCGCCCCCTATGATGGTGTTCGATTCGGCCGCCGATGATTCGAATCGCCACGGGCGCCGGTCTATTCCAAATCCCTTTTCCTAAAATATCCACGCCATGCTCATTCGTGTTGGCCATAGTCCCGATCCCGATGATGCGTTCATGTTTCACGCTTTGGCTAACGGCAAATTGGACACGGGCCCGTACGAATTTCGGCATGAGTTGGTCGATATCGAGACGCTCAATCGCCGAGCCTTCGCCGCGGACCTTGAGCTGACCGCCGTTAGCTTGCACGCTTACGCTCATTTGACCGGGAACTACATCCTCTGTAACTGCGGCGCTAGCATGGGCGATCGATATGGCCCCATGGTCGTCGCCCCGCGGCATTACACGCCGGTCGACCTTCGGGCTCTTACGATCGCCGTGCCCGGAACCCTCACGACGGCGTATCTGGCCCTGCGCATGTGCCTGGGCCAAGATTTCAAGCACGTCGTCGTGCCTTTCGACGAAATCATCGACGCGGCCGTCGCGGGCGAGTGGCAAGGTCAACCGATTCAGGCGGGCCTCATCATTCACGAGGGGCAGCTCACCTACGGCGATCGAGACCTCAAGCTGGCCGTCGATTTGGGGCAGTGGTGGCACGACAAAACGGAATTGCCATTGCCGCTCGGCGCCAATGCCATCCGCCGCGATTTGGGGATGGAGCATATCGCCGCCGTGCATCGGCTGTTGCGAGAAAGCATTCGCTATGGGCTCGAAAATCGGCAGGAAGCTCTCGAGTATGCTGTACAATACGGACGCGACCTCGACCGCGCCCGGGCCGACAAGTTCGTCGGGATGTACGTAAACGACTGGACGATGGATTTCGGCGAGCGAGGGCGCGAGGCCGTCCGTCGGCTGTTGGCCGAGGGTTTCGCGGCGGGCGTGATCCCGAGCAAAATCGAACCGGAGTTCGTGCGTGACGCCTGACGACCCGAAGCCCGGTCGATTCCGCGCGGAAGATTTCCGCCCGACGCGATCGTCGCCCTCCGACTCGGGCGAAACGCCGAAGCGCGGTGGCTCGGGACTCGGTTTGTGCTTGGCCTTCGGCTTCGGATTTTGCTTGATCCTGGGGCTGATTTTTCTCAGCGCATCGCTTGCGCCGGTCGTGATTGTTGCCGTGGCGTTCGTATTCGTGCTCTTCGGCGGCGCGGCGCTGCACTATCTGATCTGGGGCTGGTGGCTCGGCGGCATGATCCGCCAAGACGTCGAAGCCGAAGAGCGCGACGACGCCGAGCGCGAGCAGCGCTTGCGCAATTTGCCCCCCACATAGCCGCGCCGGGTGCCCGGGGCTGGAGGCGCTTCGCCGAAGCCCCGGAGAGCGGTCTCACCGGTTTGCGATTCCGTAATCCACCAACGCGCCACGCAGCAGGATGCCGCGGCTATGTATCGCCCATTGCTTAGCGTCCCATGTGGCCGAAATAATCCGGTTCGCGGCCCGGCCGCCATTTGATGTTGCAGCCGATACTGGGCTTCTGATCGGTGGTGACCGGTTTTCCCGCCAGCACCGCGTCGAGCGCCGCCCGCAGATCGGCGCCGGTGACGGGCACGCCCGAATCGGGCCGGCTGGAATCCATCTGGCCGCGATAGGCGAGCCGGCGATCGCGATCGAACACGTAAAAATCGGGCGTGCAGGCCGCGCGATAGGATTTCGCGACGTCTTGCGTTTCGTCGTACAGATATGGAAACGCATAGCCGCGCTCCTCGGCCTCGTGAACCATCTGCTCCGGCGAGTCGGCCGGATAGCCAGCCACGTCGTTCGAGCTGATCGCCACCACTGCGACGCCGCGCTCTTGATACTCGCGGCCAAGCTCCGCGAGCGCCGGCGCGACGTGCTTCACGAACGGACAGTGGTTGCAGATAAACGCAACCAACAGCGCGGGCGCTCTCTCAAAGTCAGCCAGGGTCACTGTTTGCCCATCGACATTGACGAGCGAGAAATCGGGCGCCGGCGTTCCCAGCGGTAGCATCGTGCTTGGAGTGCGTGCCATAGAAGGAATTCCTAAAAGCGGTTTTTGTGTTGAGTGCGATCGCTTCCACGATCGATTTGCCCTGCCGGAAAATCAAAGCTGAAACCCGAACAGGCGGGCGGCGTTCGCGGTCGCTTGGGCCGAAAAATCTTCGAGCGTCTGACCTCGCTCGGCGGCGATGCAGGCTGCCGTGCGAACGACATTCGCCGGCTCGTTCCGTTTGCCGCGCAGCGGCTCGGGCGAGAGATAAGGGCTATCCGTCTCGACCAGGATCCGATCGGCCGGAATCGTGGCGGCCAACGCTCTCAGCTCGGCCGACTTTTTATAAGTCACCATTCCGGCGAAGCTAATATACATCCCCAGCGCGAGGCAGGCGTCGGCGAGCGGCCCATCGCCGGTGAACGAGTGCATCACACCGAGCAGCGGGCCCCGCCGGCGAGCCTCTTCCAGCATCAGGTAAATATCCGGCGCGCATTCTCGCATATGCACGATAAAAGGTTTGCCTCGCTCCTGCGAGAGCCGAATGTGCCGGTCGAAATATTCCTGCTGAAGCTCAAACGGCGATTCCTCGCGAAAGCGATCGAGGCCTGTCTCGCCTATCGCGACCACCCGAGGATGATCGACCCACGCGACAATGCTGTCCCAATCCCCGGGTTGCGCTTCGCTTGTATAATTCGGATGAATGCCTACAGCCGCAAGCAGCATGTCGTGGTCGGAAGCCAGTTGCACCACGGCATCGCTCGAATCGGCCGTCACGGCGACCACGACGATTTTTTTGACTCCAGCCGCGTGGGCCCTGTCCAACGTCTCAGCACGGTCGGCGTCGAATTGATCCTGATCGAGATGGGCGTGCGTATCGACGAGCGGCATGAGAGCAATCGTCCGCTACGAGGCGATTCGGATCGTGTGCGGCTGCTTCGCGAGCTCTTCCAGGGTTTCCAGATGACCGCGAGTGTTGCCGAGCAATTCTTCCGCCAGAACGCGGGCGCCTATATCGTCCCTCAAATCGTCGATGCAACGCTGAATTTCGGCCAGGTCGGACCGGAGATACTGGGGCAGTTCCTTCACGAGATAATCCAACGAGAGCATGTTCAACTCGGTGAATTCCATCGGGAAATCCCCTTGGTCGATTCGGCCGCGATACTCCAAAATCATTTCGGCGAGTCGCGAGGAATAAAACTTCGCGTCGGCCACGATTCGCTCGAGCGCCTTGGTCGCCGGCTCGTCCGAAGATTTCGTCCACGGATCGGCGCCGGCCAAGTACATCGGCAACGACCGAGTCACGATCTGGAACAAGCGGTTGAGAACCTCCGTGGCGTCCGGTCGAATTTTTCGCATAGCGTTTTTCGTTAGATGACCGCACTCCCCGGAACTTCGGCGAAGCGCCTCTAGCCCCGGCCACTCTACTGATACCAACCCGAAGCGTCAGCGAGGCAAGCGGGTAATGAAGACACGAATCCTCGCTAACGCGTCGGGTTAGTATGCCTTTCCCAGCCCCCAGCCCCACCACCCCCAGCCCCACCACCCCCAGCCCCTTCCGTCACCAGAGCAAGTGCGCCGTGGCTCGCTGCGCCCATTGATACACGTCGCCCCACCAAATGCCTAGCAGCAGCACGGGTAGCGAAACGGCGGCGATATAGGCGCCGCGAAGCGAGACCATGGGGAAACTGAACGGCGGCCGCGACTCGGGCTCCGGCTCGAACGTCATTACCTTCACCACGCGGAGATAAAACACCAAACTGATCGCCGTATTCATGCCGCCTACCAGCAGCAGCGACAACATCAGTCCCCGAGCCGTGTTGCTTTGCATTCCGTCGACGAGCGCGGCAAAAATCGTGTATTTCCCCGCGAAACCGGCCAGTGGCGGCAAACCGACAAGACTGAACATGATTGCGCCCATGCAGATGGCGAGCCCCGGCGCGCTGTGGATCAAGCCGGCATAGTCGGCGATCTCTTCGCTCCGCAGCGCGTTTCGCAAAAAGGCGACGATCGCGAACGCCCCGAGGTTCATGAACAGATAGGTAATCACATAGAATGGAATCGCTGCGAAAGCGTTTTGCGCCGCGATCGGATTCTTGCCCACTAGAACCAGGCCGGCGGCGACCGGCATCATCATGTAGCCCGCGTGGGCGATCGTCGAATACGCCAATAGCCGCTTGATATTGGTTTGGCCGTAGGCTGCCAAGTTGCCGAACGTGCAAGTGATTGCGGCGATGAACCCGATGAGAACGGCGATGAACGTGCGCACTCCGCCTAGCGCAGTGAGCTGCGAATCCCGGGCAGCATCGCTCTTGGGCGTATCGCCCGGCGCTGGAGGCGCCACATTCGTAGTGGAACTCGACGCGGTCGCCGTGCTGCTGGAGCCCTGCCCGGCGACGGCCACTTGAGGCGGCGCGCCTTCGGCCGGCGGCAAATAACCGAACCCCACGACCACGCGGACTAGCAATGCGAGCGCCGCGGCCTTCGAGGCGATCGACAGAAACGCATTCACCTCAGCGCTGGCCCCTTCGAATACGTCCGGGCACCAAAAATGAAACGGCACGGCCGACAACTTGAACGCCAGGCCGACCATGACCATCAATCCGCCCAGCACCAGCACCATCGACCGGTCGGCCAATTGACCGTGCTGGACCAAAAACGCGAGATGGGTCGCCATCGTCGGTAAATGGCACGAGCCGAGCACGCCGGCCAGCAGGCTCACGCCGTAGAGCATGATCCCGGCCGCGCCGGCGCCGTAGATCGAATATTTAAGCGCCGCCTCGCTGCTCTTGCGGCGTCCTTTGAGCATCCCTGCCAACGCGTACGAAGGCACGCTCGCCATTTCGACACCCAGGAAGATCGTCAGCAGATGGTTGGCCGACGCCATGATGCACATGCCCAGGGTCGCCCCCAGCAGCAGCGAATAAAAGTCGGGTCCGTCTTCGCGATCGGGAATCCCCGTCAGCCGTGTTAGGACGATGAACGCCGCGGCAAAGAACATCAAGAACGCCCGGAAAAACAACGTAAACGAATCGTAGACCAGCATCCCCGTGAACAACTCGTGCCGGACGACGTGACCGTCGTGCAAAAGCGACGCCGGCTGCGCCCAAGGCAAAGCGAACCACAGACCGACGAGCGAACCGGCCAGCGCGATCAAAAACGCATCGATCCGATGCCCGCCGCGAAACGTGCGAACCACCAGCATGAGCACGACGGTCGCGCATAGCGTCAACTCCGTGCGAAACGCCGGCAGACTTATGGCCGTGTCGCGCAGGAGCGAGTCGACAATTCCAGAAAGGCTATCGTTCACTACTGGTTCCCGTCGCCAAAGCGGATGTGAGCGGCGCGATTGGCCGCCGCTCTCTCGTTGAAGACTGCGTTGTGCTGGTATTGCTGGGCGGAATGGGTGTAACGGGCTCGGTTGTCTTCGCGGCGGCCGGGAGCGGAGGCGCCGGATTGGCGGCGCCGCCAGCGTCCTTCACGTTCTTCGTCCAATCGGCCAATTGCCTCACGGATCCGGTCACGCTCGGCTCCAGATAATTGAAAATCGCCTGCGGATACACGCCGAAGAAAATCGCCAACGACAATAGCGGAATCGCGATCGCCAATTCTCGACCGGTCATGTCGTGCAGATGATCGCCATGCGGACCCTTATATTCCGGACCGAGATAAACTCGCTGAATAGTCCACAGGATGTACCCAGCCGTCAAAATGACAACTGCCGCGGAAATCACGGCCAGCGTATGGCTGAAATTCCAAACCGACAGCGTGACTAGCACTTCGCCGATAAAGCCGCACAGGCCAGGCAGCCCAAGACCCGCGAAGAAAATGCCGATCGCGAAGCCTGTGTAGACCGGCATCCGCGCGAACAGCCCACCAAATTGGTCCAAGTTGCGGTGATGCACGCGGTCGTAAACCACGCCGACCAGGAAGAACATGCCGGCCGAGCTAATCCCGTGGGCGATCATCTGAAACATGGCTCCATTCATGCCCATGGCCCAATAGTCCGGATCGTATCCATGCCGGAATGTCGCGCTCCAGACGCCAATGCCCAGCACGACATAACCCATGTGACTCACCGAGCTATAAGCCACGAGCCGTTTGAAATCCTTCTGGGCCATCGCGGCAAACGCGCCATAGACCATGCTCAGCGCGCCGATCGTGCAGACGAACCAAGCCAGATCGTATCCAGCGTCGGGACAGATCGGATAGCAAATCCGGATGATGCCGTAGCCTCCCATCTTCAAAAGCACGCCGGCCAGGATCATCGAGATGGGCGTCGGCGCCTCGACATGCGCGTCGGGCAGCCAGGTATGCACCGGCACCGCTGGCACTTTGATCGCAAACCCGATGAACAGCAGGATGAACGCCCACCACTGGAGATTCTTGCCCCAGAGAAGATCGGAGTGAGCGTAAGTTCCGGGCACATAAGCGCCGTTCGCGACTTCGCCGGCGCCGCTGAATGGCGATTCTTTGAGTTGCCCCATCGCCGTCATGGCCAGAATGTTGAACGTATGCTGGGCCGTTGGCCTGGAAATGATTTCCTTGGCGGTGTCCTCCGACGCCGCGATGCGCACGGTCTGCAGCGTCTGGGGCGACAAAAGCCTCAGATCGCTGGTGAAATACAGCATTAAAATGGCGATCAACATCAGCACGCTACCGAGCAGCGTATACAGAAAAAACTTAATTGCGGCATACTCTCGTCGCGGGCCCCCCCAGACGCCGATCAAGAAATACATCGGCAGGAGCATCACTTCCCAAAATACGTAGAACAAGAAGAAGTCGAGAGACAAGAAGACACCAAGCATGCCCGTCTCAAGAAGCAAAAATAAAATCAAATACGCTTTGACCGCCTTGATGATCGGCCAACTGGCGGCGAGGGCCAGCATGCTGAGAAATGAAGTCAGCACGACCAGCGGCAAGCTGATCCCATCCATGCCCATGAAGTAGAAGATATTGAACGACGTAATCCAGGGAACGGAAAACATCTGCTGCATTCCGGCCTTGCCGATCGAAAAGCCGGTCATTGCGGCCGACCCACCCGCCGGTGTGGGCCAAGCCAACACCACCGTGAGCACAAACACGACCGCGCTCACGGCCAACGCGAACAGCCGCATGCCTTCGGGCCGGTCCTTGGGAAAGAAGGCCAACACGAGCGCGCCGAGCGCCGGGAGAAAGACGACGAGCGTCAACAGGGCCGCGTACGAATTATCCATAATCGGCAGATTCAGAGCGAGATAAAAGGAAACAGACTCACCGCCAAGCACGACATCCCCGAAACGCCAACATCACGGCTTCAAGGGAGGCCCGGCGCCCCACGCCGGATTCCAGAAAAAACTCACGATCACGAACAGGCCCACCGTTCCGACCACGATCAACATCACATATTGTCTTAGTCGGCCCGTCTGAACGCCCCGCAGCGAAATCGCCAGGGCGAAAATCTTCCGCGATGTAAAGTTCACCAGCCCATCCACGAACCAGCGGTCGATCAAGTCGTCCAGCACGGAAATCTGCCGCACGGCCACCGCGCAGCCGTTGATGAAGCGGTCGATCACTTGCCTATCGAAATCCGCCACGCGCCGCGAGACGAACATCACCGGACCGATGAAAATCTTCTGATAAATCTCATCGAAATACCATTTGTTCCAGAACAGGTTATACAGCGGGCGGAATTGATTGCGAATCTCGTCGGCGCTAATCAACCGCCAGCAATAGATCGCGGTGGCGAGCAGAAAGCCGGATAGCGCGGTCGCGCTTGCCACGAGCGTCGCCGTAATGTGGATCGAACCCTCGTGGCTGAGGTGTTCCGCCGGATGAACGAGCGTCGGCGCGAACACGCCGCCATTTATCGTGATGCCCGTGCCCGCTGGCCGAGCTTGCTCGAGCAACTGCGGCAACTGGAAGATCGGCCAGCCCACGCAAACCGCGAACACGGCCAACACCACCAGCGGCACGTACATCACCTTCGGCGACTCGTGGGCGTGGTCGTAAACGTGCTGGTCGCGGGGCTTGCCGGCGAATGTCATGTACCACAGCCGAAACATATAGAACGCGGTAATCGCCGCTCCACCCGCCACGGCGTAAAACATCATTCCGCATAGTGGACTGGGATTCGCCAACTTGAACGACAGGGCCTGGGCGATGATCGAGTCCTTCGAATAATAGCCGCTCAAGCCGATCAAGAACGGAATCCCGCCGCCGATGATCGCCAAACAGCCGACGAGCATCGTGTACGCGGTCCACGGCATTTTTTTCCGCAGGCCACCCATCTTTCGCATGTCGTTCGTGTGGCAGGCGTGAATCACCGAGCCGCTGCACAGAAACAGCAGGCTCTTGAAAAACGCATGCGTGATCAAATGAAACAGCCCCGCCAGCCAGCCGCCGACCCCCAGGGCCAGCATCATGTATCCTAATTGGCTGATCGTCGAATAAGCGAGCACCCGCTTGATATCGACGGCCGTGATCGCGATCGTCGCGGCCAGCATGAGCGTGACGCCGCCCGTGATGGCGATTACAAGCAGAACTTCCGGCGTGAAGACCGGAAAAAATCGCCCGACCAAATACACGCCGGCCGCCACCATCGTCGCCGAATGGACCAGCGCCGAAACGGGCGTTGGTCCCTCCATCGCGTCGGGGAGCCAAACATGCAGCGGAAACTGGGCACTCTTGCCAACGCAGCCGCAGAAGATACCGAGACCAGCAACGATCAACAGCCAATGGCCGATCTTCGCGGGGCCTTCCGGTTCGGCGGTCGTTTTCGCCACATCGGTTGCAACGCCGACCGCCGTCGCTGACATCCCATCGCGAACCATGCCTTCGGGCGTCATCAGCCTGTGGCCGTTTTCGGGCCGGCGCACGAGGCTAAAAATGCCCGGTGATTCCGCACCTCCGCTTTTGGCGACGGCCAGCTTGCCATCCGGCGTCTGCTTGTCGCCAAACGCAAACGTGCCGAGCGAGCCCCAGATGGCCATCAGGCCGATGAGCATGCCCCAGTCGCCGATGCGATTGGTGATGAACGCTTTGTTCGCTGCGGTCGAGGCACTGCGCCGTTCGATATAAAAGCCGATCAGGAAATACGAGCAAGCGCCGACCAATTCCCAAAACACAAACACCATGAAGATGTTGCCCGCGATCACTAGGCCCAACATGCTGAAGCAAAAAAGCGACAGATATTGGAAGAATCGCGGATATCGCCCGGGCCGATGCAGATGGTGGCCATCGGAGAGCGTGACCTCGTGGTCGGTCACCTCGTGCAATTCCTCATGCATATAGCCCGAAGCGTAGAAATGGATGCACGAGGCGATCAGCGTTACCATCGTAAACATGACGATCGTTAGCGCGTCGATGTAATAACCGACCGTGAGTCTAAGTCGTCCGACGGACACGAGCGTGTACCATTCGCCGGAGTAGTAGACTGGACCGGCATGTTCATGCGACTCGCCGCCTTCAGTTTCAACGGCCGCCGACTTATCGCCCGTCTTCGGAATGCCTGTCTCGATCTTGCCGTCAGCCTTTTCGGCGGCATCGATCTTGGCGGCCACGGCGTGATGGGCCTCATGCTTCGCCGTTTGCACCGGATGTTCCCAAACCCAGCCGATCAGAGCCGCCAGCGACAGCACGAAGCTCGTGAGGATCGCGCCCGTCGCCACCGTCGAGCCATGCTTCCCGTGCGGCCCAAGACGCGGACCGAAAAACAAGATCACCGTGAACGAGGCCAATGGCACAAGCCAAGCAAGACCTAGCAGCACGGGTAATGTGGAGGGAAGCGACATCGAGCGATCAGAAAAAAGGGGCTAGGGGGTGGGGGGGCTAGGGACTAGGGAAGGCAAGCAGGTGCTAAAGCATACCAAGCGCGAAGCGTTAGCGAGGATTCGTGGTCGTTCTCTAGTCTGCCTCGCTAACGCTTCGGGTTAGTGCGCGCCGATTCAGCCTTTCAATTCATCCGCGCGATCCACGTCGACCGTCGAATGGTTGTTGTAAAAATTCAGCGTGATAGCCAACGCCACGGCCGCCTCGGCTGCCGCCAGCACAATCACGAACAGGGCAATCAAATGGCCATCCAGGCCGATCGACGAATTTGGGTCGGCCCGAAGGAATTTACTTCCGAACGCCACGAAATTCACATTGGCGCCGTTTAACACCAGTTCGATGCCCATCAGCACGCCCAACGCGTTGCGCTTTGTCGCCATGCACACGACCCCGGCGGTGAACAGGATGGCGCCCACCACCAAATAGTGCGATACACCCACGGGCTGAGTCAGCAGATCCATCGTTAATTCTCCAAACCCAATTCGGCGCCGGTCGTATCGCGTGGTCGGGTTCGACGCTTGGTCCGGGCCAAATACGCGGCCCCGATCAGCACCACCAGCAAATGCACGGAGACAATTTCAAACGGCAACAAGTAGCCCGCCAGCGAGCCGCGCGGCGCTCGATTATTGTCATCGAGTTGGTCGACGCGGGCCCCCAGCAGTCCCATGCCGATTCGCGTGGCGGTCGGCTCACCCTCGGGCAGCTTTCGCGCGACGGCCGGTTCATCGTCGCTCGCCCCAGCCACTCGTACAGTCGCGTTCTGCCAGTCGGCGATTTTGAACGCCGTGGGGAGTAGCACGGCTAATAGCGACCCGCCCACGAACGCCGACAAAATCCACTCGCCGCCGGTTGTCTTCATGGTCACAAACGGCCCTTGCGCCGTGAGCATCACGCCAAATACCAGCAGAACCAGCGTGCCGCCGACATAGATCAGCAGTTGCATCGAACCGACGAAATCGGCGCCCGCCAAGAAAAACAGCCCGGCAGTCGCGCCCAGCGACAACACCAAATAAAACGCCATCCGCACGATGTGGCCGGTGAACACGACCGCCAGCGCAAAGGCGCAAGCCACCAGCGAGAACAGCAGGAAAAACACCGAATGCCAATTGATCGGGTCCACGCTATTTGTCTCCCGCAAAATCATCGCCGGGGACTGTCCCCTTTTTTGGAGTCTTCGGAGCAAAAGGAAACTGTCCCCCTTGGGTTGCGACGTCGGGGAGCGAGCTTTCGATTGCCGCCGCTTCGCGCGCCCGCTCAGCCAGCGCCTCGGGCGTCAACCAGCCTTCGCGAACATGACCCAACGGCGTCGATGGCGGCAAGACCAGCCCGCCGGGAAATTCGTACTTCCAAATCACCGCGCCCAAAAACATCACGGCCGCGATCGGCGTGCAGTATTTCAGACAGGTCTGCATCACCTGATCGATTCGCAACCGCGGGAGCGTCCAGCGCACCCACATCATGACCGCAACGCCGACGCTGCATTTGAAGACGAAATTCAAGAGCCCGATTAGATTGGCGACGAAAACTTGGAATTCTTGCCAGTGAGTTAGCACGCCACTATGAGTCAGAGCGTCTTGGATGTGACCGGCCGCATGCGGATCGATTCCCAGCCATTGCGTGATCGGTAGCGGGCCATTCCAGCCGCCGAAGAAAAGGATCGTCGCCAGTCCGCTTACAGCGTACATCGAGCCGTATTCGGCCATGAAGAAAAAGCTCCACCGCAGACCGGAGTATTCCGTATGAAAGCCGGCCACCAGTTCGCTTTCCGCTTCGGCCAAATCGAACGGCGCCCGATTCACGCTCGCCGTCGCACAAGTGAAATAGACCCAAAACGTGATGAACGTAAACGGGTCGTGCAGCACGAACCAGTTGGTGAACAAGCCACCCTGCATTTCGCTGATCGTCACCAGGTCCATCGATCCGGCGATCAGCACCGGCACGACGATGCACATGCCCAGCGGCACTTCATAGCTGACGACCTGCGCCGCCTCGCGCATCGCTCCGAACAGCGACCATTTCGAGGCGGACGAATATCCGGCCAGAATCACGCCGAACACCTCGAGCCCGAGCACGGCAATGACGAAGAACACGGCCACATTCATCCGCAAGCCGACCCAGTCGAAAGCGAAAGGCAAGGCGAAAAACGACACGAACGAGGCCGTAAAGCTAACGTACGGCGCGACGCGAAACAGCAGGCCATCAGCCCCCTCGGGCATCAGGTCTTCTTTGGTCAGCAGTTTGAGCCCATCGGCCAGCGTCTGCAGCCAGCCAAATTTGCCGCCGACCCGGGTCGGGCCTAGCCGATCTTGAATCCGGCCGGAGATTTTCCGCTCCATCCAGATGAAAATCAGGGCCATCACGGCGACGAATGTCACCAGAATCGTCCCTTGGATGATCGCCGCCAGCGCATAGGCGAACCAAGGGATGAAATGACACCAGCTTATGAAGAATTCAGCCACCAAGCCGCCAAATCTGTAGGTCAAGCGCCGCATGCCTTACATCGTTCAGGCGCAGCTGCCGCCAATTAAGCCCGTCCAGCGGAACCCATTTCCCACCCGGCGCTTAAGATTGTGAAATATGGCACAAAGGGGGCTTCTGCTTCAAGCCCCCGCCTCGCCACATTTTTGGCTCGGGTTTTTTCGGAGGATGAAGCCTTCATCCAGGAACAAGCGATTCGCCGTCATCGCGGGTCTCGTCCTGGCCAGTCGCCGATCTTTGACGGCGAATTCAGCATCGCGAGCGAGTTCCGTTTTGATCTCATTGATAGAAGACGGTCAGCCAAACTGTCGGCTCCTCCGGCGTCGTCCAGTCGACGCGATGCCTTTGGCGGGCTGCGATGTTAATGAAATCGCCGGGCGCCAGTTCGACGATTTTATCCTCGAACCGCAGACGGGCGGCGCCTTGGAGCAGGACCACGAACTCGTGCTGATCCTGATCGTACCAAAACCCCTCCGCCGATGCGTGGCCCCACGACACGATCCGCTCGATGCGAATGTTGACTGCCTCGGCCAACGTGGAGGCAGTCTCTGCCGACAGGTGCGTGGGAAGTTCGGCGAAAAAATTAGATAGAAGGGGCAAAATGATGCTCGTGAGTTGGACCTGACCGGAAAACGGAAGACTTAGCGTTCGCATCGAGCGGAGCCGGACTACGCTTTCGTAGCGACGCTTAGCCCTTACGCCGGCGGCGTCGTCGACAGATCAATGTGTCGGCTTGACCGGAGGCGTGAGCGGGATCGGGGGGCTGGCAGTGGCGGCGGCCAGTCGCGGCGGAACGGGGAGCGTGATCGTGAACTTGGTGCCTTTGCCGACTTCACTATCGACGTTGATGCGCCCGCCGTGGCCTTCGATTACCTTTTTCGCTGTTGGCAAACCCAAACCGGAACCGTCGGGCTTGGTCGAGTAGAATGTATGGAAGATTCTCGACTGGGTTGTCTCGTCCATGCCGACACCCGTATCGATCAGATCGAGCACCACTCCGGCCGGCAGCGTGTGCGTGCGAACGACGAGTTGGCCACCCACGTCCATCGCTTGCTGCGCGTTGAGCACCAAATTCAGCAGGGCCGACTGAAACGGCTCCCGGTCGAGCAGCACCGTGGGCAATTCCGGGTCGAGATAGGTCGTAATCTCGATCCCCGATTCCTCGGCAGTGGGCTTAAAGAAATCCAGCACCCGCAGCACTTCGGCATTGAGATCGCTCGCCTCAAATTGAAATTGCCGGGGCCGAGTGAAATTCAAAAAGTCGTTGAGCAGATTCTCCAGCCGCTGACACTCGCGCTGCACGCGATGGATCTTGGCCAGTGCCCGACGATCGCGCGGCGCGGGCGACTCGGCGAAGTCCTCGGCCAGGAGCTCCATGTTGAGCCGAATCGTGGAGAGCGGATTCTTGATCTCGTGAGCCAAGCCGCCGGCCAGCGTCGCGATCTCGGTGTACAGCTCGCGCAGCTTTGGCTCTAACTCGCCTGAGTCGATGCGTGGCTTGCTCATGCGCCGATTCCGACGGCCGAAAAAAAGCCGCATCGCCGCGACGCGCTCCGGCGATGCGGAGCGCGTCGCGAGGAACGCGGCTAAAGGCGTGAACGAATTAAAAATAGGGATCGGCCGGTTATGACTTTTGTTCGCCCGCGGCCGCCATCTCGCGAAGCGCCTGCTTGCGACTCAGCTTCACGCGATCTTGGTCATCGACGGCGATCACCTTGACCTGCATGTAGTCGCCCACCTTGCACACGTCGGCGACGCTGTTGACGTATTCGTCGGACAGTTCGCTGATATGGCAGAGGCCGTCCTTGCCAGCCAAAATTTCGACAAAGGCGCCGAAATCCTTGATACTGGTCACGCGGCCCTCGTAAATCCGGCCGACTTGCACCGAGGCGGTCAACGCTTCGACGCGAGACATGGCCGCCTTCGCCCCGGCGGCGTCGGCGCTCGCCACGGTGACCGTGCCATCGTCTTCGACCTCGATTACCGCGCCGGTCTGCTCTTGAATGCCGCGGATGGTCTTGCCGCCAGGGCCAATCAAGGCGCCGATCTTTTCCGGATCGATGTGAGTCCGCAGAAGTCGCGGCGCCCAGTCGGAAATCTCGGGTCGAGGACGGGCAATCGCCGTCAGCATCTTGCGGAGAATCTCGATCCGAGCCTCGCGCGATTGGGCCAGCGTGGCCTTGATGATCGCCGGGCTGATGCCGTCGATTTTCAGGTCGAGCTGAATCCCCGTAATTCCGTTTTGCGTCCCCGCGACCTTGAAATCCATGTCGCCGAAGTGATCTTCGTCGCCGATGATATCCGTGAGCAGAATCCACTGGTCTTCGGATTCCTTAATCAAGCCGATCGAGATGCCGGCCACCGGATTGCTGATCGGCACGCCGGCCGCCATCAATCCGAGGGTGCCCCCGCAGACGCTGGCCATCGAGCTGGAACCGTTCGATTCCAGGATGTCCGAGATCACGCGGATCGTATAAGGAAAATTGTCCGGATCGGGAAGCACCGGCTTGATGCTCCGCTCGGCCAGGGCGCCGTGGCCAATTTCGCGCCGGCCAGGACCGCGAATCGGCTTCGTTTCGCCGACCGAGAATGGCGGAAAATAGTAGTCCAGCATGAACTTCTTGCTGTATTCGTCGACCAGTCCATCGACCCGCTGCTCGTCGCGGCCGGTGCCCAGCGTGACCGTGATCAATGCCTGGGTTTCACCCCGTTGAAACATGGCCGACCCATGCACGCGCGGCAGAAGATCGACCGCGCACTCGATGTTCCGCAGCGCATTGTGCGGACGGCCATCGGCCCGATTGCCGGAGAGTATCAAATCGCGAACGACCCGTTCTTCTAAATGATGCCATGCGCTATCGAACTGCGCGGCGGTGACACCCCCTTCGACCACGGGAGTCGGAACCAACTCGGCCGAAGCCCGCTTCTTGAGGTCCTTCACGGCAGTCGCCCGAGTTAGCTTGCCGGTCGTCTGCTTAGTTGTCTTGAGCGTTTCGTAAAACTTGCCACGCAGAGCCTCAAGCACCGGGTTGACCGGAGCGGCTGGCGCCGGCGCCTTTTGCACGCCAACTTTTTCGAACAGCTCCAGCTGCATGTCGCACAACATCCCAATGATCCGCTGGCATTCGGCGATCGCCTCGGCCATCAGATCCTCGGGCATTTCGCGAGCGAACCCTTCGATCATCAGCACGGCCGTCTTGCTGCCGGAGACGATCAGGTCCAGGTCGCTTTCTTCGAGCTCGTCCTGGGTCGGAAATGGGACGAATCGGCCGTCGATGTGCCCCAGTCGCACCGAGCCCAACGGACCCTGGAACGGCAACGGCGAAAGGCCCAGGGCTGCCGAGGCGCCGTTCATGGCCAGCACGTCGCCATCGTTTTGGCGGTCGCTCGAGAGCACGAAGCTCTGGACTTGCACTTCGTCGAAAAAGCCGGCGGGAAAAAGCGGCCGGATCGGCCGGTCCATGAGCCGGGACGTGAGCGTTTCCTTCATCGTCGGTCGGCCTTCTCGTTTGAGGAAGCCGCCCGGGAACTTGCCGGCCGCAGCCGATCGTTCCCGATAATCGCACGTGAGCGGGAAAAAATCCCCCGCGAATCGCGGAGCGCCGGAGGTGGCGGCGGTCAGGACGACCGTCTCGCCGAATTGCACGAGGCAACTTCCGGCCGCTTGTTTTGCCAAAACGCCTGTTTCGATCGACAGGAGACCGGAACCGATTTGTTTCTCAACGCGAACTTTCAATGTTTCATTCCTACATTACAAGGCCTGCATGTTCTTGCCTGCGTTGGCCTGACCGACAGTTTAACTTGGATAGGGCGACTTATTTGGCGAGGGGAATACCCACGCCATTGGATCGCCACGACGGATTCGCAAGCAATCGGCCGACTGCCGCCGCTTGACCGAACGCAGCATCGCGCCGGCGCGTCTCCATACCACCATGCGAGAATGCACGGCTGAGACACATAGCGCCCTGGGCCAGTCACCGCGCCTTTTTGTCCGGTGGAATCCGCTTCGCCGAAGAAATCTGCCTAGCGTGCGGACTTCCTTGTTTGCGGATTTCCCTTACTTCCGGATTTCCAAGCGGCGGATGATGTCCAGATAGCGCTGCGGATCGATGCTCTTCAGGTAATCCAGCAAGCGCCGACGGCGACTCACCATCATCAACAGACCGCGCCGGCCGGCGTAGTCCTTTTTGTGCGTCCGCAGATGCTCGGTGATCTCGCCAACGCGGGTCGTCAAAATGGCGATTTGGATCTCGGGCGATCCGGAGTCGTTCTCCGCCCGCCGATAATCGCTGATCAACCCCTGCTTGCGCTCTTTGGTAATGGCCATCGCTCGTACTTACGTCCTACCCTATAGCTGCCAACGATTTACACTAAGTGGCTAAGTGTAGCGACCCGCAAACAGTTTGCAACCGCAAATCGAATTTAAATTCAGCGGCTCGGACCGCTACGCCGGCTTTTGGTGGGCCGGCACTTCGTGGACGACGTTCCACGCCAGGCCGAGCTTTTCCATGAGGCAGATCGTCGCGTACGTCAGATCGAATTCCCACCATTTGTGCCCGTGCCGGGCCATCCGCTGATACGCGTGGTGGTTGTTGTGCCAGCCCTCGCCATACGCTAGCAAGCCGACCCACCAGAGATTGCGGCTGTCGTCGCTCGTTTCGTAGTTGCGGTAGCCCCAAATGTGCGTGGCCGAGTTGACGAACCACGTCACGTGCCACACGTAGACCAGCCGCAACAGCACTCCCCAAAATACAAACGACCAACCGGTGAATGTGTCCCAGCCGTAGCAGCCGGCAAGAAATAGCGCCCCGCCGAATACGAACTGCATCGGCAAGAACATGTAATGCAAGATGTGCATCATGGGGTCCTTGAGCATGTCGGGAGCGTATCGCGTGGCCAGTTCCCGCTCCTTCACGCTCCCGATATGCGGCGTGAACCACAGCATATGGCTCCACCATTTGCCGTCGCGCGGCGAATGCGGATCGCCTTCCTGATCGCTGAACATGTGATGCTTGCGATGGTTGGCCACCCACACGATCGCCGATCCCTGGCCCGATAACTGGCCGATCGAGGCAATTAACCAACGGATTGGCTTGTAAGTCTGGAAACTGCCGTGCGTGAACATCCGATGAAAGCCCAGCGTGACCCCGATGCCGCCGGTGAGCCAGCCAAAAATAAACAGCAGCGCCACCCCTTTCCAAGTGAAGAAGTAGAACGCGCCCAGGGCCAGCACGTGCACCAAGACCATAAACACGCAGACCACCCAATCGATGCCGTTTTTCCAACGGTTGCTCATATCGATCGGGTCGAGCCGCTTGCGGCTTGCCAACGTGCGATCGTCGTCTTGCAAGGCGCCAGTCGAATCGTCAGCAGTCGAAGCATCGGCAGGCATGTAATCGTTGCGGGGAAGAACGACCGGCGCGCTCGCGCCCGTCGAGAATGAGGTCGGTTCTAGCTGCATGGACATCGGAGGCGGCTCCTTCAAGGATATAGCTGAACGACTGTCGCAGCAGATCGCGGTCGCCGTGAGGCGTCCATCTGTCTCTGCTGTCGGCGAAATTCTAGAGATTTATCCAGGAGAGTGTGTCATGCACTGGCGCCAAGTGCGTAAAAGAAGTGTAAAATCGCCGGCGCCAGCACGCCGCCGGCCGAAATTACCGCTCAAACCACCGGCGAGCGGGGGGCGTAAACCCTCTGTCCTCGATTCGACGGGCCATTGGCCGCGTCCATCACCACCGGTCCCCAAGCCGATAGCAATCTA
Source organism: Pirellulales bacterium (assembly GCA_038210495.1). GTDB lineage: Bacteria > Planctomycetota > Planctomycetia > Pirellulales > DATAWG01 > JBBQWR01. The sequence continues at coordinate 39,634 of JBBQWR010000014.1, forward strand.
AAGTTAAATTGCCGTTTTCATCGACGCCGATATGCACCGCGCCGGCAGTGGCCGTGTTGAGGACGGTCGAGCCGGCGGCTTGATAGGCCTCGACGGCGACGTGCGAATCGTGCGACAGATCGCCGCTGATGATGGCGTAGTGGGACTTGGTCCAAGCGGCGAATTCAGTCGGGCGGCTGGTCGCGCTGCCGTGGTGCGGCGCCATCGTCACGTCGTAGCGGGAAGTGGGAATGGCCACGACCGCGTCGAGCCCGGGCGGCGCGAGATCGCCGGTGAGCAGAATTCTCCGGCCGTGGGAGCGGATATCCAGCACCACGCTGTCGGCGTTTTCCGATGCGCCCATTCCTTGCGGCGGAGGATGCAGGGCGGTGATCGTTGTCTCGTCGCCGCTGATGAGCTGGTCGCCGGCTGAGATTTCGCGGAGCGGAACTCCCGATGAAGCTATCGCCCTGCGCAGCGCTAGTAGCGACGGCGGATCGCGATTGAACATGACCGGCGAGACGTAGATCGCGCCGACCGAGAATCGCCGCAAAAGTTCCGGCACGGCGTTGTAATGATCGGTGTCGTTATGGGAGAGGACGATGGCGTCGATGTGCGCCAGGCCGCGCGACCAGAGATAGCCCGAGATTTCGCGGGCGCCGATCTGCGGCGAACCCAAGCGGCCGGCGTCGGAAAGGATCACGCGCCCGCCGGGCAGTTCTACGACGACCGCGCAGCCATGACCGACCGACACGAACGTGCAATCGAGTTGTCTTCCGTGCGCGGGCAGCAGCCAAGCGACGGAAAACCCGACGCCGCACCACCCGGCCAACAGCGCCAGCCGCCAGCGCCGCGTCGGTACTGGCCAAGCCACGATGGTGATATAGGCAAGCCCAAGATACAGCACGGCCAGCCACCAATCTCGCGGGCCAGGGACCCAAAAATGTCCCCCCGGCGCTTCGGCCGTTCGAGCCACCGCCCATTCCAAAACGCTCAAGCTCCAGTCGCACACGCGGCCAAACAGGTCGCCGACGGGAGGCGCGAGCCAACCGAGCATCAGCACGCCAAATCCGGCGCCCATCGCCAGCGTCAAAGGAACCAGCAGCAGCGGATTGAGCAAGATCGCGGCGGGCGTAAGCAAATGAAATCGGGCCATCACCAGCGGCATCGTCACGAGCCAAATCGTGAGACCCACGAGCGTCGCCTCGCGCAAATGGCCAACCAGTCGACGGGCAACGCGCGTGGGCCAGGGCCGACTGCGGGCAATCAATCGGGCGAGTGGATCGGGTTTCTCGCGCCGCCGCCAAACGTATCCGAACGCGATCAAGCCGGCCACCGACAAAAACGATAACTGCGCGCCGACGTGGAACAACTCGCTGGGATTGATCGCCAAGATAACAAGTCCGGCCAGCGCCAACGAATTGAGCCCGAGACCACCGCGACCGAGCCACGACGATCCGCAAACGATCCAGGTCAGGATCATCGCTCGCAGCACGGGCGCTTCGGCCTGCGTAATCAGAGCGTACAACAGCGTAATCAGGGCCACGGCGAACAGTGCCCAGCGGCGCGGCACAAAACCGGCGTCGAGCGCTTTGAAAAGAAGATAGGCCAAGATGCCGACGTGCAATCCGGCGACGACGAGCACATGGATCGATCCGGTGAGCAGGAAGGGTTCGATCCTTTGCGAGTCGAGCTCGTCGCGGCTGCCCATCAAGACGGCCGCCGCCAAGCCGGCTCGCTCATGCGACAAATGATTTTTCAGCAGTTGATCGCCCCGAGTGCGCAGATCGTCGATCCAGCGGGTTGGGCTCCAGCCCGAGCCAGATTCGAGGACTTCAACGCACTGGGGAAATCCGGCCCGAACGACGGCCATTTCGCGATGGCTGCGTGCCAAGTCGGCATAATCCGTCTCACCTGGGTTCCCAGCCGGCGAAGGTGTTGAGATGCGGCCGAAAATCCGCAGCCGATCGCCGGAGTGAATCCCGAGCAGATCGCCGGAAACCAGTAGCATCGCGTGGCCGGAGACGGGCTGCCACTGGTCGCCATTACGCACGGCCGTGACGTTGATCGCGACACGAGTTTGATCGTCAAGCTGCGGCGGCCGGAGCGGATCGGGGGGCGGCGGGGCAATCAGCCGGTCGCCGGACCGGGCTGTGGCTTCAATACATATTGGCGCGGGAATTTCGTGCACAGTGAGTGAAATCTCGTCGACTGGAAAGTATTGCCAATTAAGATCGCGCCACGCTCCGCCGATCGTGGCGATCGCGATTAGCAGGGTGATCGCGGATAACAGATGGCGGCGCAGCAGCCAGAGAGCGAGCCAACCGAGCACGGCGGTTAGCGCGATGGCGAGCCAGACCGAGGGCGCGAGGTCGAGATTGTGGTCTGCGATGATGCCGCTTGCAAAGGCCGCCAGTACGAAGACTAGCGGTTGGTTGCGCGCGAGCATGGCGGAGGGAGTTGGTGAGGTTGCGTCGGGGACCGGGGGCTTACGCCGCCCCGCTCGCCTTTACCACTTCAGACCGGTCGAGGCGCCGTCGGTGATCCGGCCCAGGCCGCCCTTGAGCGGCGTCTTGCGCTTCGAGGGGGGCAGCGGCGGCGGCTCGGGTTCTGGTTCGGCCTCAGCTTTCTTCGCAAGCACGGGTTTCGCCAAAAACGCCTTTAGCGACAGGCTGATTCGCTGGGCCTCGGCGTCAACCGAGAGCACCTTAACCTCGACCTCTTGCCCCTCGGACAAAAAGTCGCTGACGCGATGGACCCGCTGATGGGCGACTTCGCTGATATGCACCAAACCCTCGACGCCCCCTTCCAAGCGGACGAATGCGCCGAACTCAGTGATTTTTGAAATCGTGCCCTTGGCTTTGCTCGTGACCGGATATTTGGTCGCGACGTTGGTCCAAGGGTTCTCGACGAAATCGCGGAGCGTGAGGCTGATTTTCTGAGTCTCTGGGTCGATCTTTTCGATCTTCACGCGGACTTTTTGGCCGACCTCCAAGACGTCGCTGGGATGCTTGATCCGGTCCCAACTAATTTGGCTGACGTGCAACAGACCATCGACGCCCCCCAGATCGACGAAGGCGCCGAAATCGCGGAGCGTGCGAACGATTCCCTCGCGGATGTCTCCCGTGGCGATCTCGGCCAGCAGCTTTTTCTTCGACTCGGCCTGCTCGCGCTCCATCATCGCCCGACGGCTGAGGATGAGATTTCGCCGTTCGGCGTTGGCCTCGGTGATGACGCATGTGAATTTCTGACCGAGGAATTGTTCGAGCTGCTCGACGCGGAACGTGGAGATTTGGCTCGCCGGGATGAAGCCGCGGAGCTTGTTCACCGTGCATTCGACCCCGCCCTTGTTGTGGCCGGTGACGATGGCTTCGACGACCATTCCCTCGGCCACTTCGGACCAATCGGCCACATCCACGGCGGCCTCGGGCAGCGTCAATTCGTACAGCCCTTCCTCGGCATTGAACCGAGTGACGATTGTCTCAACGACCGCGCCGATTTCCGGCGGCTGCGGAAACTGCCGCAGGGGCAACACGCCTTGATTGCGACCAGGTAATTCGACAAACACATCGTCGCGGGCGATGTGCAGCACCGTGCCCCGCTGCCGCGATTCCGATTCGATCTCAATGCCCACCGCGGGGCCGGCGTCTTTGCCCTTGGCTTCGGCCGCGAGCAAATCGTCCACGGACATTTCGCCCAGGGCTTCGTCGAGCTCTTGAGTTAGTTCCGGCGAGAGCGCCTGACGAATGTTGGGGACGGCTATCTTGGCCGAGGATGGGGGAATCACGGGTAGTTTGCGAACCGATTTGCCGGGTTCCAGCGGCGTGGGCTTCGGCTGAGGCGATTGACCGGCCGGCTGCGAGGCCTGGTTCGCGGCGTCTTCGGGCGAGCCTTCCGACTGAACCGATTGCGATTGCGATTCGGCCGAAGACGATGCTTCTTCGTGCTCGGCGACCGCAACGCCGCCCGACTCCTTGGCCGACCGCTCTTTGGCCGACCCGTGAGCCGCGGCGCCGGAACCGGAGACCACCGTCCCGTCCGGTGTTCGAAACACGGTCTTCACGCGCTGCGGCGCCTTCGGCGGGGGGCTATCGCTCCGCTGACTGCCAATTTTGATTCGGGCTCGATTGCGGTCCTCATTGGCCGTCGAATCTGAGGGGGTAGTGGTCTCAGGCTCGTTCGGTTCGCTGGTCATAAAAGAAGCTCGGGCTAAAACATTGCTAGGCGGCGGAACATCAATGGACAGGATTCACATTGAGGTCCGCGACGCGGTTAGGTTCTTCGATAACGTGAGTGTCGTAGTCTAATTACTGGGCCGCGATGACGGAAGCAGTCGCCATGCCGACGTCCGTGGCCGCCGTGCTAAAGCGACCGTCGGACGGCTTCGAGAAAATTTTTGCCGGCTAGTAGACGTCGGCTCCCGCTCTGCGGCACAATTCGATCGCAATAGCACGCATTCCCAATCGATACTCCGGCTTTCCAAATCTGCTCTCACTTTATGACGGAACTCGACGAATTGCAACGCTGCGGTTGGCCAAAGAGTCAATTGGCCCTCGACTATCACGACCGCGAATGGGGCGTCCCACAGCACCACGACCATTGGCTTTTCGAGATGGTCATTCTCGACGGCGCTCAAGCGGGCCTAAGTTGGGAGATCATCTTGCAAAAGCGTGAGAACTATCGCCAAGCAATGGACAATTTTGACCCCGTCAAAATCGCACGCTACGGAGAGGCCAAGCTGGCCAAACTGTTGGCGAATCCGGGCATCGTCCGCAACCGACTCAAGATCGCCTCGGCCGTCACCAATGCCAAAGCGTTCCTTGCGGTTCAAAAAGAGTTCGACAGCTTTGACAAGTATATCTGGCAATTCGTCGACGGGCGGCCGCGAGTGAATGCCTGGAAGTCGACGAAACAAATCCCGACTCGAAGTCCAGAATCCGACGCAATGAGCAAAGACCTAATCCGCCGCGGGTTCAAATTCGTCGGCACGACGATCTGCTACGCCTTCATGCAAGCCGCCGGGATGGTGAACGACCACCTCGTCGAATGCTTTCGGCACGAGCAAGTGTCGAAGGGAATGTAGGTCAGGCGCTCCGTGTCTGACAGTTCTTCTCGCTGGCGGCTTTTTTCGCTGGCGGCCAATTGAATACAACGCTCGTCAGGCACGGAGTGCCTGACCTACGCCAATCGCCTTACTCCTGGCGAACGGCAAATCTCACCGCCTGCCCGGCGATTTCAAAACCAACGAGTACGCTCCAGGCATCGAGCAATCCTCGAAAAACGGGCCCCGGTTTGCCGGCGCCGATCGGCCGCCCGTTGAATCGCGTCACCGGAAGCAGGCAATTGGGGGTGCTCGTGAGCATGACTTCGCTGGCGCCGGCCACGTCCTCGGGCATCAGCTCGCGATCGATGAGCGGAATTTGCATTTGCTGCGCCAATTCGCCCGCGACCTCCAAGCTGACTCCCGGCAACACACGGCTGCGCGGCGAAGACACGAGTCCGGTCCCATCGACGTAGATTAGGATATTCGCAGTTGACGTTTCGGTGACGCGGCCCTGGGCGTCGAGCAATAGAGCCCTGGCTCCAGGTTCCTGGCGAGCAGCTTGGCGATCGGCCAAGTAATAGTGCATCCGGCTGCGGCATTTCATTTCCGGTGGCCAGCACTCGACCGGGACTTGCTCGACGGGCGTCGTCACCAATTGAACGCCGCCCGAGTATCGATTGGCCCAAAGTTCGAATGCGAGCGGAAATGTGTGCAGCCCCACCGTCGCCCCGCCGCAGCGTCCGGACGAGATCGGCAGATACGGCCCGGGCGTAACGAAAATGCATAGCCCCAGGTCGTCGCCCTCGGCCAGTAGCGCATGGTTATGCGCGACAACCTCGGCGCCGATCCGGCCAAACTCGAGCACGTCGATTCCGGGCTCGATTCCACACAGGGCCAGCGAATGAGCCAGTCGCTGAAAGTGACGCTCGGGTCGAAACAGGCGCCCGCCAAAAGTGCGCAATTGCTCTGTCACCGTCACGCCCAGCGCGAATCCGGCGTCGTCGATCGGCAGCGTCGCCTCGTGAGCGGGAACGAGCCGGCCATTCAGATAAGCGATCGGAGAGGTCATGAACTAAGTGTTGAGTGACGGGTCTTCGTTGGCAAGGACCCAGAGCCGCGGCGAGAACGCGAACGAACCGCGCCGCGGGCACGGAAACTACTTATTGACATGCTTGTTCTCCCCTCGATAAATTAGCGCGATATGCGGCCGTTTACCGAGCTTCACAAGGAGTCTTTCCATGTATCGCCGAGCTACGATATTAATGTGTGCAATCCTCTACGCGGCCATTTTCATGGTCGCAAAAACTAATGCCGAGGAAAAGTGGCGAACTCTCAACGTCAAATCGGTAAACGTCAAAGCCAACCAAGTCGTAATCATCGTCGGTAAGCCCAAGACGCCAGAAAAGACGGAAACGTTGCAGATCACCGACGATACCAAAATCATTTGGCTCTACGCCAAGGACCGGAAGGGTGCAATTACCGACATCGGTCCGAAGGATCAAATTTCAGTGGTGCAAGAGGACGGAAAATTGAAAATGATCCAACTCTTCAAGAAACCGTAGACAGGCCGGGGTTCGTCGGATCGGCAAGTTCGCACACGAAACTAGGACGCAACCCAACTGCGATTGCGCTTGCGTCGCCGCCGGTCGCAAGTAAAATGGCGGTTTCCAATTTTTGGCCTCGATTCGAGTATTGAAGGACGAGACGTCATGGCGCGACATTGCGAAATCTGCGGCAAGGGACATGCGATGGGCAATGCCATTACGACACGCGGCAAGGCCAAGTACTTGGGGGGCGTCGGCACGAAGGTAACCGGAATCGCCCGGCGGAAATTCAAGCCGAATTTGCAGCGATTGAAGGTGACGATCGGCCGCGGAACGAACACCACGAAACTGGTCTGCACGCAGTGCATTCGTAGCGGAATGGTCGCTAAAGTCGTGCGGCACGCGCCGTTCAAGCTTTCCAAGGCCGACCAGCCGAAGGCCACCCCGCCCAAGGCAAACACGCCCAAGGCAAACACGCCGAAGGCCAACACGCCGAAGGCAACCCTGCCCAAGGGCACGCCGCCCAAGGCGAACACGCCCAAGGCTGGCGCCAAGGCGTAAGTCAGGCATCTTGCCTGACGGAGTGCGGTACTCGCAGGGGGCTTCGCTTGATTGAGCGATCTAGTTCAGCGACACATTTTTTCATGGAGAGTCTGCGATTGTCAGGCAGGATGCCTGACCTACGAAGCCGGTTGCGGTCTGGGCGCGGGGCTCTATAATCTCGGTTTCGTTGAGAATCTAGCGCTTTGCCAGCGCCGCGCACGCAATCCTCCCATCGCAATCCGTTCCATGAGTCTCACCCGCGCCGACGTCGAAAAGGTCGCTTTGCTGGCGCGGCTCCAGCTTTCGCCAGACGAACTGGATCGAATGACCGAGCAGCTTTCGGTCATTGTCGGTTACGTCGATCAGTTGGCGGAGCTCGACACCCTAGAGACCGAACCGATGGCGCATGCGGTCGAACTGAAGAATGTATTTCGCGCCGACGAAATGCGGCCCAGCTTGGATCGAGCCGCCGCATTGGCCAACGCGCCCCATCAAGATGGCGAGTTTTATCTCGTGCCGGCCGTGCTGGGTGACTGACCGGCAATTGATCATGGCCCATTTCGCGATCCGTTTTAGTCTAGATCTCTAACACACCGCTAGCCTATGACGTTGGTCGAATCGAGCGCCACGCAGCTCTTGGCACAGTTGAACTCTGGCCACGTCTCCGCCGTCGAGGTCACGCGGGCGTATCTAGATCGCATCGAGCGGTTCGATCCCCAAGTGAAGGTCTTTTTGCGATCCGACGGCGATGCGGCGGTGGCGCAGGCAGCGGACATCGATCGCCGCCGTAGCCAAGGCAAGCCCGTCGGCAAGCTGGCCGGACTGCCCGTGGCCGTGAAGGACCTGCTCTGTTCGCGGGGCGAGTTGACGACCTGTGGTTCGCGGATGCTCGAGAATTTTCGGGCTCCCTACGATTCGACCGTGGTCGCGCGACTTCGCGCGGCGGACGCGGTGTTCATCGGCCGAACGAATCTCGATGAATTCGCGATGGGCGGATCGAACGAGAATTCGGCCTTCTTCCCGACTCGCAATCCGTGGGACCTGACTCGCATTCCCGGCGGCTCGAGCGGCGGAGCGGCGGCATGCGTGGCGGCCGACATGGCCCCGCTGGCGATCGGTACGGATACCGGCGGATCGATTCGTCAGCCAGCCGGATTGTGCGGCGTTACCGGCTTGAAGCCGACGTACGGCCGAGTGAGCCGATACGGGCTGGTGGCATTCGCCAGCAGTTTGGATCAAATCGGGCCGATGGCTCGATCGGCGGAAGACGCGGCGCTGCTTTTGGAGGTCATCGCGGGACACGACGAGCGCGATGCAACGTCTATTTCCCAAGCCGTGCCGCAGTACAGCCAGACAGTGAGTCAGCCGCTGGCGGGCCTGCGGCTGGGCCTCGTGCGAGAGCACTTTGGACCCGGCTTGGATGGCGAAGTCGAATCGGCCGTCCGCGAAGCGATTCGCGTCTATGTGTCGCTGGGGGCCAAGGTGGTCGATCTCTCGATGCCCCACGGCAAATATGGCGTTGCAACCTACTACATCATCGCCCCCAGCGAAGCTTCGAGCAACTTGGCTCGGTACGACGGCGTCCATTATGGCTACCGCACGGACGAAGAGCCGATGATCGAAGAGCTGGCCGAAGAGCGAAAACAATTGGTCGCGGCCGGGCGATTGAAGGAGGCCGAGCAAGTCGATAACCCGCTCGTGCGACTCTATCGCAAGAGTCGAGCCGAAGGATTTGGACCCGAGGTAAAACGGCGGATCATGCTCGGCACATATGCCTTGAGCGCCGGCTATTACGATGCGTATTATCTCAAGGCGCTCAAGGTCCGGCGGCTGATTCGCGGCGATTATGACAACGCATTCGCAAAAGTCGATTTGATTGCCGGGCCCGTGACATCGACTCCGGCCTTCAAGATCGGCGAAAAATCCGAAGATCCTTTGGCCATGTATTTGGTCGATCTGTATACCGTCACGGCGAATTTAGCCGGCGTGGGCGGAATCTCGATTCCATGTGGGTTCAGTTCCGGCGGATTGCCGATCGGTCTGCAACTGCAAGCGCCGCCGCTGGAAGAAGAGCGACTGCTGCGGGCGGCCCACATGTTTCAGCAGGCCACGGATTGGCATACGCGGAGGCCAACGTTGGTCGATTGAATACCTTCACGTTAATCACAGGGCTTCTGCCGCAACAACTCAAAACACTTCATCGATCCGTGAACGAACTCTATACCATCATCATCGGACTGGAAGTGCATGTGCAGCTTCAAACGCAGAGCAAGTTGTTCTGCGGTTGCAGCACGCAATTCGGCGCCGCGCCCAATACACAGACTTGTCCGGTCTGCATCGGCTTGCCTGGCGCATTGCCGGTGATGAATCGCCGAGCGTTCGATTTGGCGTTGCGAAGCGCGATCGCGCTCAATTGCGACATTGCTCCCTACACGAAATGGGACCGCAAACAGTACTACTATCCCGACTTGCCCAAAGGTTTTCAGATCAGCCAATACGATCTGCCGTTTTCGGACGATGGATTTCTGGCGATTGAAGATCCAAAAGTTCGGTTCGAACCGAAAAAAGTCGGCATCATTCGCGTGCATCTGGAGGAAGACGCCGGCAAAAGCATGCACGACGAGATTTCCGGCAAAGCCGACAGTCGCATCGATCTGAATCGAGCCGGCACGCCGCTGCTGGAGATCGTGAGCCAACCCGACATGCGGTCGCCGCTTGAAGCCAAGGCCTATCTCACCGAGATAAAGCTCCTGCTGACGTACCTTGGCGTCTCCGACTGCAATATGCAGGAAGGAAGTCTGCGCGTCGACGCGAACGTCAACCTGCATATCAACTTGCCCGACGGGCACGTCGCCAAGACGCCGATCGTCGAGATCAAGAACATGAACAGCTTCCGGGCCGTCGAACGGGCGCTGGCCTTCGAAGCGGATCGGCAGTACGACGAGTGGCGCGAGACGGGCAAGACGATCGGCTCTTCGCCCAAGCAAACGAGCGGTTGGGACGACGTGGCCAACGTCACTCGTCCGCAGCGCTATAAGGAAGAAAGCAGCGACTACCGCTATTTTCCGGAGCCCGATTTGGCGCCTGTCACGGTCGGGGACAAAGAGATCGACCGCATTCGCGAAGAACTTGGTGAATTGCCGGCCGATCTGCGGGCGCGCCTGGCTGCGACCTACGAGATCAGCGATTACGATAGCGACGTGCTCGTGAATCAAGGCCCGGCGGCGGTGAATTACTTCGTCGAATTGGCCACGCTCGTCAAGGATGGCAAAGTCGCCAGCAATTGGATCCAGCAGGACGTGCTACGGACGCTTAACGAGCGCAATATCTCAATCGACAAATTTCCGATTCCAGCAATTGGGTTGGCGGAGTTGATTTCCCGCGTGCAGGCCGGCGATCTGGACACCAGCCGCGGCCGAGAAATTTTTACCGAGATGCTCGCGACCGGCCAAACGGCGGTGCAAATCATCTCGGCGCGAGGGATTGCCCGAGTTGACGATTTGGAGCTCATCGCGCTGTGCAACGAAATCGTCACCGCGAATCCGCGGATCGTGGCCGACATCAAGAGCGGCAAGGTCCAAGCGGCGGGGAACTTGGTGGGCCAAGTCAAGAAGCGAAACCCAAACGTGAATCCAGGTCGGGTCCGTGAAATCTGCTTGGAAATCGCCGAGAAAATGTAAGGCGTCCACGCCTACCAACCGGTTTTAAGCTTGGATCTCGGACTGAAGTACCCCAACTTATGTTGATGGTCACTTCTTGCCCAAGTCGCGGAGTTCTTGCACCTAACGATGACATTCTCCGAAAGTGCATCGCCGCGACTTTGGGAGAAGCGTACTGTACCCAGTTTTGCTCTGCGAAATCCGTAAAATGGGACAGTCGCCAGCAGTGTTTGTGAGCCGTTCTCAATAAAAAAACCCTCAGACGATTTAACGTCGGAGAGTCTGAGTGTCGTAGTAATCCTGACCTAGCCACAATGGGTCTCAGCGGCCCATCATTTTGGCGATGATGAAGATCACGATCGCGCCAAAAAAGCCGCCCCCGCCAAGCAAATAAATCATCGAGTAGCCAGCGGCCGCGAATGGGATCAAACCCAGCAACAAAATACTCATGGCAAGTCTCCTTTGTATTGTCGATCCGACGCATTCGTCGTCGGGACCCAAGGCGAGGCTCCTCGGTTGGAGCTTCTGGAGGCAATGGATCGCCCTAGTTCGACTGCGGAGATTTGCAATTAATGTGCCAAGGACGCACCACGCGTTTATGGAGTAAAATTTGTGAGCGTTAGGCCGACATCACGGCCGTTTTAAAGCCGCAAGGCGGAAGCGCCGCCGAATCCTCGAGCGAAGAGCGACTGGTTGAAAGCCGGCGCCATTAGCCGCCGTTGCGAAGCCGCCCGATGACGATCGTCGCGTTGTGCCCGCCAAAGCCAAAACTGTTGCTCATGGCCATCCGCACCGGCCGCTCGCGGAGCTTGTTGGGCGTGTAGTCTAAATCGCAATCCGGATCGGGCGTGTCCAGATTGATCGTCGGCGGGATGAGTCCATCGCGGACGGCGAGAACCGAGAAGATCAATTCGACACCTCCGCTCGCGCCCAGCAAATGCCCCAACTGGCTCTTGGTGCTGGAGATGCTGACCTTCTTGGCGTGATCGCCGAATACCTTTTTGACGGCTTTTGTCTCGGCGGCGTCACCCAGGGGCGTGCTCGTGCCGTGGGCGTTGATGTAGTCGATCTCCGTGGGATTCACGCCGCCGTCGGTGAGCGCCCGCCGCATGGCGTTCGCGGCGCCGGCTCCGGATTCGTCCGGCTGAGTGATATGGCCACCGTCGGCGCTGGCGCCGAAGCCGAGCATTTCGGCGTAGATTTTGGCGCCACGAGCTTTAGCGTGCTCGAGTTCCTCGAACACCAAGAGGCCCGCGCCTTCGCTCAGAACGAAGCCATCGCGGTCTCGATCGAAGGGGCGACTTGCCCGAGCCGGCTCGTCGTTCCGTTCGGAGAGCGCGCGCATGTTCGAGAATCCGGCAATGCCCATCTCGGTGATGGCGGCCTCCGTACCCCCGGTGATCATGATGTCGGCTTCGTCATAGGCGATCGTCTTATAGGCGTCGCCGATCGCGTTGGCGGCGCTGGCGCAGGCCGTCGCAACCGCCGTGTTGGGGCCGCGCAGCTTATACTGGATTGAGACGTAGCCACTGGCCGCGTTGACCATGAGCTTCGGAATTGTGAACGCGGAGACTTTATCCGGGCCCTTCGCCATGAGTCGGCCATGCTGAGCCTCAATCTCGTGAAGGCCGCCGATCCCGGAGCCCAAGATCACGCCGGCGCGGAAAGGGTCTTCCTTGGTGAAGTCCAGCCCCGAATCGCGCACCGCGTCGATGCCCGCGACCAACGCAAACTGCGTGAAGCGATCGAGGCGCTTTTCATCCTTGGCCGAGATATAGCCCGAGGGAGACCAATCGTGGATGTCTCCGCCGAACTTAACCTTGTATCGGCTGGTATCGAACAGCCGTAGGGGGTGAATGCCACTTTCGCCGCGGAGAATTCGTCGCCAAAGATCTTCGACGTTCAAGCTGAGCGAGGTGACTGCCCCTAGGCCGGTGACGACGACGCGGCGTTTCATGGACACGGCAGTCAGGATTGATGTTTCTCGATGTATTCGACGGTCTGGCCGACCGTTTGGATTTTTTCGGCGGCGTCGTCGGGGATATTGATGTCGAACTCTTCTTCGAATTCCATCACGAGCTCGACGACATCCAACGAGTCGGCGCCTAAATCGTTGACGTAGGAAGTCTCCGGCGTGATCTGGTCTTTGTTGACCCCCAACTGCTCGGCGACGATATCGATGACACGTTCTTTAACGTTCGCGGAAGCCACCTTCGGGTTCCTCCTCTAGAATCGGTCCAGCCAAAAAAGACGATGCGCCAGACAGACAGTTCGCCGGCCTGGAATCGATGGACGGTTAAAAATAACAATTCTTGCGGGAAAGCTTCTCAAAATAGAGGGTTTCCGCAAGTCAGGTGAAGGTATAACGGGTTTTCCGGTGTCTGTCTAGTGAGGCGGAGTAGCGGCCCGCGCTAGGTGTTTCAGCGGCAGCAAGCCGTATGGAGCCGCGCACGAAGCAAGGCCGCCCGCGTGCATCAAACGTCAAGCCACGATGCGCATGCCGCCGGAATCCTCCATCGCTTCCCAACCCGACCCAGTCGGCGCCATGCCGCCGGGATGTTTGAAATTTTCCAATATTATGGTCTTTACTTCGATTATCCGATTTGTTTACAACGTCGTTTGACGATTAGCGGTCGGCTGGAAGGATTCCGGCCTCGTTGCCGCGAAGTGACAAGGATGTCGAGCAACACTCTGCCAGTTTCCCGCCGGCAGGGTTAGCGGCCGTGACGATGCTGCGGATCACTCGGCCGCAGCCCGTTACGCCAAGCAAATGGAACCGGGTGATTCTCGGGCTCGCCATGGACGGCCGGCGACGGCGCCATCGTGGCTCGGTAGGAGACCCTGTCATGCTCGTATTGTCTCGTCGGGTCGGAGAGCAGATCGTGCTTCCGGACCTCAGCGTCAGCATCAAAATTCTTCAGCTCACCAGCAAAAACGTTCGTTTGGGTGTCGAGGCGCCGTCGAATGTCGCGGTCTTGCGAAGTGAGCTCACCACGGCCGATCCACGGCCCGTCCGCCGCTCCAGCCCGTCGGTCAGCGAATCTTCCGGCAGCAACCATCGGATGCGAAACCGTCTGAATGCAGCCCAACTGGCGCTGACGCTGCTGGAAAAGCAGTTTCAGGCAGGGATGCTCGACGATGCGCAGTCGACGCTTTCCCGGGCCATGCACGAATTCGCGGCGGTCACCAGCGAATTGCAACCTCCGCCCCCTCCGCCGACTCAAGCGAAGCCCGCCGCATTTCGCACTTTGCTTGTCGAGGACGACATCAACGAAAGCGAATTGCTGGCCGGTATTCTGCGCATGAGCGGCCTGACGGTCGCGACGGCAAACGATGGCGGTCAGGCGATGGATTATCTATCGCACGAGCGGCCCGACATTGTGCTCTTGGACATGCGAATGCCGAAATTCGACGGTCCTTCGACGGTCTCGGCGATCCGGCGCGATCCGCGATTGCAAGGACTGAAAGTGTTTGCCGTCAGCGGCACCGACCCGGGCGAACTCGGTTTGGAAGTCGGACCCAATGGCGTGGATCGTTGGTTCTTTAAGCCCCTCGATCCAGGCCGATTGGTTCGAGAGATTCAACGCGAGTTGGGCGGGTTGCACGTTTCGGCTTGAAATCACCCCGCGTATGGCGGAGACGCGCTAGAACCGCCGTCCGAGAGTGCGCTGTCCACCAGCAGCCAGCGGCGAGCCGTTTGGTTCACCGATGAACGCGGCCGGGAAGATCGCTTATTTCGGTCGCTGGTGTGTTACCAGTTCACTGCGATCCCGTAATTGGCGCACGACGCGATACATGTCATCGACATTGAGTGGCTTTACGAGATGCTCGTCGAAGCCGGCGGCCAGGGCGGCGAGACGGTCATGTTCGCTACCGTAACTAGTAAGAGCAACCAAATAGACCGCGTCGCTCGTTAGCTGCTCGCGAATACATCGGGCCACATCGTAGCCATCCATCTCGGGCAGCCCGATATCGATGAAGGCCAGCGTGGGTCGGTGGTGAAGGATGGCGTCCACGCCCGATTGACCGTCGGCAGCTGTCACCACTTGGCAGCCATCCAATCGCAACAGCGACTGCATGATGTCCCGGGCAGTGGCATCGTCTTCCACAACTGCAACGCAAAGCGCGGTCGCAGGCAATCCGTTTAGTTGTTTTGCAGATTCCATCCGCTTCTCCATGAATTGAGAAGCTCGTTCTCCCGGCTCGTGTCATCCGAGTTGTTTTACTGGCCCCACACTCGTATGCAACCGCCGTGCCATGCGTTTACGAAACAAGTCAAAGATCAAATAAAAGATCAAATAACTGAGCCTTACGTTGGCTTCGGCAAAATCCCGGGCAGCAACAATTGTCGTACAGGAAAACTTCGTTCGAGGTATCGGTTGCGATAGTTTTCGGCCAGACGCATCATCAGCTCGAGGATCAGCAGATCGGCCCGGCTCATCACATGCCTGGCGCTGCGACTGCCCAGCCCTTGCACCAATTCTTCCAGCGCCTTGAGGTGCAAGAGCATGGCTTGCTGCGGGGCAATTCCCGCAGTGGCCAGCAATTCGGCGAGATTTGTCATTTCGTCGGCCAAGTTCCCCGAGCCCATAATGACGTAGGCCCGCAAGAGCTCGGAGTATTGAGCGACCAAATTAGCCGGCAGCCGCAGCAGTATCGAATCCGAGGAAAGATTCACCTCGGGCTTAGAGCCTATCTGAGAACTGTCGGGGACTGACCGTTTTTCCGGAGTTCGCGGAGAAAAAGGGGAATGTCCGCCTCTCTTCAGACGGTTCTCGGATAGGCTCGTAATCGAGCTTTCGTCCTCCAAAGATTCTAAATCCGTAATGAGAGCCCGTTGTTGAGATAGCAGCCGCTCGGCTTCTTGATGCTCGTATTGCAAGCGCTGCCGCTCGGCTTGGATCAATCGTCGGTTCTCGCGCAACAAATGATGTCGCTCGATCGCTCGGGCGGCCGACCAGAGAAGCGCCCGAACCGTGGCAGTTCGAACGCAAAGGTAGCCATCGGCGCCGACCTCGAACGCAAGCGCCATCATTTCCTGCGGGTCGGCTGTTCCCAGCACGAGCACCGGTTCCTCGGAACCGCCGCCGCGAACCGCCTGGGCGAGTTCCAGGGCGTCGAGGTCCGGCGGATCGTGAGAGATAAAAACCGCGTCAAAAACATCTTCTCGCAGCCGCGCCAAGCCGGCCGCCATGCCATTGGCCTCTTCCAAAACGACCTGCGAAGCGCTATCGGAGGCAAAAGCTTCGGTCAACCAAGCGCCGGCGCGCCGGGGCGTGGTCACGAACAGGGCCCGAATTCGCTTGGGCAACGCCCCGCGAATCACTTCCACCGGTTTCGCCAGATCCAGCAGAACTGAATTCATCGACGACCCGTTGACTGCTAGCGGAATTCCGGACATGAGATTTGGGCTGCGTAATCTAGTCACCCGAGGAAAACGGGTCAAGCTCGCCGTGAAGAACGGCGACACATGGCCGCGGCATCCTGCGGCGCAGTATAAGGATGGCCCGTGAGTTGTCGCCGCCCAACGGACGACGATCTTGGCCCACCGGACGACGATCGTGGGAGATTTGAGGTCGCCCAGGGCGATACGTCTGCTCCGCGGAAGCGCTACGGTATCTACGCAGCAGGATGCCGCGGCTATGTGCATGGCAATCACTCCGCGGCTATAATGCGGCGTCGATTCCCGCCTGTATAATCCCGCCTCACTTCGGAGACAATCACCATGAGAGTTTTTTGCCGCGGATTTGCCGCGCGTTGGTTGGGATGTGTCGCGATCGTTGGATCGCTTATTGCCTTGGCCTCCCCAGCCGGCGCGGCGGTCAGCGTGAATGGGTTGTTTTCGGATAACGCCGTGCTGCAACGCGATCTCAAGTTGCCAGTGTGGGGCCAGGCCGCGGACGGCGAGAAGATCACCGTCACGCTCGACGATCAAAAAGCGGACACGACCGCTGCCGATGGAAAATGGCGTGTCGATCTGGCGCCGCATAAAGCCGGCGGCCCATTTACGCTGACGATCGAAGGCCCGAGCAACAAAATCGAAGCCAAGAATATTCTTATCGGCGACGTCTGGATCGCCGGCGGCCAATCCAACATGGAAATGGCCGTCCAAAACTGCGCCAATGGCCCTGAAGAAGTCAAAAATTCGGCCAATCCGCAGATTCGCCTGATCACGATTGCCCGTAAGCAACATGCGGCGATCCCGCAAACCGACATCCAAGATAAATGGGTCGAGTGCGGGCCGAACACGGTCGGCGGTTTTTCGGGCGTGGCCTATTTCTTCGGCCGCGATTTGCAAAAACAACTTAATGTTCCGATCGGTCTGATCAACAGCAATATCGGCGGCACGACGGCCGAACGATGGATGAGCAAAGAGTCGCTCGAGGCCGAAACGACGATTAAGGACATGCCGCGCAGCCAAGGCGCGAACGATCTGTACAACGCGATGATCTATCCGCTGATCCCGTACGGAATCAAAGGCGCGATCTGGTATCAAGGCGAGTCGAACGCCGGGTTTGCGTGGCAATATCGCACGCTGTTTCCGGCCATGATCAAGAATTGGCGCACGGATTGGAAACAGGGAGATTTCCCGTTCTTTTTCGTGCAACTGGCGCCCTTTACCGGCATTGTCAATCAACCGCAAGATAGCCAATGGGCCGAGCTTCGCGACGCCCAACTCTATACTATGCTTCACTCGCCCAAGACGGGAATGGCCGTGATTACCGACGTGGGTGATGAAAAAGACATTCATCCCAAGCGCAAGCAGCAAGTCGGCGCGCGGCTGGCCATCGCTGCCCGCGGAGTCGCCTACGGCGAGCAAATCGAACCGACCGGTCCGATCTTCGACCGTCTGGAAATCAAAGGCCGCGAGGCTGCCGTTCATTTCTCGCACCTTGGCGGCGGACTCGAAGCCAAGGGAGACAAGCTAACGGGCTTTACGGTCGCCGGCGATGACAAGAAGTTTCACAACGCCGAGGCCAAGATCGATGGCGACACCGTTGTCGTCTCGAGCGATCAAGTAGAAAAGCCTGTTGCCGTGCGATTCGGCTGGGCGCAATATCCGGTGGTCAACCTCTGGAGCAAATCAGGCCTCCCGGCATCTCCATTCCGCTCCGATGAATTTCCGCTGACGACGCAGCCGAAGTCCAAATAGTCGGCCTTCGCGGACGTGACTCGGTAAATCCGATCGAGCGAATAATTTCTCGCTCGATCGGATTTTTTGTTTATGTGCCGGGAGCGGGTTCGCTGATTCCTAGCTCGCGCCAGCTCGGCCCGACAGGCGCGGTCACGCACAGTCGTTCATTCGTCTCTGGATGCGTAAAGGTCAAACTCCGAGCGTGCAGAGCAATTGCACGTTGCCGGGGATCGTCGGTCGTCGGCCCAAATAACGATGCGGCGCCATAGAGCGTGTCGCCGGCGAGCGGATGCTCGCGCGAGGCGGCTTGTATCCGCACTTGGTGCATCCGGCCAGTTTCCAAATTGATTTCGAGCCACGAACCGAGCCGGCTCGATCCGAGCAGGCGGTAATGGAGAATCGCCTGTTGGGCCTGGGCGTCAGTCGCTGTCACGACCTCCGCCTGCGCCTGGCCGGGCAACTTGCGGACAAAATCGATCCAAGTGCCCTGCTCGGGCGACACGGCGCCTTCGACGCAGGCCCAATAAATTTTTTGCACCTCGCGGCGCTCGAATTGGCGCGAGATCACCCTGGCCGCCCGCCTCGTCTTGGCAAACAAAATTGCCCCAGACACGGCCCGATCCAAACGGTGCGGCAATCCGAGATAGCCCTGAGCGCCCGCCGCGGCTCGATCGGCCAACAACTGGCGAACTCGCAGTTCCAAGGAATCGAACTGACTGGGCGCTTGCGTCGGCGCCCCGGCCGGCTTCAGCGCGACCAAGCAGCACTCGTCCTCGAAAAGAATCGTCACGCCGCGATCGTCCATCGATCACACGGCGGATTCGGAGGGCACGACATACGGCGCCCGATAATTGCGGGTCAGCATGGCATCGGCGTCGGCGCTGCCAATGAACGTTTCCGCCGCCGGGTCGAATTTAAGATCGGCGCCGACGCGGAACTTGTGCTTGTCGTCGAGTTGAACCTTGTTGTCCGACAGATGGGCGACGACGCGATCCAGCGTTTCCTGCACCTTGTCGTGCGTCTTGAGCAGCTTGAGTTGATCGGCCGTTTCGCCGGCCGAGTGCAATTCGCCCAGCCGATAGGAAATGTTCGACGTGTGGCACAGCGCGCTCGACAAATGCCCTTGCGCGATCGAGGCATTCAACTTGTCCGACTTTCGGCTACGGACGACGTCGAGGAAGTTGCCGAAATGGTCGCCGCCGCCGTTGAATGTCTCGATCAGTTTCCCCTTGAGATCGAAAGCCGTCGCGTTGCTGTAATCGGGACATACCAAATATCCTTGGCTGCCGTGGAATATCACGCCGATCTTGGCGTCGAGCAGCGGCTCGGTCCTCAATCCCCGAACCTCGAACACGAGCGTCTTGCCGTTGTTGAATTCGTGAATCGCCACCTGCGTGTTCGGCGTATCGCCGGCGTCCTCGTAGCCGAATCGACCGCCGTAGCTCATGACGCTCGACGATAATCCATCGGCGCCCAAACCCCAGCGAGCGATGTCCATCTGGTGAATGCCCTGGTTGCCGATGTCGCCGTTGCCATAGTCCCACTGCCAGTGCCAGTCGTAATGAAACTGCGGGCGAGTCACCGGCTTGATCTGAGCGGGTCCGCTCCAAAGATCGTAGTTCACTTCCGCGGGAACCGGATAATCCCCTCGGGGGCCGATCGATCCGCGCGGCTTGTAGCACAAGGCGCGAGCCAGCTTCACCTCACCGAGTTCGCCGCTCCGCAGATAGGCGATCGCCTTGTGCAAACCGGAGGACGATCGACTTTGCGTGCCGGCTTGGCAAATTCGGTCGTGCTTCGCGGCGGCCTGCGCCACGCGGCGACCCTCGCTCACATTGTGGCTCACCGGCTTCTCGACGTAGACGTCTTTGCCGGCCTGAATCGCCCAAATCGCGGCCAGCGAGTGCCAGTGGTTGGGCGTGGCAATGCTGACGAAATCCACGGACTTGTCGTCGAGCAACTTCCGCAAATCCTGAACATATTTCGGCTTGTAGCCCGACTTCTTTTCGATCTCCGTGCAGCGCCGATTGCCGATTTTCGTGTCGATATCGCAGACGTATGCTAGCTCGACATTCTTGTGGCTGGTCCATTCCTTGATGTGCTCGCCGCCGCGGCCGTTGGCGCCGATCACAGCGCCCAGCAGCTTCTCGTTCGCCGATTTGCTCGGCGCGGCTGTATCTGCGAACAGCCGGCTACCGCAAAGTCCGGCGAACGAAGCGGCCGCCATCGCGGCAGCCGTCGCGAACATCGAATCTTCCAAGAATTTACGTCGATTCATCTCGCCCATGATGGAAACTTTCTCGAACAGCGTGGCATTGAGGGAATATCTATAAGGGACGGTCTGGTCATTTTTTCGCCAACGAACTGATAAAAGTCGCTCAGATCATTAAAAGGTGAGAGCTCATTTTATGTTCTCCTTCACCCTATCTTACCAAATCTATTGAGTGGTCAAAGTCAAAATGCCTCATTGCCTCGCCGCCGCCGGCGGCAATATCTGCACGCAGACCGGGGCGCCGACTTCGACCTTGTGCCCGGTCGGCTTCAACTTACCGGTCTCCGGATCGATTCGCATCACGACCAGGTTGTCAGAATCTTGGTTGCCGCAGACCAGAAACGCGCCGGTCGGATCGACGGCGAATCCTCGGGGTGTTTTTCCGCCGCTCGACTGATGCTCGACGAAGGTCAACTTGCCGCCGAGCGGATCGATCGAGAAAACGGCGATGCTATTGTGTCCGCGGTTGGAGGCGTACAGCGTGCGCCCCGACGGATGGACGGCGATTTCCGCCGTCGTGTTTTCGCCTTGGAAACCCGCCGGAAGCGTCGAAATCGTGTCGAGCGTCTTGCCGGCTCCGCGAAGGCCGTCGTACTCCAGCGTCGTCACGGTCGAGGCCATTTCGTTCAGGACATACAGAAATCGCCCATTGGCGCCGAACGCAAAATGTCGTGGACCCGAGCCGGGCTCGATCGATGCGAATGGCTCGTCGTTGGCCGTCAACTTTCCGGTCGCCTCGTCCAACTTGTAGACCAGCACTTTGTCGGTTCCCAGATCGCACGACAATACGTGCCGGCCGGTCGGATCGAAACCGATCGAATGCGCATGAGGGCCTTCCTGCCGCTGTGGATTTTTGCCTTTGCCCTGGTGCTGAACGACGCTCGAGGCCGGCGACAATCGCCCATCGGCGGAAATCGGCAGCACGGCCACCGTTCCGCTGGAATAGTTCGCGACCAAGACGTGTTTTCCCTTGGGATCCACGACGATATCGCAAGGCGAGGCGCCTTCGGACGCTTGCGCGTTGAGAGCTTTTAGCTCGCTCGTGCGAGGATCGATGGCGAACGCGCTCACGCCGCCGGTATGCGGCTTCCCTTCGAACGATTCCGTTTCGTTGACCGCATACAGGTACCGGTGCGAAGGATCGATCGCGACGAACGATGGGTTCACCGACGGCGCGACGCCGATGGGCGTAAGCGCGCCGGAATCGAGATCGAGATGGTACGAGTAGATGCCTTTGCTCTTGCCGGATGTATAAGTCCCGACGAAGACGAGCAGCTTTTTCGGTTTCGCGTCGGAGATGTTTCGCGACGCCGCCGCCGGTTCGCCCGCCACGACGGTGGCCAACGAGCCAGTCAACATCGACGCCAAGACGTACCCGGGAAACACAATATATCGGCCAATGCTCATAGCTCACCGTCGTCGTAAGGATCGAGGATAGTAAGAAATCTAGTTTGACATCGTATGCTGGAAAGCGGTCGCTTGCAAAGCGCCGGTTAAACGACTCGGCGGACGTTTCGCGAAACAGTTGATCGCGTGGCGGCCCGCAGAGCATAATCGTCGTGGCGTCGTCAGTCCGGCACTCGAACAATCGCACACTCTTTGAACATGTCGCACTTTTTCCGAATTCTGTTGTTGAGCGTGCTGATATTGACGGTCGCCGAGTCCAATCTCTCGGCTCGCCATCGCCGGCGAGGATGCTGTTCGACTGCGCCAACTGGCTCGCCAGTATCTCCCGCAGGTGCGGTGGTTTCCAAGGGTCAGTCGGATGTGGCCACCGCTGCGTCGGCGACGCGGGCGGCGGCGTCTGCAACGCAGCCTTCTTGGCTCTCGTTGTTCGACGGCAAGACGCTCGGCAAATGGCAACCGTCTGAGTTTGGCACGCAAGGCAAGATCGATGCGAAGGATGGCCGGCTTGTCATTGGGTTCGGCGACGGCTGTAGCGGCGTCACATGGAAGGGCGATTTTCCGAAACTCGACTATGAGATCGGCCTCGAAGCGATGCGCGTCGAAGGGACCGATTTCTTTTGCGGGTTGACGTTTCCCGTTCGGGACACGTGCTGTAGCTTCATCGTCGGCGGCTGGGGCGGAAGCGTGGTCGGCATCTCGTCGATCGATGGCGAGGACGCCGCCGCGAACGACACGACTCAGGTGAAGTCGTTCGATAACGGCAAGTGGTACGCGATCCGCGTCCGCGTGACGGGCGATCGAATTCGCTGTTGGATCGACAACGAGCGGATCGTAGACCAGCCGATCAAAGACCGCAAGCTATCGGTTCGTAGCGAAGTCGAAGCCTCGGAGCCGCTGGGGTTGGCGGCTTGGAAAACGACCGCCGCCGTGAGGGCCATTCAGTATCGCCGACTATCCGCAGACGAGGCCCAAGAAGATAAGAAGTAAAGGCTGTGGTCGGCTGTACGCCGATTGCTTGGAATTAAAATTCTTCGAGCGTCCTCTTGCGGCGCCCTCCGCCGTGGCCGCCCCGACCTCCGCCTTGCGATTAGCTTGTCGTCGTCTCATAATATTGGGGTTCGTGCGTCACTCGTTGGAGCGCCGGCGGACCAGCCCTGACTCTATTCTTATTTGTCAAATTGCCGACTCGCATGCCTCCGCAGTTCGACTCTTACTACAAATGGCTTGGCATTCCGCCGTCGGAGCAGCCCCCGAATCATTATCGGTTGCTGGGCGTCAACCTATTCGAAACCGACAGCGACGTCATTGCGACGGCCGCCGACCAGCGAATGATCCATTTGCGATCGTTTCAAGCAGGTCAGTACGCCAATGAGTCGCAGCAACTGCTCAACCAGGTGTCGGCGGCTAGAATTTGTTTGCTCAGGGCGGAGAAAAAAGGAGAATACGACGCCGCGCTGCACCAGTGGATGATGGCCGGCCAGCAGCAGCAAGATGCGCAGCGCCAGGCGGCGCAAGCGATGTCGGTCCCACCACCGGCCGGCCCGCCTCAGCACGACGTCGTCGAAGCGGCCGATTCCGAACCGGCGATCGAGCGAGCGTCCGATCCGCTGGATTACTCCGGCGCTGCCGGCGACCCGTTGGATTTTACAAGCAATTCGTCCGCGCCGCGTTTCAATGTCTCGCGGGCTGCGAAAACGCCCGGCGTCCCCGCCCTGATGATCGCGGGACCGATCGTCGGCTTGATCGTCGCGATCGCGGCAATTGCGATTTTTAATTCGCAAGACAAGGACGAGCCCGATGCGGCGGCGCTGAAGTCCGCGGCAACGCCGAAGCGCGGCGACGATAAACGGGCTCCGTCGAGCGATTCGGCAAACAAAGCCGGCGATCCATTCCGGCATCCGGTGGTTCCACTGACGCCTCACCGCCCGATCGGCTCGAACAATACGAACGGCCCGACCGGTGGCCGCGATAAGAAAGACGTTCCGCCTCGAACCGGCCCGCAACCGGTCGATAATCAGGCGGCCTCAAATACGACGGCGCCCTCCCCCCCCAACACGACGCCCGACAAAGGCTCGATGCCTTCCGTCGGTTTGCCGAGCGACTCTGGTTCGACGCCTACCGACGAATCGAAAACGGGCGGGCGCCCGGGGGTCGCGATCGATAATGTTTTCATCGCCTCCAACGAAAATCGGGCTCCGGCGCCCAATGCCGACATCCAGCTGAAGTTGCTCGCCAAGCTCCGGGAAATCCTCAAAGACGACTACGCCAAAGCGAAGTCGCCGGATAGCCGAACAGAATTGATTCGCAAGCTCATCCAGCTTGCCCGCGAAACAAAGGACGATTTGCCGATGGCTTATGTGATGGTCAAGGAGGCGCTCGACACTGCCGTCCGGGCCGGCGATCCACGATTGGCCGCCGAGGCCGTCAAGTTAATGACCGAGAGATACCATGTCGACAACTCGGAAATCATCACCAAGAGTTTGGTTCAACTTAGTCACAGCGCCAAGACATCAGAGATCCGCGGCGTAATCGCCAAGTTCGCGCTGGATCTCGTCGACCCGGCGATCGCGGCGACTAAGTATGACGCGGCCGTCGAGTTGGCTACCACGGCCGCAACGCTCGCCGCGCAGGAAAAAGAGCCGGTCTACCGCGACATGGCCCGCGACGCCGCCGATCGAGCCCGGCGTGCCCAACGTGCGTCGAGGGAATACGAGACGGCGATCGAGAAGCTGGCTGCGGCGCCCGACGATCCGGAAGCCAATTTCATGGCCGGCAAAGCCGAGTGCTTTTGGAAGAACGATTGGACGGCTGGGCTACTCCGGTTGGCGAAAGGAAGCGACGAAAATTTGCGTCAATTGGCGGAGCAGGAGCTACTAGCGGCCAACCAGTCTCCAGATCCGATGCAACTCGCCGATGCCTGGTGGGACGTGGCGGAAAAGCGAATCGACAAGGGCGAAAAAAAAGACGACCCCACGATCCGAGGCATCCGCAATCGAGCGGGCCACTGGTATCGGTTGGCCGAAAAAAACCTCACCGGTCTGAATCTCGCAAAGGCTCAAAAGCGCATTGAAGAATCCGGCGTCGAGCCAGCCCCGATCGAGGCGGCGACCGACGTCTTTCTCGACGACATCCGGGAACGAACGGCAAAAGTCGGACACGGCCAACTCGGCAAACACGGCGCCAAGGGCTACGATGTTCGCGGCGAGGTGCTGGTTCGCGGCGTAAAGCCTGCTCATGCTCTGTCGATGCATCCAACCGACGTCGGGGCCGCGACGGTCAATTACGAGTTGTCGGCCAGCTATAAGTATCTCACGGCTCAGGTCGCGCTCATGGACGATAGCGCGCCCAAGTCGGACATTACATTTCGCGTACTAGGCGACGGCAAAGTGCTCTGGACATCGCGACCCATGAGAAACAAGGGAGACATGACGCCGTGTCGCGTTTCGATCGGCGGCGTCCGCTCGCTGCAATTGGAAGTCGCCAGCGAGGGATCGCCGGACTATGGACACGCAGTTTGGCTGAATCCAAAGCTGATCAGGTAAATGATCCATGCCCCGCCGCAACTTCCTCGTCATTCTGATTTCGGCCGCTATTTCGCTGGCTTGCTTCCAAGTCGTCGATCGTAATCCTTACGGTCGATATTTCTCGGACATCATGGGCAGAATCGACCGCCTCTATGTCCGGCCGGTCGACGATCGCCGGCTGTTCGATTTGGCCGTCAACGGGATGCTCAAGGATCTCGACGAGCATTCCGATTTCTATGACCCGCGAGGCGCCGCGGCGCTGCTCTCGGCGATCGAGCAGCACTACGCCGGAGTGGGCATCGAAGTCAATTTTGACGTCAAGTCGAAGAAGTTGCTTGTGATGGGCACGCTGGTCGGTTCGCCCGCTTATCGAGCCGACATTCTGATCGGCGATCAAATCTTGAAAGTCGACGACACCAAGATCGGCGACTTGAAAACCGACGACGAGACCCGGACGGACCCGGCGACACGGTTGATTCGCGGACCGGTTGGCAGCACGGTTCGGCTGACGCTGCTGCGCCGGACGAGCAAAGAGCCGCTGGTCGTAACGCTCAAGCGTGCGGACATCACGACCGACTCGGTCTTTGGCTATAACCGCAATGCGGACGACACTTGGAATTATTGGATGCCCGGCCAACCGGGAATCGCCTATATCCGATTGAGCACGTTTGGCGATCGGAGCGCCGACGAATTGCGGTTGGCGCTGGAGTCGCTCGAACCCCAAAAGCTCAAGGGCCTGGTGCTCGATCTGCGATTCAATGGCGGAGGCGCCCTGAAAGCGGCCATCGAGATTTGTAGCCTGTTCGTGCCCAAAGCCGCGCTGATCGCCACCACCCGCGGCCGAGACGACACGATCATCGACGAGTTGCGGGCGATCGGCCCGGGCGCCTATCAGAACTTCCCGCTGGTGCTGCTCGTCAATTCGTTTAGCGCCAGCGCCAGTGAAATCACGGCCGCCTGCCTGCAAGATCACCAGCGGGCTGTCATTTGTGGACAGCGATCATATGGCAAAGGCACCGTGCAACGGGTGCTCGATCTGGGCAGCGGGGTGGGCACGCTCAAGCTCACGATCGCCACCTATTGGCGCCCGAGCAATCAGAATATCCATCGCCACAAGGCCGCCAAAGACTCCGACGTATGGGGCGTAATGCCCGACGAAGGTTTTGCCGTGCCCCTGTCCGATAGCCAAGTCGAACGGATGATCGCGAGCCGCCGGCCCCGGGAAAGCGTGCGCCACTCACAGCCCGCGCAACCCGCGTTGGCGAGCGGAAAGACGCCGGAGGAAAATCCGACGACCGAGAATTCGGACACACGGCCTCAGGCGGAAAAGCCCTTGGACGACGTCGATGATCTTTCAGTCGACCCGCAATTGAAGCGGGCGGTGGAATATCTCCGCGTTACGACAAGCCGCGGCATGGAGCCGCGCACGAAGTAAGCGCCGCGCGACGCGATTTCTACTTAAGCCGCCCCGTGCTTACTTCGTGCGAGGCTCTCTTGGCAGCGTCTCCGCTTACGTCATGCGCGGCTCTTTGTCACGTCCCGCAAGTCGAGCAGTGCTTCTTCTTCGGCGCGATCGGCGCCTCGTAAGATGTCGTCCGCTCGCCCCCGGGCATTTCTTCCGGCGGCGCGAGAGTCGGCGCCGTGGTTCGAGGCGGAGCATAGTCGACGCCCGAGGCGCCGTAGCCGGCCGAATGTCGCGGCGGAAGTTGGTAACCGGGAACAGGATTGTTGTCGCCGGCATAATTGCCGTAGCAATCGCAGGGGTCGCACGTCGGCGGGTTGCTCTTCCAGTCGCCGTAGTATCGTTCGCAGCTACAGCCGCAGTCTTTCCAATAGCTTCCGCCGCCCGTGTACCCGTCAGGAACGGTACGTCGAGCCCAGGGACGACAGCAGCCGCTATTGCAACAACAACAGCAACCGCTGGAGCCCAGCAGGACGCCGAGCACTACGACCACGAGCAACTTCCGCGTGACTGCCAGCATGTGCCACCCCTCCTGAGGTAATCTTCATGGCCGCGGCCTATTTGCCGCGAAGTCAAGATCAATTGTCCAATGGCTCTATCGGCCCAGAGAACCGGCAGAATCGAGAAAATCGCTACGACCGCTCGATCCTGGGGGCGGCCTTTGCATGCGACGCTCGAATTTTTCCGGTCCTCGCTGGTTTGCGATTTCGCCACCGAAATCTTCTCAAGTGGCTAT
The DNA here is from genome assembly GCA_038210495.1 of Pirellulales bacterium. Classification (GTDB taxonomy): domain Bacteria; phylum Planctomycetota; class Planctomycetia; order Pirellulales; family DATAWG01; genus JBBQWR01. The sequence goes on from JBBQWR010000014.1 coordinate 66,939, forward strand.
CCAGCTTGCCGCGCAGTTCGCCAAAACTGCACAAGATAACGCAACCTCATTAGTTGACAGTGCTAATCTCCGCCATTAACTTGGCAGTAGGATGCCCTTTTTCTGGCCGATAGGCTGGTCCGGATTCGCAGTCGAATCCGCTGCCCTGGGGTGTTCACCACCTCCTCTTCGTCTCTAAGTGCAGATGGGCGCTGGGCCGCCGTTTGCCTCACGCATTGCCCTACCAGGAGCGCGGCGCCTTGGCCGATTTCATCGAAATCCTGATTCGCAAACGAACCATTAGCCCCGATCAGGCGGCCGAAGCGAAGCGTCTGGCCAAAGGCTCTGGCAAGAAAGTCGCCGATGAACTGATTCGCCTCGGCTACGCCAGCGGCGACGAAGTCATGCGGGCGCTCGCCCAAGAACACGGCCTGGATTTCGTCGATCTCAAGGAAGTGGTGATTCCGCCGTCGGTGGTCGAGCTGGTGCCGGAATCGGTTGCCCGCGAAAACGCCGTGCTGCCGATGTCCGAAGAGGATGGCTCGCTACGCGTCATCGTCAGCGACCCGCTGGACTACGACACCCGGGAAAAGCTGCGGTTTATTCTAAACCGCAACGTCGAAATCGCCTTGGCGCCTCGTGAAAGCATCATGGAGGCGATCAACCGGTATTACGGCCAGGTCGACGGCGAAAGCGCCGACTCGATGCTCCAGGAGTTCACCGACACGGCGATCGACTTCACTGAAACGGCCGACGAACCGTCCGCGATGGATGAGACCGTCGACGAATCCAGCGCCCCGATCGTCCGGCTGGTGCATCTGCTCATCAGCGAGGCGGTTCAGCTTCGGGCGTCCGATATTCACGTCGAGCCGTTCGAGGACCGGATTCGCATCCGCTATCGAATCGACGGCGTGTTGGTCGAGCGGGATAGCCCTCCGCGGCGGCTGTTGGGCGCCTTGCTCTCGCGCATCAAGATTCTGGCGAAAATGGATATCGCCGAGCGCCGCCGCCCGCAAGACGGGCGGATCAAGATCACGGTCGGCGAGAAGGAACTTGACCTGCGCGTCAGCGTGCTGCCTACCAGTCACGGCCAATCGGTCGTCATGCGGCTGTTGGACAAAGACAACATCCGCGTCGGCGTCCGGCAGCTTGGCCTTTCGGAGGCCGACTTCCGCAACTTTCGAAATCTCATTCGACGGCCCAATGGAATCATCCTCGTCACCGGTCCCACCGGCTCCGGAAAGACGACCACGCTCTACGCCGCCCTGAACGAGCTAAACCGCCCAGACGTCAAAATCATCACAGCCGAGGATCCGGTTGAATACTACCTTCCCGGGGTGAACCAAGTCGAGGTTCGGCACAACATCGGACTCGACTTTGCGCGGATCATCAGAGCAATGTTGCGGCAGGCGCCCAATGTTATCTTGGTCGGCGAGATGCGCGATAACGAGACGGCACAGATGGGCATTCAGGCATCTTTGACGGGACACTTAGTATTCAGTACGCTACATACGAACGATGCGCCCGGCGCTATTACGCGCATGATCGACATGGGAGTGCCCGCCTATTTGGTCGCCAGCAGCGTCATCGCGGTGCTTGCGCAACGGCTGGTGAGGGTTGTATGCTCCAAGTGCAAGCACTCTTATACCCCACCCGATAGCGTTCTCGACGCCGCCGGCATCACGTCCGAAATGGCGGCCGGGGCGACTTTCGCCAAGGGCAAGGGTTGCTCCCATTGCCAGAGGACGGGTTACCGGGGCCGGCTCGGCATTTTTGAGCTCATGCTCATGACGGCGCGGATTCGAGAAATGGCGTTCGATGGCTCTCCCACGCAGCAAATTCGCAAAGCGGCGATCGCCCAAGGCATGTCGACGCTTTACAGCGACGGCATCCAAAAGGTGCTCCGCGGGATCACGACCGTCGAAGAAGTCTTCCGCGTCGCCAAGAAAACAGAGCAGCATTAGTGACCCCGCCGGCCCAAAGTCGGGATGCGATTTTTTATCGATTTCACTCCCCATCAACAAACGCTAAAAACATCGGCTCCCGGCCCATTTCACGCAACCACGCCCACGGGCTCACCACGTTGACCCAAATCAAACCAATATCTCCCTTTGCGTTTCCATCCTCTCAAAACCACTAACCAAAACTTGCGTCCGGCCCGCAGCCCGCGAATAATCCCCATGCAAGCAAACGGCTTCAGCCCCTTGTTGGCGATTGTTCCACAACGACCAACGGGCCGGGGGCTGACAGGGCATTGGGGGATCGAAGCAATTCGTTCCCAGATAACGATTCCCAGACAAAAAATTGATCGCGAAACGACTGACGTACTTTCCAAGCTTCGGATGTCCGGCCATGGCCGCGCCATCCCGCTGCGTCGTGTGACCATACACTCGCGGTAGATAGTTGCACCACGAACCAACTCTCGGCAAACCTCCATTCGGAGCCCGTTAATTGGTTTCAGAAAGTACTGCGGAAGTTTCGCGCCGCCGTTGTTTCTGGCATTTCGGTTATCGGTCCACCATCTTTAAAGCCAACAAATTTTCAGGTCGTTTTAGCCCGCTAGCCGGGCCGATCCGGTTATTCACGCACTAGATAGCGTCTTTCGAGCGTCATTTCATGGGCAATGTTCTCATCGACAAACTGCTGAACGCCGCGGTCAAGCAGGGCGTCAGCGATATTCATATCACGACCGGACAGCCGCCCGTGTTCCGCATGGACGGCCGGATGCGGCGCCTGGAAACGAAGGTTCTCACGCCCGACGATACCGTCGCTTTGATGAAATCGATTACCCCCGATCGCTGCCAGCAAGAATTGGCCGAGGTGGGCGGGTCGGACTTCGCGTTTGCGTTCGGCGAGTTGGCTCGATTCCGCGTCTCGATCTTCAAGCAGCGTGGCAACGTGGCTATGGTGCTGCGGCAGATTCCGAATAGGCTGCTGACGATCGAGCAGCTTGGCCTACCCCCCGTCGTCACGAAACTCTGCATGCGGCCCCGCGGGCTGTTTCTCGTCACGGGCCCCACCGGCTCAGGCAAGAGCACCACGCTCGCCAGCATGATCAACTACATCAATGAGACCGTCGACCATCACATCATCACGATCGAGGACCCGATCGAGTTCTACCACCAGAACAAGCGTTCGACGGTCAATCAGCGCGAAGTCGGCGTCGACGTGCCGAGTTTTTCCGAGGCTCTCCGCCGCGCGTTGCGGCAAGACCCCGATGTCATTCTGGTCGGGGAGCTTCGCGATTTGGAAACGATCGAGGCCGCGATTTCCGCCGCCGAAACGGGGCACGTAGTGTTCGGCACGCTCCACACGACCGGCGCCCAGGGCACGGTCAACCGAATCATCGACGCCTTTCCCACCAATCAGCAGGAGCAGATTCGCACGCAGCTTTCCACGGCCATCATCGGCGTCTTGTCGCAATCGCTGGTCCCCAAGATCGGCGGCGGCCGGGTGGCGGCTTATGAGATGCTCGTGTGTACATCGGCCATCGGCAACCTGATTCGCGAAAACAAGACGTTCCGCATCAACTCGATGATCCAGACCGGCGCCAAGCTGGGCATGCAATTGCTCGACGACTGCCTGTTCAATCTCTGGCAGTCCGAAAAAGTGGCGCTCGAGGAAATCCTCAGCCGAGCCCAAAGTCCCGAAGATCTGGCCAAGCGGGTCGCCAACTACAAACGGGGTATCTTCGACGACGAAGACGACATCAATCGCAAAGCCAAGGACGGCGGCGCCGTCGGGCACGGCGCCGAAGCCGGCCCCAAACGCGACGGCCTAAAATAACCACCAAAAACTTCCCAACTGACTCAACCATCACCCAATCGCCCCCTAGCCGCGTCGCTCGCGACGCGCTTTCCCCATGGCCATGCGACGTATCGGACAAGTGCTCGTCGATCTCGGTTTCATCACCGACGAGCAGCGCGACGAACTGCTGCGCGAGCAAAAGCAGCGGCCCGACGAGCTGCTCGGCAAGATCGCCGAGAGCATGGCCATGATCACCGACGAGCAATTGGCCCAGGCCCTGGGTGAGCAATTCGGCATCAAGATGATTTATCTGGCCGAGCTGGCCATCCCGGCCCATGCGCTGGCGGCCGTGCCCGAGTCGATGGCCCAGCTCTATCGGGTCGTGCCCATTTCTCTCGAAGACAATGTGCTCACGGTCGCCACCTGCGATCCGCAAAAACTGTCGATTCAAGACGAGCTGCGAACCTTCCTGGGATTCGACGTGAAGGTCGTTTCGGTTACTGAGCGCGACCTCTCCAAAGCGATCGACAAGTATTTCAGCGCCGGCAGCGAGAGCGTCGAGAGCCTCGTCGCCGACATGGAGCAAGACGCCCAACTGCAAAAAGCCGCCGCCGCTTTGGCGACCGACGGCCCCATGGACCTGATGAGCGTCGAGGCTCTAGCCGATAGCGCCCCAGTCCGCAAGCTGCTCAATATGGTCCTGCTCATGGCCATCAAGGATCGGGCGAGCGATTTGCATTTTGAACCCTTCGAGGACGAGTTTCGCATTCGGATCAAGGCCGATGGCGTGCTGTTCGAGATGGTGCCGCCGCCGAAACATCTGTCGTTCGCGATCACGACCCGCATCAAGGTCATGGCGAATCTCGATATCGCCGAGCGCCGGCTGCCGCAAGACGGGCGAATCGAGCTCAACGTCGGCGGCCATCCGGTCGATCTGCGGGTCAGCGTGCTGCCCACCATGTTCGGCGAGGCCGTCGTCATGCGGGTGCTCGATCGCTCGGTGATCTCGCTGAACCTCGAGAAGACGGGCATGGATCCCGCCATCCTCAAAGAATTCCGAGTCGTCATCAGGAAGCCCAACGGCATTATTCTGGTCACCGGTCCCACGGGCTCCGGCAAGACGACGACGCTCTACTCGGCCCTCAGCGAGCTGAACGAAATCAGCGACAAGATCATCACCACCGAGGACCCGGTCGAATACGACATCGACGGCATTATCCAGGTGCCGATCGACGCCGCGATCGGCAACACGTTCGCCCATTGCCTGCGGTCGATCCTCCGACAAGACCCCGACAAAATCCTCGTCGGCGAGATCCGCGACACCGAAACGGCCGAAATCGCCGTCCAGGCTTCGCTCACCGGACATACCGTATTCAGCACGCTGCACACCAACGACGCCCCCAGCACGATTACGCGGCTCCGCGACATGGGCGTGGCCCCGTTTTTGATCACCGCCACGGTCGAGGCGATTTTGGCTCAGCGGCTGGTTCGCCGGGTCTGCGCACAGTGCAAGGAAGAAGTCAGCCCATCGTCCGACATGCTGGCCGACTTGGAGCTCGACTCGGCCCAGATCGAGGGCAAAAAGTTTTATCGCGGCGCCGGCTGCCCGGCCTGCAATCGATCGGGCTACAAGGGCCGCGTCGGCCTGTTCGAGTTGATGATCATCAACGACGACATGCGCGACATGATCATGAACAACGCCTCGACCGATCAACTCCGCGACTCGGCCCGCAACGAAGGCATGGTCACGCTCCGCGACGCCGGCATCGCCGCCATGTTCGCCGGCATGACCACGGCCGAAGAAGTCATCCGTGAGACGATACTTGAAGCTTAAGCAGAGGGACTGGGGGGCTAGGTTTTAGGGAAAGCAAAGCACTGGGCGCCGTCGGCGCCAAATTCCTCCCTAGTCCCTAGTCCGACCACTCCTAGCTCCTAAAAACACCACGCACACAACACATCCCCCAACGCTCCGGGTTCCCCCCATGCCCATCTATCAATACGAAGCGATGGATTCGACCGGCCAAGAGGTCAAGGATATTCTCGAAGCGCCCAGCGAGGCCGAAGCGCAAGCGACGATCCGTCAGATGGGATACTTCGTCACCAAGATCGCCGTCAAAAAGGCCCGCAAGTCGGCCGCCGAGAAGAAGACGACGACCGGCAAGAAGAAGCGCGACTTCGCCCTGGGCGGCGTCAGCTCCCGGGTTCGCGTCGTGTTCACCCGGCAACTCTCGATCCTACAAGACGCCGGCCTGCCGATCCTCCGCAGCCTGCGAATTTTGGAAAATCAATCCAAGCCGGGTCGATTCAAAAATTGCTTGATGGACGTTTGCGACGAGATCGAGGGTGGCGCCACGCTCAGCGAAGCTATGGCCAAGAGCCCCAAGGCCTTCGACCGGCTGTATGTCAACATGATCAAAGCCGGCGAGGCGGGGGGCGCCCTCGAAGTCATTCTCCGCCGACTCGCCGAATTCCAAGAACGATCTCAATCGCTCAAGCGCAAAGTCAAAGGCGCGATGGTCTATCCGGTCGTCGTCATCATGGTGGCCGTCGGCATCTTGACGTTCATCATGATCAAGATCGTCCCGGCCTTCGAGAAGATTTTTAAAGACTTCAAGCAAGAGCTGCCGCAGATGACGAAGGTGCTCATCGGCCTCTCGCACGCGGCCTATAGCTACTGGTGGGCGATCCCGCTGATCCCGACCGCGATCTGGCTGTTCGTTAAGCTCATCAGAAAGTTCAACTACGGCCGCAACGGCTGGGATTTGTTCGTGCTCAAAGTGCCCATTTTCGGCCAGTTGGTCGAGAAAAACTGCTTGGCTCGCACCACGCGGACACTCGGCACGCTCGTTTCCAGCGGCGTGCCGATTCTCGAGGCCCTGAACATCACTCGCGAGACGGCCGGCAACGCGATGTTCGAAAAGCTCTACGGCAAAGTCTCCGAATCGATCCGCGACGGCGAGAGCATCGCCAAGCCGCTCAGGGAACACTCTCGGGCGAGCTTTAACGCCATCACCGTCATGTTCTGGTTCTTGTTCATCGGCGGCCCGATCGGCGTGATCATTTATGTGTTGCGGATGAACGCCCGGGTGGTCGACGACTTGGTTGTGAACATGGTCGACGTCGGCGAAGAGACGGGCGAATTGGATACGATGCTCTACAAAGTGGCCGACACGTACGACGAAGAAGTGGCGGTGATCACCGAGAGCCTCACGAAACTGATGGAGCCGCTGCTGATCATCCTGCTCGGCGGCGCGGTGGGGTTCATCGTCATCGCCCTATTCATGCCCCTCGTGGCCCTCATCACCAACCTAACCGGCGGCGCCAAGTAACCAACTTATCCCCATAGCCGCGTCGCTCGCGACGCGCTTTCGATCGATTAACAACTCAGCATTATAGGAGCCATCCCATGGGCGGAACCCACCTCACACATCGCCGGCATCCGAGTCGCCCACTCGCCGCTGCTCGAGCCATCCGCCGCGGCTTCACGCTCGTCGAGCTCTTGGTGGTCATCACGATCATCGGAATCCTAATCGGCCTATTGGCGCCCGTGGTGGCCAACGCGCTGTACTACGCGAAGGTCAGCACGATTGCCACCGAAATCGGCACGCTCGACGCAGCCTTCAAGGCCTATAAGGAAAAAATCGGGAGTTACCCGCCATCGGACATTAACAGTACATCGCTTTCCAACTCGAATAGCGCCCAGTATCAACTGGTCGCTCAGCACTTGGCAAAAGCCTTCCCGCGCTGCAACGTCGCCACCGAAATCAGCGCCATTGTCACGGCGAAAGCCGACACGCCGGCGCAGGCCCTTTGCTTTTGGCTGAGCGGGTTCAATAGCGATCCGGAACACCCGATCAGCAATAAAGTGACAAATACCGGCACCAACAACGCGCCGTTCTTTTCGTTCGACTCCGCCCGGCTTTCGACGCCTAGCGGATCGCTAGTGCCGTTTTATTATCCGACCAACACGGTCGGCGTGCCCTACGTCTATTTCTCCGCTTCGTGCTACACGCTTCATGCCAGTACGCCGTTTAGCGGCGTGGCCTCCAGCGGCACAGGAGCCACTTACGCGGGCAGCGGTTCGTTGCGGCCCTATGGCGATTCTTCGATTGCAACGCCCACCTGGATCAATCCCGTATCGTTTCAAATCATCTCGGCGGGATTGGATAGCAATTTCGGCGGCGGCGGCGCCTCGGCGGCCGCCCCGGCCATGTTTCCAGCCGGCACGAATTACATCGACAACGACAAAGACAATATCACGAACTTCAGCAACCAGAACGAACTCGTCAACTCGATTCCGAAATAGTCGCGAAGCGACGTAGAGCCGCGCACGAAGTAAGAGGTGTGGACTTTACGATCCTACGAATACCAACCGGCCGTTTGAACAGCCTTTAAAATCCACGGCGCAATATGCACAGCGACCAGGCCCATTTCTTGAAGCGACACGGCGGCGCGCGCCCCCCTCGTCGCGCCTTCACGCTCGTCGAGCTACTGATCGTGATGCTCATCATGGTCATCCTCGCCACGGTGATGGCGATGGCCATGGCCGGCGCCGAAGAATCGGCCAAGGCGTCCAAGACCAATACGCTCATCAACAAGCTCCACGCGCTCGTGATGGCCCGCTACGAAAGTTATCGCTATCGCCGCCTTCCGGTTTCCCTGCCGGCGATGGCCCCGGCCGCCGGGGCTCAAGCCCGCTGCGATCTGATGCGGGAGCTAATGCGGATGGAGATGCCCGAGCGCTGGACAGATATCACCGACGCGCCGATTTCGCACACTTACAAAGACGTGAGCAATAATTCGGTCACGGTGGCATTAATGCGGCCATCCGTGAACCAATCGTATCTGGCCGTCTGCGGCGCCACCCCGAACGCCAACTATTATCCCTCGTCGGCCAAGTGCCTGTATCTGCTGGTGACGATGGGCCTGGAAGAAAGTGACGTTCTGGAGAACTTTTCGTCCGGCGAAATTGGAACGGACACCGACGGCTACAAATATTTCATCGACGGTTGGGGAAATCCAATCGCCTTCTTGCGCTGGGCGCCGGGGTTTGGTTCGCCGCTGCAGCGAGTGGACCAGACGACACACAAACATTCCGCTAACGATCCATCGACGGATCAAACCGATCCGGCTGGCTATTACAACAAGCCTTTTGGAACCACGTACGCTTTATACCCTTTAATTTATTCCGCTGGCGCCGACGGCGCGTTCGACATCGTCGACGACACTGCGGCGACGTTCAGCTATGCGGCGAACAATAACAATCCTTTTTCAACTTCAAGCCCTCCGTTTGGATCACCTGGTATTTGGCCAAGCAGTTCGGCCAATTCCGGACGTACCCAGTCGGGCAACGGCGACAACATCCACAACCATAATTTGGCCGGCCGATGATAGAGCCAAGTCAACGGAACATTATGCAACCGCGAAACAAATTACGCATCCGAACGGGATTCACGCTGATCGAGCTTTTGGTCGTCGTGGCGATCATCGGCATGATCACCGCCGTGACCATCCCGGTCATGTCGGCCGCCTCCGACGGTCGCCGAATTCGCGAAGGCGCTCGCCTATTGAGCACGATGCTGTCCAACGCTCAGGCCAAAGCCCGGGCCAACGGCCGCTCGGCGGGCGTGTGGATCCAACCGATGACCAACAATCCCGGGGCGGCCATGAATATGTTCATTGCCGAGTCGCCGCCGCCCTATTCGGGAGACACGGCCAATGCGACGGCCACCGTCAGTCTGTCGAGCGGCTTCCCGACAAATGTAAGTTTTCCTAGCGGCGATTATGGCTGGAATACCGTCAAGCCGGGCGACCTAGTGCGGTTCAATTTCCGGGGTTCGCTATATCAAATTAATCCGTCGGCATCCACCAAGGCCGACGGCACGATTTCGACCTCGACGGTCACAATCAACATCGTCAATGCGGCGGGCGGCACTAGCCCGCAATTTCCCACCAACGCCACAAGTCTAAAGCTGCCGTTTCAGGTTTTTCGCCAACCGATTCGCTCGATGGAAGGCGCGGTATCCTTGGCCGACGGCGCGGCCATCGACATCCAATTCTCGGGCGATGACACAACGACCTTTCCAATTCCCAGCGGCGCCGACAAGCCGATCATCGTGACCTTCGACAGTTCCGGCACGCTGGAATTCGAGTATATAAACGGCATCCCGTCGCGGCCCCTCACGGGCGTGTATTTCCTGGTTGGCAAGATCGAGAACATCACGGTCGGCGCCCAGAAAAGCAATTTGAAGGACCTCGACGCGCGCTGGGTCGGTGTCACGCGGCAGGCGGGGCTCATCACGACCGCCGAGAATGCATCGATTACTTCCTCCGGCAATTCAACGACCGATATTTACAGCGCCCGGCGGTTCGTCCGCAGCGCTCAAAGCATGGGAGGGCAGTAGCATGCATCGGAAAGCGAAACTAAGTAGCGCAAACTTAACGGCTCCTGGGTGGCCGGGGCTGGACCGAAGGGAAGCCCCGGTGGCCCGCCACGGCCTAACGCTTCTGGAAGTCCTGATCTCGATCTTCGTCCTGGCCGTCGGCCTCTTGAGCGTAGCCTCGCTCCTGCCCGTCGCCAGCTTCCAAGCCCAGCGCGCCCTCGTCAACGACCGCAAAGCCATCGTCGGCCAAAGCGCCATCCGAGAAATCAAAGCCCGAGGCTTCCTGCGGCCGGAATTGTGGGTGAACACCGCGGGGGGACCACTCGTTATAGATGCTTGGGGAACGCTCAACGTTACCGGTATTTTCGGTGCCAAATGGTTTCGGCCGGTCGCGATTGATCCACTGATGGTGGCGGCTGGCGCCAAGTACACGTTCACGGCTCCTCCTTTCGCGACCACGATGGCTCGGGCCACATTAGCTACGTTTGGCGCCGTGAATTCCGCCTCGAGTTATGCCGCGGCCGATCAAGCCTGCGTATCGCAAGATGATCTCGTGTTCGATTTACCTAGTAACGCCGATGCACCGCCGACCGGCGGCTTCAGCGGTCCCGTAAATGGGAGCGGTATTGTGACGCCGATAAAACGGCGATCCGAAGGACGATACTCGTGGATGATCACGCTATCGCCGGCCTATGGAGATTTGATAAAGAACGATTCGCGGGCTCTGCTGATCATGTCGGTTGTCGTGTTCAAGGATCGAGCGTTCAACGTAATGCCGACAGTCCCCATCAAAGATCCCGTTTCGGGAACAATCCTAAAACCGGCTCCCGAGCGGGCCGTCAAAGTAACTTTTAATGGTTCGACGATATCGGGCGGAGACATCACGATCACCGACGCAGCTGCCGCCAATCTCAATGTGAATGTCGGCGATTGGATCATGCTCGGCTGCACCGTCACGGACATGATGGCGAGTGCGACACAATCGACGGGCGTGGGGCGGCCGGCCTACCGCTGGTATCGCGTTGTTACCGCGGCGCCTGCGGCCCAAGTCAGTGCAAACTCGTGGAAAAGAAATATTACCATCGCAGGTCCGGATCTCAATGTGGCGACGCTGCTCAACAATAATCCCGGTACGAATGCCACAGTATTTATCTACGAAGGCGCGGTTGCGGTGTACGAACGAGCCGTGCATTTGGAGGGACCGTCGATGTGGACTCCGCCAAACATGCAGAACAATTTGTATTAATATCGAATCCTTCGTCGGCCTTCTTCCGAGCCATGGCGGCGAGGAGTGACGATTATTCGGCGACGTCGGATTTCCCGACGAACGCGATATTCACGACACGACATCCAACAAAACGATCAGACACCGTAGGTAGTCGCAGGCAAGACGACGACCTTTGCAAAAAATGGACATAACCCATGACGATCGATCGATACTCTTCTTGTGAGAAAAGCCTACTGAAACGCCAGCGGGCAAGGCGAAAGCGCAAAGGCGTAATTCTGCTCGTCGTGCTCAGTATCCTGGTTCTGTTCGTGCTGATGACGGTTACGTTCGTGCTCGTGGCCACCAAAGAGTTGGGGGCAACCAAGGAGGTGATCCGTAACGAGCGGTCCGGCGATTCGCCGAAAGATGTTTTGGACGCGATCGCGCTGACGCTGTTTCGCGATACCAACGACATGCATAGTCCCTTCCGGTCTTGCAGTTTGTTGGAGGGGATTTATGGCGCCTCCAGTTTCCGCGGCACGATCGGCTCGGCCGCTCAGCCATTGGGCGGCGGCCAGATGATTTCGTTTACCGTTCTGGACAACTCCGGGGCTCAGCCGAGCCCGGCGGCGTTCGTTTCCGGAACATGGACCTATCTTCCTGGATTCGGCAAGGCGCCGGTCAATTACTATCGCGGCTGCGTGCTGACGATGATTACCGGCAAACTGGTCGGGTGCAGCACGCGGATCGTGGCGTCGACGCCGACATCGCTCACGGTAATGCAATTCCAGCCCGATACGACCGATGGTTCCGGCAATGTTCCCCCGCCGGAATTCAATTCTCCTAACGGTTTTAGCGCGGCGTTCGTCGTCAATGCGCCGGCTTATAGCGGCATGGGGCGCGGTTATACAACCGACATGAGCAAACCGGCCTGCGGCGCGCTCGATCCGAATGGCTGGGAGTATGCGCTGCTGCCAAACCCGGCTTTCTTTCAAGCCAACGGCGCCTACACCGATCCGGCCGGACCGGGCGGCGACAATCCGGATTACACGGCCTGCGATTACAACAGCATTTATCTGGCCACGGTGGGGTTCGATGCGACCGGGAAATTGACGGTCATCCCGTCGTTTCATCGCCCTGACCTGACAGCTTACTGGTTGAAAAAGGCTGGCCCCTCAGACGATCTGGCTCGCAAGATTCTCTTTCGTCCGTATGGAGTCGATCACCCGGTCTTTGCTCAAAGCACCAATCCCAACTTTAACGCCACGACGTTCAACACCACCTACGATGTCGACAACCTTGGCCTCGGAACGCCGGATAGCATTTGGATCGATCCGGGGTATCCAGTGATGACGTCGCGCGATGGCAAGACCTATAAAGTTCTCGTCGCGCCGCTGATTTTGGATATGGACGGCCGGCTGAACTTGAACGCCGCTGGGAGTTACACGCAGGCCGATACTAATTTTCAGCCGCAGTTCTCCGGGCCGCTCGCCGGCAGCGCCGCCGCGAACCAGACCGTCACGCTGCCGACCGGCATGGGAACCGGCCCCGCCGAGGTCAATCCCGTGCAGTCGCAATTGCTCAGCCAGACCGATTTTCAAGCCATTCTCAAAGGCAATGGCAACTATCAAGGCCGGCACGGCACGGGCTCGGCGCCGATCGCCAATCGGCCGCTCACCACGCTCCGGTTTTTCGATCATCCCCCCAGCGATTATCGCATCGCTCCGGCGACATCTTATGGCTCTCCGCCGGATTTAAAGGGCCGCCACGCGGTCGGCGTCGATCTCCGCGGTCAGCCGATGTTTCTGGTCCCGAACAACAACTACAACTACTTTTGGCAGGGAGAGGTTTTCGGCAGCGACAACATCGATAACCCTTACGGCATCGATTTAGGATTACGCGTCCCCCGGCCGGGCCGGCAGGTGCCGCAGGGGCTCGACAATCCATTCACGGTCGCCGAACTCGAACGCGTCCTGCGGCAGTACGACTCCGACGCGCCGTCAATGCCCGTGCGGCTTTACAACTTGATCAACAATTCGTTGACATCGAATCCATCGCTCGCGCTCAAGCTGACGGTCGAAAGCTGGGACGTCGCGAACCCCAGTCTCGCGGTCTCCAAAGAGCTACGGTCCAGCATGCCCGCGGCCAGCCCGACGGCGCTGAATTTTATCGATTTGATCAAGGCGAAGCTGTCCAAGACAGGCGTGACCTCCGCCAACGTGCCGAACGAGCTGGTGAACATCCTGCCGCCGGAGGTCTTTGCCGGCCAAAAGATGGACATCAATCGCCCGCTGGGCAATGGCCGCAACAACCGCGCGCCGGCCAATATTACGGGCAGCATCAACGCGCCCTATCCGCCGATTCCTGTCACGGCCAATAGCGACCACGGTATCGTCGACGAAGTGCTCGATGGTGGAAACGAGGCTATTGTCGGCGATGTCGCTCAGCAAGCGCCGCCCGCTCCGCTTGCGTTCTGGCCATCCGCATATCTTCCTCCGGGCGGGCAGTTTCAAACTCATAAACAATTTGTTCAGTTCAATCTCACCAACGGCCCCGGCGCTAGTGATCCGCTCATCGCCAACAACAGCATACCAACCGGCTGGAAGCAGCGGCAGCTTATGGCCCGGTATCTGTACGTGATGATGATGGCGTTTTCCGATCCGACCTATACCAAGTGGTTTGACTCCACGAAGGACCCGCAAGCCGCGGCCCATGCCCAAGAGCTTACCTCTCGTCGCATCGCACAATGGGCGATCAATGCGGTTTGCTACCGCGATTCGACTTCCGCGATGATTCCGTTCGTTTACCACTCTCAAATTTTTCAGAACAGCTACACGGGCTGGCAGGTCAACGGCGATCCGGGCGACTCGAACCAATCGAAATCAATCTCCGATTGGCGTGTCGTCTGGGGCTGCAAACCGCCGGACCTATTGCTGACCGAGAGCCTCGCGTTCCACGATTTGCGCGTTGCCGATACGGACCAAGATGATGGGAAAAAGAAGAAGGTTGGTGATTCCGATCCAGCCATGAGAGACCCCGACTATGACCAAACTCGTGTTCCACAGGGTTCGCTATTTATTGAGCTCTATTCCTGCCGCAACCCAAATAACCCGATCGCCCCAGGCGACCTTTATTCGCTAACAACTGATCCAAAGACCAATCAACCCACCTGGATGCTTGACCTGGGTCGAATGGGAGCTGACGGGGTTAATCCGGTCTGGCGAATGGCCATTAGCAAGAGCAAGGGACAAAATCCCCAGGCCGACATGGTCACACAATTACAAAGCAATCCCGAGACGGTTTGTGCAGTCAGTAGTCCCAACGATACTGGCCTCGCTGTTCCGCCGATTGCGATTTCAGAAAATATGTTCGATAACGCTCAGGTTGCAAACATTGAGAGACTCATTTGGCTCGGCGATGCACCTCCGCCTGCTGGGAAGCGGGATGCTGTTTTCTACAACCGCAACAAGTCGATTGGAAATAAATTAAACTGTTACATGTCGCTGGGCGGATACGCCTTAGTTGGCCCACGCGCCGATACCTATATTGGCTCATTGAAACCAAACGGCACTATGTTCGGCAAGCACGCCACCCAGGCGATCATCATCAATCCAACCGCTGATCCGCCGACGACAGGCAATTCCGCGGTCGCGTCAGCCGGAACGGATTTGAATAATTCGCCAGTTAATGCGAAGCCGACCCTCGGCGTTATTGTGGCAGCCGAATCGCCAACTACGTGGACGAAACACCCGCAGGGAATTGGCGTAAGTGTGTCCGAGCCGCTGCCGAGCAATCCCGCGGGGTATTATCCTGAGCCGCTAGTAAACAACCCGGATAATTTGAAAGACTCCGCGACAAACGCTGCGATTATTGATACTTACGGCGATCCACAGGCAATGCCGGCTACGCCGACGCCCTTAGATAAACCGCTGGAAACCAGTCCACGTGCGCAGTTGCCGAATTGCCCATTGATAACCGATGGAATAAATAAGACCGGCAGCGTACAGTCGTACAGAACTGTGTTCTTGCAACGGCTAGCAGATCCGACGTTGCCGTTCGACCCGTTGAGAAATCCCTACGTTACCGTAGATTGGATGCCGATCGACATTACCGTTTTCAATGGCGAGGAAGCACCTGACGCAAATAGTAACCCACCAATGGGTGTTCAAAGTGGCAACCCAGACGACCAAGCCGCTGTAAATCCTCAAGTGAAATTCTACAGCCGGCAGCGCGGCGGGAGTGATAAGAACAACCCTCCAACGCCAAAGACTTACAATGTCTGGACTCCAGTTAATCAGGGCGATGCATTTCCAATAAAAGTGAATCTACCAACGGGAGATGGCAATTTTCCGTACCAAGCGGGAAATACGCTGGGATACCTGAACCTTAACTACGGTCCCGGCCGCGACAACCTCATGAGCCCGCCGCAATACCTCGGCGATCCGCCCACGCCGTTCCCCTGGATCACTTGGAACGCTCGGCCGTACATCAGCGCCGCGGAATTGTTGCTCGTGCCGGCCAGCAGTCCCGATCGATTGCTGGTCGAGTTCGCCTCCCTTGAGACTCCCTCGCCGACGACCGCCGCGGTTACCGGCTATCAACCTTACGATCCAGCGCAGCCGAATGTCCGTGGGCCGTTCCCCTATCTGCTCAATTTCTTCAATTCCTCGGATACGACGTATGCGACTGGCCAAGCGTCGAACTACTACCGAATCTTCGACTACGTGCAAGTTCCGTCGAAATTCATCGGCACGGAAACGATCCTCAATCCGTCGGTGTTCTCGACGACCAGCCAGCCAGTGTCCGGCGTGCCGCTCATGCCGCCGTTCAACACGATCTCCAACTATCGCGACCCGGGCCGAATCAATATCAACACCGTGGGAAGCCAGGAGGTTTGGAACGCACTACTGAATCAGAACAACAACAGCCCTAAGCCATCGTATTCCGACTGGGTCGATAGCCGCCGCGGCGATGGCGCGGGAGGCGGCGTGCTGACCACCGCCAACACGAGTTTGCCCACCTCGTTCGCCAATCCGCTCCGCTCGGCCTCGAGCGCCGATCTCGTGCCGCTCGCGTCGATGCTCAGCACGGGCGCCACGCTGAGGCGCGGCGTCGACGTTACGCTGCTGCGGCCCCGGCCGGGCGCCGGTAGCTCGCTGCCGCTGTTCATGAATTCGGCGATGGACGGCAGTGACAAGCCGTATATCGACGCGGCCCGAAATCCGTATTTCGCCTATCAAACTTTGCAGCGAATCGACAACAACGTGACCGGGCGGTCGAACGTGTTTGCCGTCTGGCTGACGATCGGCTACTTCGAAGTGATCCCGAACCAGCCCGGCATCGACAAAGGACATCCCGACGGTTACCAGCTCGGCGCCGAGCTCGGCAGCGACACGGGAACCATCGAACGCCACCGGGCGTTTTATATGTTCGACCGATCGATTCCCGTCGCGTACGAACGGGGCATGAATCACAACGTGAATCGAGCGATCTTGCTGAAGCGGTTTATCGAGTAGGGCGACGCGCCATATCAGCCCGAAGCGTCAGCGAGGACGCGTGGTCGTTGCCGAGGCTTGCCGCATTTCAGAACATTTCCTCACTGACGTATCGGGTTGGTATCTGACAACCGGGGCTTCGGCGAGGCGCCTCCAGCCCTGGACACCCGAAACATCCGGCCGCCCGAAACGTTGGGCATGCTGACCCATCAATCGATGATTACCGTAGCCTGGGCGACTGATCACCGTTGTCTAGCCGACAATGCCCGTGACAACTTTGCCGAAGACGTCGGTTAGCCGCATGTCGCGGCCGCCGAAGCGGTAGGTCAGACGCTTGTGATCGAGGCCCAAGAGGTGCAGCATCGTGGCGTGCAGATCGTGGACGTTGACTTTGTTCTCGATCGCCTTGTATCCATATTCGTCGGTGGCGCCGTAGGTCGTTCCACTGCGGACGCCGCCGCCGGCGAGCCAGATCGAGAAGCCGAACGGATTGTGATCCCGGCCGTCAGTCCCTTGCGCGAACGGAGTGCGGCCGAATTCGCCCGACCAGACCACCAACGTCGAATCCAAGAGCCCTCGGCTCTTGAGATCGGTCAGCAGGCCGGCAATGGGCCGATCGACGGCCAAGGCGTTTTGCGCATGACCCGCCTTGAGGCCGCCGTGCTGATCCCAGCGATCGTTGCCTCCGATTGCGGGACAGGTCAGCTCGACAAATCGCACGCCGCGCTCGATCAACCGCCGGGCGAGCAAGCACTCCCGGGCAAACGTGGCGGTCGGAGCGAACTTCGCGTGTAGCCCATACAGCGCCTCGGTGGCGGCCGTTTCGCCGCTCAAGTCCGTCAATTCGGGGACGGCCATCTGCATCCGAAACGCTAGCTCATAATTGGCGATGGCCGACTCGACCGCATCGACGTGCCCGATGCGGTCGAGCGAATGCCGGTCGAGCTTGCGCATCAGAGCGAGCTTGTTTTGCTGGAGTCGCGGCTGCGATTCGGTCGGATTGATGTTGGCGACCGGCGGCGACTGCGGCTTGAAGATCGAGGCTTGATACGTGGCCGGCAGAAATCCGCTGCTGAAATTATCCGACCCGCCGGGGGGAATCAGGCCGCCGTTGAGCACGACGAACCCGGGCAAGTTATCACATTCGCTGCCCAAGCCATAAGTGGCCCAGGCGCCCATGCTGGGCCGGCCAAGCTGCCCGTGGCCGGTGTGCAGAAAACAGTTCGCCGTGGTGTGCTCGGGAAAATCGGAGACCATCGAGCGGACGACAACCAGATCGTCGGCACGGGCGCCGACGAGCGGAAATAGCGCGCTGACGGGCGTGCCGCACTGTCCCCGCGGCGTAAACGCCCAGGGGCTGGCGAGCGTCGCGCCGTGGCTGTTGAACTGCGTCGGCTCCATCTTCATCTTGAAGGGCTGGCCGTTTTCCTTCGCCAACCGCGGCTTCGGATCGAACGTGTCGACGTGCGACGGCCCACCGTCCATGTACAGGAAGATGACGTTTTTGGCCTTGGCCGAAAAATGCGGCGGACGCGAGGCGAACGGAATGGCCGCGGGCGCCGGATGGGCGGCGATGAGCTCCGCGCCGAACGAGCGCTCGCAGGCCAGGGCGGCCAGCGCCACGGCGCCGAAACCGCCGGCGCACTTGGCGAGCATCTCCCGGCGTGAGAGCGGCTGCGGTGCAAAGTTGCGGCAATGGTGCGTCATGAAAAATTCGCGAAGGATCGAGCGGCGTCGCGGGCGTCAATTGATGTAGATAAATTCTTTTACGTTCAGCAGCACGTGGCATAGATCGGCCCAAACTCTCGGATCGGACGCGCGAGCCGCCGGGGCCAAACCCAGTTGCTCGCCTTGCTGCTGCAGGAAATCCTCGGCGTCGGTTCGCTCGATATCGCTAGGGAGCCGAGCGAAGGCCGTCTCGTACATCTTGGCGATTCGCTCGCGCGGAGTCGCAGTCTTATCGGCCAAAACAGCGAGGGCCCAACGCCCGGCCTGCTCGACGACCAGCGGATCGTTCAGCAGAATCAGCGCCTGGGCCGGCAGATTGGAAACCGTCCGCCGGCCCACCGTGCTGTACGGCAGCGGCTCGTCGAAGGCCATCATCATCGGCGAGAGGAAATTCCGCCGCACCTTCAGATAAATACTCCGCCGGCCATCGCCATCGAGTGGTCCGCTCGCCGGCTTGCCTCGCCCGTCCATGAACGACGTCAGATGCACCTCGACGCTCGGTCCGAATTGGCGGCGTTCCAGGCGGCCGGAGATCTGCAGAATCGAGTCGCGAATCGCTTCCGATTCCAACCGGCGAATTGGCATGTGCTGCATCAGGGTATTATTCGGATCGACCTCAAGGCTCCGCTCGCTCGGCCGGCTCGACATCCGGTAGGTGCTGGACAACGCAACGCGGCGAATCATCCGCTTGATCGACCAATTGTCGCGAATGAATTCCGTGGCCAGATAATCGAGCAGTTCTGGATTCGTGGGGGCGTCTCCCAGCACGCCGAAATTGTCGACGCTGGCCACGATGCCGCGCCCCAGCAGATGATGCCAGATCCGGTTGACCATCACTCGGGAAACAAACGGATTGTTTGGATCGGTCATCCGCCGCGCCAGTTCCAACCGGCCGCTTCCCGAAATAATGGCGGGCTGACTCGGGCCGGCGATCGCTTCCAAAAACCGTCTCGGAGCCGGCTCGCCCGGCGTCTTGTGACTGCCGCGAATCAGAACGTGCTCGTCCACGCCATTTCCATCGAGCAGAGCCAGGGCCACCGGCGAGGTTTTGATCTGCGCCACCAGCTCGGCTCGGCCCATCGCCCGATCCGCGAGCCAATGGGCCACCGGATCGCTAACGGCCGCCGGCGATTTACTGCTTGGAGCCAGCGATTCGGCGTTTTGCACGAGCCATTGGGCCAGCACCGGCTGCGATGGCGAGCCGAGCGCCGTGGTGGTCGCGGCAGGTGGGGTCAGTTCATCGCCACGATGATTTTGCGCAAGCATGTCGGCCATATGACAGGCCACCCGTTGATAGCGCTTCGCCAGTTCGGCGACCGATTGCGGCGGACTGTTGGCGATCGCTTCCAGCAATTTGCCATCGACCCGGCTCGGCTCGGGTGGCGCCGATTCCGATTGAATGACGGCGGCGATGGCCAAGAAATGCGACCGCTGGTCCGGCGTAAATTCAATATGAGCCCGCTCGCCCAAATAGGCGCGTACATCGCGAGCCTGCCAAACCAGATTCGGCCCGGCGTTTATGGCTTGCTTCGTTCCGGCGTGCAGCGGTCCGGCGATCATCCGATGCGAGTCGACGACGATGAAGGCTTCGCCGGCGCCGGCGACGCGATACCAAACTAGCGGCGCGGCGATCGTGAATTCGGGCGTTCGCAGCATGCCTGGAAAATCGCCCGCTGGACTACTGACGGCTGCGGTTTCCAGGGCGAGCGCGACGGCGCCACCGGCGGCGCGATTCGCTTTCGAGTTCGCATAGGTGAGTTGCAAGTCACCGCCGCGAATCGGCCCGGCCCCAAAGGCCAAGTCCTCGACGATCCACGGCTGGGCACCCGGCGAATGGTAATCGGCGACGATCGTGGCGCCCTTGGGCCACGCGGCAGCCCGGGCTTGATCCGCTTTCCAAGCCGCGATCGCCGAATCGAGTAGTTTCGGCGCTAGGTCTGGGGTCGCCGCTTGGCCATGCTTCGCCAAGAGCGCCAAGGGGTGAAAGGGATGCAGCGCGTCGGCCCCGGCCGTTTTGAGTTGCTCGATCCAAAACGACAGTTGAGCCGGATCGAGCGAATCGTGCCGTGCCCGCGTCTGAACCCGTTCCGCGTCGACCAGAGGTTTGACCCCCGGCGCCACGGCGTCGATCGAAAGCGCGGCGGCCGTCAGATAGTCGGCCATCCGATCGAGCGATGGGCGAGCGGCAGTCAGCGACTGCTTGACGACGTTTGCCGCGGTTTCTCGATCGTGCGCGGCGATCCGCTCGGCGACCTGCCGATTGTGCTCTTGCCATTTGAAATGCACGTCGCGGCAACTGCTGCTTTCGAGGAACCCGGCCAGCGAATAATAATCCTTTGTGGAGATCGCGTCGAACTTGTGGTCGTGGCACCGGGCGCACCCCAGCGTCAGCCCCAAAAAAGTCTTGCCCATGACGTCGATCTGATTGTCGACTCGATCGGTTTCGTCGAGCCGGATATCGACTGGCGAGTGGACCCAATCGCCGAGCAGCCAAAAGGCGGTGGCCAGCACCGATTCGTTCGTCTCGCCGGCGGGATCGATTCGCGGATGCTCGAGCAAATCGCCGGCGATGTGCTCGGTCACGAACTGGTTGTAGGGCACATCGGCGTTGAACGCCCGAATCAGGTAGTCGCGATACTGCCAGGCGCTCGGCGCGTCATAATCAAACTCGTGGCCGCGCGTCTCCGCGTAACGCACGAGATCGAGCCAATGGCGAGCCCAGCGCTCTCCGAACTGTGGCGAGGCGAGCAGGCCGTCGACGACTTTGGCCCAAGCGTCGGGCGAGGCGTCGGCGACAAACTGCCGAGCCTGCTCGGGCGTTGGCGGCAATCCGATGAGATCGAAGTACGCGCGGCGAATCAACGTGCGGCGATCGGCGGCGGCGGCCGGCGCGAGCCCCTTGCCTTCCAGCCGACTCAAAACAAATTTATCGAGCGGATCGGCCGGCCAGCCTTCGCCTTTGACGGCCGGGGGAAAAACGCTCCGCAGCGGTTGCCAGGCCCAATGCGCCGCTTTGCGTTTCTGAAGATCGAATTTCGATTTCGCCGGTCCGTCCGCTGCGGCGACCGCGCCGTGGCCATCGGCCTCAGGCCACGGAGCGCCCCGTTTGACCCACTCGGTCAGATCGTCGATTTTGCTGCCGGCGAGCCGTCCGGTCGGAGGCATTTGTAGGTTCGGATCTTGGTAGCGAACCGCCTCGATTAGCCGGCTTTTTTCTGGCGACCCGGGCGTCACCACCGGGCCGGTCTCACCGCCGACTTTCAGAGTCTCGGCCGAGTCGAGTCGCAGCTCGCCCTTGAGCTCCTTCGAATGGCTCGAATGGCATTCGTAGCACGACTCAACGAGCAGAGGTCGAATTTTCTTTTCGAAGAATTCGGTATCGCTGCCATCGGCCCGAGCTCGGGCCGGAGAGAGCCATCCGATGCCAACCAAAATCAGGAGGACGACAGCCGGACGAAGGCGATGGTGGCGCGGATTCCGATTCATAAATGGCCTTTGATCCGTTGCTCCAGTGTAACGGTTGGGGCCGCGATTGCACGCCGATTATCGCGAACCGGCGTTCGCGACAGACGCTCGACAGGTTACTTGGGCGCGTCGATGTGGCGGATTTCCTGCCCGGTATCCATGTTCCAAACGTGAAGCACGCTGTCCTGGCCGCCGGCGAGGATTTTCTTGCCATCGGGCGTGACGGCCAGCGTGTAAAGGAAATCGGCGGCGCCGCCGAAGTTGCGCTCGGTGTTGCCGTTGTCGGCGTTGATCATTCGCACGTTGCGGTCACCAGAGGTTGTGACCACGCGGGGCGTGCTGGCGGAGAATGCCACGGCCGTCACTTCTTTGCCAAAGCCCTCGATCGTGCGGCGCTGCTCGCCGGCCGCGACGTCCCAGATTTTGACGACGTTGTCGGCGCCTCCACTGGCGAGGCCCTTGCCATCGGATTGCCACGCCACGCCCAGGACGTGATGCGTGTGCCCCTCGAAGGCTTTCACCAGCGCGCCGCTGGCGACCGTGAACACCTTGACGAATCGATCGGCGCCCGAGCTGGCCAACATCAGACCGTCCGGCGAGAAGCGAACGCTGAAAATCGTATCGCTATGGGCATCGGGAATCGCACGAATGAGAGCTCCATCCGCCGGATTCCAAAGCTTTAGCTCTCCGCTCCGCGATGGCTCGCCGCCGCCCGTGGCCAGCATTTTTCCATCGGGACTAAAGTCTAGAGCCAGGACGCGATCCGTCAGTTTTGTGGGATCGTCGGGATTGCCGATCGTCCGCTCGAGCGTCCAGGGCGCCTTGGTGTTCCATAGCACGACCGTCTTGTCGGCGGCGCCGCTGATTATCCCGCCGCCGCTGGTCCAAGCGATCGCTTGAATGGGCGCCGCGGGCCCGGCGAACGTATCGACCGGCTCGCCATCGTCCGAGGCCCAAGTTTGCACGAGCTTATTATCGCCCGCCGCCGTGAGATACAGGCCATCGGGCGAAAACGCCAGCGCCCGGGTTGTGCTGACCTGATCGGTGAATTTTTTCTTACCGGATTCGGCCAAGGCTTCGGCTTGCTTTTGCGTGACGTCAGCCAATTCGGCTGATTTCTTGGCGGCCGGCACGGCGTCGGTTGCTTGCTTTACAGCTTGCTCGGCCGATTCGATTCCGCGAATCGCGGCCTGAACGGCGCCTTCCGCTCGTTTGATCTCTTGCTGCGGCGCCTTGGCGGCCTTGGTGGCTTCGTCGACGCGGCGCTTTACGTCGGCGAGCTTCTTGTCGGCTTCCATCGCCAGTCGCTTGGCTTCTTCCGAAGCCTTGGCCAGGTCCTTGTTATTGGCGTCCTTGTCGGCGGCCGCTTTGGCTTCTGCCATTTTGTCGGCGGCCTGCTTAGCGACAAGCGCGGCGGCTTCGGCCTCTTTTTCCACGGCCGCTTTGGCGTCTTGCGAAGGTTTGGCGGCGGCCGTCTTTTCGACGACGGATTTCTCCGAGGCCGTCTTCATGTCCTTGGCCTTCTGCACGGCGTCGGTCTCTTGCTTCAGCCGCGTTTCGGTCTCGGCGATGAGCAGTTTCTCGCGCGCCGATTTCGCTCGGGCGACTTCGACGCCCCGGTCCAGCCGTCCGTTTTCGACGAGTGTGCGAAAATCGCCGCGAAGCTCGACCGTTTGCTGATTTTCGAGGTTCCAGAGCTTGATCGAATTGGTGGCGCCTGCGGAGGCAAATCGCTTGCCGTCGCCGCGCGCGGCAATTGCCGTGATCGGGGCGCCGTGGCTGAGTTGTCGAGCGGAGCCGCCGCTGTCGGTGTTCCACTGTCGCAGGGCACCGTCTTCGCTACCTGACACGATCTCTTTTCCCTCCGGCTGGAGCGTTTCGAGCGCTGTCACTGGGCCCGTATGCCCCTTCAATTCCTTGAGAGGCGCCGGCGGCTTGGGCGGCGTGGCCGGAGTTGGGTCGAATGGATTTGGCGCGGTTAAGCCCAGCGTCCACACGCGGACCGTGTTGTCGGCATGGCCGGAGCAAATCTGCGTGGCGGCCCCGGCGAGCGTAATCGCATTGATCGGAGCGGGCGTGTCGAGCTGCGCAATCTGCTTGCCATCGGCCGTGTTCCAGGCCCGCAGCGTTTTATCGAGTGAACCGGAGAACAGCTTCGCTCCGTCGGGCGAGAATCGCAGGCCGGTCACGGCGGCCGTGTGGCCGCCGGATGATTGGAGCAGCTTGCCGCTAGGCAATTCCCATAGTTTGATGCCGCCGCCCACTTCACCGGTGGCGGCCTGCTTGCCGTCTGGGCGGACGGCGACGCTGCGAATTGCGTCGGTCGAACCGGCCAGGTCGGCCAGTTTGGCGTTGCGCGGACGGCGCCAGAGTTTCACTTCCCGGTATCCGCCCGAGGCGAGCAAATCGCCCGTCGGATCGAACGCCATCGCCTGAACAATGTCCAAGTGGGCGGCGCCATTGGGCGGATTTCCCAATTGTGCGCCAATCGACGGATCGACCAGACGGCCGACGGTCGCCCCCGTCGAGATATGATAAATAAAAATCTCGTTCGCCCGGCCACAGGCGGCATAACCGCCATCGGGCGAAACCGCGAGCGAAAGAATCGGATTGACGGTCGGCGGCAGTTTTTGCCAGTGCAGGGGCGTCGCGGCCCCGGTCACTTGGCCGGTGGCCCCTTGATCGATCCAGAGCTTGATCAGCCCCAGCTCGTCCGGTGTGAGCGGCATCGCCTTCACGGTGTTGTCGGGCGGCGGCATGATCGGGTCTTCCAGATGCGCGGCCGCTCGGAGGAGCAGACTCTCGGCGCTCTTGCCGACGACGACGCCGGCGGAGGAATCGCCCCCCTTGAGAATCGTTTGCGGCGTCTCGAGCACCAGATGGTTCTCGGCCTTCGTGCCATTGTGACAGGCGATGCAATTCCGCCGCAGCACGGGCAGAATCTCGGCCTCGAAATTGACCGGCTTGCCGCGCTTGAGATCCGCGATCGCGATTGGTGGGGCGGTCGGTTTTTCCGATTTCTTGGGCTTGGCGATTTTTGTTTCGTTAGCGGCGCGAGTGGGCTGCGAAACGATGGTCGACAGCGCAACACAGAACGCGCCGATGAAAAAGTAGCTGGATTTGTTGCGCATGACTTGACGGCACGGCAGGATGCCGCGGCTATGTAGGGGCGGGGCGAGGCTATTTCTTTTCGGGCGGAGCCACCGGTTCGACCTTGATGGTCAGCGGCTGGTCGACTTGCACGGTCTGGCCGTTCAATTGCATACGAGCGCGAATCGAGAGCGGATGATCGCCAGGGGCCGACTTTTGATCGGCCTCGACGATCAGCTTGACTTGCGTTTGGCCAGCCGGGATTTGAACTTCGGCGATGCGCACGCCCGGATCGCTACCGGGAGTCGCCCAGGCGATCGTTACCGGATCGTTGTAGCTGAACAGCCTCGCGATCGTGACGGGGATCTCAAGTTTCTCGCCTTGCTTCACCGGTCCGGGCGGAGCGGCCAACGCGATCGTCACGGGCGCCGGCGAAATTTTGAGCGACACGGGGGTCGAATAGAAAAGCATCGCCACGTTTTTCGGCTGGGCGTTGGCCATCGCCTGCTGCGATTTTTGGGCGAACATTTGTTTCGCCGCTTCGGCCAATTTGCTTTTCTCGGTCGAGGCATTTGCGGCTGCGTCGGCGGCCACGCGAGCGTCGGCGCTGGCCTTAATTCGGGCAGCCGTGTCGACGACGTTCTTGTCGGCAGCCGCTTTAGTGGTGGTCGCCGCGGAGACGGCTGCTTCAATGTCCTTCATGGCTTTGTCAGCCGTAACCAATTGAGCTGCCGCCGGCGTGGCTTTTTCGGTGGCGATGCGAAGCTGTTCGGCGGCCGCTTGCTTGGCGTCGGTTTGCGCCTTGAGCTTTACGGGATCCATTTCGGCCGGCGCCTTGTCGAGTAATTCTTTAACTTTGGTCGTTTCGGCGACCTTGGCCGTCGCTTCGTCGGATGCCTTTTGCGCGGCGGCTTTCGCGTCGGTGGCGGCTTTCAATTTAGGTTGAAGATCGGCCAGAGCTTTCTGAGCCGCGGCCGAAGCGTCGGTCGCTTGCTTGTTCGCGGTGGTGGCGTCGGCGACGGCTCGATCGGCGGCGCCCTTGGCCTCGACCGCCTTGCGAGCGGCCTCGGCAGCTTCGGCCGCCATCTTTTCCATCGCTTTTGCCGATTCGGCGGCGGCGGCGGCCGCTTCCGGATTGTGGCGATAACTCACTTCGGCGCCGACGCGACACGTAAAGCTGTAATTCCCCGGCGGCAGATTCGGAGCGACATCCAGATTCAGCTTGCCATCGTTCTGGCCGGCTTGAATGTCGAGCTCCGGAATTCGCAACTCTCGCGGCAATCCGGCCGGCACGAGCTTCACGACTCCCTTGAAGTCGCCGCGCCGCGTGACCTTCACCGGGATCTGCAACTTGCCGGCGAGCGAAGTCTCCAGTGGCTTGCCGTCGCCAATCTCAACCGCCGGCACGGCCGCCTCATTGGTCGTCACCGCCAACGCCAATTGCGAACTGACTCGATAGCTGAACGGAACCTGCTCTCGATTCGGCGAACCCCAGACGATCGTCGCCGCTCGGGCCTCGCGGCTCACGTCTGCCGCGCCGATTTTCGCTTTGCCGATTACTTTGATCATCCCCGACCAGGGCGCGATGCTGTCGGCGGCGCTGAACACAAGCGCCCCAACATCGGCGCCTGGGCCGATCGTCGCCCCAGGGCATGTGACACCCGGCGGCAACCCTTCGACCGCGAGTTGAACCTCACCGGCGAAACTATCGCGACGGACGACCATCACCGGCACTCCAAGCGTCTCACCTTTGTGCAGCAGCGGCGTCCAGAGCGTCACCTGATTGCTATTCATCGGATTGATCGGCGCTTCGCTGATCGCGACCATCCGAAAGTCGGGTGACTCCCGGCGGATCGCCAGCCGATACGCGAATCGCGGATTGCCGCGCGATTGGAAATAGAGATCGCGAGTCATTACGCGATAGGTTCCATCTTCGGGCGCCACGAACCGGATCGCCGGATCGTAGCCCAGCGCGTCGAAATACGTATCCAGCCGCTCGTGCCGGCCCTCGGGCTTCGGGTCGTCGGCTTCGGCGACGCCGGTCACGACCTCCACGCCCTTGTCGTTGTGCTTGACGAGCTGAACTTGCAGCACGGGATCGGTCGGGGCGCCCAGTCGCTGCGAATACACCTCCATGTAATACACGTCCCCCTTCTTCGCGTCGAACGTGAAATAATCCTGATCGCCGCGCGGATTGTATTGGCCGCAGACCTCGCATGGGGGCGCGATCTTTTGGGCCTGAGCGGGCGTGTCGTTCGGCTCGATCTCGGAGACGACCGGCGCGGTGGCGAAAAAGATGTTCACGGGATTCGCCTCGCCGCGCGGCGTCGCCAGCCGATACGCGAAGGCATCCATGAAGGCCTCGCTCGGCTCGACCAGCGTCGAGGTGGGCAACTGCTGCTGCACGTACGGATCGGACGGGATATCGACCTCGACCTCGACGCGCTCCAGCGGCTTGCCGTCGGCCGTCTTCACGTCGGTCGGGGCTCCGCCCGGCAGATTGCGGCCATAGAAGGAAAACTTAGTTTTCGTCCCTGCCATCCCTGCAGGTGGCGTCACGAAATCCACAAACGGCTGCGTCGATACCGACAAGCGATAAAAATATTCCTCGCCCCCCTTGTACAGCACGTCGTAAAGCTTCACGACATACGAGCCATCGGCCGGCGCGAGAAAATCGATCAGCGGATCGCGATGAATGCGCTCCTTGGGCCGAGCCAATTCACGTCCTGTCGCGTCGGTGAGAACCATCGCCGGCTCGCAGCGGGAATCCAGCCGCCGGGCAAGGCACTCGACGAGCACGCGCTGACCCTTCTTGGCGGCGAACCGGAAGTAGTCGGATCGCTCGGCGGTGAGTTGACCATTGATGCTCGACTCGATCGGGACTTCTTTCGCGGCGGCAGTCGTAGCGCCTGCCGCTTTGCCGCTGACCTCGTTCAGGTTGCCGATCTCGAACATGCGGGGGTTACTGACGCCGTATTTGCCGACGGCCCGAACTTCATGCAAGCCGACCGGCACGTTGGCCGAAACGGTGACGGTGAATTTGCCAACGAGCGGATGCGGGCTCTTGTCGAATGGGGCGTCAGTCCCCGCCTTCTGAATTGCCGTAATGCCAGGATGCGAGAACATCAACTCGTGGGCGTCCTCGATCTCGGCGCCCGTTAGCATTACCTCGAAGGTCGTGCCGACCTTGCCGCCCGCCGGAAAGATATTGTGCAGTCGCGTGGTCGGAAGCTGAGCCAGCGCAAAGGCTGGCGCAAAAAGCAGCAACACAGTAGTCACGAATTGCGACAGTCGATTAAGGGGCACGGAGCGCCGTCGGAGGCTGGATGATTTGTTCACCATAAATTGCATGCGATCCTCCGCAAATTGCACGACGCAGCACGAGATGACGCGATCGCCGCGCGCAGCAGCGAAACCGGGCTTGGTCGAGCGAATGGAATTTTTTGTAGGCGTGGGACGACAGGTGGGACGGCGAGCCGACGGCGAATGAAATGACTAATGCCTAATGAGGAATGACGAAGCACGAATGGCAAAGGACTGAAGTTTGGCTTGGCGGCGACTTAAACACTCGCAATGCCATGCCAATCTTAGTCATTCGTCATTTCAGCATTAGTCATTCATTAGACATTGGGTACTTAGACATTAGTCATTCGCCCCTAGTGGTTGAACAAAAACTCCTTCGTATTGATCAAAGCCCAAACGATGTCTTCGTACGCCGCTCGGTCGTTCTTCGTTTTCGCGATGTGGGCCACGGCCGTCGCCGTTTCGTCGGGCAGCGGACGCCGAGCGTAAAATTGCAAATACAATCGCTCGATCTTCTGCGGATGGGTGTGCTGAGCATCGGCTGCCATGACCGCTGCGCGGCCGGTCGCTGCCGCCAGTTTATTCTGCACCTCCGCCGAGTTCAACAAATGCAGGCTTTGGGCCAAGTTGGCTTCGTTGCTCCGCTCGCATTCGCAAGGGCTCGAGCCTTCCGGCCGACCGAACACCGTGAGGAAGTAGGAAGTCACACCCGTGTCGGGCAGCGATACGGCGTGCATTCCGGCGGGCAGACCAGCGAACTTAGTATCGGCGCCCGTCGCCTGATCGATCGCGTCGAGCAGCACTTCGGCCGGCAATCGCTTCGGATAATAGCGCGAGTAACTTTGCCTGTCGCCGGCGTTGTAAGCGTTCGGCTCGGCCGCAAGTTGATATGTCCGCGAATTGCAGATCGTGCGAATCAGCCGTTTCAAATCGAATTTGCCGTCGATGAAATCCTTGGCTAGCCCATCGAGTAGCTCCGGATTCGTGGCCGGATTCGTCGCTCGCATGTCGTCTTCCGGCTCGACAATTCCTCGTCCCAAAAAGTGCTTCCAATATCTGTTCGCGATCGCCTTGGCGAAGAACGGATTACTGGGCTCGACCATCCAATCGACCATCGCCACGCGCGGGTCCTGATCGTCGGTGAGCGTCAGTTGCTTCGCGCCCAATCCCGTTGGCTTGACGTTTTGGCCGTTGCGAGGATTGTTCGCCTGCGCGACGCCGCGCTGATGATAGATTCGCTCCTCGCCGACTTGCAGACCCTTCTTGCGGCCAAGCCGGGTGAAGAATGCATCGAATCCAAAATAATCCTGCTGGCTCCATTTTTCGAACGGATGGTGGTGACAGCGGGCGCACTGAATTCGCATTCCCAAGAAAAGTTGAGCCGTGTCTTCGACCTGTTGGTTCGTCTCTTTGACTTCGCGATACCAGGACACCGCCGGATTCTCGCTCATCTCGCCCGACGCGGTCAAAATGTCGCGGACAAATTGATCGTAGGGCTTGTTTTCGAAGATGCTCTGACGCACCCAATCGTGAAACAGATATGTGCCGTGGATGTAGTTCTCCATTTGCCGCTTGTTGCGGAGGATGGCGCACCACTTGTTCGCGAAATAATCGGCATAGCCCTCGCTCTCTAGCAGCCGATCGACCAGCTTCTCGCGCTTGGCCGGATCGCTGTCGGCCAAAAATTGCTCGGTCTCTTCGGCCGTCGGCAGATGCGCGGCGATGTCCAGGCTCGCGCGGCGGACGAACGTCGCGTCGTCGCAAATCGCCGACGGTGGAATTCCTAGCGTCTTAAGCTGTTTGAAGACGGCCTCGTCGATGAAATTTTTCGGCGCGGGCATCTCGGCGATCGGCGCGCCAAGCGGCAGGCTCGCGCGGAATACGGCCACTTGACCTTGATAGCGGCCCATCACCGCGACCGTGCCTGAGAGATCGCGAGCTTTGACGAGCCCGCTCGGACTCACTTCGGCCATCTCTGTGTCGTTCGGATCGAATTGCGTCATCGCGGTGACGTCTTCCGTCGAGCCGTCCGTGTAGTGGGCGATGCATACCAGTTGCTGTTGGCCGCCGGGCGGAAGCGTGCGAACGCTGGGCAGCACTTCGATCTGATTCACCACGGGATCGGTCGGCTTGCCGAACGGCAGACCTTGCTCGATCCACCGTCGAATAAGGCGATATTGCACCGAGTCGGTTTCCATTCGCTGGCCACCACCGTGCGGGACGGCGCCAACCGCCTTCATCAGCAGCAAGCTCCGATCCGGCGCTGCGGGAAACAGCCGCCTACCGCGACCCTCTTTGACCAAATGGTCGTAGTCCTCGCTCGGCTCGAATCCCAACAGCGACAGGCGGAAGCCGTTTTGACCGCTGGCCTTGCCGTGGCAGCCGCCGCTGTTGCACGCCAGCTTGGTGAACACGGGCACGATTTGATTGGGGAAATTAACCGGCAGATCGGCGACCAGATGCGTCACGGCGATCTTGATCGTCGCCGTTTGACCGCTGGGCGCCTTGGCGGTGACCGTGGCTTCGCCTTCGGCCGTCGGCAGCGCGATGCCCGTGGCGTCGACGGTCAAGATCGTCGTCGGCTCCACAGTATAGCTGACGGCGCGAGTCAGATCGCGCACGGCGGTATTGGCAAACGTGCCGTTGACCAAGAGTTGCCGCCGAGCGTCTCGGCCGGCCAGCGTGAATTTGTCGCCGCCGCTGGAGCCGATTTCGAACGCGATGCTAGCGAGCGGCCCAGGATCGTCGACCTTTGCCGGCGCCTTTTCAGCGACTGGTTTTTGCTCTGGCGGTTTCGCGACGGCGGGCTTTTCCGCCGATGGTTTGGCATCCGCCGCGGCAGGCGTTTTGGCCGGTTCTTCGGCGGCGACTCGCAGCAAGGTCAGCACGGGGAAAACGAGGGCCGCCACTCCGAAAACAACCGCCCTGGATACGATCGCACGCATACGCATGGCAACATCCTCCTTTGCAAGCTCTGCTGCGACGCAGGCGCCCGACGCCCGCATGGCTCCTTATACGCCTGGATACGACCGAGGCAGGAACGACCGACTTTTTGCGACGGCCGCGAGTTATCCGGGGTGGGTCCCCAACTCGCTGGCCTGTATGGGTGGGAATGTTAGGCTGGGCTCACAGTATCCTTATAGTGGGCCAAGCGTGCAAGCATTGTCAAGACATATTCAGAAGCGTTGATGCGTTTCTGCGTCCCATCTCCGATTTCCTCGCCTCCTGTCCCGCCTTCGCTCCCCGCCGCCTCCCGCCCTACTGATCGCGGCGGATCGGCACTAGAATGGAGCGACTCGTTTCACTTTCCAAATTCCGATCGCCCGCTCGGCCCTCATGTCGCACGAATATTACGAGAATCCGCTGGTCAATCGTTATGCCTCGCGCGAGATGAGCGCACTCTGGGGGTCCGAGCGAAAGTTTCGCCAGTGGCGGAAACTATGGGTCATCTTAGCTGAGGCCGAAGCGGAGTTGGGCCTGGATATTTCGCCGCTGCAAATCGCGCAGCTTCGGGCACACATCGACGACATCGATTACGGCGCGGCCGAGCGCTACGAGCGTAAGCTGCGGCACGATGTGATGGCCCATGTGCATGCGTACGGCGATGCGTGCCCTGACTCGCGGCGAATCATTCATCTGGGCGCCACGAGTTGTTATGTCACCGACAATACGGATCTGATCCTGATGCGCGAGGGGCTGGAGCTGGTCGCGACGCGATTGGCCGCCACGATCGATCGCTTGGCCGTCTTTGCCCAGGAGTTTTTCGGCCTGCCTTGTCTGGGGTTCACGCATCTTCAGCCGGCTCAGCCGACGACCGTCGGCAAACGGGCCTGCCTTTGGGCATACGACCTAGCGCTCGATTTGGCCGAGATCGAGACTCGGATCGGCGCTCTGAAAGCTCGCGGGGTCAAAGGCACGACGGGCACGCAGGCCAGCTTTCTGCAATTGTTCGACGGCGATCACGCAAAGGTTCGTGAGCTCGATCGGCTGGTGGCGCACAAGATGGGGTTCGACCATGTTTATCCCGTCACGGGGCAGACCTATTCTCGCAAAATCGATTCGCAAATTGTGGCGGCTCTGTCCGGCGTCGCGCAAAGCGCGCATAAGGCCGGCGCCGATCTGCGATTGCTGGCTAGCCGCAAGGAACTCGAGGAGCCGTTCGAGACCGACCAGGTTGGGTCCTCGGCGATGGCTTATAAACGCAATCCGATGCGCGCCGAGCGGATGTGCGGCCTGGCCCGATTTGTCATCAGCCTCGAATCGAGCGCCGCCGCGACAGTCTGCGGGCAGTGGCTCGAGCGAACGTTGGACGACAGCGCCAACCGCCGGTTGGTGATCCCCCAGGCGTTTTTGGCCGTGGATGCGATTCTGCTGCTGTATCGCAACATCGCCTCGGGCTTGGTCGTCTATCCGCGGGTGATCGCCCGCAACTTGGCGGAGGAGTTGCCCTTCATGGCGACCGAGGCGATCTTAATGGCGGGCGTCGAAGCGGGCGGCGACCGGCAAGACTTGCACGAACGCATTCGTCAACACAGCCACTTGGCCGCGAACGAAGTCAAACAGCACGGCGGCAAGAACGATTTGCTCGACCGGCTTTCGGCCGATCCCGCTTTTGCCGCGGTCGATTTGGCCAACGTCGCCGACGCCATGCAGTTCGTCGGACGAGCGCCGCGGCAGGTCGACGAATTTTTGGAGGATATCGTCGCGCCGATCCGCAGCCGTTACGCCGGGGCATTGGCTAAGTTAACCGACCTGGCTGACGTGCATGTGTAAAATGCTCCGTAGATCCGCGCACGCAGTAAGCGAAGAGGGGGCGTTAATCGCCAATCAACCGCCGTGCAAATAATCTATCGCTTACTGCGTGCGCGGCTCG
The DNA here is from genome assembly GCA_038210495.1 of Pirellulales bacterium. GTDB lineage: Bacteria > Planctomycetota > Planctomycetia > Pirellulales > DATAWG01 > JBBQWR01. Next base: position 100,209 of record JBBQWR010000014.1, read on the forward strand.
AACGATTCCATCTCAACATTGAGGGCCATTATGAACCGCCTCTGGATTGCCGCGTTGGTGGTCGTCTTCTCGCTCGCCGGTTTCGGGCTGGCTTATGCGATCCAAACGGCGGAAAAGGCCGGAGACAAAAAAGTCCTGGCCGTTCGAGAGAGTTTGGAGATTCGATTTGCGCAGACTCAGGTCTGGCCGAGTTGAATCTCAAGCGGCTTGAGGAAATGAACGCGAAAGTGCGGAACGCGGTTTCCGCCGATGAGATCGCCAGCTTCGCCCAGGATTTGGCCGTGGCTAAGCTGCAATTGCAAATGGCAATGGCCGGCGCCGATCGCGATTTCGACGTGTGGCTGCGGCGAGCCGAAGCGGCATTGAAGTATGCCCAGACGCAATACAGCGGCGCGACGGCGGCCAACGCCCGCCGGCCGGAAACGATCAACCCGATCGACGTCCAACGCAAACGACTTCGCGTGGAAGTCGCCCAACTCGAATTGGAGCGCGGCCAAGCCGCTGAAGGGTCGCCAGACCGCGAACAGGCATGGCGGCTCAGCGTCATTATGACTGAGCTCCAAACGCTCAAAGAAGAAGTCCGCGAGACGGTTCCCTCGAGCCCGATTTATCCCCTCTGGCGGTACTGACCGCGATATAATACTTCAGCGGCGCTGCCGATTGCAGGTTGGCCGCCGCTTTAGTAACTTGGACGGTTTGAATCCTGCCCACTGAAAGAGGCGCGGTCATGGCCAAATATGCTTTCCCCGATCTTCTGGTCACCACCGACTGGGTTGCCGAACATCAGAATGACCCACACGTGCGAATCGTCGAGTCGGACGAAGACCCGCTCGTCTATCAACAGGGGCACGTCGCCGGCGCCGTGCGTCTGGATTGGCATACCGATCTGGAGAACCCGGTCGTCCGCGACTTCATCGATAAATCGCACTTCGAGCAACTCATGCGGTCCAAAGGCATCGCCAATGACACGACGGTCGTGCTCTACGGCGACAAGAACAACTGGTGGGCCTGCTACGCTTTTTGGGTCTTCAAACTCTATGGCCACGAGAAGTGCGCGATCATGAACGGCGGTCGGAAGCGCTGGGAGCTCGATGGCAAGCCGCTTGTCCGCGAACCCGAGGCTAATTTCCCACCGACCGATTATCAAGCCAAGGAACCCGATACGTCGATTCGGGCGTTCCGCGACGAGGTCCTCAAGCACGTTCGCTCCGGCAAGCCGCTGGTCGACGTCCGTTCGCCCGGCGAGTACACGGGAGAGATGCTCCATATGCCCGACTATCCGCAGGAAGGCGCGCTGAGGGGCGGGCATATCCCGGGCGCTCTCAGTATTCCCTGGAGCCGCGCGGTCAACGAAGACGGCACGTTCAAATCGCCTAAGGACTTGGAGAACCTGTATTTGCGCGACGCCGGACTGACTCGACGAGGGCGGATCGTCGCCTATTGCCGGATTGGCGAACGCTCCAGCCACACTTGGTTCGTGCTCAAATATCTCCTCGGGATCCCGCAGGTAAAGAACTACGATGGTTCTTGGACTGAGTGGGGTAATTCCGTGGCGTTGCCGGTCGAGCGTGGCCCTGGCTCGACAGCCTTAGCCAAGCCGACGACTCCCGCGGCTCCGACACCCGTTCCGCCGGAATCGAAAACGCACGATTCGCCGACCGCCCCCGCCGCTTCTTCTTCGCACGCCGATGGCGCTCATGGCCACGCCGAACACGATCGCTCCGCAAGCGAAACGACGACTGAAGAAGCTCCCACGCACGAAGAGGTCGCGCACGCGGCGGGATGAATTGGCGATCTCAGTCCATGAAACAGTTCCGACGATCCGAGTCCTTCTTGGGCGTTGATGTCTTCCGCGGAAACCAAACTTGATCGCATCGCCGACGAGTTCGCCGGCCTCGAGCCGCGCGAGCGCCTGGAGTTGCTTCTCGAATACGCCGAGAGCTTGCCGCCGCTGCCGCCACGCTATGAAGAGGCGAAGCGGCGCGGCGAGCATCGGGTGAATGAGTGCCAAACACCCGTGTTTTTGTGGGTAGAACTCGCTGACGGCATCGTGCAACTGTTCGCCGATGTCGCGCCCGAAGCGCCCACGGTTAAGGGCTTCGTCGGAATTCTCGTCGATGCTTTTTCCGGCGAGCTCGCCGAAAACGTGCTCTCGATCGGGCCCGACCTTCTCAATCGCATGGGCCTTGTGCAATCGTTGGGCATGATGCGAATGCGTGGGCTTCAAGCGATCTTGGCGCGGATTCGCGATCAGGTCCGCAAGGCCGCAATGCCGCTCGAGTGATGGCCACTTGAGTTTCCTAGTTGCAGCGGCCTGCTTGGTTTTCGCGAGGAGTCTGCGCTGCGCCGCGACGCCAAAAACGCGCGGGATTATTTCGATCCACCCAAAGGAGCGGTTTCTCGACGCTCCCCGAGAGCCCCTTGTCAAGGGCCGAAACCAACTCTTTTCGCCATGTGTCGCGCAGCCGTAAGTGACGCTGTGGACGTCACTTAAAGGTGGCCCTTGAATTCGAGTTGGACGCCTATCTACGATGGACTAGAGGCCGATTCGAGAGGGGAATCCGCCTCGCCGAAAACAAACCATTCATGAAGATTCTTGGCGCCATGGACCAGGCTCAGCCCTTCGATTTTTTGCTCGTGCGCTTTGACGTTCGACACCTAAGGCGAAACGGTCCGAGTATGCTTCATCCCATCCAAAACTTTTGGGGACGCAGCCCCAACCACGTCGATCACAGCAATTCGGTGGCTCGCGCGAAGAACGCGCGCCGCGGCGAAACGGTGAGCAAGCGGGCTCGATTGGTTCAGCGCAATCAGCGATTGCCATTCGTGCCGCCGGAAACGTGGCACGAGCCGTGCGAAGACGGCCGCGACTATCGCATTAGCGTGTTATCGCCCGGCAATGGCTTCCGCCACGTCGTGACGCCCGAGGAGGTCCGCGATCGTTTGGCGAGCTTGCCTAAGCGATTCATCGAGCCCTTGGAAGTCGTGCAGTTCAGCCAAATGACGCGCAAGAAGCAGAGCTTCCCCTGTTACGGCATGCAGTGGGGTTCGACAATTTATCTGTATCCGATCGAGGAGAGCCTCGAAGAGAACTACAGCGCCCCGCCGAAGCCCAGCCAGATCAACGAGGCTCGGATGTACGGCGGCCAGTGGGTTCACGATGCGCCGGACGAATGGCGGCTAGTCTGGACGGAGCGCACGATTAAGGATTTCTATCTGAACAACATCCTGATCCATGAGCTAGGTCATCTGCTGGACAACCGGAATTCGCGTTCGGTCGATCGCGAGCGATACGCGGAGTGGTTCGCCCTGGAGCACGGCTATAAACCGACGCGTCGCGAGTGGTCGGAGAAGAAGCCAGTTTCGCGGCGTCATGCGTAGGCGAGCGGGGAGCGTAAGCTCCCTGTGTGCGATCTGGCGATTGACACGTTCATGCACTTTAGGATTCGACTTGAAGAACCGGCCCATGTGATTTTCGCTTTCCCTACGGGTTCCGAGCTTCCAGGTAACGGAACGTCGGGAACCGGGAGCTTAAGCTCCCCGCTCGCCTAACTGCGGGAATAAGTTGCGTCCCCAATGGCGAACTTCCTATAATCGATCCCGGCGCGGAAAATGCGCGCCCATATCCGGATACTTCTTGCCTAATCTCCCATACATTCTCGGGACTTCCGCCATGCTACTTGGACCAGCCACAAGATTTGTCGTAGGAATTGCCTCACTCGTGGTCTTTGGTGGACTAGGGGCCGCGTCGTCGTTCGCCGCTCCCACCGCCGACCAACTCGCGAAATTCAAAACGGCGGAATCCTCGCTCGGCAAAGCCGAGTCGCTTTACAAAGCCGGCAAGACAACCGATGCGGCCGCCGCATTCGAGCAGGCCAACGCCGCGCTGGGAGAAGTTGCCTCGGTCAAAGAGATGGCCCGACCGGTCGACGCGATGCGCAAACGGCTGGTGAACGTCCACGATAATCTGGAAGTCGACGGCGCCACCGTTTCGGCCGTGGCCGCGGCGATGGCCGCTCCGGCGATGACCAAGCCCGAGAAACCAACGACTCCGATCGGCCGGCCGATCAAACCGATCGCCGGCAATCCCAAGACGCCGATCGGCAAGGGACCGGCCCTCGCCGCCGGTGAGGTCAGCTTCACCAAGCAAGTTGCCCCGATGCTTGTCGACAAATGCGGCAAGTGCCACGTCGCGGCTGCCAAGGGCCAGTTCAGCATGGCAAACTTCGCGTCGCTCAAACGCGGCGCGAAGGCAGTTCCCGTCGTTCTGCCCGGCAAAGGCAAAGGAAGCCGGATCGTCGAAGTCATCGATTCGGGCGACATGCCCAGGGGCGGCGGATCGGTCAGTCCCGACGAACTGGCGATGCTGTCCAGATGGATCGACCAAGGGGCGAAATTTGACGGCAAAGACGAAACCGATCCGCTGGCCGGCGCCGCTGGCGCGACGCCGGCGAAAGTCGAGCCGACGCCGATGCTCGACGTCGTGGCCGCAACCGGAAAGGAAGAGGTGCTCTTCTCCCGCGACATCGCTCCCGTGCTCGCCGAAAACTGCATGGGCTGCCACGGCACGCAGAACAATCCGCCCGGCAGACTGCGATTGGTAACTTTCAAAGAGTTGCTAATCGGCGGCGACAGTGGCTTATGCGTCCAGCCCGGCAAAGGCGCGGAAAGCTTGATCGTCAAAAAGCTGAAGGGGACCGCTGGCGACCGGATGCCGCGAGGCAAGCCGCCGTTGTCCGATGCGGTCATCGCCAAGTTCGAAAAATGGATCGCGCTGGGCGCCAAGTTCGACGGCCTCGACGCCAATCAGACGATGGATCTGGTGGCGGGCGCATACATCGCGCAGGTCTCGACGCACGAGCAACTCGCCGCCGCAAGGGCCGATCGCGCTCGCAAGATGTGGCGGATCGCGCTGCCCGACGTTAAGCCGATTGAGAAGGACACGAAAAACTTCTTCATTCTGGCCAACTTGAGCGATGCGAATCTCGACCAATTCACGACAGTCGCCGAGCAAGCCGCGACCGCCATCGCGCGAAACTACAAGGTCCCCGAGGACAAGCCGCTGGTCAAAGGCAAAATGACGTTGTTCGTCGTCAGGCAGCGGTTCGACTACAGCGAATTCACCCGGATGGTCGAGGAGCGGCAAGTGTCGCAGGGCAGCCGGGCCCATTTCCGCTACAACATCATCAACGCCTATTCCGCGATCGTGCCTTCGGCGAGCGGGGACTATTCGCTGCTGGGAATGATTGGGCAGCAGGCCGGCGGGCTGTATATGGCCAGCCTCGGTCGCTCGCCCCGTTGGTTTAGCGAGGGAGCCGGCACCGCGATCGGTCTGCAACTCGACGGCAAGGACGCGCGGTTGAAATCGATTCAAGATTCGATTCCAAGCGTGCTCGCCAGTGGCGCCAAGGCCGAAGGCTTCATGACCAATTCGCTGCCCACCGACGAGAACGACGCTCTGTCCTATGGATTCGTGAAGACCATGATGGGCAGTTCGTCGAAGTTTCAGCAATTGCTCCGTTCGCTACGGCAAGGTCAAGACTTCGACAGTGCGTTCGGCCAAATTTATCGCACCACGCCAATGACGGCCGTCTCACAATGGGCCGCGAAGAAGTAGTCGAATCGCGCGTGGGGTGGGCAATGCCCCACCTACGTCGCGCGCATGCGAGTCAGCGAAGTAGGTCAGGCACTCTGTGCCTGACAGTTCGTCGGTGAGTTCAAGTCAATGTTCGCATTCGCGCATGTCAGGCACGGAGTGCCTGACCTACGCGGTGGGCATGCGCGTCAGCGAATCGCTGCTGACGAGGACCAAATTCTGGCTTCCGGAGCGAAAGCCTTCTAGGTCCAAGCTCACATATTTGAAGCCCAGGCGTTTCATCTCTGCTACGAGTTCAGTGCGAAACGGTTCGGCGCATAATCTGGATAAAGCCGCCGCGGGAACTTCCAGCCGGGCCAGATCGCCCTTGTGATACCGCACCCGCAGTTCGCGCAGCCCCGCCTGTCGCAAAAACTGCTCGGCCTCGTCGATCATTCTCAGCCGCTCGGGCGTGACCTGTTCGCCATAGGCCACTCGGCTCGATAAACAGGGTGTCGCCGGCTTGTCCCAAATCGGCAGGTTCCACTCCCGAGCCAGCGCCCGGACGTCGCTTTTGTCCATTCCGCATTCGATTAGCGGACTGCGGACCGCGTGTTCGCCGGCGGCGGTCATGCCGGGGCGATAATCGCCCGCGTCGTCGAGATTGGCGCCATTGACGATCGTCGCCAATTCTAGCCGTGCGGCCGCCTGCTGCATCTGATCGTAGAGCTCGGTCTTGCAGTGATAACAGCGGTCTGGCGCGTTACGAACGTAATTTGGATTGTCGAATTCTTCGGTCGCCAAAACTTCGTGGCGAATACCGATTTGGCCAGCCAATCGCCGAGCTTCGTCGAGCTCGCCCGCCGCTAGGCTGTCACTCGCGCCGGTGATTGCGACGGCCCGCTCGCCCAGCGCCAGGAAGGCCGCCTTCGCGACGACGGTGCTATCCACCCCTGCCGATAGTGCCACCGCACAGCTCGGATAGCCGCGAATCAGATCGATCAGGCGCTCGGCGTTGACTGACATGAGATTGTGTTCTCCAAGATCATTTTAGCCAGTCGCAACTCGCCAAGGGTAGTGCGTTGCCGGTAGGTCAGGCACTCTGTGCCTGACAGGCGGTGGCCCTATATCTCCAAAGGATGTTGCCGAGCGGGGCCGCATCAGGCACAGAGTGCCTGACCTGCGGCTACAGTTTCCAAAGATCTTTGATCCGATCTACGACATTGGGCTTGGCAGCCGATTTCTCGGGTACATCGTGTTGCGGCGACGCCTGAATCGGTGGAATGGAAACAATCGGTCCCGTCAATCGGGGCGACTGCGAGAGTAACAGCCGTGGCCAGAAACCGTCGAGCTCGTTCAAGCATTCGCCATGCCGGCCGGATGTAATTTGAAAGTCGGCCAACGCGACGATCTTGCTGAGTTGAATTTTCTCCGCATCGGTGAACACCAGATCGAACATCTGCACGTCGTCGAGCGAGACGTCCCCCGCTCCGGCGAGATCGACCCGAAATCGCAATTGCGTCGGCGCCTCGGGGGGCAAATCGTCGATCGCGAATACGAACTGCTTCCATTGGCTGGGAATCGGCACGACCCCCGCGCCTTCGCCGAGGATCGCCGTGCGAAACAGCGTCCGGCCATCGGGTGAGCCTTCCAGCACCAGTCGCACCCGCGGCTGATCGTTAGCGTCCGCCAGTTTCAGCCATAAGGACACCGCTAGGCGACCGGTCTGGGGCGTCGCGAAAAGCTCGCTGCGCAACGTGACCGACGGCCCGTTGCTCTTGAGTCGCAGCGATTGCCGGCCGCCGTGGGCGTTCTTCATTTCAAGAATGGCCTGGCCGCCAGTCGGTGACGTCCAGGTCCAGCCGGGAATCACGCCGCTACGTGCTGGCAATTCAAAACCCGGATTGTTCAGCAATTGCAAGGGCTGGGGCGACTCGAGTGCAATTCGCCGCTCGCGAAGCTCGCGCACGCTAGCCTCTAGTGCAGCCTTGGCCTCGCCGGGGATGGTCACCTGCGGAGCGCCAAAATGAACTTCGCCGGTCGCGAACCTTGCCGCCGCGATGTCATACGGTTCGAGATCGACTGTCCACATCTCGCTGCGGAATTCGGCGCGATGCTGAGCGCCCAGCTCTTCCGGCCGCGCGCTCGTATCGGCCCGAACCGGCAGCGCCACGCGGACATGCCAAGGAGAATCGTTCGTCACATAGACATACGTTCGCCGCTCCGTCCGCAACGTTCGCGCCGTGCAGGGCAACGGACAATCGGCGATCGTCTCAAATCGGGCCGCCGGCAGCCGGCGATATACGGCCATCAGATCGGCCAGCGCGGGCTCTTGCCCCAGCGGCAACAGCCAGCCGCCATCGAACATTTCGCTGCTGTCCAGCGTGGCCAGACTATGCACGAATCGGCGTCGATTGTCTTGCTGCGCCGGAGAGAACTCGCTCACGAGCCAGGTATAGGTTTTGTCTTTGCCGAACGGGCTCTTGGCGTCGAACGACGCCAGCCGGGCTCGCTGCGGCTCGTGATAAAACAGGCTGCCCGGATTCGCCTGATCGCGAATCGCGGCGTCCCAGTCGCTCGAGCGATTTATTTCCAAGTCAACGGCTTGCGCTCCCAGTGGCCCCGGCGGCAGCAGACGATGCTGACGCAGCAGCACGATGCCCGAGGGCCCGCGATAGTTTTCAGGGTTAATGCCCGCAGCTTGCAGGGCGTCGTCGATTCGCCCCCGCGACGGTAGCCCCGGCCGCAGGTCGCGCTGCAATTCCGGCGACCCGAGTAAGTCGACCGGCGCCAGGTACAGTCGGGCCTCGGGCCTCGCGGTCGCGAGCTCTTTGCGGATCCGGCGATGAAAATCGGCGAGCACGCCACACCGCCATTGCAACCATTGGCGATGGCCCGGTCCTCCGTCGCCGACGAACCTCGCCCGCTCCGCGAATCGCTCCTGCCCGCTGCCCGGCACGCGAACCTGCATCTGTTGGCCGAATTGCTCGATCGTGCGGTCGTCGAGGCCCCACGCATCCCCCGGCAATTGAGAAAAACCCTCGGCCGATAGCTCGATTCCGAGGCCCGCGAACGATTCGTGCTGCGAGTAACGGTCGACAATCTCGCGAATCACGTGCAACATGGCCTCTTGCACGCGCGAATCCAGCACGTTGTAGTAAGGCGCCAGCCCATGCCGTGGTTCATTCGTGTCGGTCCAGGCGCCCCCATCGCGGCCGACCCATTGCAGTCCGACCGCGCCGGGCCCGCTGTCGCGAATCATTGCCTCCAATTCGGGCAACGGGGCCGCAAATTGCACGGCGGGAATCAACTTGAGCTTCTCCCGATCGAACAGCCGAAACACGAGCTCCAAGACATCCTTGCGGACCGGATCGAGGCCTTGATCGAAAAAGGCGCCTGTGTCGAATCGCGGCGTCGGCTCCAGCACCTTGCTGGGATAGATCGTGCTCCCCTCGGCCAGCACGCCCAGCATCAGGCCGTTGTAGCCAATGTGATTCACGTAGTCGGTGAGCCGCGTGGCGCCTTCATAAAACGTCTGCCAATCGGTAAGGCTGCGGCCCGTGAACGCATCGAGCGACTCGCTCGCCGAAAAATTCGCCGGAAACAGCGGCCGAGCCAAATACGCTGCCATCAATCGCTCGGGCGGCTCGTCGGACAACGGGAACGTCCGCGCTAGCCGCGTCGGTCCGGAATATAAACGCAGCTTGCCGTACGTCGCCCGCTGGCCCTCGCGGCGATTGGTCAACAGCACGACCGGCGATTGCGTTCGCGGCCAAAAGATCAACTGATGCTGGGCCCACCGCGGCGACGCTTGCGGTCCGGCCGGCTGGTTGTAAAAGCCCGAGTCGAGCTCGATCGGCGCGACGGCCCCGGCCGAATTGGGCTCGATGATGCTGATTCCCAGAGTCTGGGCAGCGTCGCTCGGATAGTCGATCTCAAGTACATGGGGCAGCCCGGGCTTGGCGACCGACAGCGGATACGCCGCCCAACCGAGGTCGCCCGGCTTGCCCGTCGAGCCAAGCTGCACGACCCGGCCCAGCGCGTGCTGCGTGATCTGCGCCGCTCCGTTGTCCAGCGGCCCCTGCCACACCGGGCTGATCTCTTTACCGAGCGATGAAGGAATCATCACCGACAATCGCGGCAGTGCTTTCCAGCGATCGAACCAACGCGGATTGGCCGGATCGATCTCAAGGACTTGAGACCAGTGCGAAGCGTCCCCCGGAATCGGCGCCGATCGATCCGCGAGCACCACGATCTGCACTCGCCGCTCGGCGATCGGTTTGATCCAGCGCAGCGGTCCGCGCTCGCTGGCTTCGATCGCCAGATCGTACACACCCTCGGCGTCCGGAATCTTCACCTCGAGCTTGAACGATGGCGGTTCGGCGTCGGCGGCCACCGTTTTGAAGGATTGCTCCTTGGACCAGACCTCGGTGGTTGTGCGCGCGGCGAGCAGCCGGCACTTGCAATTGACGGTCGTGCCCACGGCGACAGGCAGCAGCCGCGGCTTCATCTCCACGTTCCAAGTCTCTCCAGGTGTGAAGATCAGCGGATCGCGAGCGGTCTCCACGCGCAGCAAGTCGCCGGGACTGCGGCGAACCAGAAGCTGATTATCGCGATCGTCGAGTGGATGGCGGCGCGGCTTGTTGGCTAGCTCGGAGAGCGGCGCTTCGATGACGGTGGGCCGATTCTCCGCGTCGGGGTTGAGCGAGATCGTGAGCTTCGCGTCGGGCGGCGCGGTCACCTCGAGATCGAGACCATCGTAGGCGCGGGCGCTTCGTTCGCGGATCTCGATTTGAGTTTCGCTCGATGGCCAAATCGAGCCGGGCGAGTCGGCCACGATGCCCAGCGATCGCGCGAGCGCGATAGAGCCCTTGTCGATTGAGATCGAGCCGTGCCACTGTCGTTCCGCGCCGCCCCCCCAGCCGACGCGCAGCAGCATCGTCGGCTCCGCGGCAAAGAGCACGGGCGCCACGAGCACCCAGTGAGCGAAAAGACAGAGCCGAAACAACGTTCGGCCGGTCCCTACGCCAGCGGGCACAAGTCGCGCAGGCCCCGGGTCCGGACTTCCCTGTCCGACCATCGTTGGCTCAGCGGTAAATTTTAAGGAAAACGAAAACGGCCCAAAATGGGAGCGGGAGTATAGTAGGCGGGGGCGAAACCACGAAGTGCAATCCCCGCAGGGCGCCGCCGAACCGCCGAGCCGAGCAGGGGCGAAAACGTTTTTGACTCGCCAGCCACCGACTTCGGCATGCTATCACTCTTGGCCGCGAATTAAATTTTCCGGAAGTGGCGTTAACTGTGTCGTTTCGGCGGCTTGGCAAGCTTGCACGAACTCCCTTAGGGCCGTCTGCATCTCAGCCACCACTTCGGGGCAGCGGCCGGCGACCTCGTTCGCCTCGAACCAATCGTCCGGCTTTACGAACAGTTCTGCGTGCGAGTCATCGGCCGCGCCCTTTGCGTCGCCGACTTCTCGATACCGCAGATACCAAGCTGGCGTCACAATCCCTCGTTCATGGTCCGCCGACGCGATACATGCGCGGTCTCGGATCGATTCGACTTCGCCAGTCATCAAAGGCATAAGCGATCGACCGCGGCCCGCGGGATTGAGGGCCGTTGCCGCGCTCAAACCGGTCCACTGAGCAATCGTGGCGAACAAATCTGGCGGTTGAACGAGCGCCTGACTGCGATCGCCTTTCGTCCCTTGCTCGGGCGATCGAACGATCCAAGGAACGTGGGTTAACTCGCCATACAACGGCTCATCGGCCTGAAGTCCGGCGTCGCTGAAATCTCCCACGCGGCCATGTTCGCCCAATGGCAATCCTCGCGCGGACAGCAAAGCCACCAGCGTTCGCTCGCCGCGTGGTCCGTCGTTGAATGGATCTAACAGCGAGCCGAGACACAGATCCAACAGCGTGACCTGACCGGCATAGGCGTGCGCGAGGCCGAGCAATTCATCGGGATCGAACTCGGCGGGCAAAATCAATCTTGGAGGCACGCAAAATTTGGGCGGCGGCGGGTCGTCTTCGTCCGCGTATTGATTTCGGAAATCCAGCGGCGCGTCCCACGCTCGGCCCAGTGAGCTAATATGTATCCAACAGCAAAACGGCTCGGGCAGATCCGGTAAACGCTCCGCGACCGCCGCCATGAATTGGGCCAACTGCGTATCCTCGATCGACTCGGCGACCGTTTCCGGCGCCGGAAAATCCAAAAACTCGCGCTCGCGAAAGCCGCCGGCTAGAGGCGCTTCGCCGACCGCTCGATCGTCGGTCCAAAGCGCCGTGTGATATCCGGCGACGGTTAGAGTCTCCGGCAAGCTCGCCGAGGTCGGCGTCTCATCGGGCGCCATCGCGTGCAGCCCACGCCAATAGGAGCGGTACAGAATCTCCAGTCGTGGAGAATCGATCATCGCGCGATCGAGCACGAACCCGTCAGCCGCCAAGTCATTCAAATGCGGCGTAGTAATCCAAGTATTGCCGTAAGCGCCAATGAACCCGGCATGCAGACGATCGATCACCAGACACAGAACGTTCTTCAAATGGTTTTCCTACCGCGACGGAATATTAAAGTTCATGGATTTGCGCCATTCGAGAGACTCGCATAGCGCCCCGCGTAACCGCCGAGATTAGATCGCCCGTCGGCTCTTTCGCGAGCGCCAAGCATTTTGCAAGCGGATTGTCGCCGACTGTGGCATTCGAGACAAAAACGATCGGGAAATATTCATCGCGCCCGACTACTTGTAATCGCTAACATAGCCGGTTCTACTCTTCTAATCTGGCCGTGCAAGTCGAAAATACAGGCCGTCGCAAGCTTCACGCTCTTGAGAAATCCGGCTCCTCATGGACGACTCCTACAATCCCTATGCGAGCCCGCTAACAACGTTCGAGCCCCCCTCTACGCGGCCAGTCACTTCGCAAGGGCCGCCGTTTGAGTCGGCGCACGGTCGAGGAATGGTCGCCGTGAGCCTCTTGGGCGTCATGATCCTGATTACGCTCGGGGGTATCGCCACCTGAGTGTCGCAAAATAGTTTGCTCGAACAAATCAAGGACGGCCATCAGTTTCCGCCGAGCGTCTACGAGGATAACGACCGGATCTATCTGGCCATGATCGGTTTGCAAGTGGTTGTCTTCGTCGCCACGGCCATCGCGTTTTCGTTTTGGATTTATCGCTCGCACCGAAATCTGAAATCGCTCGGCGCCTTGGCTCTGGAATACACGCCGGGTTGGGCTGTCGGCTGGTATTTCGTGCCAATCGCAAGTTGGGTCGTGCCCTACTTGGTGATGCAGGAAATTTGGAAAAACAGCGATCCCGATCGGATCGGCAAATTCTCCAAGGCAACATCACTGATCGTGGTTGTGTGGTGGATTCTCTTTGTGATCAGAGTCATTCTCGGGTCGGGTTTGAACGTCGCTTTTCCCTCGAGTGACCATCCGTCGATCGAGACGCTCATCACCGCCACCTCTTTCCAAATGGCGTGGTACGCGATCGGCGCCGCAGCGGCGGCCGCGGCGATTGTCGTAATTCTAAAAATCGACGCCAATCAACAGGAGAGGTACAACCGGCTCCACGCCGATCCGGCAACGCAATTTCTTATTCCCTAGAAGTATCGGCGAGGCGACTTATCGCGCCGCGGCCACGGCCGCCGTTAGCACTTCGTCGGCCAATTGGCGATAGTCTTCCGCGCCGTTCGAATCGCCCGCGTATTGGAAGATCGATTGACCGAAGCTCGGCGCTTCGGCGAGCCGGATATTGCGGCGGATTCGCGTAGAAAATGTGCGGGCGTCGGACCAAGGGCTGGGCTTGTCGCGCTGCGCCTTAAAAAATTCTTCGACATCGTGGCCAACTTCGGCGGCCAGTCGCGTGCCCGATTCGTAGAGACAAAAGACGATGCCCGTCAGGCGTAGGCGGTCGTTCAATCGCTTCGCCACCAGTTCGATCGTCTGCAAGAGCTTGCTCAAACCATGCAGCGCGAGGAAATGAGGCTGCAGCGGCAACAGCACTTCCTCGACCGCCGACAGGGCGTTCAATGTCAGAATGCCAAGCGAGGGCGGGCAGTCGATCAGTAGATAATCGTACGGTTCCGATTGCGGATCGGCCGCGTCGTCCACGAGCTTGTCGCGCAAAATCACCTCGCGGCCGACGACACCGACCAATTCCACTTCGGCAGCCGCCAGGTCGATATGCGACCCGATGACCCAGAGATTCTCGCTGACTTGCTGGCGGGCCTCGGCCAGAGGCGTGTCGCTGGTCAACACGTCGTAAATCGACCGCTGCCGCTCGCCTGGCATCACGCCCAGATGCAGCGTGGCATGGGCCTGCGGATCGAGATCGATCAAGCAGACTCGCTGGCCGGCCGCGGCGAGCGCCGCGCTTAGGTTCACGGCGGTGGTCGTTTTCCCAACGCCCCCTTTTTGATTCAAAACCGCGATCGACCGCATGGCAATATCCTCCTCGCCAGTCGCCGCGCCGCCGATCCTTGGCGGTCACGTTGCGCCGGCAATTTGTGGCGGAATTATAGCCATGTCGATGGAAAACGACCTAGACCGATAGGACTGGCCCTTTCTCCCATTTGCCCCCATCCACTAAGCTGACTGGACCGACGATCATCGATACGGCGCCGCAGGATGCCACAACTATGTAACTCCCGTCACTCGTCACTCGTCACGCCCCCATGCCTCCCGTCCTCGCCCTACGCCACGTTCCGCACGAAGGTCTCGGCGCGATCGCCGACGCCCTACGTCATGCCCAGCTTGAGTGCCAGCTTGTGGACTTGTTTGATAGCAGCCCGCGACCCACATTCTCCCCAGACCACCTCGCGGGATTGATCGTGATGGGCGGCCCCATGAACGTCGATCAGACGGATGAGTACCCATTTTTGGCTGAAGAGTTGGTTTGGATTCGTCAGGCGATCGATGCCGACTTGCCGGTGCTTGGCGTGTGCCTTGGATCGCAACTGCTAGCCAAGGCGCTAGGCTCGTCCGTTTATCCCAATCGAATCAAAGAAATCGGCTGGTATGACGTGCAACTTACGGCCGAAGCGGCGAGCGACCCCTTGTTCGGACAATGCGGCCCGATCGAGACCGTATTTCAATGGCACGGCGACACATTCGACCTTCCAGTCGGCGCCGTGCAATTAGCTCGCGGAGAAGCCTGCGAGAATCAAGCCTTCCGCTACGGCGCGCGGGCTTATGGACTACAGTTTCATATCGAAGTCACGCCGGAAATCATCGGTCAGTGGCTCGGTGAACC
>JBBQWR010000015.1:0-106106 GCA_038210495.1 Pirellulales bacterium
GACGCCCGCGGCGCCGGTTGCCTTGTCCCTAGTCACCAGCTCCTCGTCCCTAACCCCACTCTCTTGTGTGGATAAAGAGTAGCTTGCATCGCAAACAACGACCCATCGATCTCTGTTTTGACAAGGAGCCGGAGAGCATCATCCGCCGCCGGGCTCGCGGGGCAAGACGCCGCCGAGCCGAGCGGCAAACAAGCAGCCGCGTAGGTCATGCACAGCGTGCATGACAGGGCGAAGACTCAACGAAGCGATTTGCGTAAACCGCCCATTGAGAACGCCCACGCCATGTCAGGCGCTCGCGCCTGACCTACGGCCGGTCGAGGACGACCGGCGGCGGCTGCAAAAAAAGCTAAAACCAAGAACGATTCCGGCTCCTGCAAAGCAGGGACGAGAAGCGGAGAACCTGCAAGTTTCAATTCCTTGAAACTCGCCAGGCGTGGCCTCATTGCGCGAAAGCGCCGGAGGCCACGCCTTTTTTTGTCGACGACCAGCCGCAACGAGGACAGACGAGGCAAATTTACCGCCAAGGCGCGAAGAACGCGAAGTACGAAGAAGCGGACGAAGAAGGGTGCGACAGGATTCACAGGATTTAGAGGCTTGTTTTTTGTCCCGGCGGCTTTGCCGCCGCTCTTCACTCCCGACTCCCGACTTTCTTCCCCGCTTCCTTCGCGTTCTTCGCGGCTTTGCGGTAAAACCTGCCCCATCCATAATTCGGCGAAAAACAGCTCCGTCCGGTCGCGGCTTGCCACGCGCGCCCAGCGGCGTCGTCAATTGACATTCGATGGTCGACCGATAGGATGACCGATTGACTGTGCGGCCGATTAAACTCTCGCGGATTGCCGAGTTTCGCCCGCTCGCCCCTCGAATGTTTTGCAGCAGGTATCCCATGACGACGCAGATCGAATTGGCCCGGTTGGGTCATATTTCGCCCGAGATGGAATTTGTCGCCCGCCGCGAGGACTTGGCGCCGGAGCTTATCCGCGACGAAGTCGGTCGCGGGCGGATGGTCATTCCGGCGAACAAGACCCACCTGACGAAGCGGCTGGAGCCGATGTGCATTGGCGTGGCCGCGCGGACCAAGATCAACGCCAATATCGGCAACTCGGCCGTTACCAGCAACGCGAGCGAAGAGCTGGAGAAATTGCACACGGCCGTGCATTTCGGCTCCGACACGGTGATGGACCTGTCCACGGGCCGCGATATCGACGGCATTCGCCAGGCGATCATCGACGCCTCGCCCGTCCCGATCGGCACCGTGCCCATCTATCAAATGCTCGAGGAGATCGGCGGCACGATCGAGGACATGACGCCGCAAAACTTTCTCGACATGTGCGAGCGGCAGGCGAAGCAAGGGGTCGATTATTTCACGATTCACTGCGGCCTGATGTACGAGCATTTGCACTTAACGACCCATCGAATCACCGGCATCGTCAGTCGCGGCGGATCGCTGATCGCGAAGTGGATGATGGCCCATCGCAAGCAAAATCCGCTCTACACGCATTTCGACGATCTGTGCGACATCATGCACGCCCACGACGTCACATGGAGCCTGGGAGATGGTCTGCGGCCCGGCTGCATCGCCGACGCGAGCGACGAGGCGCAGTTCGCGGAGCTTAAGGTGCTGGGCGAGCTGACCAGCCGCGCTTGGGCTCGCAACACACAGGTCATGGTCGAGGGCCCCGGCCACGTGCCGATGGATCAGATCGACCACAATGTGAAGTTGCAAATGGAATGGTGCCACGAGGCGCCGTTCTATGTGCTTGGCCCGCTCGTGACCGATATCACCCCGGGCTACGACCACATCACGAGCGCCATCGGCGCGGCGCTAGCCGGCTGGAGCGGCGCCGCGATGCTCTGTTACGTGACGCCGAAGGAGCATCTGGGGTTGCCAGATCGCGAAGACGTGAAGCAGGGGGTGATCGCCTATAAGATCGCGGCCCACGCGGCCGACTTGGCCCGGCATCGCAAGGGCGCCCGCGACCGGGACGACGCCCTCAGCCGGGCCCGCTTCGGATTCGATTGGAACGAGCAGTTCCGCCTATCGCTCGATCCCGAAACGGCCCGGCGGATGCACGATGAGACGTTGCCGCAGGACGTCTTCAAGAGTGCCCATTTCTGCAGCATGTGCGGGCCGAAGTATTGCTCGATGAAGATCACCGAAGAAATCCGCGAGATGGCCAAAGAAAATCCAACGCTAGTGGCATTGAAGCCGTAGGTCAGACATCCTGCCTGACGTTATGAAGACGTCTCGCCGGGAATTTCCGTTCCAAGCATGTTCGGGGTCCGCGCCCTGTCAGGCACGATGCCTGACCTACGCCTCGGCTGACCTACGCTTCCGCCGCCAATTGCCGTTCGACGTTTTCGGTATCGCGGGCTAAATGCTTCGCCCCCCAGATCCATAAAATTCCGCTGAGCAGAATCGTCACGCCGACGGCTTGGAAGCCGGCGTCCAGGTTGCCTTTCACTTGCCCCGTCCCTTCGCACAGGTCGCTGATAACGCCGATCAGCGTGGGGCTGATTGCGTCCCCCAGGGCGTGGATGATGAGAATGTTGAGCGCATAACCGGCCGCGCGGATCGAGGGGTGAGTCACATTGGCGAGCACCGTGTTCGCGGGGCCCGTGTTCACGAATAGGCACAAGCAGGCGACGAAGATCACCCCCCAGGCCGCCGGAAATGGCGTAAACGGCAGCGCGACGAACAGCGGAAAGGCCAAGATCATCGACACGCCCGAGACGAGGAAATACGATCCCGAGTAACGCGGGCGCAGCCAATCCCCCAGCACCCCGCCCACGATCGTGCCCAGTAGCCCGGCGATGACGACCACCGGCCCAAATATTCCGTTGGCCTCCGAAAGCGCGTCCTTAACCGCCTGGGCATTGGTCGGATCGACGATCCCCGCGAGTTCATGTCGCCAGACGATGTAGCTGGGAAACCAAAATGCGATGCCTCCCAGGGCGAACGTGGCTAGCGTCATCCCGAGCGTGTTGAACACATACGACGGAATCCGGGCGAAGGCTTTGTAATCGGACAGACTTAACTTTTTGAGCGCGGCCGGCGAATTGCCCAAGCTGCGGCGCGGGTCTCTCATGAACAACGACGCCAGGGCCAACAGAATGCCGGGTGGCACGACGATCAGGAATGCGGTGCGCCAGCTATAGCCCATGTGCAGGGTCGCCCCGCCGAGCGAAAAACCCAAAGCACTGCCGATCGGAATGGCGACGTAAAACAGAGCCAATATCTTGCCCCGTTTCTCTACCGGATAAAGGTCCGAAAGGATCGTCGGCGCCGCGGGTCCATAGGCCGCCTCGCCAATTCCAACGAACAGCCGCGTGGCGAGCATCATGCCAATGCCGGTGGCATATCCCGACGCGCCGGACGCCAAGCTCCACACGAGCACGCCGATTCCGATCAAGACCCAGCGGTTGTAGCGATCGGCAAGCCAGCCGAAAATCGGCGCCGCGACCATGTAGCTGACCATGAACGCCGTCGCGAGCGCGCCCATTTGCCAGTCTTGCGCTCCGAACTGTCGCTTGATCTCCGGCACCAAGGACGCCAACACGAATCGATCGATGAAATTGAATAAGTTGATCGCGAGCAGCAGCAGCAGCGACCACTTGGCGCCCGAGGCGACGGGCGTGAACCGTCCCTTCGGCGAACTGAGCGGATTCAATTCGTGTTTTTGCGTCGGCGACACGAAGCTGTCCCTTGGAGTAAAGTTCCGGCGACTGTTGGCCGGCCGGTTCCGCCAGTAGAATACACCAATCGCCAACTTCCCTGGAGACCACCTTAATGCTGGGCGCCCAGTTAAACGCCGCCGAATATGTCGCTCGCCTGACCGACGAACTGAACCGCGTCGATCGAGCCGAACTCGAGCTTTGGGCCGATCTGCTCCTGGATGCCTGGAAGCACGACCGCTTCGTGTACATCTTCGGCAACGGCGGCTCGGGCACGACCGCCACGCACATGAGCGAGGACCTCGGCAAAAGCACGCTTCGGCCCGATCAATTGCGCGACGAATCCCAACGCCGGTTGAAGGTGATGAGCCTGACCGACAATCTCGGATGGATCTTGGCCGTCGGCAACGATGTCGGCTACGACCAAATCTTTGCCCAGCAACTCATGAACTATGGCAAGGCCGGGGATCTTGCGATCGCGATCAGCGGTTCCGGTAACAGCCCCAATATCCTGGCGGCCGTCGATTGGGCCAATCGACATGGACTCACGACCTATGGTCTCACCGGTTTCGATGGCGGCAAGCTGCGCGCCGCCGCCAAGCATGGTTTGCACGTGCCGCTGCACGATATGGGCATGGTCGAGAGCATCCACTTGGCGCTGTTTCATTGGGTGCTCAACGACGTCTATGCCCGAATCAATGGCGAAGGTCGCTACTGCGAAGCTCAGGTTGCGAACATAAAAGTTTGATTCGAGGCGGAGAATCGAACGTGTATCTAGGTATTGAAATCGGCGGCACGAAGTTGCAGCTTGGCGTCGGACCAGGCGACGGCGGCCCTCTCGTGGCGCTCGAACGGCTGGCGGTCGACTCGGGCGAAGGCGCCGTCGGGATTTTGTCGCAGATCGAGGCGGCCACGGCGGGGCTCGTTCAGCGCTATCCCATTCAGCGCGTCGGCATCGGTTTCGGCGGCCCGATCAACGTCGAGCGCGGCCGGATCGTCCGCAGTCATCAGATCGAAGGTTGGCACGATTTTCCACTCGGCGATTGGTTCCAGCGTGCGTTCGGCTTGCCCACCGTGCTCGGCAACGATTGCGACTTGGCCGGTCTGGCCGAAGCCCGGTTCGGCGCCGGTCGCGGCAAACGAGTCGTGCTTTACATCACGGTCGGCAGCGGGATCGGTGGCGGCCTGATCATTGACGGCGTCGTTCACCGCGGCGCCGGCATGGCGGCCGCCGAGATCGGCCACCTGCGGCCCGGACTCAATGCCGATCGGCCCGACGACACGGTCGAATCGCTGGCCAGCGGTTGGGGCATCGCGGCCGCGGCTCAGAACAGATTTTCCGAGCCGATCTCTCATCCATTCAAATCGTTGCGAGACAGCACTCGAACGACTCGGCCGGAAGATGTGCGGCAGCGTCTGATCGAAGTCGAGGAAGTCGCTGAAGAATTCGCGTCCGATTTGCTCAGTCGGGCGGATGGCAAGGTCGACCAGATCACGGCCAAGCTGGTGGCGCAAGCGGCCGGCGATGGCAATCAAATCGCACTGGAGGTTTTGAATCACGCGACCCAAGTCTTGGGCTGGGCGATCGCCCAGGCGATCACGTTGGTTGCGCCACACGTCGTCGTCGTCGGCGGCGGCGTGTCGCAAATCGGCGAGCCGTTGTTCTTCGGACCGTTGCGGACGGAAGTCGAGCGCTACGTTTTCCCACCGCTGCTGAAAAGCTACGAGATCGCGCCCACGCAACTCGGCGAAGAGGTAGTCGTCCATGGCGCGCTCGCCTTGGCGGCATCCGAAAAACCGGCACAGCGGCTGAACCAAACCGCGTAGCGCACCCCCTCTCCCTCGAGGCGAGGGCCGAGGTGAGGGCGGGCCGAACGGTATGTCCTCCGACGCGGCCGCTAAGACTTAGCCCGCATCTCCACCGCCGCCCGTACTTCCGGCAGCGGATAATCGAGGATCGGCAGATCGAGGCCCTTCAGTTCATTGAGTCGTTTCCAGCCGCGCGTTACCAAGATTTCGCGCTCGCGAACGTACGCCGGATCGAGAGCCCGTTTGTCGAACGCGCCATCCGCTAACAAAGGCTCGAAATTGTCCGCGACGATGAACTGCGAAAGCGCCGGATTGCAGCGGATGTGACGCTCGCGGGTCGTGTGCAGCGTTTCCGGATCAATCAGGCCAATGACGTAGCGCAGGTACAGATCGCTTTCGATCAGGCCATCCACGTCTCCGCCGCAAATATCACAGAGATAGCCTTCTTCGCATTTGGCCATGTTCGGGTACGGTTAGAGCCCCAAGACGTCGGACATGCCGTAGAGGGCGACCGGTTTGCCGACGAGAAATTTTGCCGCGGCCAGCGCGCCGTAAGCATAACAATCGCGATTGCTGGCGCGGATCGTCAGTTCGAGCGTTTCGCCGAGCAGACCGAAGATGATCGTGTGCTCGCCCGGGTTGTCTCCGGTTCGCACGGCATGGTAGCCGATTTCGCCGTGAGGACGCTGGCCGACGCGACCTTCGCGGCCATGTCGGGCGGACGTTTGCCCCATCGCCTTGGCGACGATGTCGCCGAATTTCAGAGCGGTGCCGCTGGGCGAGTCCTCCTTGAAACGATGATGCCGCTCGATGATCTCGACATCGACGCCCGACGGATGTTGGGCGAGCGCTTCGCCGGCGGTCTGCGTCAGCTTCATGCCCAGGTTGACCGCCATGCTCATGCTCGGAGACCAAAGCACGGCGATTCGCTCTGCGGCCGCGCGAAGCATTTCTTGCTGGGCCTCGGTCAAGCCGGTCGTCGCCACGACGAGCGGAATCCCGCCCGACACGCATCGGTTCACGATCGCTTGCGTCCCCACCGGTACGGAGAAATCGATCACCACGTCGACCGGCTTATCCAGTGTCGAACTGATCGGCACATCGATCGCCCCGATGGCCGCGACCATGCCCGCGTCTTGACCGAGCCTGGGATGCGAAGCGGACTCCAGGGCCGCGGCAATGATCAAATCGGGATCGGCGGCGCCGAGCGCGACGAGTCGCTGCCCCATTCGCCCCGCCGCCCCATGAATGGCCACTCTGATCCGACTCATCCGCTGCCCCCGTATTGGTTCACCCGTTGATCAATGCTTCAAATCACCGACAGGGTGGCCGGGGCTCGCGCCGAAGGTAAGCCCCGAGGGGCGCCCTCACCGGGGCATCGGCGAAGCGCCTCCAGCCCCGGCCACCCGACGATTTCTCATTGCCCACCCGCCACCCGTCACCCGTCACTCGCCACGCTTCAGCTATAAAGCTGAAGCGCCTTAACAATCTCATCCAAATCGTTGCTCACCGCCACGGCCCGATTTGCGAACAGGGCCCGTTTGACGCCCCGGCTGCCGAGCACCTTGTTGAATTGTTCCTGATCGGTCGTGTGATAAGCCATCGTGGCCGTCGGATCCTTGAGCTGATGACCGGTGAGGATGCATACCACGCGCTCATCGCGGCCGATGATTCCCTCGCTCACGAGCAGCTTCGCCCCGGCCACGCTCGCCGCGCTGGCCGGTTCGCAGCCCAAGCCGCCCGCGCCGACTTGGGCCTTGGCGTCCAAAATCTCTTGGTCGTTCACTTCGCGAACGACCCCGTTGCAGATGTCGAGCGCCCGTAAGCATTTTGTGAGATTCACGGGCCTATTGATTTCGATCGCGCTGGCGATGGTCGACGCCCGCTGGCCCCGCGCGTCGAGTTCGCTGCTATAGGTGTCGCAAAGCTCCATCTTCGGCGCCCCGCCGTTCCAGCGAAGCCCGCGATGCTCGAATAGCTGATACAGCGTATTGGCGCCGGCGGCGTTGATGACCGCCAGTCGTGGAATGCGAGAAATGAGCCCTATTTCATAGAGTTCGGCGAACGCCTTGCCAAACGCGCTGGAGTTGCCAAGGTTGCCCCCCGGCACGACGATCCAATCCGGCGGCTCCCAGCGCAAGCCTTCGAGCACCCGATACATGATCGTCTTTTGGCCTTCGAGCCGAAACGGATTGACGCTGTTGACCAGATAGATGCCGAGTTGCTTGGAGACCTCTTGCACTCGCTGCATGGCGTCGTCGAAGTCGCCGGCGATCTGCACCGTCAAGGCGCCGTAATCCAGGGCCTGCGATAGCTTGCCGTAGGAGATCTTGCCCGTGCCGATAAAGATCACGGCCTTCATCAGCCGCGTCACGGCACAATAGAGGGCCAGCGACGCGCTCGTGTTGCCGGTCGAAGCGCATGCGGCCCGTTTAGCGCCGATGGACCGGCCATGCGTGAACGCGGCCGACATGCCGTTGTCTTTGAAACTGCCCGACGGATTCATCCCCTCGTATTGCAAATACAGGCCGCCGGCATGAACGCCGACATACTTGGCGACCCCCGCGGAGGGCTGAAGCAGCGTTTGCCCTTCGCCGATCGTGACGACCATCTCGGCCGGCGCGAAGGGCAAGAGGTCGTGAAATCTCCACACGCCGCTAAGTGCCAGCGGGTCCCAGCGGCGCGACCATTTTTGCTCGAAATGCGACCAGGACTTCGGCGGCGTCGCTCGGTCCCAGTCGTAACAAACATCCAGCAAGGCCCCGCAGGTGCAAGCGGTGCGAGCTTCGTCGACGCCGTAAGTCGCTGCGCAAGTGGGCGAAATGCACCGCTGAAAGGCGATCGTAGTCGGGGCCGCGACGCTAATGGCACATTCTCCGCAGTTGAATCGAGATGAACCGCTAGTCTAGGACAATCGCCAGGCAAACGACAAGGGGAACGATAGAGCCGCGCACGCAGTAAGCGTTTTCGAATATCCCAATTCCTAGTCGCTTACTGCGTGCGCGGCTCTTTAGTCCCTCTGCCCCTCGCGAGCGAAAGGGTATACTTGTTGCTGCCCGGGCGAGACACTCGAGCCCGACCCAGCAACGACCTAAGCCCATTCTATACTGACACGCCAAATTTATCCTCGCAGTGGGACCTTTCGATGGATATGGATTTCAACCCACCGGCGCCGCGTCCGCCCTCCTCGCGTGGACCACTGCTGTTCGGGATTCTGCTGGCGCTGGCCGTCATGCTAGGGCTGATGTATTTGCCCAAATATATGGAGCAGCTCGAATATTCGCGAACCCGAGGCCAGGTGCAGGCGATCGACGAGGCCTTGCCCGATTTGAAGGACAAGATCGGGTCGCTCGGCAAGCTCTTCAGTCTGTTGGCCAAAAAGGTCGGGCCAAGCGTGGTCCATATCGACACGCAACAGGCCCGCCGCACGCATGACATTTTTGGCAACCTTGGCATGTCGGAAACCGAGGGCGAAGCGTCGGGGGTGATCGTCGATCCCGATGGTTATATCGTGACCAACAATCACGTCATCGATGGGGCCGATACGATCAACGTCAGCCTGAGCGATGGCAGCGCCTATACGGGCTCGGTGATCGGCGCCGACCCCGGTTCGGACCTGGCGGTCGTAAAAATTTCCGCGACGAATCTGATCGCGGCGCCTTGGGGCGATAGCGATCAACTGGAGGTGGGCGAGCAAGTGCTGGCGATCGGCAATCCATTCGGTCTCGACCGTTCGGTCACGTCCGGAATTATCAGCGCGAAAAACCGGCGTGGCGTCGGCAACTCTCAAGCCGAGTTCCTGCAGACCGACTGCGCCGTGAACCCGGGCAACTCCGGCGGTCCGCTCATCAATTTGTCGGGTCAAATTGTCGGCATCAACACGGCCATCATCGGACCGTCGTATCAAGGCATCAGTTTCGCGCTGCCGAGCAATGCGGCCAAGGAAGTGTATCAACAATTGCGGGCTGGCCAGAAAGTTTCGCGAGGCTATTTGGGCGTGGGCTTGGCGTCCGTTCCGGACGCGCTGGCTCGACGGCTAGGCATGAAGCCGGGCGTCGGCGCCTTAGTCAAGAGCGTCGCCGTCGGCTCGCCGGCCGAAAAAGCGGGAATCAGAGGGGGCGACGTGATCATCCAATGGAACAACCAACCGATCGAGGATCCGAACCTGCTGATGCTCCTGGTCGCCCGCACCAAAACCGGCTCGACCGTACCGGCCACGATCAATCGAAACGGCCAAGAAACTCAGTTGGAAGTGACAGTCGGGCAGCGTCCCAGCCGCGAACCCTAGAGCAAATCAAGGAGCCGCGCACGAAGTAAGCGCGTAGCGGCTTAAGTGGAAATCGCGTCGCTCGGCGCTTACTTCGTTCGCGGCTCAATGTCGCGCCGCGATGCTCCCCACCCTCTTTCATTCGCCTTATGCCTATGTTATCTAAACGTACGACCCGTTTATTTACCCCACCCGGAGAGACTTCCATGATCGTCGTTAAGAACCGTATCGCGGGGCGTGGCGTTTTGTCGTTCTTGAGCGTTGCCGCTTTGCTTGGCGCCGGCGCCTTTTTCAGCACCTTGGTTCAGGAGAATCGCGCGATGGCGGCCGAGTCGGAAAAGCAGTTGGCGCACATTGTTTTTTTCACGCTTAAGGATTCAACGCCCGAGAATCGGCAGAAGTGCGTCGAGTCGTGTAAGAAATATCTGACCAAGCACCCGGGCGAAGTTTATTTCGCGGTCGGCACGCTTAACCCCGATCTGAAGCGCGAAGTGAACGACCAAGACTACGACGTCGCCCTGCATGTCGTGTTCAAGGACAAGGCGGCCCACGACGCGTATCAAACGGCCGAACGACATCTGAAATTCATCGCCGAGGGCAAGGAAACCTGGAAGAAGGTTCGCGTTTTCGATTCAGACTTGTCTGAATAGATCGCGGTCTGGCCGCGCGTGGCGAGCGGGGAGCGTAAGTTGCCTGTCGGAAAATCTCCATGCTCCCCTTTGCCTCACTCAATCGCTAGTCGTCCCGCTGGCGCCATCCAACTGAAAGAGCTCTTGCCCGGCGAACACGGCGTCGTCGACGGTCGTGGCGCCGCCGCCGGTTCCCAGCCATGTGTTCCAGCCGAGCCGTGCGCCGGGGCCCTCGTCGGCGCCGAGCAACAAATCGGGCGCCTCGTCCGCTTTGAGCAGCAGTTGCACGTCGAAATTGAGCGTTGGGCCGATAAACAACCGTGTCATGTGGGAGAGCAAAAAGAACCCTTTGGATTTCGGTTCGGGCGACCGACGCGGCAACATTTCAACAAACTGATCGTAATCGAGCGGCCCGAGTCGTATCAGGATCTTGCCTTCGACGTCCCAAATCCGCTCTCCGATGACCGTGTCCAGTCCGAGCGCGCAGTGGCCTTCGAGACAGCCGAGTTGCGATTGGTCCGCCTCGTCGAGTTGCAACCACTCGCCGTGGAACTGGCGAGTCTCCACCGGCATCTGAAAATAGTCGGCGAGCATGGCCGCCAGTCCGGCGGCCGTTCGCGGCCGGCGAGCCATCTGGCCCGCGTAAAACGCAACCGCCAAGTCGGGGACCTTGGCCAGCACTCGTTCGTCGGCCCGGCCGGGATGCTCGCCGGGAATCGCGACCCGCAATCGATCGCGGAGCGTCGACATCCCCAGTCCGCACAGGCTCAACAAGGCATGCGTAAACGGATCGGGCGGATGGGCCAAGTGCCGCCGCCGCTCGTAGGAAATGTAGAACCGATATTTCTCCCACGCCCGGTGGAACAGCGACAGCATCCGGTGCGTGAACAGATCGAACCAATCGCGGAGGGCGAACTTTTCCGCGTGCCGCGCGTCGCGCGTCATTCGCATCAAGAGGTCGGTGTAATGACGCGGCAGCACGCCGCTGGGCCCGGTGAGGCCGAAGAACGCCACGATCATCGTCGGCGGCGCCTTGCCCGTGCGATCGGCGCGGATATCGTAGATCTGGCTGGGCGGAAAGTTGTGCGAGTTATAAGACGCAAACCGCACGATCTCGTGGCCCACCGAGCCGTCAAAACCCACCGGATCGCGATCGGGCGCAAGCATCTCGAGCAGGCGCACGGCCTGAAAGAAATTGAAGCTCGGACCATCGGCGAACAATCGCTGCTCGACCGTGCGGCGCGACCGATCCAGGGGAGCGGGACGCGCGACGGCCGGTTTTACAACAGTTGTTGTTCGCCCGCTCGTAGTGGCCATTTCTTGATGACTCCTCCGGTCTGTGCCGTCTTCGCCACCAGCTGCGTGAACGAATTGATGCTGGCGTGCATCGCCAAGAACCGTTCGAGAATGCAAGCGAACAGAAAGGCGCCGGTGCCGATGTATTTTTCCTCGTCGAAGTCGATGCTCACCTCGACGCCGCGGCAGAATCCGCTGCCGTTGTGACTGCCCGTGCGACCGATGATCCGCCGCGTGCTCACCTTGGCAATCCCTTCGACCATCTGCCGTGTGACATCCGAAAGCTGCTGCTGCCCGGCGTCGGGGTCGCTGAAGTCGTATAGCCGGAGAATCTCGCGGATTGCGTCGCGACCCTCGACGGGATCTTCCAGCGACAGATAATTGAGCGTCAAGTGCGAGACTAGAGCCCAGTACCGCCCCTTGCGCGCAGGCGCTCGTAGCGAGGGCGTCGGCGTCTTCAAGCAGCGAATGCCGCTCAGCGGCGCCGCCCCTTCGAGCTGGAAATACAGCCGCTCGCCCGCATGTTGAAGTTGATTTGGCAGATCGCGATTCGTGCAAGTCGTCCGGATCACCAGCGTGTCGTCGGCCGGCAATCGCGGATGAAAGTTGAGATCGACCAGTTGCAAAAAGACATCCGTGCCCCGGTCGCCGTCGAGCGTCGAGCTGCGGCGCGTCGAGTGCCAGAACGTTCGCCCGCCGTCACCGTTTTGCCCGTGATGGAACGAATAGAACGGGCGATAGACGGTCGTCTCCGAAGTCGCCGGGTTGACGCTCGTCACCTCGTCGATCGAATAGACCTCCATGCCGCGCGGATTGGCCACGTCGGGCGTCACGCGGTACTCGTAACGACCGTGATCCAGCACGACCGGCTCGGCGACTTGCTCGAACAGATTCACCACCGGCGTACAGCCCAGGCGAAACGTCGATTGGTCGATCCATTCCTCGAGCCGCGGCAACGTGTGATCCAAGAACAACACGACTTCCAGTTTCTGCTGAAAGCCGGCCTGCTTGACTCGTTGCCAGCCGCTGAGATCGAGAAACAAGAACTTCTCGCGCATTGCGAAAAACTCGCTCAGCAGTCGGTAGCCCATCGCGCTGCGCGACGGATAGGGGAGCACGCCTTCGTCGCTGTCGAATCCGACTTGCGACAAACACTCTCGTGGCGAAAGCACGACCGGCTCAATCTTCGAGCCCGTGTCGAGCGAGCGGAAGACGACCTGCGTCGTGTGATTTACGATCAGCTCGTACAGCATGCCGACAATGTGGTTATCGCCGAACAGGTACAGTCGCAAGTCTTCGAGAGAGAGCTGCGAAAACTTAAGCTGCGAAAGGCAGTTGATCTGGAGCCGCAGCGCCGCGGCCGTGCGGCGGGGAGGATCATAGTCGCGAGGAAACGGCGGAGACTGCAACGTCGCCGTCTGGATTTCCAGCGGCCAGAGCGTCACCGGATACACGGTGCGAAACCGGCAGGGCAAATTGCCGACTCGCGCCGTCTGCAATCGGCTATGGCGATCGATTCGGAACCCGTCGGGCAGCGGCCCGCGCGAGGCGTCCAGATCGAACTGCACCACCGACATCGACGGCACGGGCGACAGATAATGCGGATACAAAACGCTGAGCAGCGCTTCGGTCAACTCGGGAAATTCATCGTCAAGCTTGTGGTGAATTCGTCCCGCCAACAGGGCGAACGATTCGATCATCCGCTCGATGTGCGGATCGCCGCTGCGGTTCGGTTCGATGAGCAGTCGGCCCGCCGCCGCTGGATAACGCTCGGCGAATTCCTGGGCGAATTGCCGGACGAAAATCAATTCCCGTTCGTAATAGGGAAACAGCGCGTCGCTCATGTTTTCATCGCCCGGATATGGGTGCAGCCGGTCGTTAGTTCCATTACCGTCTCGAACGAGATGTCCGGATAAGGCTCGATTTTCAGCCGGGCTTCGATCTGAAACCGCACGCTCAAATGGTGGCTCAGGTTCTGCCCGTCGTCCACCACATGCACGTGCACATCCCGCAGCCTAGGCTCGAATCGGGCGATGATTTCCTCGACCATGGTACCGATCGCGTCTTGCTGTTTGCGAGTCGTCGTCGACAGCGATCCGAAATCGGGAATCCCGAATCCGACCGGCGACTTCAAAATCTCCGGAAATTCGTCCGGCAAATTGATGATCGACCGATGTGTATTGAGCAGATCTTCCAAATCGCGCCGCACCGAGCCGATCACCTGCTCGATGCCATAACCGGCCCGGGCCTGCGTGCCGCCCGAATCCGGATCGACGAGCCGATCGAGCATCGACGGCGTGAGCGCTTGGTTGAGATCGACTCGCGACATGGATTGGTGCAAAGGGACCAAAAAAGGGGACGCCGGCTGCGGTAAATCAAGCTGATTTATAGCACAGTCCGCTTAGAACGCGTAGATCATGATGGCTCGGTCCGCCGGACGGGCGCCGGTTGCGCTTTGCGAGTCCTTACCGGGTGTGTTAACAAATGGAGCCGAATTTGACGATGCGGGAGAATTTTGGCATGAAGAACGCCTTGTCCAGACTTTTAGGTGAAACGACCATGCTGAACGAACCCGTCGCGCCGGCTCGTCGGGGCGTGGTCGCCGTTATTACCGACGGCGACCGCCTGCTGATCATCCGACGATCGCGGCATGTCGTCGCGCCGCGGGCCATTTGTTTTCCCGGCGGAGGAATAGAATCGGGCGAGAGCGAGTCCCAAGCGCTCACCCGCGAAATCGATGAAGAACTAGGCGCGGCGATCGTGCCAATCCGCTGCCTATGGCGGAGCACGACCGCCTGGAATGTCGAACTTTCGTGGTGGCTTGCGCGGCTGGTTCCACCGATCGACCTTAAGCCCAATCCAGCGGAAGTCGAATCGCTCGATTGGCTGACACCGAGCGAATTGTTGCTCGTTCCGGAATTGCTGGCGAGCAATCGAGAATTTTTGGCGGCCGTGCTCGATGGGCGAGTTCAGTTGTCGGCGGTTTGAGAACCGCTAACAATCCTCCGAGTGGCCGGGGCTGGAGGCGTCCTTGCCGAAGCCAAGGGATTGTTCGAATGTCTAACGACGAATGTCTAACGACGAATGTCTAATCAATGACGAATGACTAAGCACGAATGACGAAGGTCTGAAATCGGGATTGGCGGCAAGTTGTCATTCGTCATTCGAACATTAGTCATTGATTAGAAATTGGGTGTTGCGTCATTTGTCATTTCACCTTTCCGTGGCTTCCCTTCGGCGCGAGCCCCGGCCACCCAACCTTCATACAGACGAGTCTCGGGGCGAATTTGAGGAATCCTTGCCGATTGCACCCTCGATTTTTTCGATCGCTGCGCGAATTTCGGCGGGGACAGGCATCGGCCGCTGGGTTTCATAGTCGAATACAACGATCGTCGATTGGCCATCGGCAATAAGGGCTTGCTGCCGCCGGCTGAATAGGGCGTGGACCATCGTGACACTGGTCCGCCCGAGTTTGACGACCATGGCGCCAACGTCCACCATGTCGGGATAAGTCAATTGCTTCCGATAGTTGCAGCCGATCGCGGCCAAAATCGGTCCGACCCGTTGTTTCGTCATCAGATCCGACAGGCCAATTCGTTCGAGGTAGGCGATTCGGGCGGACTCGAACCAGCGGAAGTACACGGTATTGTTCACGTGCCCGAACATGTCTTGATCGCCCCATTGCACCGGCAGCGCGATCGAGACGGGAAATTCGGACAAGGTCGCGACCTGCGTGTCTGTCATCGGTGGCCATGCTCCGAAAAAAATCGAGAAGCGAGGGATTCCGGCCTGCGCGTCCCATTTCCTTATGCTTGCGACAACTGAACTAAGTGGCGCCTTCTATTCCCAATTCGATGGCCGCGCAGATTCGATCCAATTCGTCTAGCGTAACGCAAAGGGGCGGCACGATCACGATGACATTGCCTAGCGGCCGAAGCAATACGCCTTGCGTACGCGCGATGTCGCAGACGCGCTGCCCTCTCTTTTCAGTCCACGGATACGGAGTCTGAGCTTGCTTGTCGGATACCAATTCGATCGCGGCGATCATTCCCCGCTGACGCGTATGACCGACGTGGGGCAATTGCTCGATGCGCCGCAGATGATCGGCCAGCCGCTCGATTTTGGGCTGCAATCGAATGAGCGTCTGCTCGTCCTCAAAGACGTCGAGCGTCGCCAATGCGACGGCGGCGCCAAGCGGATTGCCGCCGTAAGTGTGCCCATGAAAGAATGTTCGGCCGGACGCATAATCGCCGAGAAAGGCTTGCCAGATTTCGTCGGTTGCCAATGTCGCGGCCAAGGGCAAATAGCCACCGGTCAGCCCCTTCGCGAGACACAACAAATCGGGGCTCACTTGCTCGTGCTCGCAGGCAAACAGACGTCCGGTTCGACCGCAGCCGACGGCGACTTCATCGGCAATTAATAGCACGTCATGGCGACGGGTTAACTCCCGGACGCCGCTCAAGTATCCGTGCGGATGCACGATCATCCCCGCGGCGCCTTGCACGAGCGGTTCGATGACGACGGCGGCAATTTCCGCGTGTCGCCGAGACAGCAATTGCTCCATGGCCGCCAAATGATGACCGCAAAGCCGGTCCGCCGGGACGCCCTTCGGGAGTCGATAAGTATCCGGCGCGGGCAGCCTCAGCACTTCAAACAAGAGCGGTTCGAACATGGCATGAAATCGCTCTACGCCGCCAACGCTAACGCTCCCCAGCGTATCGCCATGATAAGCGCCATCGAACGCCACAAAGAGCCGCTTGTCCGGCTTCGGCTGTTGCCGCTGCCGCCAATATTGAAACGCCATTTTTAGGGCGACTTCAACCGCCGTCGCGCCGTCGTCCGAAAAGAAGACATGCGATAGGCCCCGCGGCGCCAAGTCCACGAGCCGTTTGGCCAGTTGAATCGTATTGGGATTCGACGAGCCGAGATTCGTCACATGCGCGACGCGGTCCAATTGGGCCCGAATGGCCGCGTCGAGCCGCGGGTGACGGTGGCCGTGCGTGTTGCACCACAGGCTGCTGACACCGTCCAGATACGCCCGGCCTTCGACATCCCAAAGCGTGCAACCTTCAGCCCGCTCGATAATCAGCGGCTCGTATTCGGCCATCTGCGTGAAGGCATGCCACACGATCTCGCGATCCCAGCGCCGCAAATCGTCGTTTGAGGGGGCGCTGCGAGAAGACGGTAACGGAGAGTCTTTTGGCTCGATCACCACGGCGCCTCGACGAGATTTCCGGCGCCAACGTTCAGTCGGCTCGAAGCGCTGCCTCGGCTGACGGCGACCGCCCCATAGGGACTGCCGGGGCCGAAATCGGTCGTAAGAATGATCGCGCGATTCATCCCGTCGAGTGTAGACGCTCCCCGGCGATCGGCCAAGGCGCCGGCTGACGAGGTCCACGCGCCGGTGGCGACGTTTAAGCGATCGCCGTTAAAACCGTGTCCCGCGCCTCGTTAAACTGGGCGTCGGAAATCGCGGGAACCAGATCGGCCGTTTCAAGCGGCTCGGGCAACTCGACCCAACTTCGGCAGCCGGCAAAATACGGCGAGTCGGACAGAGTCATACTGGCCGGAAGCGAGTAGGCGCGCACCAGCAATAAAAACAGCCCGGGATCTCTATAACTGAACCGCTGGAGGACCGTCTCCGGCGACCAGATATGCAGCCCGGCAAGCCGATCGAGCTTTGCTTCGTCGACCAAGCGATAGGCGTCGCTGACCGCGACGTATTGCGAAATCGGAATGGCGCCCGGCGCGGGCGCGTTTCGGGAAACGCCCTCAAGCAGCGACTGCCCCACGCCGGTCAACTGTTCGGGCTGCTGATGATACTGAGAAGGAAAGAGCCAAAACTCGGGATGCGCGACCCGAAATCCCTCGCTCCCTTCGTGAATGCCCCCCTTGCGCAAAACGATCGTTTGAATACCTTCCGCCAGAGCTCGACACACTACGGCCCATTCTTTGAAGGCGAACCGGTTCGAGGGAATCATCGCAAGACGACCTCCGCAATCCACTTGGCTCAAAACCGCCGGGGGCCGTCCCCTTCTCCCAGGCGGTTAGAACCACCTAGAATTTCGCGGCGCTGACCGGCTGGCCGTCGCACGAGAGATTGAGCCGATCCCAGACGCCGAGGTTGTTTGGGTCCGTGCCCAATTCCACGTAATCGGTAATGTAGTGGACCGATCCATCGGCGAACACGACGTTTCCGCCACCGACATGCATGCTTCTCACCGTCTGCTGCCAGTTGGGCCAATTGCCACTCGAGCAACTCATGCCCTGGGCGACGACCTGCGGTCCTCCGCCAAATTCGGCCCACAAATCGGTGCAACTCACCATGTCATCGGCCAGCGCGGAGTTGCTATTGGGGCCGTTGTCGTCGCCGTAATATCCGTGCGCCCAGAGCGCGCTAGGACACCCACCGCTCATCGCCCAAATCCCACGCGGATCGTAGGCCGTGATGCCGGCGCGAATCTCTCCGACCAGGATCGTGTTGCTGGCGCCATCGAGAATATCGTCTACGCGAAGCGAAATGTTGGCGCCCATGACGCCACGGACGGTGTTCAACTTCCAGGCGGAAGTTGACGACCCCGCGGGCAGCCCCGTGCCCGAGATGGACATATAGCCCAGGGCCGCGTTGGCGGCGTAGTTGCCGCGGGCCCAATTGTCTCCCATCTTGTTCGTCAGGCTACTCGCCGAACCGTTGAACGGCTTGCGATTGAATGCGTCCGACGGGCAAAGCATGAACGTGAGCCCTACCGCACGGGCTGCCTGGTTGTTCGTGCCATCGGCAAAAGCGCCGTCTTTTACGATCGGGTTGGCAAAGCTGAACTTGTTGTACAAATCCGCCTGCTCGATGTAGGGAAGAATCAGAATTACCCAATTCTCGGCGAGGTTGGGATTATTCGTTGTTTCGATCTGCGATGTATCCAGTTTGCCGTTGACCTTCCACACGGAACTCGGCGGAAACTGGCCCGTGACCTTGTTGTATTGAAGCAGGGCCAAACTTAATTGGTGCAAATTGTTGGCGCACTGAGTACGACGGCCCGCTTCACGGGCGTTGTTCACCGCCGGCAAAAGCAGGGAAACGAGAATGCCGATGATCGTGATCACAACCAACAATTCGACCAAGGTGAAGCCGCGGGGGACCTGGTCGTTCGATCGCTGGGCACGCGAATTGGTTAACATGGGGTCGCTCGGCGATGACGGAAGGCTTCGTCGCGGTTAAAAAGGGTGATAAGGGAAATCAATAACTCGCCGCGCTGACCGGTTGCCCGTCGCACGATGCATTCAATCGGTCCCAGACGCTGAGATTATTGATGTCGCCACTATGATCTACAAAATCGCTGATAAAATGAACCGATCCGTCTGCAAAGGCGACGTTGACCCCGCCAGAATGCATACTACGAGCCGTTTGCTGCCAATTGGATTTATTGCCCGGCGCGCAAGACATTCCCTCGGCGGCGACCTTCGTTCCGTCGTTACCGAACTCGTTCCACAAATCTTGGCAACTGAGCATGTCGTCGGCTTGCGGCAGATTGGAATTAGGGCCATTGGCGTCGCTTATGAAACCGTGTGCCCAAAGCGCGCTCGGACAGGCGCCGCTCATGGCCCAAACTCCACGGCAATCGTAATTCCTAATTCCGGCGCGAAGTTCGCCGACGAGAATCGTGTTGCTCGCGCCGTCGAGAATATCGTCCACTCGCAGGGACAGGTTGGCGCCCATGATGCCGCGAACTTGGTTGATTTGCCAACTGCCAGTTGAATACTGAGTCGTCTTCGGAACGGCCGCGTTTCCGTAGGCTTCGCTACGATGAGAGATGGTCATGTAACCAAGGGCCGCGTTCGCGGCGTAGTTGCCCCGCGCCCAGCCATCACCCAATTGATTCGTCGCGCCGCTGGCCGAGCCGTCAAACGTCTTGCGGTTGAACGCATCGCTACCACAGAGCATCACGGCCAAGTTGATCCCACGCGGCATGGCATTGGCCGGATCGCAAATCGGCTTGGTCAGATCGAATTTTTTCTGTAAGTCGGCTTGGTCGAGGTAGGGCAAAATGAGGATCACCCAGTTCTCGGCCAGATGAGAGTTGTTGGCCTTTTCGATGTTCGAGACGTCTAGCTTTCCATTTTCTTTCCACACGGAACTTGGCGGAAACTGCCCGGCCGTGCGATGATACGCGGTCAAGGCCAGGGCGATTTGATGCAAGTTATTCGCACACGCCACTTTCCGCCCGGACTCTCGAGCGGCGTTGACGGCCGGCAACAACAGCGAAACTAGGACTCCAATAATGGTGATGACGACCAACAACTCAACCAGCGTAAACCCTGAGCGGTCCCGGCGCGCGCAAGCCCGCAAATTCGACCAGTAATACCGCATAGAAAGAAATCCAGAGAAGATTGTTTGGGGCGACCCCATGTCGTCTGGCGCTACCTTAACACAAACGAGCTACCCTGCCAATAAAAATGCACGGGCACGCCAGGCTGCGCACGAAAAGGAACGGCCGAGCGTTGCTTGGCAAATGCACGCTCAACTGCCGATGTAACGCGCGTAAAGCGTTCGGGCCGTCGCGGGATCATCCGTTCCCCCGATGATCGATCTGCCGTCTGGAAACACGGTCAGCAAGTAGTCGTCGACCGCCAAGCGAAGCAGATGGCGATTGTGGGTGACTGTGCCGACACCGGCCAGCTTTTCGGCCAGCGACGGCAGGTCGATTTTCATTCGCGCGGGAGCCTGAATCTGGATCGCGTTTCGTCCACAGAGAATCGCCGTTTGACTGCCGTGCTGGCCCGTCAGCCAAGGGTAATCCTGCTCGCGGCATGTCGGGCAGCCACGCTCTTGCAGCGAGTCGAGGCCCATCGCGCGAAATCGATTTTCCCACAAATCGACAACCAGGAGCCCTCGTTGCACGGCCGAGCGGTTGCCGCTCAGAATTTTTATCGCTTCGCAAACTTGGATCGAGGCCACCACTCCAATGATCGGGCCAAGCACTCCCGCCGTGTCGCAGGTGGGCATGGTTCCCGGCGGCGGTGATTCGGGAATGAGGCAGCGCAGACAAGGGGTCTCGCCGGGGAGGATGGTCATCGATTGGCCGGAAGCCCCGATCGCGCCGCCGTAGACCCACGGCAGGCGAAGTTTTTGCGAAGCCTCGTTGATGAGATAACGAGTTTCGAAATTGTCCAATCCATCCAGCAACAGATCCATCCCCGAGGCCAACTCGAGTATGTTCGCGGCCGAGATATCCGCCACGTGCGGTTCGATCTGAATGGACGAATTGATCTGGCGCAGTTTTTCGGCGGCCGCGATCGCTTTGGGGTATTGGGCGGCGACGTCTGCCTCGTCGTAAAGCATCTGCCGCTGAAGGTTGTTAAGCTCGAGAAAGTCCCGGTCGACGATCCGCAACATGCCGACGCCAGCCCGAGCAAGCAGCGTCGCGAGCATGGAACCGAGGGCGCCGCAACCGCAGATGAGCACTCGGCTCGCTTGCAGTTTCCGCTGGCCCGCTTCACCTAACGGAGCGAATCGTTCTTGGCGCGCATAGCGGCCGGTAAACTTGGTCGGCTTATCGGTCCGCATGTCGTCGTCGCTGGTCATGGAAGCTCAATGATATAGCCTGCGAAATCGCCGATGTTCGCCATATCGAATTGCAATTGATCACACTGGCGACGGCCGTTCTCAATCGACGCGTTGGCGGTTCCGTCTCGATGTCGCCGTAACACGACGATTGGTATGCGTCGATCGCCGGACGTTTGCCACTCGAGCAACTCGGGTAACCGGTCGGATCGACACACGATCAACTGAGCCCATCCAGGGACCGAGACGGGGCCAGTCTCCGGCATTCGAGTCGCGAGGAGCAAGTTCGGCGCTCGCTTTCTCATTTCGTCGGTAACTAAAGTCTCGGGATTGAGCATGACCGCGAAGACCGCGGGCCATTGGCCGAGCCGGCGAGTCTCCGCTTCGGCTCCTGGGCCTGCCTCGATCAAATTCACCAAGAGCGGCACGCCCAGGCGACTCGCCTCGGCGCAAAGCCGATCGTCGGCGTGGTCGACTGCCAGCACAGACTCAGCGGCTCTCGCGGCGGCTAAGTCAGAGACCGTGACCTGGGCTTTCGCCACGCCTCTAGCAACCCACCGGCGACCGTCCAAGAACAGCGACTGATCTCGGTTGCCTAGTCGTCGAATACCCATCAGCCGGTCGATCTTTTCGGAGTGTTCGGCCCACCGGATATCGAGTTTCGCGCGATACAAAAACGGTGTTTCCGGAGTCCAAAAGCATGGGTCGGGAATCACCGCTTCGAGCAGCACCGAGCCGCCGGGCCCGCGGTCCAAGAGCGAGATTTTCGCCGGCAACGTCTTGGCGAATTGGCAATCTGGACCGGCGATGTGACCTTCGAGCGTCAACTGCGTGGCGTGCGGCCCGCCGTCCGCCGGGTCGAGACGCGCATAGACACGGGCCTCGGCCGGGTTGGCGTCGCCGAAAAAAACGTCAATATCATTCGCGATGGGCAGAAGCACGGACACTAGGTTTCCATCGGCCAGGTTCGGCCGGTCTCGGCCAGACTAATCAGCGCGCTAGGATTGCAGCGAGTTGATATCGTCGATCATACTGCCGCGATTATACCGACTGGCCCCGCCCCTTGCCGTAAGGCGCTGCGAGCTTTAGGCTCTGGTCAGTGCAGCGTGTAGACATTTTGCCCATCCAACCCCAGGCGTTCGTCATGATTACCGTCGGCATGGACTATCACGTGATCCCCGGCAAGCAAAAAGATTTCGAAAGCAAGTTCGCCGCGGTTCTCGGCGCGCTGCGTGGCGCCGCCGGGCACACCGACTCGAAATTGTATCGCGATGTCAGCGACGATTGCTCCTATTTGATTGTCAGCGAATGGTCGGATGAGCAAGCTTTTAGCGATTTTATCCGCAGCCCGGGATTTCGCGACGTGACCAACTGGGGCAAAGAGCAAATCTTGTCCGACCGGCCGAGGCACAAAATCTACAAGCATTAGAGAGCCTCGTTTGTCCCCTCCTCGTCTTGCGCGGACCCCGTCCCCAGCGAGTGATTGGGTCTCTCGAGCCCGCAGCGCCTCGCCTGCTCCGAAGGCGTCCTTCCCAATTCTGAAAATCCCGTTAATCCTGTCGAAATTCGTCCACGTCTAAAAAAATCAGCCCGACGCGATCGCGCGAGCGGATGGGAACGACCCCATTACTTGACTATGTGGGGTTTGTCGATTAAGCTGCTTAGTTAGATCCTCACCTCGCGGTACTCCCCCGGATTTTTTTGCCCATGAGTCGCTCTCCAGCGTGTCGTCGTCAGCAGTTTGCGGTCGTTGTCTCATTTTTTTGGTCACCGCATTAACGACGACGTTGGCGCTCGCCACGCCAATCGCAATTAACTCCGGAACTGGACTGTTCAATACCGGCGTGGGAGCCACCGGGACGACTCTGGCGGATGGAACGCTCGACTTGCATTATGCTATTACCGCGAGTCCCGACGGCGCCTCGACCGAAACGGCGAAAACCTCGGCGAGCGGTTTTCCGATCGGCCCTTGGCTGGGAGACGACACCGCATCGGATTGGATCGGCGAAACGGCCGGCTATCCGTCATTAAACGAAGGCGCCGGTCTGTTTCATAACGACACGACATTCAGCTCACCGATCGCGGGCACGATCACGATCACCGGCCAATGGGCTACGGACGACGAAGGCCCCGACATCTTATTGAATGGTGTTTCGACCGTTGCTACGTCCGGCGGATTCGGCAGCTTCTTTCCCTTCTCGATTACCGGATCGGTTGTCGCCGGCGCGAACACTCTTAGCTTCGAGAATTTCAATTCCGGTGGTCCAGGTGGCGTTCGCGTGGAATTCACCTCCGCCGACGTGTCCCCTGTTCCAGAGCCGTCGTCTCTCGCCATCTTTGGAATCGGCGCCCTAGGGCTAGTAATCGCACGGCTTCCCCGCCGAGCGTACGCCAAGTCCCTTCTGCAATAGCGGCAAGCGGGCAACCGCTCGATTGAGCGGGTGATACACCGAGCTCTTTGGGCGGGTTGCGAGCAGTCCGGGCAAAACCGCAAATTCCGTCCCAGCGAACATTCGGCTGAGTTCCACCGCCAGGTCGCGTTGCGCTGCGGCTTGGAACTTCGCCTCCGGCATTTCCAACCCCTAGATTCGGCTGCCCGCACTACTCGGTCTCCCCTCAATATCTACCCGCTGCAAATCGAAAGGGCAAAGGCCGTCACAACCACGGAAACCGTCCCCAGAACATCAACTTACGGAATCGCTGGCGAGCCGAACCTTTGATTGACGAATCGTTAAAATCGCATTACGATTCAAACTGCACTTCCTTGTCGCGACAGCTTCAGCGGACAGACAATCATGGCATTTGGACGGCGAGGTTGGCTGCAATTCTGTGGCCTCCTCCTGGTAACGGCGGGGTGTTCATCGGGCAGTCCGGCTCGCCAAGAGCAGCCGGCAATCGATCCGGTCGCGGCCGGCAAGGCGGCGCTCGCCGAGTACGACACCGATCGCGATGGCGTCATCTCGAGCGCCGAACTCGACAAGTGTCCGCCGCTCAAGTCGGCCCTTGGCCGCTATGACACTGGGGGCGACAAAAAGATCACGGCCGAAAACATCGCGGCCCGAGTCGAGAAATGGAAGCAGGCCATGAGCAGCTCGACGAAGCTCGGGATTATCGCCACGCTCGATGGCGCGCCGCTCGCCGGATGCAACGTGACGGCCGAACCGGAGCCTTTTCTTGGCCCGGAGTTCAAACCGGCCACGGGCGTGACCGACAATTATGGCAGTCTTGCCACGCTCGTATCCTCAGGAAAGTCGGGCGCCAGCTTTGGCTTGTACAAGCTCCGGTTCTCCAAAGTCGTTGGCGGCAAGGAAACGATTCCGGCTCGCTACAACACGCAGACCGAGCTTGGCGTCGAGGTAGCTCGCGACAATCCCGAGCTTCAAGGTGGTGGGCTGACGTTCAATCTCAAAAGCAAATAAGCATCGGCGCCCGATCGCCAAAAGGGTCTAATCCATGTCGTTCCCATTCGTTAGTCGCGGCGCCCGGCTCGATCGCTCATCCGGCTTCACACTCGTCGAGTTGCTGGTCGTGATGACGATCATCGGGATTTTGGTCTCCTTGCTGCTGCCGGCGGTCCAGCGGTCGCGCGAGTCGGCGCGGATCACTCAATGCGCGAACAACATGCATCAAATCGGCTTGGCGGCGATAACGCACGAGCAGGACGCCACTTTTTTTCCCACGGGCGGATGGTGCTGGGGCTGGGCCGGTGATCCCGATCGCGGATTTGGCCATCGGCAGCCGGGCGGGTTTTTCTACAATCTTTTGCCGTTTCTCGACGCCAAAAACTTGCACGACATGGGCGCCGGAATGCCCGACGCGCAAAAGCGGGACGCCATCTCGCTGGCCACGCAAACCCCGATCGCGATGTTCAATTGCCCCTCGCGACGACGGGCCATCGCATACCCTTACATCCACGGTAGTCCCTATGCCAATATGACCAAGCCCTCCGTCATTGGCCGTTCGGACTATGCGGCTAATGGCGGCGACAACCCACCCGGCGGCATCTCCTTCGGCGTTTCGACTCTATCCGCGGGGGACGCCGATATTCCCAAAGTGCTGCCGACAATGACCACTAACGGCACGTCGTTCAGCCCTGACATTTGTTTGCAGGGGACCGGCGTCTGCTACATGCTCAGCCAAGTCAAATTGGCCAATATCAACACCGGAGCCAGCAATCTGATTTTGGCGGGCGAGAAATATCTCGACCCCGATGGCTACTTTACCGGTACATTGGGATCGGACGATCAGGGCTGGAATCTCGGTTTTGACTACGATGTAATCAAGTGGGGCACGACATCCACGCCACCGACGCAGGACCAGCCCGGTAACGATTTGTGGACGTCGTTCGGCAGCGCTCACTCGAACACGGCTCAGTTCGTGTTCTGCGACGGATCGGTGCACAGTATTGCCTACACGGTCGATCCCAGCGTGTTTCCGCTCCTTTGCAGCCGCACGCACAACAAGACGATCGATCCGAGCAAGTTTTGATTCTGCACGCGCTTGCGAAGCGGGTTACGCCAACGTTTCCTTTTGGACTTTGGCCGTTTGAGCGGCCCGAAATTGCCGCAGGCTTTCGCGGAGCTCGGCGCGTGAGTTGCCCAAGATTGCCACAACCAACAAGGCGGCGTTTGTGGCCCCAGCTCGGCCGATAGCCAATGTCGTAAACGGAGAGCGTTCGGCGGCTTGCGTGAGTGAGAGTAATGTTTCGAGAGCGCCGCTCGTTTGCCGAGGCAGCGGAACGGCGAGTGTCGGCAAGGCAGAGCAGCCGGCGACCGCGGCAGCCAGTTCGCCGTCGTCCGCGGCTCCGACGATCAGCGATTGAATCCCCGCCGCGACAAAGCGAGCGACCGCTTCCGCTACACTTTCCGTCGCTAGGCGATCGGCGGCGATCCACCGCTCCCAGCGAACATGGAATTGATCGAGAGCTTCCGCCGCGTGGCGCAGTGTTTCCCAGTCATCTTGCCGGCCCATGAAGATCGCGACCAGCGCCGGTTCGGTGGTTCCCATCGTCGGCATTCCTGTCTAGGGTAGGGAGACTCTACTCTCCCGTTTTCGCTTGAGTGTCCGCGCTCATGACCGAAGTGTACAACATCGAGTCGCTTTCCCAAGGGGCCGCGGCGATCGAGCACGCGGCGGAGGCCTTGCGCGCCGGCAGACTGGTCGCCTTTCCCACGGAAACCGTTTACGGATTGGGCGCCAACGCGCTCGATTCGGCAGCTGTCGCCAGAATTTTCGCCGCCAAGGGCCGGCCTGCCAACAATCCGCTCATCGTGCATGTCAACTCGACAGCCGCTGCCCGGGAGTTGACCGCCGAGTGGCCGGCGACGGCCGAATTGCTGGCAGCCCGCTTCTGGCCCGGGCCATTGACCCTTGTACTGCGAAAGCATTCTTCCGTGCCGGATATTACCACGGCCGGCGCGGATACAGTCGCCGTGCGGGCGCCGGCGCACCCGGTCGCGCTGGCTCTGATAGGCGCCGCCAAAATTCCCGTCGCGGCCCCGAGCGCAAACCGTTCCTGCGAAGTGTCGCCGACGACTGCGGAGCATGTGCGCAAGAGCCTAGCGGATCGGGTCGACGTCGTATTAAATGGCGGCCCGACGTCCGGCGGGCTGGAATCCACGGTCTTGGATCTCAGCGTCAATCCGCCGAGGCTTCTGCGACCGGGGATGATCGCTCCCTCGGTGCTCGAAAATGTTATCGGGACCATCTCAAGACCGCAACTCGACCGAGATGACGGATCAAAACCGCTTGCCTCGCCCGGTACCTCCGCCCGGCATTACGCTCCGCGGGCGCCAATGGAACTGCGCGTGCCCAGCGATTCAAGTCGACTGGAGCAGTTGGTCGCGACGGGAGCCAAGATCGGTTGGCTCGCTTTAGCGCGCCCGACAATCGACTCGCCAGCGCTCGTATTGATTCAGATGCCGACTGATCCGATCGCCTTCGCGGCTCGGCTTTACGCTGCGCTGCACGAGTTAGATGGCGCGGGCGTCGGTCGGATCATCGTCGACATGCCTCCGGACGACGAAGCTTGGCTCGCCGTCCGAGACCGCTTGCGCCGCGGCGCCGCTCCAGGCGAGCGCGGAACGTAAGCTCCCGTTCTCCGGCGCTCATTCGTTATAAAGCTCGATGGCCACTCGGCTCGGCCAAACAGCTCAATGCGCAATTGCCCAAACTCCGCATTGCGAATATTCTCCGCGTGTTAACCGTTTTGCCTCAGTTAGGATCTGCTATTCCGCCGCGCGAGTCGATTCTCGCTCAAGTCCATGGGTGAACGATCCGTGGCGGGATCGCGAAAAAGCATGAGAAATTCGCGTCAAAGAAAAAAAATGGGATTTGCCATCGACTATTGGCGATGGTTATAGTGACATTTCCCGCCGGTCGAAACCATCCCACCGTTACGAATGCCTGCGATTCGCGTCCCACCCGCGAACCGATCGCATCCCACCGATGTTCCCAACCAACCTGCGCGCCGCGAAGCGATTCGCTGGCCTGTCCGCTATTGTTCTGCTGCTAAATTGCGCCGGCCTTGCGCGCGCAGCCGGACATCAGTCGGGCTTCGCCCAGGGAGATTGGCCGTTTCAGCCACTGAAGCGCCCGGCGACACCCCAGGTCCGCGAGAGTTCGTGGATCAAAAATCCAGTCGATGCCTTCATCCTCGCGCGGCTGGAAAAGAAGGGCCTGCGACCGAGTCCCGCGGCCGACAAGTTGACGCTGCTCCGCCGAGTCTCGTTTGATCTCACGGGATTGCCTCCGACCGCCGAAGAGCAAGCCGCCTTCGTCGCCGATCTATCGCCAGAGGCGTACTCGAAGGTGGTGGATCGTTTACTAGCGTCGCCACGTTATGGAGAACGCTGGGCAGAGCATTGGCTCGACGTGGTTCGCTTCGCCGAAACGGATGGCTTCAAATCGGACGCTCTTCGCCCCGAGGCGTATAAATATCGCGACTACGTCATTAGCTCGCTGAACGCTGATTTGCCCTACGATCGATTCGTCAGGCAGCAGCTTGCGGGTGACGAACTCGAACCTGGCAACCCACAGGCGATTATCGCCACGGGACTCAATCGCCTTTACCCCGACGAGATCAACGCCTCCGACCTACGCCAGCGGCGGCAGGAGATGCTCGACGACCTGACTGAAGTCACTGGCTCGGCTTTCTTGGGGCTGACGATCGGATGTGCCCGTTGTCACGATCACAAATTCGATCCGATCACGCAGTTCGATTACTACCGGTTGCAGGCGATATTCGCACCGATCGCTCCTCGCGACGACTTGGTCGCCGCTACGCCAATCCAACAGGGGCGTTATCGAATTCAACTCGAAGCATGGCGGCAGGCGACGAAAGAGATTCGCGATCAAATCGAAGCCTTGGTCGGCCCGACCAAAGCAACCCTCGTTCGCGACGCAACCGAGGGTTTCGACGCCGACACGCAGCATGCGCTCAACGAGCCACCCGAGCACCGCAGTCCGCTGGAAACGCAACTCGTGATTCAGGCCGACAAATGGCTCGAGCTTAGGCTGCAAAAGCTGGACAATCGGCTGGACGACAAACAGAAAGATCGGCTGGCCTCGCTCCAGCAGAAGCTGGCCGCCTTCGATGCGGTCAAGCCCATTCCGCTTCCGGCGGCGATGGCCGTTGTCGACGTCGGACGGCGCGCCCCGGCGACATATCGGCTCTCGACCGGAGACTTTCGCAAACCGCTCGATGAAGTTTCCCCCGGGTTCCCGGAATTTCTCGGCTTAAGCGAACCATTGATTCCCCACGGGGTATCGCCGGACACGACCGGCCGTCGAGCCGCCCTGGCCGTTTGGTTGTCGAGACCCGATCATCCGATGACCGCGCGCGTCATCGTCAATCGGTTGTGGTCGCACCATTTTGGCGCCGGCATCGTTGGCACGCCGAACGATTTCGGCACGATGGGCGACGCCGCCACGCATACGGAGCTACTCGATTGGCTGGCCGCGGAGCTTGTCGAGCAGAAATACAGCTTGAAAACGATCCACCGTTTGATGGTCACGTCGGCCACCTATTGCCAAACGTCGCTGATCGAAGATACCAATCAAA
Organism: Pirellulales bacterium; assembly: GCA_038210495.1. Classification (GTDB taxonomy): domain Bacteria; phylum Planctomycetota; class Planctomycetia; order Pirellulales; family DATAWG01; genus JBBQWR01. The sequence goes on from JBBQWR010000015.1 coordinate 29,295, forward strand.
CGCAGACTGCCGCTCAATCGGCCGACCCAAACGACCGCCTGTTGTGGAGATTCCGCGGCGCCCGGCTTGAAGGGGAAGCGATTCGAGACGCCATCTTGCAATCGGCCGGCGATCTGAATATCAAAATGTTTGGTCCTAGTGCTCGACCCAAGCTGCCCGAGGGAATTGGCCGATATGCCTGGGAACCGGATCCGCTACGGCAAGATCGCGACCGCCGCTCGGTGTATGTGCTGGCGAAGCGAAATCTGCGTTATCCGCTACTCGAAGTGTTCGATCAGCCGGATATGCATAACAGTTGTCCGAGACGCGATTCGACGGTGACGCCGCCGCAGGCCTTGGAATTATTGAACAGCGATTTTACGGAGGAAGAGGCGCGGCAATGGGCTCGCCGCTTAGTTGCCCGATACGGCGCCGATAAAGCGGCGCTCGTTCGCAACGCCTACAGGACCGCCTATGGTCGGCAGCCGACCGATGAAGAACTCGCGGCCGCCAGCGAGTTCATCTCCGCGGAATCCTCGACGGTCGAGCGGGACGCGAAGAATCATCGCGCGTTTCGCAACGTATCCGCTTCGGCGACTGACTTGAAACAGACGGCGACCGCCGTGAAAACAGATTCCGCGCTGCCAAAGTCGCCGCCTAGTTCCGTGAGCCAAAAACCTGTCGAGCCATCGCCCACGCCGGCCTCGTCCGGCGCCGCGGACAGCGAATCATTGCCGCCCGAGGCCGAAGCGATCGCCGACTTTTGCCATGCCCTGTTTAACTCGAATGAGTTTCTCTATGTCGATTGAGTTGGACATTGCGGGCACTCAGTCGGCGATTGCTCACAGGGAGCAAGCCGCTTCGCGCCGCGATTTTTTGGCTCGCGCCGGCGGTGGGATGGGCGCGATAGCACTGTGGTCTCTGTTGGCGCGCGAGGCGGATGCCCGGCCGCATCGCAAGTCGCCCAACGCGGTCGCCAATCCGATCGCGGTGAAGGCGCCGCCGCTCGCCGCCAAGGCGCGGAGCGTGATTTGGTGCTTCATGGACGGCGGTCCGAGTCATCTCGACCTGTTCGATCCGAAACCCCAGTTGCAAAAACTGTCCGGCGCTCCGCTGCCTCCGTCGTTCAAACGGCCGATGACCGCGATGGGCAAAACGGCCAACACGCCGCTGATGGGCTCGAACCGCACGTTCCGCCGCCACGGCCAATCCGGCATCTGGGTCAGCGACTGGTATCCGGAAATCGCCAAGTGTGTGGACGACATGACGGTCCTCCAAAGCGTGCATGCCGATGGACTCACTCACGTCGCCAGCGTCGCCCAGATGAATACCGGGGCGCTTCTCGCCGGCCGCCCCAGCGTCGGCGCGTGGACGCTCTATGGACTGGGCAGCCAGTGCGAAAATCTGCCCGGCTTCGTCGTGATGACCGACTATACTCGCGACCCGCCGGGGGGCAGCCACAATTGGGCGACCGGGTTCATGCCCTCCACCTATCAAGGCACGCGATTCCGGGCGGGCAAGACCCCGATTCTCAATGTCTCGCCTCCCAACTCGATCACGCCCGCGGAGCAGCGCACCGAACTCGACTACATCGAGCAACTCGATCGGCGCCATTCGCTATGCCGCAACGACGATTCGCTGGAAGCGCGGATCGCCGCATACGAACTGGCCTATCGGATGCAAGTGGCTGCCCCCGAAGTTGTCGATTTGACCACCGAGTCGGCAGAAACCCTCTCGCTATACGGTCTGGATCAAACGGACATCGCCGACAACGCTCGCAATTGTTTGATCGCTCGCCGATCGGTCGAACGAGGCGTGCGATTCGTGCAGATGTATATGGGCTCCGGCAGCCGCTGGGACGCTCACGATCATCTCGAAGTAAATCACGCCCGCTATTGCCGCGAGTCCGATCGGCCGATCGCGGCCTTGCTCACCGATCTCAAGCGCCGGGGACTGCTCGACTCGACGCTCGTTATTTGGGGTGGAGAGTTCGGCCGCACTCCCATGAGCGAAAGCGGGAGCGGCCGCGACCACAATCCCTATGGTTTCACGATGTGGATGGCCGGGGGCGGCGTGAAACCGGGCACGGTCTTCGGCGCCACCGATGAGGTCGGCCTGTACGCGGTCGACAAGCCCGTGCACATTCGCGACGTGCATGCCACCGTCCTGCGATTGCTGGGTTTGGATCACGAGCAACTCACGTTCTCGCGCAATGGGCGGGACGAGCGTCTGACCATGACGTCGGGCTCGGTAATCGGCGACATTCTGGCCTAATCTGGCCCCATGCGGTCTAATACCCTCGGCATTCTGGCCGAAGGGCGCTGCCCGTTGCACAATTGGTCACCGAAAACATTTATGCCTCCACTGCCGGTCCTGTATGTTGGCGATCCGGAGTGGACCGAGTTTCGGGATGTCTTTCGGTGGCTGGGCAGTCAATGCGAGTTGCGATCGGCGGCGAGCGTCGACGCGGCCGTGGAGATTTTGAAAGACACGGATTTCGATCCGTTTCTGATAGTCCTAGCTCAATCCTGGCCTGGACAATTCCGCTCGTCTCATATTGAGCAACTTACCGCCGCCGCGCCCTTGGCCCGCTTCAGTGAATTGCTCGGAAGCTGGTGCGAGGGACAAACCCGCACCGGCCATCCGCTTGCCGGCGCGATGCAATTTTATTGGCATCAATGGATCGCTCGAGTCCGGCCGGAACTCGAGCGAATCGCGTCGGGCGATTTTTCGGTTTGGCGATTGCCGCTCACGGCGACCGACGAAGAGCGCCTGCTCGCCTTGCCGACCGTCGAGCCCCATCCCAACCAGGGCCTGCTAACCATCCACACCCGCAACTCCGAACTGGCAGGCGCTCTGTGCGACGCAGCGTCGATGCGCGGCTTCAGCGCGCTTTGGATCCGGGGTCGCAAGCTCCCGCAGGTCGCCGGCATTCGCGCGGCGATCTGCGACTCGGCCGCCGCTACGAACGATGCGCAAGAAGTCGCCGCTCTACGCTCCCAGTTAGGCACAACGCCGATTGTCGTGCTGACCTCATTTCCTCGTCTCGGCGACCGCCAGCGCCTGCTCACGGCCGGCGCCGCGCTGGTCATCTCCAAACCGTTTTGGCTCGACGACCTATTCGGCCAGCTTCGAGAAATCTAGGGCCGGCCTTCCGGTCTCAGCCGACATCGATCGCGGACGACCGTTCAGCGGCAGGCGACTTTCGTGACCGACCTCTTTCCCTCGTATGTCTCTCCTTGTCAGGCGTCGGCACGAACGATAAATTACGAAAGTCCGCAACAAGTCGGACGGCATCGCATGCCGCTCGATTGTCCGCTGGAGGGTAAGCGAATTGGCCAGCAACCTGACTCGAAATCAGGCGCCCCGCAAGGGGTTGGGGGTTCGAATCCCCTGCCCTCCGCTTCTTTATCTGGTAAGGGTTTACGTTCATTTCGGCCACCTTATAAACCGGGTCTAAAAACGCCGTTTTGACAACCATTTGACAGCCAATCTCAGCCGACTCCTGCGGTGAGTAATTTTCCCATGCGGTCGGCCGCGTCCCGTTGCATCGTCGGGAGCATGTGAGAGTAGGTATCCATCGCGATGCCGATGGTCGAATGGCCCAAGGTCTCCTGAACCACCTTGGGGTGCTCGCCGCTGCCCAGCATGAGCATCGCCGCCGTGTGCCGTAGATCGTGGAACCGCATATCGGGAAGCCCAGCCCGTTTCAAAAGCGGCTTGAACGCATTGGCGTGGAAATGCGTTCGCCGGAGGAATCCCCCCAGCGAATTTCGAAACACGGTTTCCGTTGGCCAGCCCTTGGCCAGCATCGCCCGGCGGTGAGCCCACAGTGAGTCGCTCGCCAATTGCGACAGCTCCACCTTCCGCCGGCTCTTCGAAGTCTTCGGCTCGCCCAGCATGAACTTGCCGTTCACGCAGGCTGGTCGGATTACCGCGATCGGTCTCAATGGCTGTATCGGGGAGATGTCGACCGCTTGCTCGAGGCGCTCCGAAAGCGGCAAGCGGAATTAGGTCTTCCAGAACCCAAGGAAACGATCCACGCCGCGAGCCCAAGTCACCGGTTCGCTGGACTATTTAACCAACCCACGGGAGCGGATGAAGTACGATCAATACCGCAAGCAAGGGCTGCCCATCACGAGCAGCCCGATGGAATCCACCGTCAAGCAAATCAACCGCCGCATCAAGGCACGGAAACATTCAGGGACGAAGGCGGCGACCCCATGCTGCACTTGGTGGCCGACCGATTGAGCCAGACCAACGACACCACCAAGTTCTGGCAACGACGATCGATCGAATCATTGAATCGTCGAGCTATCATCAAGCCATATAAAAAAAGCAAACCGCGACTTGCACCCTACTGCCGCGATTGAGCCGCGATTCCGCAGAGCTCGGCGATTCATTTTCGCCAAGCGGGAATGACTCGGCGATCCGTTTGATGGTCGGCGCCGGGCCACACGCCCCAGTGCTCAAACCGGATTGAGTCCCCCTGCAATACGCCGATCATCAATTCGTTCTGCTTGGATATGCCGACAATTTGATCCTGTCCGCTGCCATTAAAATCACCGATGTAGGCCCCACCGCAGAGAGCCGGGTTGCCCGACAAATGGCGAGTCACAAACTGCTTGCCATCGAATGTTGCGATTGCGATGTCGCCGGTCTGAGGGTCGGTCGCCAGCAGGCTTTGTCGTCCGTCGGGCGTAAAACGCCCCGTTTGCACGCTCGACGAGCTGAGATTAGCCGGCCAACGACCGGCCGGCTTACAGTCAAATTGCTTGCCGTCGGAGCGCCCCAAAATCCATTCACCGGTGGTCGCGTTCATCGCCGCCACGTGATTCCGGCCATCGCCGACGAAGTCCGCCGCGATCGCATGACTCCATTGATTTTTCGGCCCTAACGCGCCCCAGACATGCGTTTCGAGCTTCGTTCCGTCGGACTTGGAAACGATCCAATCGCCGGTTTTTGGATCGAGTCCGGCGAGATCGGCCCGGCCATCGCCATCGAAATCGGCAATGCAGATTTTTTCTGGCGGGATACCCCTTGGCCAATGTCCCCACCGCTTGACGTCGAATTTTGCCCCTCTGGAGAGGCCGATCCACCAGGCGCCATCGCTGGCCGAGCGCGCGGCAACATCGTCAATACCGTCGCCATTAAAATCACCTACGCCGACAAAGTCGAACTTCTGGTCGGGCAGCCTGAGGGGATATAGCGCAAACTCGACGAGATTGCCGTTGGCCCGGCCAAGCCACCACGATCCATCGGTTCGCTGGCCGAGCAAATCGCTCAGGCCGCCACCGCTGAAATCACCGGAAACGATGCGCGACCAACCCTGGGGCGACCAGTAGTTCAATTTCGTGACCGAAAACTTGCGCCCATCGCTAACGGCGATATCCCAAGCGCCCGTCGCGGCATCTTGGGCGATCAGATGGTGCAGGGGACTCGAAGACGGCGGGACGGACTCCGGACCGTCGTAGAGCGTTTTCATGGCGTACTTGTCGCGATCGTGGTCGTTGTCCGAGGACGAACGTATGGCGGGCCAATTAGGCCAGCGCATGACGCTGTTGTTGTCCGGCGCCCGCGGGCTGCCGGGAGAATTCTGTCCATCATAGAACAAGGTGCTGATTTGCAGTCCTCGCCAATTATTCAGATCGACGCGGACGCATGACTCGATCCGTGCATCGCCGTTAAGAAACACCGAGCAGCTATACGGGCGAGGATCGCCAAACTCGGCGGCTTGCATACAACTGACGAAGAAAAATTGATCCCGCCCCGGTTCCAAACGATGCAGGGTATCGAGACTCCGGGGCCAGCACCAATCTTGCGGAAAATGGATGTGTCGGCAGAGGAGCGTTCCCGGGTTGTCGCCCGCCATGATTTTCAGTAAATAACCGGACTGTTCGACGGGGGAATGCGGCAACATGCGCACGGAGAAGACTTTTTCATTGCGTATTGTCTCGGGGGCGGGTTCGCCATCGCGCGCCAGAGTTTGAATCGAATCGATCAAATATTGCCGCTGGTGGCGACTGAAAAAGTATGCCCCTAAACAAGTCGCTCCCCAAATCGCGACGCCGCCGGCGACGACGGCTAGCCAGGCCTTCGATGGCCGCCATGCGACGATCTCCGATAGGCGTGGCCAATGGCTCCGCCGCGTCAATTTCAACAGCGTCCATAGCCCGATGCCCGCGAAAATGCTGAGGGGCAACTGGAGGGTCGCCAGGTGCTTTTGTTCGGGAAGCACCAGCAACAGCGCAACACATTGCAAAATCGTGATTCCACCAAGCAACGCGGACTGCATCCGCGCCGGACCCAAAGCAGTCGCCACGAATAATCCCAGCAAATACAGCCATGGGGCGGCGGCGGCCAAGGGGTCGAATGCAACCTTGTAGGGGGCCGATAGCCACGGCAGTCGTCCCTCGCGCAATTGCTGGGTGTCCAGCGTCGCAAACGCGCCCGGGATTTTGAGCCCCGCGAGCGATCGCCAATAAACGCCGGGAAATTTGGACGCCAATCGAAATGCGTTGTACTGGGCCTCTTGGAAGAACAGGTCGCGGCATACATGGCTGTAGCGGGCGCCGAGATACGAAAGTGGCGGCCCCTCCGGGTTAACCGCCCACTCGTGTTGCCGCGCCAAAAACATCGTGGCCCGATCGCAGCGCTGGATTTGAAAGCTGTTTTCGATTTTGAGCAGATTCGCCCGGCTAAAATCCGCATACACGGCCATATGAAAGCCATTTTGCGAATCCACGGAGGGCTCGTCGATCAAGCAATAAATCGCCGCATGACAGCCCCAGACACCGACGCAATAAACACCGACCGCCGTCATCACCGTCGGCCAGCGAATTCCGCGCAGCCACGAGAGCAGCGGCAGCGCCAACGCAAGATAGAGCACGGTCAGCAACACGTCCGGCCGCCAACCGAAGCCGCTCATCGTGAGGAATCCCAAGATTGCGCTACCCAGCAAAATCCGCCCCGTTGACTTCACCTTGTCTCGATCCAGGACGCACAACAAGAACCAAAAGCCGATCGCCTCAAACCATAGCGGGCTCACATCGCGAAGCGACCACGCCTGAAGCTGGCTCTCCAGTGGCGACACGAAGAACATCAGCGCGGCGAGCATGCCGGCCCAGTACCCGCCACCCAGGCGGCAGCCAATGAAAAAGGCGAGCAGGCACACAAGCGTGCTCATGATTTGGCACTGGACTAAGACAACGTCCCAGCGAATTCCGAACAGGCGCCATAGCCCAGCCACCACATAATGGTCGAGAACACGCGAGGAGACCCATCGCGTATGTTCGTCGATGACCGCGTTGGCGTCGGTGGGGCGGGCGCTGCTCAGATAGGCCGCGAATTCGTCAGCCGTGACCCGATCCGACTCCTTGTCGAGGAATCGAGCGATTGGCGCGGCCGCCGGAGAATCGGGGATCGCCATATCGTGGAATCCCCGCCCGGCGAGCAGCGACAGGCTGTAGACATAGGCCCGTTCGTAATTGTGCCGATCGGCCAGGGGCATCGTGGCTGAGCGTTGCCAGCGGCTGGCGAAGTGCAGCGAAAGCAGACCGATCAGCAGCGACACTTTGCCGACCAGAATCGCCCAATCGCGCCGCGATCGACCGGGGGAAATCGTCGACGGCGGCGCCGCTAGCTCATCGTGTAGCGCCAATTGGGCCGTCGCCATGCAAACCTCCGTGTACCGTTTCGATCCTCAATGATCGGCCCTCTTGCCGACCGTCGACGTCGGAATTACCGCGCGCGAATCGCGATCCGAGGCCAGATTGATGGCCTTCTCGACGACAAACAGCGGGCGGCGTTTGGTCTCAAGGTAAATCCGTCCCACGTATTCGCCGACGGTCCCGAAGCCCAACAACATAACTCCCAAAATCGCCAACAGCAACATCACAATCGTGGTCGTGCCCGGGATGGAAATTCCCATCAGATAGCGAGCCAAAAAAAAGATCGCCATCGGCACGACAACGGCCAGCGTCGCGAGTCCAAACACCGAAAACAGCCGTAGTGACTTAATTGAAAAGCAAGTGATTGCGTCGATCGCGTAACCGACCAAATACCAAAACGGCGCTTTGCTCTTGCCGCCGATTCGTGGCCGGCGATCGTACACGATTGAGCTTTGGCGGAGCCCGATCCAATGCGAATAGCCACGCATGTATCGATTGCGCTCGTCGAATTGGTTGACCGCGTCGATCGCCCGCCGCGAGAGCAATCGGAAGTCGGTGGCGTACAGGGGCACGTCGCTGTCCGCTAGCCATTTCGTGATGTGATAAAACGCTTTCGCCGCCAGCGATCGCCAGATGGGGTCGCCGGTCCGACGACGCACCACGCCGTAAACGACGTCGCTGCCATCCAGCCACTGCTGCACGAATGCGTCGATCAAATGGGGCGGGTCTTGCAGGTCCGCGAAGACCACCATCGCGGCGTTGCCCCGCGCCAGTCGAAACCCGGCCGCTAGAGAAGCCTCAAGCCCAAAGTCTCGGCTGAAACTTATGTAGCGCCAGCGCGGATCACGGACGCAATAACCGGCCGCCAGTTCGCCGGTGCCGTCGCTGCTCGCGTTGTCGATTACGATGACTTCGTAGAGATAAGGTTTGCCGGCCAGCGCCTCAGTGATTTCGTCGTAAGCGCCGGCCAAATTCTCCGCTTCGTTCCGCGCCGGCACGATGATACTAAGCAGCTTGGGCGTGGCAGTGGCAAACTGCATCTCGGCGAGCTTACCCAAGGCGTCGGAACTGGAGCCGCAGGCAAACATCGTGAGCGACGAGTCCATTCATCTCCCCTTAAACCAGACTATTCCGTTTCGGTTTAAAAAATGCCGCAGGCGCGCCGAGAAACCCGTACCGGTTTAACACCTCGCCGACCGATTGGTTTCGCCGGCCGGCAAAATAAACAGATATTCGCGGCGGTTTGAGCCCGAACGAGGTGGGATTTGGCTTGGCTATCGGAAACGCAATGGCATTTAAGCGAGGTTTGCCTATCGAGGTCTCAGGCCAAGCTCCGCTTTTCGATATCGCCGCTATCATACCCATATTGGTGGATGAATGCGAAACATCGACGATGAATTTCCGCCTCTAGCTGCGGGGTGATCTCATACCGATTCGCCTGATGATCTCGCTTCGATTCAACTACTTGGTCCAGCTCGGCGCGAAGTTCATCGAACCCGCTCAATTCAAGCCGCTCGTAGATCAATGCCAGTTGGCTGAGCGGATCGCGAATCAGTTGCTCATAGCGGATTTCGCACAGGTGGCCGGCGGGGATCAGCAACTCTTGCTCTTGGAATACCCGGTGCATTCGAAGAAATTCGTCGAATACGGATTTTTCCAGCTCGCCGCCCTGAGCGAGTTGCAAACCATGCACGGTGTAAAGAGACTTCCAGAGCCAGATGGTGGAGGGAATGACCGTCAACGGATTTCGGACCAAATGCACGAATCTCGCGTCCGGAAACAGTTCGAGCAACAGTTTGATCCGCGCGGTGTGCGGTGGGGACTTGAGGACCACCCGCTTACCGCCGGATCGCCAAGTCAATTGTCGGACGAACGCCAACAGGCCGGCTTGCCATCTCGCGATCCGTTTTGGCGAAACTCCCTGGAAGTCCAAATACGGGTTGATTTGGCGGCTATTTGGAAAAGCGAGACGCTCGTAAGGAGAGCCAAGCCCCATGTTGCACAGGGCAAATTCGTCTTCGTGAGGATGGTCGGGACTCGTGGCCATGTTGTCCATCGAGCGTTCCGTTGGCTGAGCGCGGCCGAATAATCGCCGCGCCACAAATCCGGAGACCAGGTTCGACTGCGGCGCAAAGCACTCGTACGCCGTCGGGTAAGTCAGTCGATCGTCGAGCGCGAAATATCGCTGCAACAGTGTGGTCCCGGAACGCCAATGCCCGAGAATAAAAATAGGAGGCTGGGAGATTCTTACGCGATCGATGGCGCGCTGGTAGTTCAGTCGCTGAACGAGAGCGAGGCAACTGTGGGCGGCCGCGGTTACAGTGATGCCCGCCGCGATCGGCCAAAATCTTGGGGCCACCGCGAATCGATGTCGCGCGAGCAGCCGCAGCCATGCTGGCAATGTCATTCCATGCCAGATTTTTGGCGCCCAATAAGACCGGCGAGCGCTGGGTTGGGCCATCGTAGGATCGCGAGGCGCAATGGAGGCTTGCTCGTTCGCCATGAAGTAACCGGAAAATATACGGCAGTCCTCGGGATCGAAGACGATGTTAGACCTTTACGCCTCCTCGCTGCAACGGCATTTTCAGGTCGTTCGTAACCTTCGTTCAGCAATTCGCCCGTTTGACAGTCGGCCCGAAACTGTTTCAGATAGGGCGACTCATTGGTCATCATTTTGTCGTTTAGGTATGCAACAACTGTGTCCGACCATTCGCCTGATTTTCCGGGACCACAAAGAGTGCCGAGCGCCGACGAACACTCGTCCCTTTGCGGCGCCGATACGTTGATAGCCGCCCTCGCCCGCGAGAATCTCGAACTGCCGGAAGAGCAAATCGAGGAAATGGACCGCTATGTCAAGCGGCTGTGGGAGTGGAATGGCCGGTTGAATCTCACGCGGCATACGACTTTCGACAAATTCGTGCGCCGCGACGTGATCGACGCAATCAAGCTCGAGCCGTTTATCGATTCGGCCGAACGGGTGCTGGACGTCGGATCGGGAGGCGGCGTGCCCGGCGTGCTGGTCGCAATTCTTCGCCCGGATCTGGAGCTTGAGATGTGCGACTCGGTGGGCAAACGGGCCCGGGCGCTGGAAGCGATCGTGACCGAGGCGGGCCTTAAAATTCGCGTGCATCATGCGCCCGCTCAAGAGCTACTCGACGGGGGCCGGTTCGACACGCTGATCGCCCGGGCCGTCGCGCCGCTGGCCAAGATGCTTACCTGGTTTCAGCCGAACTGGGACGATTTCGGCCGGCTGCTGCTGATCAAAGGCCCGTCGTACAAGGGGGAACGAAACGATGCGCGGCGGTTACGTCTGCTCGAAGGTTTGCGGTTCAACAAGCTGGCGAATTATCCGCTGCCGGATACGGAGTCCGAAAGCGTGATCTTGGAAATTCGGCCGAAGAGCTAGAACCGCGCACGAAGTTAGACGCTTGCGCGAAACTAGAGCCGCGCATGAAGTAAGCGCTGGGTGTTTCATCGGCGTCGGGAACGCTTACTGCGTGCGCGGCTCTAACGTCGCTTGCCGCGCCCGCTCGCGATCGACGAAAGCTCGATAATCCGCCGGGGTGTCCACGCCGATCGTCGGTTCGTTAACGACGCCAACCAATAATGTATAGCCGGACTCCAAGACGCGAAGCTGTTCCAGGTTTTCCAGTTTTTCCAGGGGCGTCCGTGGCCGTATCGCAAGCCGCATAAGGAAATCGCGGCGATACGCATATAGCCCGATGTGCTGATGAAAGTGCGCCGGATTGGTCGTCAGCAATTCGTCGTGCCACTCGCGGGCGTGCGGGATCGGGCTGCGGCTAAAGTAGAGCGCTCGTCCGGACCCGGGCGCAAACACTACCTTGACGCAAGCTGGGTCATCGAGCTGCTCGCGCCGCCGGATCGGTGTCGCGAGCGTCGCCATTTGGGCTGCCGGATGATCCTCGAGAAGCTGAATCACCAGATCGATTGCATCGCCCGACAGTTCCGGTTCGTCTCCCTGGACATTGACGATGATGTCGACGTCGCCGAGTTTCGGGGCCACCTCGGCGATTCGATCCGTGCCGCTAGCGCAATCGGGACTGGTCATGAACACATTGCCGCCAAACGATCGCACTTCCGCCGCAATTTCCTCGGCGTCGGCCGCGACGCACACGCCCAGCGGTTTCTTGGCCCGCTGCGCGGCTTCATACGTGTGCTGGATCAGCGTTTTGCCCGTCTCGCGCAGCAGGATTTTGCGCGGCAAGCGGGACGAGTGCAGCCGAGCGGGAATGACGATGTAGCTCGTCATCGCTCTTCCGTGAACGGGCTTGATCATGCGTGTATCTCGAAAGCCGTCTTGTTCTGTTTGCCGCGTAGGGTATGGCACTTGGGAGATTGGATTTTGAGTGGGGAAGTAAACCATCGCCCGCGACCGCCGCTGGCGGCTTATCCCCCGCTCCCTAAATCCCAACTCCTATTTCCGTCCGCTTATTCCGATTGCTGCGTCAAATCTACCTTTGCGGCCAACGATCCTGCTACATTCAAAAACCAAATTGCAGGGCTGCACTATAATAGAGAATCCTCGCCGCAAGCTGCGCCAAAGTGAATCGGATCGAGCCGCTTGAATTGATTTTTAGGAGCCAACCCCATGTGTGGAATCGTCGGATACGTCGGCCGCCAAAGGGCCGTTGATTTTTTGCTCGAAGGACTTCGGCGGCTCGAATACCGCGGCTACGATAGCTCGGGCGTGGTCACGGTTACCGAAGACCGCCAGTTCTCGCTCGTCAAGGCCGCCGGCCGCATCGCGCTGCTCGAAGCCAAGCTGGCCGATTTTCCGGCGCCGGGCAACACGGGCATCGGCCATACTCGTTGGGCGACTCACGGCGCCCCGACCGACGAAAACGCCCATCCGCACATCGGCGGTCAGCATGTGCTGGCGATCGTCCATAACGGCGTGATCGAAAATTTCAGGCCCCTCAAAGAAAAGCTCGAGACCGAGGGCTACATCTTCCGTTCGGCGACGGACAGCGAAATCATCGCCCATCTGCTCGCCAGTTGCCTGGAAAAACAGAGTGACGCGACTAGCGCCGACGTGGCCCGCACGATCGACCGCAACGCCTGCCGCCCCGGCGTCGGCGACGACATCGACGATCCGGCGGCGGCCCTCTGCGCCACGCTGTCCGCCGAGCAACTAGCCAAATATGGGCATCTCGTTCGCGCGATCCAAGAAACGCTCGTGCAACTGCACGGGACCTATGGTCTGGCGATCGTGTTCCGAGATTATCCGGAGGTGATTTTCGCAGCCCGGCTTGGCAGTCCGCTCGTCGTCGGCGTCGGCGAGAACGAGCATTATCTCGCCAGCGATGCGTCGCCCCTCGCCGGGCACACGAAGCAGATCGTTTATTTGGCCGATCACGAGTTGGCCATCATCACGGCCGATTCGCTGCGGGTCATCCACCGCGATCAGGGGCATGTGAAGCACAATGTGCGAACGCTCGACCTCGAATCGGGCTACGCGCAGCTCAACGGCTATCCGCACTACATGCTCAAGGAAATCTTCGAGCAGCCGGAAGCTCTCGAAAACGCGATGCGCGGTCGGCTCAGCCGCGACGAGGCGACGGCCGTATTTGGCGGATTGAATCTCACTCCGCAGCAGCTTCGAAGCGTGAATCGCATGATACTCACCGCCTGCGGCACGAGCTGGCATTCGGCGCTGGTCGGCGAGTATTTGATCGAAGAGTTCGCCCGAATTCCGGTCGAAGTCGAATACGCCAGCGAGCTTCGCTACCGCAATCCGCCGATCGAGCGCGACACGCTGCTGTTCGCGATCACCCAAAGCGGTGAGACGGCCGATACGCTCGCGGCCTTGCGCGAAGTAAAACGCAAAGGGCATCCGACACTGGCGATCTGCAATGTCGTCGGCAGTTCAATCGCTCGGGAAGCGGACGGCGGAATCTATTTGCACGCCGGCCCGGAGATCGGCGTGGCCTCGACGAAGGCGTTCACGTCGCAATGCGTCACGCTCGCGCTGTTGGGCCTGTATTTTGGCCGACTGAGGCATCTAAGCTTTGGGGCCGGCCTGCGAATTATCGACGCCTTGGAAGAGCTGCCGGACAAGGTGCGGCTGGCGCTGGCCTCGAACGACGAAATTAAACGGATCGCCCAAAAGTATTGCCACTGCAATAATTTTCTTTACCTCGGCCGTCAACACAATTTTCCGACGGCTCTCGAAGGCGCCCTGAAGCTGAAGGAAATCAGCTATATCCACGCCGAGGGCTATCCGGCCGCCGAGATGAAGCACGGCCCGATCGCCCTGGTCGACGAGCATACCCCGAGCGTATTCTTGATTCCGCACGGCTTGGTTTACGACAAAGTGATGTCGAACCTCGAGGAGATCAAAGCCCGGGGCGGCCCGGTGATCGCCGTCATGTGCGAGGGAGACACCCGCGTGGCGGAGCTCGCGGACGACGTGATCCGCATCCCCGAGGTCGAAGATTTTTTGCAGCCGATCATGACGGCCATCCCGCTTCAATTGCTCGCCTACCACATCGCCGTCCTCCGCGGCTGCGACGTCGATAAGCCAAGAAATCTGGCGAAAAGCGTGACGGTGGAGTAGGGGATAATGTTCGAGCGACGTCGCGCTGGGCTCTTGTTGTTGGAATGCGCGTCGATGTTTTTCGCGCTCTGCTATCACAACCGCTCTTCTCTCGCGGCGGCGATTTTGGTACTTACGCCGTCCTGAAGGCAGGCTCGCCGGTTGGGCGCTCGGCTTTCAGTCGCATTCGTCGCGGGATTTCCACCGCTGGCGAACTCATCTCGTTGATATTCATTTCGCTGCACGCTCGTGGCTATTGCTTTGGGGACTTGCCCTATGAAACGGATGCTCCTGCGCCTATCGGCTTTGACTGCCGTGGTTGTTCTTGGATTGATCGCGATCGCTCAAGCCCAGCGGAGTTTGCCGCCGAGCGAGCCAGGCGCCGATGTTTCCGCGCCGCGATCGAACGTTTTGCGAGGTAATTCGGCCGGCGATGGTGGCCGGTTCGTCATGGAAGAGCCCGCGCGGTTTAATCCTGGGCCGGCTCGACGATTGCCCCCGGCAGATGTTGTAGTGTCCGACCAGATCGAAGACGCGCCAGTTCGGCAGACGGCTGGAGCTCGAGAATTAAGCGCGGCTCGGCCGGAAGATGGTCCGGGACCCGACCCGTTCAATTTGGGAAACCGGGCGCCGGCGACGCAGGGACGATTTGGCTCCCCGGCCGCGCCGGCACAACTGCAGCCGGATACATCCGCCGAACCTGCCAAATTGTTCGACCCGGCGCGGCCAAGCTCGAATGACGCCGCTGCGCCAGCGACCGGTGACTCGAAGCCAACCGAGGGTCCGAAGCTATTATTGCGAGTTCCGCAAAACAACGAAACGGCTGGTAGTCCGACCGACGGTGAGCCGTCGCGCACGGTTTCGGTCATGCATCATCACCCAGCAGTGAATAGTGCGCTCCGGCCCGTGGACGCCGTTTCGACGCCAGCTGAGGCAGTCGCCGCGATCGAAGGCGCCGGCCGCCCGGGAGCCAAGCAACTCGAAGGTTCGCAATCGCCCCGGCTGACCGTCGAAAAGATCGCACCGCGCGAGGCGCAGGTCGGCAAGACGGCTCGATTCGAAATCAAGGTCGTCAACGTCGGCGAGGTCGCCGCTCAAGGGGTCGAAGTCCACGACTGCGTGCCGCAAGGCGCTCAGCTTATCGGAACCAATCCGCCGGCCAACCAAGGAACTCACGGCGAGTTGTCTTGGACGCTCGGCATGCTCAAACCGGGCGAGCAAGCGTCTGTGCAAATGGACCTCTCGCCCACCAGCGAAGGCGAAATCGGGAGTGTTGCGACAGTGACATTCCGCACCGATGCCTCGGCGCGTACGGTGGCCACCAAGCCGCAACTAACCTTGGAATTGGTCGCGCCCAAACAGGTGCTGATCGGTGAGAACGTGAAGCTGTCGATCAAGCTCTCGAACCCTGGCACGGGCGTCGCCAGCGGTGTTGTGATTTCGGAACGAGTGCCCAACGGTCTCCAACATCCGGCGGGCAGCGAAGTCGAGTTCGAGATCGGTTCGCTCAAGCCGGGCGAGAGCCGGCAGGTGGACCTCGTGCTGAAAGCCTCGCAGGCGGGCCATATCGTCAATTCGCTCAGCGCCCGCGGCGAAGGCAATCTGAAGGCCGAGCAACATAGCGATATCGAAGTCGTCGCTCCGGCGCTGTCGGTGGCAATGACCGGTCCCGCGAAACGGTATCTGGAGCGGCAAGCGACCTACACCGTATCGGTATCCAACCCAGGCACCGCGCCGGCTAAGGACGTGCAGTTGGTGACGCAGTTGCCGCGAGGCATGAAGTTTGTCAAAGCCAACAACTCAGGCCACTTCGATCCGAACACGAACACCGTATCGTGGAGCTTGGAAGAACTGCCCGCTTCGGAAACCGGCAGCGTCACGCTGGTGGCCATGCCGATCGAAGCCGGCGAGCAAAAAGTCAGAGTCCAAGGCAAGGCTCAGCAAGGGCTGACAGACGAAAAGGAGCAGACCGTGACGGTCGAGGGGCTTGCGGCTCTTGCGTTCGATGTTCGGGCGAGCGACGAAACGATCGAAATCGGTGGCGAAACGACTTATGCAATTCACATTGTCAATCAGGGCTCCAAAGCCGCGAGCAACGTTCGAGTGACGGTCGCTCTGCCGGCCGAACTGAAGGCGACCGGCGCCGATGGCCCGGCGCGGGACAACACGCAGGATCATCAGGTGCAATTCGAGCCGATTGCCCGATTGGAGCCCAAGGGGGAAGCCATGTTTCATGTGAAGGCCCAGGCCCTGCAGGCCGGCGATTTGCGGGTGAAGGTTCAATTGCTCACGGATGACATGCGTCAGCCGCTGACGAAGGAAGAGAGCACGCGGGTTTATGCGGACCAGTAGATGGGGAACGTGGCGGGTGGTGAGTGGCGAGTGGCGAGTGATGGCAACGAAGACAGCGCCGGTCTGGTGTACATGCCGCCGGCTTGGTTTTGAAGGGCGCCTATGCCGCTGAGATCGGTTGGGGCGGTTGCGGTAGGCTGATTTTTATTGGCGCCGGTGCTGGCTTGTTGAGGCTGCTTTACAACGCCGGTTCACGGTAACACACTTGGATAAGGGAGTATTTGCCGAGCTTTTGACCGATCCTTGCCGAGGCGATCCGTCGCGTATGTCGATCAGGATAACATGCCCGAGAGGACACCGGCTGAAGGTGAACGACCGCATGGCGGGTCGATCGGGGCGATGCCCGTTCTGCCGCGAGGTTGTGAATGTCGGGCCGTTGGAGGCGCCGCCGATTCCGCCGCCGCCGTCGATCTTTGGCCCAGGCGATCTGCCTGAAGCGCCGGCCACCCCTGTCGCAGCTGTTATGGTTGATAACGGGGTTCGACAAGTCGTTGTCGACGAGTTAATTGCGACGCCCGCGCCTGAGCCGCCGTCGGTTCCTGACGCTCCGCCGCCAGCCGTTCAGACTGTTCCACCTTTGGTTCTGTCCCCGGTCGCGGTCGAGGAGACATCGGCCGCTCAATTGGCTGACAGTCCCGACAAGACGGACACGAGCAAGCTGCGGATTGTCGGCGCATGGAAAGTCGTCGGCTCCGCGCCACCGCCGGTCCTTTTTTTGCCAGCGCCGCCAAACAACGAGCCGCCATCGCCATCGGCAATTCCCATTGCAGAACGAATCGAGCGTGATCCGATTGCTCCGCAGCGGGTCGTGATGGCCGAAGCGATCACGGAGGCGCCGCCGACACGGGTCATTCCGGTAGCCGAAGTCGCCCTACCCGTGACCGAGTACGCGGCGGACGAAATTTCGCCGCTGGAACCTGAACCTATACCGCCAACCGAGACGCCCGCAGTGGTGACTCGCTCGGCCGAGGCTCCACCGACGATCGTGAGGCGTCCGTCATCGGTAAAATTTCCGGCGCCAAAACCAATTCCAACGCCAAAAATCGCGCGGCGACGCACTCAGGCCGAAAAGCTCGCTGCCTATGCATCGGCCGTGGTAGCGGTCGTTGCTTTGGTGTCGATAATTCCAGCCCTTGGGCACATCAACCTGCCGACAGCGCCAGGCTGGGCTCGCGGCGTGATTCTCGTATCGATGCTGCTGCTCGCCTACGCGGCATGGCTGCCGACGATCGCCGACCGCGGAACGTTCTGGGTCACGACAATCGTCATGGCGGCCGTGGCGGCCATGTACGGCTCGGTCATGACGATGTCGTTCACGACGCCAATCGACGCCGATTTACCGCTGGGCCTAACCGAGCTTCGGTGGCTGGCGCCGTACTGGTGCGGAGCGATCATGACTCTGTCGGCGTGCGCCGCCTACTACTGCGGACACGCGGCCCAGGTCTTGAGTCATCGAACGGCCCGAGCCTAAGAAGTTCTCACAAACCGCCTCGGAGAAGGGGACAGCCCCCAGCGGTTTTGTGAGCAGTTCTAAATCAGACGACCACGTGTTGGTTGATTATCGCACCGCTGAGACCGCTCCGAAGCTGTAGCTCGCCGAGAACGGAATCACGCCGTAAATCCCCCGCGTGAAGACCAAGTTGATGAAGTCGTCGGTCTTCAAAATTTCTGACTTCGGCACGAGCACGACGTCTGAATCGCCCAGCCAAATATTTCCGCCCGGGCACATCGATTTGCCGGCCAGCGCCGCGTGCAGATCGACCATCGTGGCCATGAGTCGATAATCGTCGCCCCGACGGAAGATCACAACTTGCTTTAAATGAGCGCCCACGTTCCAACTTCCCGCCAGCGCCAGGGCTTGCAGAACGCTGGTCGGCCCTTCGAGCGTGAACCGTCCCGGGAGATGGACTTCGCCGAGCACAAAAATATAGCGCGGCGCCCGATTGGTGAGGATGGGCGTGACCTCAATGCCCTGAATTTCCGCCCCATAGCGGGCGTCAATTTCGCTTTTCAAATCGTCCAGCGTCAGTCCCTGGACCGGCACGGGACCGATCGCCGGCAAGCTGATCGTGCCGTCGGGGGCGACGCGAACGTCGATTCCCTGACCGCCCGACCCGGCCCGGGCGTCGACCGTGTTCCGCAGATCGTCGAGCTTGGCGTTCACCCGGCTGGGCGTGACGGTGACTGCGGGGACTTTATAAAACTTCTGATAGAGCTTTTCCATGTCGTCACGGACCTGGGTGACCGTCAGATGCGCGACTTTAACTTGACCCAATAGCCGGAGCGTGATCGTGCCGTCCGGTTGAATCACGAGCGTGCGATTCAAGTTTGGATCGGTGAACGATTCGACTAGGATTTCATCGCCGACGCCCAATTGATAGGGCCGGCTGGTTTCATTGCGGGTTAGCCGGTAGACGCAGCGGATTTGGTCGTCAACACGCAGCCGATACACGGGAACTTGCGGTATTCGCGGATGAGCGACATATTCGCCGGGGCCGCCCGGCTCCCAGGGAGCGCAATAGACGCAGTCGCCGCCGCAGTTTTGGCACAACTGAATGGCGGCGTCGAACCGGCGATCGACACTTGTCGTTGGCAACCGCTCGACTTGGCGCGAAAGGGCGCCGTGCGAAACGGCGCGCTCGTCGTTCGCGACCTTTATCGTGGAGCCTCGATGACTAGGCCAAGTCAAGGCGACAGCGAGGACACATCCTACCGATAGAACGACAATCGACACCGGCCGCCGACCCAAGAGTCGAGCACTGACCGAGCCGAAATTTTTTAGTACCGAGAATCCGCTCATAGCGATCCTTCACCCTCTAATTGCCTCGGCGACTTGTTCGCGCGAGATGGTTTTCGTCGTAGTCGCTAATCGAATCGCGAAAGAGTTTTAACGTCGCACGGCCGGCTGTGCTTGGACGCCGGTCGCGATCGATGGTCTGACCGGATCGATGCTCACCGGCATCGACGCGGCAAACGTATTTGCGTCGACCCATTGCACATCGCTTGGCGCGGAGCCGATCTTTTGCATGCCCATGGCCAGCCCCGTTCGCCGAGCCCGGCTCGCCAGATCGCTCTCGCCCAATCGATCATGGACCGCGGCCAAGTTTTCCCAGACGGCCGGCCGCGGCGCGACTTTCAGGCTATGCAGGAAAGCGATCTTTGCTTCGGGCAAACGGCCAAATCGCACGAGTTGGACCCCTAGCTCATTGGCCGCCCGAGCGTTGCGGTTGTCGACTTGCAGGGCCGCCTCTTGATAGACGATCGCCTTGGCGCCCCCCGTGAAATCGGCCGGGCCGTGCGAGGCGGGCGGCAAGGCGTAAACCTTTCCAAGTCCATGTAGCGCCATCGAGCCTGGAGGCATATCTGCGACGGCGGCCGCCAGTTGCTCGCTCGCGTACGTCAAATATTTGGCCATCGCCGCGCGAGTTGAAACCCGCTCGCAATCTTGGCCGCGAAGGACGGGCGTGTGGTGTCCGGCGACTATGTCGGTCACATGCAAATCTTCGATCGACCTAGCGTCTCGAGCGGCGAAGTCGTCCGCTTCCTCGAGCGCTCGAAGGCCGGCCGCCAGTTTCTGTTCGTGGCTTTGTTCTTGACCCCGGTCGTCATTTTGGCCGTCCAGGGCGACGGCCATCATGTGCAGTGATTCGTAGAACTCGGACCGCGCGGCGTAGATCGCGCCATGCTCGGCGAGTTCAAAGGCGTGCCGGTTCATGGCGTTGGCTCGGGCCGCCACAGCCTGCATTTGTTGCGGGTTCGCAGTCGTCGCCCGCGGAGGTGGGATGATTTTCGGTATCGAATCGACCGGCGCCACCGGCTGCACGGCGGCAACACCGGGGGCCGCCGAAAGCGTGGTGGCGACTGGTGGAGAGCCCATAGAGATCACCGGCGGCGTTACGACCGGCCGAACGGCGACCGATGGCGGCGCGACAGGACGTGTTGTGACTGGCTGCGATACGACCGGCTGCGAAACAACGGGCTGTGACGCCATCGACAAAACAGACACCGGCGGCGCGATGGCGGATGCGACGTAAGTAAATGATGAGTTTGCCCCAACCTTCTGCGGAACGATCGTTGCTTTGGCAGCAGGCGAACCAGAGACTGTCGGAACCGCCGGCGACGCCGCAGCGGGCGCCGGAATGACGGGCGTTTTATGAACTGGTGTGTTGATTGGCGGCAAAAGCGCGGCGAACTTTGCGTTGCGATCGCCTTCGACATCAGACGGAATTGGCGGCAAAGGCTGCAAATTCGCCGCCGTCTGCGTGCCTTGCGAAGCGCCGCGCGGGGCTAGTTTCAAAACGGAGCCCGTGGCGGCCGGCGCCGCGCCTTGGGCGCCGTACTGGAAATCCTTTTCCAGCAAACTCGAGACATCCACCGCGCTGCCATCCGGCAACGGAATCGGTCGGGCCTGCGCCAAGCGGACTCGCGACATTTCCGCCGGCCGCTCGCTGGCGACCGTGACCGTTTGGGCCTGCAAGATTGTTTGGACCAATCCACCCGCTAGATAGGCAGCCAGGGCCGCCGCAATCATGGGCCCGGCGCCCCTTCGATAGGATCCTTCCATCGCTATGGTCTCGCAAGTCAGCCTTGACTCTCATAACTAATCCACTCTTAGGACGGAATCGTCCGTGTAGACCGGTGCTATCGATCAAAACCAGGGTAGGGATAAAATCCGTCCGCGCAAGGCAAACCGATAATCGTCAAATCGTGCGCGGCCGTACCGAGCCCAGGCGCTCAAAGCCATGCGAGCGGAACAGTTGGAATAACCCCAACCGCGATCGAATGGAGGACGCGACGCGCCCGCAGAGATTAGAAACGCCGTTCAATCGGACAGATACTAGGCGGCTGAGGTTGGATCGACGGGAAATGCCGGTAGTCTGTTCTCGACGCTGAAACACTCATCAGGGATTTGGCGAGGATGCCTCTAGTCGCGGCCACCCTTTTCATTCACTTCTTCGGATAAACTCATGCGACAAATGGGTCGCGCGCCGGCCGCGACCGTAAACTGTTCGCCTCGTCGTCGTCAATGAACTCGACCTTTACGGGGTCGAGCTTCAGCTTGCGATTCAACATCCACGACAGGGCCGCCGCGTGGCAGGCGATGTGCGAATGCCGCATCACCTCGGGATTCGCCGCCGTGGCTGCCCGAGATTTGACGCAATCGAAAAAGTTGCGAGCATGCGTGCCGACATCCAGGCCGTTCGCTTTTTTCCCTTGCTTGAGCTCTTTCATTAAAGATTCGGGCTGCGCGACGATCTCGCCGCTGTCTCCAGCCTCGACCCAACCCTCGTCGCCGACAAATCGCACGGGACAAGTGCCCAGGTGCTGCACCCAGCCCGGGCGCTCGCCAAACGGAGTCTTGAGGAAATCGAGCACGAGCTTCACGCCGTTGGCGTAGTGGGCAGTAATGTTATTTGCCGAGGGTTCATATTCGATCGGCATCGTATCGTCCGCCTTGTGGGCCCATTGGCACTGGTCGACCGTATGGGCGCCCCAGTCAAGCAGTCGGGCGCCGGAATCGAAATCGTAATACCCTCGCCAGCCGCCCGCGACATACTTGCCGTTGTACGGCCGCCACGGCGCCGGGCCGAGCCACATGTTCCAATCGCAAACGTCGCGCGGCGGCGTCGGTTCGCCGGGGAGCCACTGCGTCTCGATTTGCGGCACGTACACCGAGGCGAACAGCGTGTGAATCTTGCCGAGCTTGCCGCTATGAGCCAGTTCGATGGCCTGCTGGAAATTGGGGACGCTACGGCGCTGCGTACCGGCCTGAAAAACGCGCCCCGTTTGCTTCATCGTCTGGGCGAGTTGCTGACAGAGGTCGATCGTCAGCCCGCATGGCTTCTCGCTGTAGACATCTTTGCCGGCCTTGGCCGCGGCCATCGAAGCTGCGGCGTGCCAACGATCACCGGTCGCAATCAATACGGCGTCGATGTCTTTGCGATCCAGAAGCTGCCGGAAATCCCGCGTCGTTGCGCAGTCGTGATTGCCGTAGTGCGTGTCGACCAGCGCCTTGCCAGCGTCGCGGCGGCTGGCCTGCACATCGGAGATCGTGACGCATTTCACATCGGCCATCGGCAGGATCGCGGACAGATCATACGTGCAACGCGGACCGATGCCGATCACGCCGAGCGTGATTTTGTTACTGGGCGCGACGGTTCCGTCTAGGCCGAGCGCTCGGCCCGGCACAAAGTAGGGCAACGACATCGCGGCGCTCATGGCCACTGAACCCTTGATGAAATTTCGCCGTGTGGACTGATTATACTGCGTCATGTCGCGTCCCCTGGTTTTCACTTTCCGTCGAATAGTGGGTCAGTCTAATCCCAATTTTTTCAATTGACACGCTTACGGCTGGCCGTCGATATTCACTAATTTCTTTGGCGGGACCAACTTCGTTTCAAAGACCGCCAGCGTCCCCGTCTCTGGCTTTAGCGACAAGCAGAGTCCCATTTCCTTTCCAGATTTCGCAGAGCGATTGTAGCGGTTCAATTTGAGAACCGCCGCCTGGATCGCAACAGAAAGGCGAAGCGTATCCTCGAACGACAGCACGATATTGACCGACTTCACGCTCTTGATCGCGATATCCGGGGATATGCGGTAGACGCGACAACCACCGTGATAGTCAATCTGTTTTTCGGGAACGCCTGCTGGTGAGAACGATCTATTGCTTTTCGCCATGAAGAACCCCCTGTTGAAATGCAACTGATCGATAAATACTCGGCCTCTAGCGCGATAGCATGGTAATTCGTCGGAAGCGTGGAGTAGGTGATATTATATTATCAGCGTTCCATCTAGGATCCAAATCGCGAAACTGTCAAGCCAACCATTCTCACTATCGGGCCACTTGATGCCCAATTAACCGACAAGATAGTGAATGAGGCCGCGCGCCGCGGTCAAGATCCACAGCAATTCGTTCACGATTTACTTGCCCGTGCCTTGGAGCAGGTCAAGCCACAGGTTCAACAGCGGCCGAGTAAACAAGCGGACGCGATTGTGCCGGCGTCCAATTGGACGGCTGAAGACGCGGCGCCGTTTCTCGAGGCGATCTCCGACCAACGCCAAATCGACGCGGAGCTTTGGCGGTGAAGCCGATCCTCATCGACTCCAGCGCATACGTTCTTTACATGCGCGGCGATTCAAACGCCAGGGCTGTGGTAATCGCGGCCGAGTCGCTTTCGATGATCGCCGTGGTTGTCGGTGAATTGTTGAGCGGCGTCTTGAAAAGCACTCGACAAAAGGAGAATCGCGAAACATTTGAATCGTTCGTGAAAGCAGGCAAGGTCGAATCGATTGCCGTCGACTAGGGAACTGCGGAATTCTTCGCGCGGATTTTTGCAGAGCTTCGGCAAGCGGGCACGCCGATTCCAACAAATGATATCTGGATCGCGGCGACGGCCCAACAACATGATCTCGCGGTATTCACTTTTGACCTTCACTTCCGCCACGTGCGAGGGTTGGTGGTGAGTTCGACTCGGGAAGAGCTCGATTAGCGGAGAATGTTAGTACATCCGGAGTGGACTCTCAAGCTCTTGGCCAATCGCGATCACGATCGATCTCATTTGCGCGACCTGATCGATGTCGGTTTACTCGCGCTTCCTACGGCCGGCGACTTGCCGGAAGAACTTGCAACGGGGCTGGAGGCGCCGCTTCGCGCGATAGGCGCTTAGGACGTTTTCCGCCAGTCGCCCGCCGCCGCGATCGGCGCAGCGGTTAATACGCCTTCGCGAGCACGACTTGCCGCTGACCGGGTTTGCCGGTGAAGATGCATGGCGATAGGGCTGCGTCGCTGCCGGGTTGACCGGGTTGGGGTATGCAGCGCACGGTCACTTTGAGGTCTTTCAAGATTTCGCCGACCGTCGGCTCGTCGGCCACATGGGCCAGGGCGAAGCCGCCGTGGATCTCGGGCTCTTTTTCGTTTTTGGGCGTGAAGTATTGGATGAATTCGTCGCGGTTGGCAATCGTATGTGTATTCGACTCGCGAAGCGCCAGGGCCCGTTGAAACAGTGTCGCTTGGATGTCGGTAAGTTGCTGGCCGACGGTGGCGACAAACTCGGCCCGCGGCATCGATTTCTTTTCCTGCGTATCCCGGCGGCCGACGAAGACGGCGTCCTGGCCGACATCGCGCGGGCCGATCTCCAGCCGTAGCGGCACGCCGCGCTTGACGTGATGCCAAGTCTTTTCGCCACCCCGCAGGTCCCGGGCGTCGAGCAAGACTCGCACTCGTTCGCCATCGTATGTCGCCGCCGCCAATTCTTGCTGGACGCGTTGACAATATTCCATAACGGCCGCGCGCTCGTCATCGTTGCGATAAATGGGCAGAATCACGACGTGAGCCGGCGCCAGACGCGGCGGCAGCACGAGGCCATCATCGTCGCTGTGCGTCATTACCAAGGCGCCGACGAGCCGCGTCGAAACGCCCCACGATGTCGTCCAGGCGAACGTCTCTTTGCCCTCTTGGTTGAGAAATTTGATTTCTTGAGCCCGCGAGAAATTCTGACCGAGAAAATGCGACGTGCCGGCCTGCAGCGCCTTGCGGTCCTGCATCATGGCTTCGATGCTGTAGGTGTTCATGGCGCCCGGGAATCGTTCGCCGGCCGTCTTCTCGCCTTTGATGACGGGCATCGCCATATAGTCCTGCGCAAATGTCGCATAGACGTCGAGCATCTTGATGGTTTCTTCGACCGCTTCGGTTTCGGTGGCGTGAGCCGTGTGCCCTTCTTGCCAAAGGAATTCAGTCGTGCGGAGGAACAACCGCGTTCGCATCTCCCAGCGGACGACGTTCGCCCATTGGTTGATCAGAATCGGCAGATCGCGATACGACTGCACCCACTTGGCGTAGGTGGCCCCGATAATCGTTTCGCTGGTCGGTCGCACGACGAGCGGTTCTTCGAGTTTGCCCGTGGGAATCAGCTTGCCATCCGGTCCGGCTTCGAGCCGATGGTGCGTGACGACCGCGCATTCCTTGGCGAACCCCTCGACGTGGGAGGCTTCCTTTTCCAAATAGCTCAGCGGTATGAACAGCGGAAAATAGGCATTTTGATGACCCGTTTCTTTAAACATCCGGTCGAGCACGCGCTGCATGTTCTCCCAGATCGCATAGCCCCACGGCTTAATGACCATGCATCCGCGGACGGACGAATTTTCCGCCAGATCGGCCGCCTTGACGACCTGCTGATACCATTCGGGATAGTCATCGGCGCGGGTGGGAGTGATCGCCGTCTTGGGGGCTTTAGCCATGTCGTTTTAGTCGCAATCGCGGCGTTTTGAGGATCGGAGGACGGGCACTTCCCGCCAAAATGGGAAAATCTCTTTGGAGTAGGCGTCGCTCAACAATTGACAGCCGGCGCCAATGGTGTCCGGCGCCAACCCTACGTTGATGCCAACGTCTTGAGCAGCACGCCGCTCGCTTGGCCCTGCGGCGTCACCGACAGGTTGATGAAGCTGGCGCCGGGATCTGACCCGGCGGGCGTCGCCGGCAATATCGGGCACTCCGGGTCGGGTGTTTCGAAATTCAGAATTGGCGGCAGATGGCGATTCACAAGCGCCAAGATGCTTGCGATCAGCTCAATCATTCCGCTGCCGGCGCCCAGATTGCCGAAATAGCTCTTCGCGGCCGTGACCGGGATGCGATCGGCGGCGGCGCCAAATACGGCGCGAATCGCTTTGGCTTCGTCCGCGTCGCTCGTGCGGGTCGACAGCCCATGAGCATGAATGTGCCCGACGCTATCCGCCGACACGTTGGCCTCCGCCAGGCATCGTCGCATAACGTTGGCGAGCGCGACATCTCGCTGGGCCACGAATTGCTTGCTCGTGGCCTGCGACGATCCAGCGCCGATCACCTCGGCATAGATTCGAGCGCCACGTTTCTCGGCCGTTTGAAGTTCCTCGAGAATGACGACGCCCGCGCCTTCGCCCAGCACCATGCCCGATCGATTGCGATCGAACGGTCGGCTGGCTTTGGCCGGTTCGACACCGTTGCTGGCGAGTTCCTCGGTCTGGGCCGCGTGGACCGCTTTCATGGGATGCACGCGAGTTCCCGTCGCGCCGGCCGCCATAATGTCGGCGCTGCCTCGCAGGATCGTGTGAAATGCCTCGCCGACGGATAGATTCGCTGCCGCTTCGCGAAGGGTCAGTGAATTGTTCGGGCCGCGCAGATCGTTGTAAATCGCCACATGGCTGGCCGGCATGTTCGGCAGATATTTGAGCAGCCAGAGCGGGGTGATCTCCGCCATTCCCTCGGCGCCCCATTTCGAATAATCGAATGTCCCTTCGGGCGAGCGGCAACGATTGATCGCGGCCGTAAAATCTTCGGGCAGCGTCATCATGTAATCGGTGCCGAAGATGCAACCGATCCGCTCGGGGTCGACGCTCCCGAGCGTGAGCTTCGCGTCGGCGATGGCCAATTGCGCCGCGGCGACCCCCATTTGCGATTCGCGGCACATCAGCTTGAGCCCCTTGCGAATCGCCTTCTTCTGTTCTTTGTCGAGCGGGCCGAAATTTTCGATATCACCCGTAAAGTTTCGAGCCTCGGCGGCGAACTTCGCTGGCAACGTCTCGCTCAGCGCGCTATCCATCGGCGCCACGCCACTCCGGCCCGCCACGAGCGCATCCCACAGCGCATCGGCGCTATTACCCAGCGGACTGATCAAACCGAGCCCCGTGATGACGACGCGACGACTCATGCGGATTTATGATTCCCTCGGACGAGAAAGAGGCCGAATCTGTCGGTCCACAGTATAACGCAGGGGGCAACTGAGCAAAGGGGAGGAGGGCCTGAGGCGTGGCGGGTGGCGGGAAGGCAAGGAGCTAGCGAATCGAGGCGATGGGAATTAGCCGCCGCATTGATGCGGCGCGTCGTCACCCGCCACCCGTCACTCGCCACGCTCCTAATACCGCCCGCGGTACGCCTGCGAATCGCGTTGCCCCGTGCGCGGCGGCACGATCGGCGCCTTGCCGTTAGCGCCGCGACATTCGGCGAACACCAAGAGCTCCGCCCGCGACGGCGTGCTCATCAACGGGATTTTAACGGCCGGTTCCACGCTGACCGGCGTCGCCACCACGCCGAAACTGATGAGCAGCACTTGATCGGTGGGCCAGTGGAATCGCTCGTGCAATCGGTAGCTGACCCACTGGGGCACTTCGATATCGGTGTGCTGCCGGGGCGAGATGGTGGTGGGCACATCGATCGTCACCGGAACGAACCGCTCCACTTGATCGAGCGTGCATTTGAACATCGCGTCGATCGACTTGCCGTCGATCGCCAACAGAGGGCTAAATTCGAGCGAGAAGCCCTCTTGGAATTGCGAAATCTGCGGCGCGAAACCCGGATGCACTTGTTCGGGATGTAGGATAACGGCGCTCGTGTAATTGCGAGCCTGAAGCGCTGGCACGACTGTCGATTGACCGTTGTTCACGAGCAGGTATGGCGAATTGTACTCGCGAAAATCGCTCCGCTTCCGCATGTCGGCCGACAGCAGGGCCGCGTCTTCCTTGGCTAGCATCCAAGCCTGAATGCCTTGCGACTTGACATCGACCGGACGGAGAATCCGTTGGGCTTTCGCTCGCCAACTGGGATTGCCGATACTGCAAATCCGCAGGCCGAACGCCTGGGTCTCGGCCTCGCTATTCACGAAACGATCGACCATCTCGCCGACCACGGCCTGCATTTCGGGCGTGTGATAGACCCGCAGCGTGCGATGATCGGCGCTTAATAGGCCGACGGGATCGGAGTGCCAAGCCTCGTAGCCGGTCTCGCGGAGGATCCAATCGACGATCGCCTGCTCGGGCCGATTGGTGGATGTGACGCGAAGCGTGTAGGGAGTGATGTCATACTCGCGCCACACCTGGCCGCGATCGTTGGGCAGCGTGCCCGTGCCACTGGTGACCTTGGCGATCGGAGCGTGGGGAATCGAGGCGACCCGAAGCGGCGCCGCCCCTGCAGGCACTGCGACTGCCGCGGGACCGACGCGAGTCATCGGGCCGGCGGCGCTCGTATCGGCCGGGGGCCGCCACCGTGAGCCGCTACCATCGGTTGGCGCCGCCGGCGCCGTTGTGTTGGCGGGACCAGGCGTCAACGGTCCCGGCGCTTGCGCGAGGGCCAAACAAGCGAGCGTCGTGCTCGCCGCTAAAACGATTAAAACCACCTTGGACGAGGCAAACATCCGTCAGCCTCCTTGCTGAGCGAAGTCGCGGGAAATGGGCGCTTTTGCGCCGGGCGAGGGAGTATAGAACCGTCGCTCCCATGCCGCAAGCCCGATCGCTACATAGCCGCGGCATAGCGGCGCATGACGAGGATTGTATCCCTGATCCACTGCACGGCGTCTGCTGGTTGGCGTTGCTACGCGCGGCCCTGGCGGTGTAGGCGAGGTGAGGGGTTCAAAGGCGAGCAGTAAAAAGGGGCACTCTACTGACCGGCGACTTCCTTGGCCTGCCGGTGGGACGGAGGCGGGATTCCAACCCCCGCCGCGCGATCCGTCGCGACCAAGACTGGCCGCCGAACCGGAGCTTCGG
This sequence comes from Pirellulales bacterium, assembly GCA_038210495.1. Taxonomy (GTDB): domain Bacteria; phylum Planctomycetota; class Planctomycetia; order Pirellulales; family DATAWG01; genus JBBQWR01. Next base: position 58,362 of record JBBQWR010000015.1, read on the forward strand.
ATTGACGGCGGACCACCTTGAGCGCGTCGGTCGGCTCGCCCGAGGTGTGTCGGACCAGACCAAGCAACTCTCAGAACCCAAGCCGGATTGACAGATTGAGTCCGACGACGACAATGCGGCGATGAAGAAGCTCACAAGCACGCCTGCAGCGATAGCGCAATTGGTTAAGGAATACCCCGCCAAGAATCCGAGCGAAATTGCTAAGATGGCCAAGGGCTTGGGTTATACCGCTATCAGCACTTCAATCGTGAAAACGATCATCGCGAAACTGCCGCGAGGCAAATAATTCAGGCCGTCTCGTCAGAATAGGTTCAACTCTTGCGACCCGAGTAGTTTGCAGATGATCGGTCGCCCGACGATTCGGGAGGGGATCTCCTTCCGTTTTTTGAACCAACCATAGTTCGGCGTTTTTGCCTTTCTAATATTCTTCGGTCACATCGACCGCGGCCGCGGCAAATTCCGTTCAGCCGGCGGCTTGCAGCTCTTGGAGCGACTTGAGCGTCGAAGCCACCAGGCGATTCAGTTTCTTCATCCGCTGGCCCGCCACGGCCGAGTCCGTGGCGAGTTTGGCTGCTGCTCATTCATCATGCGACCTTGAGCCGAGGCTGATCGGTCGCCACCACCTCACCCTGAAAGCCTTCCCACTTTCTTTAAGCCATTGGCGAAGCAGCGAGATCCTGCCCGGCGAAAGGCCGAACTTGTTCGCCGCGCCGTTCGTCGTCTCGCCGCCGGCCAGTGTCAAAGCAATCTTCCGCCGACCGTGGCGCCGACTGAATTGTCCCTACTTGGACGAACGGTGTAAGGAGTCGCGACCGTGCTGTCGCGCAACTTGAAAAGCCGACCGCGGTGCGATGATCGCGGAGAGGAAATGGTCGCCGCGAAGGCAGCGCGCGAGAGACAGCTTCAATGGGGCCGCGATCTGATGGCCGCGGACGGCTTTATGGCGTAAAAACCACGGGATATCGCCAGCCAACGCGGCGCGAGCAAATCGTCGATCCGAAGGCATGGGAGACGATACGCGATCACTAATTCGCCGCAGACCCATTCGGCGAGCTTCTGGAATTTGCGTGGGAAACGGGGCGCCATCCGCAAGAGGTGAATAACATCGAGTTGCGGCATGTTGACCGGCGCCGTCTCGCTGGTGCGCGCGTTTTCCGGGGAAAATGTGAAAATGCAGCCGGGATAGCGTTGATTATTCGGGACTTCGCTAGCTTCGCGGAAAATTGTGTACGTTTTTTGGGCAAATCGTGTCGGAATCCAAGTTTCAAGCCGCTCCAAAGCGTCACGACCACGGTTGCCGCCGCCCATCGTCGCGGCTCGAGTTCGGCTTGCATTACACCGAATCCGCAGAACCAGGCGCAGTTTTTTTTTGGGTCACAACAAACACACACGCCAGCAACGCCAGCACACTCTCGGCTAAAACACGTTTCGGTCGCTACAAATCCCCGTATTTCGCGCGCACCAGCGACCCGGCGCCCAGCGGGAGAGGTTCCAGCTGAAGTCTCGTAAGCCGGCGGCGATGTTTGTATGGCCGCAATAACTTGACACCCTCTTGCGCCGCCCTGAAGATGCCTGAGTGGAGTGTTCAATCACGTGGCTCGCTCTCTCATCCGTCGCGTGATCACGGCAGGCCAAATGGCCTTGGCGAATCTGTTGATTTAGAATTCCTTAAAAACGGCCTGGGACTGTCCCTTTCTCTAAGACCGAAAGGCGTGCCGTTCTCGAGTGGTGAGCCAAACCTCGAACGTTGGATTCCAGGAAGAATCGTGAAGCAATGAATGAGCCGACTCGCCGCTGGACTTGGCATGCCCTGGCAGGCTTCTTAATTCTCGGCCCGCTAACTTCGCTGGCGGCCGATCCTGGGCTCGGTTGGCGAGGCGACGGGACGGGAAAGTATCCAAGCGCAACGCCACCGACGACGTGGTCGAGAACAAGCTCGGCCGTCAAGCCACTGCGGTTTTCGGCTGAGATTCCCTCGGCCGCCGATGCCGGCGCCTCAATGGCGGACGGCGTGATTCGAGACTGGCTTATCCTTGGTCCACTTCCCTTGGCGCAGGGAGAGGGAAGTGAACGTAGCGCGCTTCCCGACGAGGGCGCCCTGGCGCCGACCGTGGGACAAACGGCCGGGGCGCAGCGATGGCGAAAGGTAACGCTTGACTCGGCCTATCTGGATTTCACGCGACTGGTCGAGAAGCCAGAAGATGAACATCTCGTTGCCTTTGCCTTCACAAATGTCTATTCACCGACGGGGGGGAAATTCCGTCTCAACCTGACGACGGTCGGTCACGCGCGCCTTTGGATCAATGGCAAGCCGCCGGCGGCCATGGGAAAACGCGTGCTCTTCGACTTGGTCAAAGGCTGGAATCGGCTGCTGCTGAGAGTTTCGCCCGGCGAGAAGGATTGGTATGCCGTCCCGGTGATTCAAGGACAAGGCGAATGTAAATACGAACAGAGCGGCATTGCGTGGCGGGCGTCTCTGCCGGGCGTTGCGCCGGCCTTTTACGGAGGTGGAATGGGAGCGGGAGCGCCAGTGATCGTAGGCGATAAAATATATCTTCTCAGCGAGCCGCACGATTTAATCTGCGTCGAAGAGAGGTCCGGTCGCGTGCTATGGATCCGCCGAGCCAGCTATTTCGAGGCAGCCACGGACGAGGAGAAAAAGAGTCCGGAATACTTCGACGCTCAAGCCCTGGCGACTAAAATCGACGCTGTCAACGCAGTGTTTGTCTCGGGTACGGCGTCGGCGCAGCAGCTCGAAGAACGAGGCAAGCTAGAAGCGGGCCTCCGCAAGGCAATGAAACAGATCGACAAAGCAAAATACGCCAACCAGGCCGTTCCCGATGTGGGTTTCTCCGGATTTACTCCGGTGACGGACGGACATTTCATTTACACGTGGTTCGGCGACGGCGTGAGCGCGTGCTTTTCGCTCGACGGCGAGCGGAAATGGATCCACGTCGATCAGCGGTTAGCCATCGAACACGGCTTCTCGTCCTCGCCGATATTGGCCGGCGGAAAATTTATCGTCTTCATGCGCGACTTAATCGCGATGGATTGCGCCGATGGGAAAGTGGCTTGGGAGACCCCAATCGTGAGCGCCGACGGATTGAACCCCGGCAATTTCATTCACGGCTCTTTAGTCGCGGCGCGAATCGGCGACACCGAGATCATTCTGTTGGGCAACGGCACGATCGTCCGTGTGTCCGACGGAAAAATACTCTGGCAAGCGGACAGCGATAACCAAGCCGTTCCTACACCGGTAGTCGATGGCCGGACTGTTTTTCACGTGACTCATGGCAATGCCGACCTAACCATCCGCGAACTTCCCAATCGGCTTGTCGATCCGCTTAAACTGTCGACTCGGACCATCTCGATCGATCTTTCGTCGTTTCCCAAGCACTATCTGCCCTGGCATCTCTCATCCCCGCTCGTCCATGAGGGACTGGCTTATATGGTAAATAATGCCGGCGTGCTGACAGTAATCGACATCGCCGATGGAAAGACCATCTATCAGAAGATGCTGGATTTGGACGTATTTCAAGATCACAACGAAGGGGCGGCGCGCGGGGTCGGGGCGAGTCCGATCCTCGCCGGCAAGCACATTTACATCCTCGGCAACAGCGGCGCGACGCTCGTCATTGATCCCGGCCGAACCTATCGACAACTGGCAAAAAACAAGATCGAAAGCATCACGATGCTTGGCCACTGGTCTGAACGACATGAGCGGTTCGTCGCCAATCCGGTCGCTGACGGCAACCGATTGTATATCCGTGGCGAAGACTGCTTATACGCGATCGGCCCGCCATAGTCGCCGCCGTCACGGTAGGCGATGTCGCCAATGGCGCACCCGCGGTCGGCTAGCTCAGAGATGATGGCATCGATCGCGTGCATCATCGCTCTGTTTACCACCAGCTATTCATTGGCGAACGCGAACCGCCGGGGATGGTCGTCGCAGCGGCGGTTCACGTCGGTACTGATCCCGGTGTACAGCGAGCCACCGCTGCACCGAATGATTTTCACGAACCAAGCGTGCACATGCCCCGCCAGAACCGAGAGGTGCAAAAGCATCGCCCAACGTCGCGTCTCGGCATCAACGTCAATCGCGCTTACCGGCTGGGTGGGCGAGGACGAGGAACCGGCTTGAAATGAGTCGCCAGCTAGCAAGTTTGTCTTCGCCTGGGAATATTCGTCATCGGTGATCCCACCCGATAGATGAAGCGCCCTTAGTTTTGGAGTTCGTCTGCAAGTGGCATGTCGCAAATCCCCTGGAAGCGAGTGGTTGGCGATATGCTAATTGGATCGCCGGCGGCGGTCGACAAATTCGCGCGGCGATCGACGTCCGCGGTCTCAACCGAGTTGTGGTTTCAGGTACGCTTTCTACCGTCAAGTGGACCGTTCGATAGGTTGCCGATTCACACGAGCTCCACGGTTTGTCCCATGTGCGGGACAAGCGTCTTCCAGCCGCGAGTCTTCGTGAGCTCCGCGGCCAACGCCGTGGCCGAGGGAAGTTCGCCGTGCGTCAAGTAGGTCTGTCGTGGCGGCGGAAGCGGCGCGAGCCAACGCAACAGTTCGCTGCGGTCGGCGTGGCCGCTAAGCGCGGGGATCTGAACGACGGCCGCGCGAATCGGCACGTCGCGGCCGAACATTTTTAGCGTGGTTGCTCCATCGGCCAAATCCCGGCCGCGAGTGCCCTCGGCCATGAAACCGCCGAGCATGATCGTGTTTCGCGAATCGCCGGCCCGCTGTTGCACGTGATGTAAAATACGGCCGCCGGTGAGCATGCCGGCCGATGAGATAATCACCGCTGGACCGACGACTTGGTTAATCTGCTTCGACTCGGTGACGGTGCGAGTCAAATGCACGTTGCGGCCATCGAGGGCGCCGTGCGGGCCAGTCAATTCGTCGATCGCGATCTCATGCTCTGATGCGTGCGTGGCGTAGATGTTCGTGGCATTGACGGCCATCGGACTGTCGAGATAAATCGGCAGTTCCGGCAGCCGCTGTTGCGCAATCAACTCGTTCAGCAAATAGATCAACTGCTGCGACCGGCCAACGGCAAACGCGGCGACGAGCATCACGCCTCCCCGAGCGATCGCCGCGAGCATCACTTCGCAAAGCTGATCGAGGACACTGCCCGGCGGATGATCGCGATCGCCGTAGGTGCTTTCGCAAATCAAATAGTCGCAGGCCGGCGGTGGCGTCGGGTCGTGATACAGCGGCGCATGGTAACGACCGACGTCGCCGGAAAATAGGATTCGCTGCGGCGGCGTGGCGGCCCGAATTTCCGTTTCGATCATCGCCGCGCCCAGCAGATGGCCGTCTTCGTGGTAGCGCGTCCAAACCGTTCCCGCCGGATTGAACCAGACGTTGTACGGCACGGGCTTCAGCAGCATCAGCGCATGATCCACGTCCTTGGCGTCGTACAGCGGCAGCGCGGGCGTATGCTTGGAAAAGCCCTTTTGGTTCGCGTAGTCCGTATCGTCCTCTTGGTTCTTGGCGCAGTCTTGCAGAATTAGCCGGGCCAATTCGACGGTAGCCGGCGTGCAATAGACGGGCTTGCAATAGCCGTCGCGCACGAATCGCGGCAGATAACCGACGTGATCCACATGGGCGTGCGTGAGCACGACCGCGTCGACGCTTGAGGGAGCAAACGGCAGCGGCGCCCAATTCCGCTCGCGCAATTCCTTCAGCCCTTGGAACAGACCGCAGTCGATGAGGACTTTCGTGTCGCCGGCTTCGAGCAGATATTTCGAGCCGGTGACGGTTTCGGCGGCGCCGTGAAAGGTGAGGCGATTCATGGGGCGGAGGAGGGGCTAGGGGCTGGGGGGCTAGAGACTGGGGGACGAGGGACTGGGGGACGAGGCAACGAGGAACGAGGAATCCGCCAGTGGGCAGAATGACGCTGACGGCCGTGCTTGCCTTACTCCCGTCTCCCGACTCCCGTCTTCCGACTACTCTAAACGTATGGGCGACAGACGGCAACGCTGGGCGCCAAGCCTTGAACGGCATTCAACATTCCCCAACCGGATGCGGGTCGGTAGGATATGACTGCAAGGCCCGCAGGAACTGCTCGATAACATCGAGCGCGACGACGGCCTTTCGTCCGAGAAAAACATCCAGGAAAGCCAAATTCCAGACATGGGCATCTACGACCGCAATTATTATCGCGAGGAGCCACGGCGGAGCGGTGGAATCGACAGTTGGTCGGCAGTCACGACGCTGATCGTCGTCAACGTAATCGTCTGGGTCGTTAATGTTTTCCTCAGCCCCGAGCAATTCGACGCCTGGGGACGACCGATCGGGCATTGGCTCAACAATCATTTGGCCCTCGAGCCGGGACTGTTAGCCCAGCCCTGGAAAATCTACACGCTGTTGACCTATGGCTTTGCACACGATGAAAACAATTCGATGCATATCCTGTTCAATATGTTCGCGCTGTGGCTTTTCGGGCGCGATGTCGAGAACATCTACGGCAAAAAAGAGTTTTATCGGCTGTATTTGAGCTTGATCGTCCTGTCGGGTCTCGGCTGGATTGCGGTCGAACGATTTTTGCACATGCGAAATGTCGCCGCGGACTTGCGGGGCCTCGTTGGCGCCTCGGGGGCGATCACCGGGGTGATGACGATCTATATTTTTCATTACCCCCATCGCACGTTTTTGATCTATTTCGTTTTGCCGGTGCCCGCCTGGGTGCTGGGGATTTTCTACGTTTTTATGAATGTCACCGGCGCCATTCAGCATACGGACAACGTCGCCTACACGGCTCATCTAGCCGGCGCGGCGTTTGGCTACATCTATTACCGCTACCACTGGAGCCTCGCGTCGCTGCTGCCGTCGGGCAATTGGTTCAAGAACCTTACGCGGCCGAAGATGCGCGTGTATCGCGACAACGACTCGCCCGGCGAGCAGCCGGGCCTGCAACAGCGCGTCGATCAAATTCTGGCGAAGATCACGCGCGAAGGCGAATCGAGCCTCACCGACGATGAACGCAAGACGCTGGAAGAAGCCAGCCGCCGATATCGCGGCCGCTGAGAGCGGCATTTATCGGTGAATGAAACGTGCGCACCCTATTTAAAGCCATCGCGGTGGATTATTGCAGGAAGCGCGTAATACGTTGCCAAGCCCGTGGCCGAAATCGCGAAGACTCTATTTCAGCAGACGGATCGCTATGGAGGGCTATTTCGCGCACTGCGCCCTATTCAAAGGAGAACCACCAGCCGTCTTGCCCTGATAGGAGAGCATTCCTATGATGATTCATACAAGCGTTTGAAACGATCGTTCATCCGCAAACCGCGAGGTGGATCTTGGCGGCTGATTCATGGAAACAAAATCACGGTTAATTGATGTAGCCGGCCAGATTTTTGGCGAGAAGGGCTATGAAGCGGCCACGGTGCGCGAGATTTGCCAATTGGCGGAGGCCAATCTCGCGGCGGTCAACTACTATTTTGGCGACAAGCGGCGGCTATACATCGAGAGCGTGAAGCAGGCCTGCGTCGCTCGGGGCGAAGAAGTTCCGCTGCCTCCTTGGACCGCGAGCACACCGCCGGAGACACGCCTTCGAGAGTTCATCGAGACGATGATCGCGCGCATGGTCGACTATCCTGGCCCGATTTGGCATCTGCAATTGACGATGCGCGAAATGTCCGAGCCGACCGAGGCCTGCGGCGAGCTTGTCCGCGATTTCATTCGCCCGCATTTTCTCCTGCTCACCGAGATCCTGAGCCACCTGATGCCGTCGGATACGACGCCGGTCGATTTGCGTTTGGCGGCGTTCAGCGTGATGGGGCAGATTCTTTATCATCGGCTCGCGCGGCCCGTCATCTTGGCGCTTGTCGGTGCGAAGGAAATGGAAACATACACCGGCGGTCGGCTGGCTCGGCATATTGCCGATTTTAGCTTGGCGGCCCTAGCCAGCGGCGCTCACGCATGATCTGGATCGCCTGGAAAATGCTGATCGGCAATCGGGGCAAATACCTGGGCATCGTGCTGGGGATCGCCTTCGCGTCGCTGCTCATCGCGCAACAGGGGTCGATCTTCTGCGGTTTGATGCTGCTCACGACCAGCCAGATTCAGGATGTCAAAGGCGCCGACATTTGGGTCATGGATCGCAACGTGCAATTCATCGACGACATCAAGCCCTTGTCGGAGGACGACCTGTATCGAGTTCGTGGCGTGTCGGCCGTGGATTGGGCCGTGAGATTCTACAAAGGCCTAGCCCGAGCGCGGTTGGAAAATGGCAATTTTCAGCAGGTCATCATGCTGGGCCTCGACGACGGCACGCTGGTCGGCGCGCCGACCGAGATGGTCGCCGGCAAGCTCGAAGACCTGTTTCAGCCCGATGCGTTGATCGTGGATGAAAACGGCTACCATCAATTATGGCCCCAGCAGCCGATTAAAATCGGTCAAGTGTTCGAGATGAACGACCGCCGGGGCGTGATCGTGGGCGTCTGCAAAGCGTCGCGGACGTTCCAAACGTTCCCGATCGTCTACGCGCGGTACAGTCTCGCGACGTTGTACGCCCCGATGGAACGCAAGGTCATGTCGTTCGTGTTGGCGCAGGGGAAGCCCGGCGTGCCGGCGGAATTCGCGTGTCAGGCGATTACGAAGCAGACCGGCCTGTTGGCGCTGACCCGCGAGCAGTTCATGTGGAAGACGATCATGTACTACATGAACAACACGGGCATTCCGGTTAACTTTGGGATCACGGTGATGCTCGGTTTCATTGTGGGGACTGCGATCGCCGGCCAGACATTTTATCTGTTCACTGTGGAGAATATCAAACAGTTCGGCGCCCTCAAGGCGATGGGGACGAGCAACCCGCGGATCGTCGGCATGGTGCTGTTCCAGGCGTTGCAGGTCGGCGTGATTGGGTATTGCCTGGGCATCGGCGCCGCGGCGACATTCGGGGCGATGACCAAAAGCGCGTCGAAGCTGGCGTTCTACATGCCCTGGTGGATTTTGCTCGTCACCGGCGGAGCGGTGCTCGTGATGATTTTTCTGTCGAGCTTGTTGAGCATACGCAAGGTGCTGGTGGTCGAACCGGCGATCGTCTTCAAATAACCGCTCGTTATATGACGCCTGCCCCAGCTACACTCGATCGAACGAAAATTGACGCCGCGCAAGCGGCCGTCAGTTGTCGCGGCGTCGTTAAGGAATTTGGCGGCGGTCATACGCTGGTCACCGCGCTGCGCGGCGTCGATCTCGACGTGCCGTTCGGCGAGATGACGCTGCTGGTCGGACCGAGCGGCTGCGGAAAGACGACATTGCTATCGGTCATCGCCGGCATCTTGGATCCGACTCGTGGCGAAGTGCATGTGTTGGGCGTCGATGTGCCGCGACTGTCGGGCGGCCGCAAAGTCGCGTTCCGGGGTAAAAATATCGGGTTCGTGTTTCAGCAGTACAATCTGCTCCCCGCCCTGACGGCCGCGGAAAATGTCGCCGTGCCGCTGATGATCGGCGGAGTCTCTCGGAATGCGGCCGTGGCCAAAGCCCTCACGCTGCTGCCCAAAGTCGGGCTCGCGAACCGAATGAATTCGTTGCCCTCGCAGTTGTCCGGCGGCGAGCAGCAGCGGGTGGCTATCGCTCGGGCGCTGATTCACGAGCCGAGGTTCTTGGTCTGCGACGAACCGACTGCGGCCCTCGATGCCGAAAACGGGCACAAGATACTGGAGTTGATGCACGAAGTGGCCGTATCGCCGACGCGGGCGGTGGTGATCGTCACGCACGATAATCGCATTTTTTCTTTCGGTGATCGCATTGCCACGATGGAGGACGGCCGCATTGTCAACGTCGAGTCCAAAAAGTAGCGGTCGCGTAAATTATCGCCTTGCCGAAACAACAACCGACCAAGCGATATAATGAATCGTGGGCGCCACTGGCCGAGGGTTTCTTAAATCGCAAGGGATTATCGCAATGACCGTCAGCCAGCGCGAGAAGCAAATCGCCGAGGCCGAGGAGCTATTGGCGGATCGACCGACCGATGTCGGGTTTGCCAAGGGATTATTTTTTGGCCGGTATCTCAACGACAAGCTGCCGGCGTATCCGGATTTTTCCAATGACGCCGCTACCGACGACCGCGTGGAAGAACTGCGGCAGTTTTGCCTGTCGTCGATCGATCCGGTCGCCATCGATCGCGACGCTTTGATTCCGCAAAGCGTCGTCGAAGGTCTCGGACGGCTCGGAATGCTGGGTGCGTGCCTGCCAACGGCCGTCGGCGGGCTTGGCCTCAGCCAAACGCAATACTGCCGGTTGCTCGAAGTCTTAGGCGGGCACTGCGCGAGCACGGCGCTGTTCGTAAATGCCCATCATTCGATCGGCCCTCGGGCGGTCGTGCTGTTTGGCACGCCCGAGCAGCAAGCTAAGTGGCTCCCGAATTTGGCGAGCGGCCTGTGGATTAGCGCCTTCGCCCTTACCGAACCCGAGGCCGGTAGCGATGCAGGCAATGTGCAAACGACGGCGACGCCCACCGCCGATGGCAAAGGCTACCTGTTGAATGGCGAGAAGCGCTGGATCACCAACGGCGGAATCGCCGATGTGCTGACCGTGATGGCTCGCACGCCGGTGGCGGGTAGCAAAGAGACCAAGATTACCGCGTTTATCGTGACGCCCGACATGCCGGGCTTCGAGGTGGTCGAGAAGCGGATGCCCAAGTGCGGCGTGCGCGGCACGGCCACGAGCCGATTGGCTTTCCACGATATGTTCGTGCCGCGCGAAAATGTCCTCGGACAATTGGGCAAGGGTCTGAAGATCGCGCTGACCGTGCTCGATTTCGGTCGGACGACGTTCGGCGCCACATGCACGGGCGCCGCCAAGTATTGCATCGAGCGAGCGGCCCGGCATGCCGCGACGCGCGTGCAGTTCGGCCAGACACTGGGATCATTCGAGCTTGTGAAAGAGAAGCTGGCCCACATGAACGCCGGCGCCTACGCGATCGAAGCGGCCACCTATCTGACCGCCCAATTGATCGACTCGGGCCACGACAATTACATGCTCGAAACGGCGATGCTGAAGGTCTTCGCCACCGACGTGCTATGGCGGATTATTAACGACACGATTCAGATCTTCGGCGGCAAAGCCTATTTCACCGACGAACCTTTCGAGCGAATGATGCGGGATGGGCGAATCAATATGATCGGCGAAGGCGCCAACGACGTGCTGCGCGCGTTCGTCGCGCTGGTCGGGATGCGCGACGTGGGACTCGAGCTGAAACGTATCCTGGATGCGGCAAAAAATCCGATCCGCAATTTCGGGCGGCTTAGCGATTTTGTTGGGCGTCGAGTGGAATCGATGTTCCGCATGCCGGAAGTAATTGTTTCCCATGCGGAACTTGAGCCCGACGCGGCGCGGCTGGGGCGGCTAACGGCGGAATTCCGGAGTCATGGGGAACGATTGCTGCGAATCCATCGCGAGGCGATCGTCGATCAAGAATATCAACTCGGCCGGATCGGCGAAGCGGCCATTGAAATGTATGCCAGTGCATGCGTACTACGCCGACTTGACCGAGCCATCGGCGGCCAAGCCGGCGTCGGCCACGGTAACAGCAGCCACGGCTCACACGACACAAATCACGATGACCCGAAGTCAGAACATTCTTCCTCGGTCAAAAAAGATCCTGTCGTGCCGGCGACGCACGCGGATCATGATTCGGCTGAAAATGAAGCGCATCGGCGCCGCGAATTGATTGTCGGCCGGCATTTTCTCATAACATCCGACCGACGAGTGAAGCAATTATTAGCATCCCTCTGGGACAACGACGACCGATCCACCACCGAAACGGCCAACCTCCTACTCGACTGACCCTCACGCTTCACGGTCCACGGTCCACGATGCCCCTGCTTCCCGTTTATATGGACAACCACGCTACGACCCGCGTCGATCCGCGGGCGCTTGCGGCGATGTTGCCGTATTTGAGCGAGATATATGGAAATGCGGGCAGCACGAGTCACTCGTTCGGCTGGGAAGCCAAGGCGGCCGTGGACGAAGCGCGCGAAACGATCGCCGCCGCAATCGGCGCGAGCGCTCGCGAGATCGTATTCACCAGCGGCGCCACGGAGAGCAACAATCTAGCGATTCGCGGCGTGGCGGATCGGTCGAAACGGCGCGGCAATCATTTTCTCAGCGCCATAACGGAACACCATGCGGTGCTCGACCCGCTCGCGCACGTCGGACGGCGCGGAGCGGAGGTTACGCTATTGCCCGTCGAGCTGGCCGGCAGCCCGCGCTCGGGTCTCGTTTATCCCGAACAAATCACGAACGCGCTCCGCGACGATACGGCGCTCGTGTCAATCATGCTGGCCAATAACGAGATCGGCGCGATTCATCCGATCGCGGAAATTGCGGCCGTCTGTCGCGCCCGAGGCGTTCCGCTGCACTGCGACGCGACGCAGGCCGTGGGCAAGATTCCTGTCAACGTGCAAGAGTTGGCCATCGACCTGATGAGTTTTTCGGCGCATAAGATTTATGGTCCCAAGGGCATTGGAGCGATCTACGTGCGGCGACACCGCCCGGCGGTGCGATTGGAATCGCAAATCGACGGCGGCGGTCAGGAGCATGGCCTGCGCAGTGGGACGTTGAATGTGCCGGGCATTGTCGGCTTTGCGAAGGCCGTGGAAATCGCGATGGCTGAAATGAAAACCGAAACCGAGCGGCTAGTTCGGCTCCGGCAACGACTCTACAGCGGACTGACTGAGCGTTTGTCCGACGTGTCGCTCAATGGCCCCGCGCTCGACTTGCCTAATCTTCGACTACCGGGCAATTTGAATCTGTCGTTTGCCTACGTCGACGGCGAGGCGCTGTTGCTAAGCATGAAAGATCTGGCCGTGAGTTCCGGCAGCGCATGCACTTCGGCCAATCCTGAGCCGAGTCACGTCCTGCGGGCGTTAGGGATCGATGATGACTTGGTGCGATCCAGCTTGCGGTTCGGCCTCGGACGGTTCAATACCGAAGAAGAGATCGACTTTGCGGTCGAAACGGTCGTCGCTTCGGTTCGCAAACTGCGGCAAATGAGCAGTTTGGCGTAGGCGCCGTTACCTAGCCGCGGCATCCTGGCGCAGAGTCATGTGCCGGCCCGTCGGTTCTCATTCCGTTAATATCTTGGCTAGCCGCATCGGCTAGACTCCGCGGCAGGATGCCGCGGTTATGTATTTGTATTTGCCGTATGGCGTGTTTGTTGCCCGAAATCGGTCTGGGCGATTTCTCAGGGGCTCGTCATAATCCGCCCTCGCCGTTTGCCTGGGCTGCCCGTTTTACAAGGAGGAAAGAATGGGGTCGCGGAACCTTGGAGTCTATTTGCGCAAAGCGGTCATCGTGCTGCTGCCGATGGCTATCGGCGCCGCGGGATGCTCCAAACAAAGCGGCCCGACTGAGACCAAGCCAACTGCTGACAAGCCGGCGCCTTTCTCCAGTCCGGCGAGTGTAGCCAGCAATGCGGCGGACCCCAGCGGCAACACTCAAGCCGATGCGCCAAAATTCATCTATGAAACGGGCCAACCGAAGCTGACGCCAGAGGCCGCCGCCGCCAACAACGCATGGGCTCAGCAGCGAGCAAGAGCCGCTCTGGAGAACAAGGTCACGGAACTTTCCAAACAAGCCAAGGCGCAGCAGGATCGAGAAGATTTCGCCGGCGCCGAACAGACTATCGGGCAGCTTCTCGCCGTGCAGACGGAGCTTTATGGCGAAAAGAGCAGTCACGCTCAAGCGGCCCGCAATCGCGGCCTCGAAAACCGCTGGATGGCCTCGCTCAGCCCGGCTCAACGTCAACAGTTGGCCGCAGCGACGAAGCTGGAACTGACCGCCGAGACCGAGGCGCCTCAGGGCCACACCCACGAAGCGCTCGTCGCTGCGCAGAAGGCGGCGACGATCTATCGCAACTTGGGTGGCCAACAGACCGTCGAATACGGCAAGCTGATGCTGTTCATGGCCGACAAGTTCATGTTGCAAAGCGACTACAATCTCGCCGAGCAAGCATTTCGACTAGGCTTGGTTACGATCGAGAAAACCAACGGCCCCAGGTCGCCCCTGTATGCCCGCGGTCTGTTGTCGATGAGCGGCATGTACATCAGCCACGGCGACTTGGTCGAGGCGACAGTCGCGCTGCGGCAAGCGTGCGACTTGTTCGCATCGACCGGCGAGGACGATGTCTCGTATGCCTATGCCCTGATGACGATGGGTGTGGTCTACAAAGAGGCGGGCGAGTATCGCAAGTCGATCGAAACGATTCAGCAGGCTATGGAATCGGCCCAGCCGCTCGGCCCCCAAGGCAAGGCGATCGAAGCCGAGTGCTTGCAACATTTGGCCGGCGCCTATTTCCGCTCCAAGAATTACTCCGACGCCGAGCGATACCAGCTCAAGGCGATGCAAGTCATGCAAGAGGCGTTCGGCGAGACGCCGCTTTTGATCGGCTGCCGCTGCCGCTTGGCGCGAATCTACATCAAGACCGGTCAACTCGATCAGGCCGAATCGATTCTGAAAGGGGCCGGGATCGCAGAGAAGGATGCCTTTGGCGACGACAGTCCGATGGCCAGCTACGCGATGCAATATCTTGGCGAACTCTATGTCGCCAAGAAAGACTACCGGGCCGCCGAGCCGCTCTTGGCCAAAGTGCTGGCCATCCGTGAAAAGGGAAAAATCCCGACACATCCTGCGATCGCCGAGGTGCTCGAGCCGTACGCCGTCGCGCTGCGTGGCATGGGCCGCGCTGCGGAGGCCGATCGCATCGATCAGCGGCGGCAGACGATCGAGACCAATCTCGTTGCCATGCGCGAGCAGCTTTCGCAGCAATCCGGCAAAGCGGTGGCCGAGCGATCGATGGACCGGCGATAACAGCGACTCTTATCGCGGCCATCGAGCGCCATTTGCTTGACGCTTTTGTCGGGACAAACTAGGCTCTAGTAATGCCGAGGATCGGCTTCGCGGCCCGTTTTTCCTGCTCGTCTACGGGTTTAGCCACGGGATGACCCCATTTTTGGGTTACCTGTTTTCGGTTGACCGTCCAGTTCTGCGAGTTTCCGCAGCCTGGAGGGCATGTGTCCCGCTGTCGATGCGTTGCCTCGCCGGTCTCTCGCTCTATGAATCCATCGAACGATGACTCGTGGCATTTCAAGGCTATTGAGCGATCGAGTTTCGGTTTGAACCGCTGGCGAAACAAGCAACGGCGGCCTTTTTCGTTCAATCGCCGGCGGCTTTCGTGCGAACAGCTTGAGCCCCGACTATTGCTTTCCGCCAGTGGCGTGGCGACGCCCACGTTTCGACTCGTGGCGCCAGCGGGCTCCGCGACGCCTTTGTCCGGACCGGGGCCGTACGGGCTGAGCCCGGTGCAAATCCGCCACGCCTACGGCTTCGACCAAACGTTCTTGCCGGGCAGCACGATTATCGGCGACGGCAGCGGCCAGACGATCGCGATCATCGACGCTTACGACGATCCGAACATTCTTGCCGATCTGCAAGCCTTCGATACGCAGTTTGGGCTGCTCGCTCCCCCGTCGTTCGTCAAAATGTCTCAGACCGGCAGCACGACCAGCTTTCCGTCGGTCGATCCCAACGGACCGAGCATGAGTGGTTCTTGGGAGCTTGAGATCGCGCTGGACGTCGAGTGGGCACACGCCTTGGCGCCGGGAGCCAATATTTTGCTCGTCGAGTGCAACTCGTCGAGTTTCGCCGATTTGACGAAGGGAGTCGACACGGCCCGCCAACGGCCGGGAGTTTCGGTTATCTCGATGAGCTTTGGGAGCTTGGAGAGCGGTTTCGGCTCCGCTTCGAGCGAGACGGCGAACGACAGTTTCTTTGTCACGCCCACCGGGCATGGCGGTATCACGTTCATCGCGGCGACCGGCGATTCAGGCCACCCAGGGACTTATCCGGCGACTGCGCCGAGCGTCTTGGCAGTCGGCGGCACGACGTTGACCGTCGATACGGCCGGCAACGTTCAATCGGAAACCGGCTGGAGCGGCAGCGGAGGCGGCGTGAGCACGGCCGAGTCGCAGCCCGCTTATCAGCACGGAATCGTTACCCAGAGCACGACCAATCGCGCCATTCCGGATGTCGCTTTCGACGCCGATCCCAACACGGGCGCGTCGGTCTTCGACAGCTATGATTTCGGCGACACAAATCCTTGGGTCAGAGTCGGAGGAACCAGTTTCTCCTCGCCGGCTTGGGGCGCCCTGATCGCGATCGCCGATCAGAGCCGGGCCACCGCCGGACTCGATTCGCTCGATGGCGCATCGCAGACGCTGCCGAAACTCTACGCCATGCCGAGCAGCGATTTCAACGACATCCTCACCGGCAACAATGGCTTCAGCGCCGGTCCAGGATACGATTTGGTGACCGGTCTCGGGTCGCCCCATGTGGCGGCGGTCGTCAACGATCTGGTCGGGCCGTTTTCCTTGGCGATCAGCAGCCCCGCCAACGGCTCAGTCGTCGCCAATGTGCCCACTGACTTTGCGATTGCTTTTAGCAGCCCTTATGCGACCACGGGCTTATTGGCTTCGGACCTCACGGTGAACGGCATCGAAGCCGATTCGTTCGCGCTGACGAGTTCGACCACGATTTCATTTCATTTCAACGCCAGTCCGGTTACCGCACAAGGCTTGCAAACGGTGACCGTCGCGGCGGGCGCGATCCAGCGGCAAGTGGATGGCAGCCCCTTGGTCGCTTACAACGGTTCGTTCCACTACGACACGCTCGTGTTGGCCGTGGATCAGTCGAGCCCGGCCGACGCCGCTATCGTCAATCTACCGCTCACGTCGATCGCGCTACACTTCAACGAGGTTTACGCGACAGCTTCGATTAGCGTCTCGAATCTGACGTTGAGTCAAGGGACGGTAACTGGGTTTGAACTGGTCGACTCGCACACCGTCCGGTACACGCTAAGCGGCATTACCAGTGCCGGGCTTTTGAATGTCGCGATCGCGGCCGGGGCAATTACCGATGTTTATGGCAATGCGTGCGCGGCCTTCAGCGAAACATTACTCGGCAACTCAGCGGCGACTGCTTTTCCCGCGCTCATCCAGTCATCGCCGGCGGGATCGCTGATTTACCAGAACTCGGTGGCGGGATCGCTGCTTTTCTCCGGCAACACATACTCGTATACCCTGTCGCTGGCGGCCGGGCAGTCATTGTCTTTGGTTGCGCAGTCGGTCCCAGTCTTACAAGCTCGGCTCGATTTGTCGGGGCCAGGCGTCAATGTTTCAAGCACCGCCTCAGCCTCCGGACTATCTGCCGTCTTGTCTTCGACGCCGATTGCTCTGAGCGGCGTCTATACAGTCACGGTTAGCGGCGCCGCGAGCACGACGGGCAATTTTGTGCTGCGTGCCATGCTAAACGCTGCCCCGAGCGGATCGCTTGTCGGCGCGGGAAATCATACCCCCGCAACGGCCCAAAGCCTCGACGCGGCTTTCGACGTCGTTCACGATTCTTCGCAGCGCGCCGCCGTTGTCAGCACACCAGCGATCGCGGCGTTGCCCAATGTTTTCGGGTATGGCGCGGTTCAGGTCCCTTATCAATTTGACGACATCGTGACGACTGGAACAAACGTCTCTTTCGGCCAAACAACGGGATTTGGAACGCCGCTTACGCCAACGGCTGGAAACCTTGCGCTGGCGTTTCCGTTTTACGGCACGACGTACAGTCGTCTCAACGTCGGCAGCAACGGCATCATCACATTTGGAAACTTTGGCAGCAATTCGTCCACTAATAGCGACTTGTCCGCCAGCCCGAATCAAGCGGTGATCGCTCCGCTTTGGGACAACTTGACA
This sequence comes from Pirellulales bacterium, assembly GCA_038210495.1. GTDB lineage: Bacteria > Planctomycetota > Planctomycetia > Pirellulales > DATAWG01 > JBBQWR01. The sequence goes on from JBBQWR010000015.1 coordinate 76,109, forward strand.
ATCGGCGGTTCAGCGAATTCGGCAGCCTACTACAAACTTGAATCCTCTGGCCGGTTGGTCGTCGAGTGGTATCAGGTCAGCTTCACCAGCGGACCGCAGACGGGTCAGGTCACGTTCGAAGCAATTTTGAATCCCGATGGGACGATCATCTTCAACTATCAAAACTACAATGTTTCACGGCTGCGAGCCGGAGACGCTGGACCGACTGTCGGTATTAAGAATTCGCGGACGGCAGGCGCGGATCCGTTGTTGGTATCGAACGTCGCGGCGACCAGTCCGCTGATCGTGGGCGGCAGCAGTATTGAAATAGGCCGGAATCTAATTACCGCGACGAACGACTTTTACGCATTTTCGTTGAGTGCCGGTCAGAGCGCGACGCTGGCTGTCAAATCGCAAAACGGCGCCGCAGTTCATGTGGCCTTGGAAGACGGGACCGGCACGGTAATCGCCAGCGGTATTAGTCCCGGCGCCGGAGCGAATGTCAACGAACTGCTTAGCTCGTACGTGGCAACTTCGCCGGGCACGTACTATGCCGTCGTCACAGGCGGCGCGAACGCCGCGTACGATCTAATCGTCAATCGCGACGCCGCGTTTAGCGTCAGCACGAATCACGCCTCTGCGACGGCTCAGGACATCCGTGGCGCCAAGGGGGTGCTTGGCGATATTCTCCCGTCGACCACCGACTGGTACTCACTGAATCTTTCGGCCGGCGACGGGCTGTTCTTGCAAGCCTACACGCCCGGCGGCGCGATATTCCAGCCGGTCAACAATCTGGCACCGCAGATCGAGTTGTACGATCCTGGCGGAACACTTATCGCCACCGGCGAAGGGGGCCGGAGCCAATCGCTCGGGGTTTCGATCCTAGCCTCTGGTATTTATCGAATTCATGTTCTAGGCGGAAACTCGACCACGGGCGAATATTTTCTCGGCACGCGAGTCAACGCCGCGCCGGCAGTTGCCGGGGTTTACGTCAGTGGCGGGGGCGACTGGAGTTCGTCGTTTTATAATTATTTGGCGACCAGCGGTCTTGGCGATCCGCAACTCGGATATCAATTGCTCGGGGGCAATGCGCAACTGAAGCCGATTCCGTGGACGAATGTCACAACGATTTCGGTCCTATTTACGCTGCCAGTGAACCTCGATACGTCGCAAGCCGGACTGGCGCTCATTGGCTCGCCCGATCTTCCCGACGCGCCCGCGCTCAGCGGGGCCACGTTCAGCTACTCCAGCGTCACTCATGTCGCTCAGTGGATTTTCTCGTCGCCGCTGCCGGACGATAAATATTTGCTCGCGATTCCGTCGGCAGCGGTGGCCAGCACGCTGGGCGTTGCGCTAGACGGAGAGTTCACAAACGCGGCAACCGGCGCCGCGGGCGGATCGTTTCCGTCCGGCGATGAGACCGCCGGAGGAGATTTTGGTTTCCGATTCAATTTACTGCCCGGCAATGCGACGCAGTCGGGCACGGTGACTGGCATCGATGGCAACGGCGTGCGAATGCACTTGCTGCAATCGACGGCGGACCTAGCCTACTCGCCGTTCTACGACTTGGATGGCAGCGGCGCGATCACCGGCGTGGACGGCGCCCTTGTTCGCGTGCGACTCCTTCAATCGCTGCCGGCGACCGATCCTTCGCCACCTCCGGCCGGGCCACATGCTTTGGTCGCGGCTGTGCCGTCTGTGATTAGCGGCGGATCGAGCGGCGGTGTGCCCATTGTGCCGAGCGCCTCGGTAGCGCCGCAACCTTCGACCAATGCTTCGACTGCCTCCGTTAACGCTGCTGGCCAGGCCTCGGCTCCGATCGCCGCAATCGTCGTGCGGCAGATTGTTGTTGGGCCACGGCGGACCACTTTGGCCAGCATAATATTGCCCGCCGCGATCGCTCCAGTAACCTCATCGCTAGTCACCATTGCGACGCCAGTCGATCGATCGCCGGGTTTGAAACCGATCGTTGTCCAATCGTTGGGAATCGACAAACCGCCGGGGGCGCTGCATGCTCCAACCGTCGCGCTCACCCATTACGTCGAGACGATCGTCGCGGCAATGCCTTTGTCGGGCGCGATTCGTGCGAAGTCTGTTTCGTTGACTGCGCCGACGCCTCATACGGGCCGGCTACGATCATCGGTGACTCGCGTCCTAGCCGCGAAAGCAGCGCGGGACTCGATTTTCGAGCATCTTGTCTCGGCTCGCTTTCAATGAAAATCGCGCGACTGAGAAGCCAGGCCCTTGAGCTCCGCCGAGAGATCGATCAGCCGGGTCGTCAGCACGTGAATCACCCCCTGCTGATTCTGCAAGCGGCCATGAGCGATCAGCGCCGCCGCTGAGCGAGCGGGGCGATAGAATTTCCGCCAGATGTCGGGCCGGATAATCAGATTGGCGACCCCCGTTTCGTCTTCCAAGGTGACGAACGTAATTCCCTTTGCCGTGCCCGGCCGCTGCCGCACCAGCACCAATCCCGCCACGCGGACGAACGTGCCGTCGTCGATCGTCGCCAGTCGCGCGGCGGTTACTACTTGCAGCGCCGCCAATTGCTCGCGATGAAACTGAATCGGATGGGCCTTGAGCGAAAGCCCGGCCGTTTGATAATCGGCCAGCACTTCTTCTCGCGCCGAGAGCGGCGGCAACTCGGCCGATTGTTCCGGATAGGTCAGATCGTCGAACAAAGGCCGATCTACCGGCTGTCGATCGACTGCCAGCGATTGCCATAGGGCTGCCCGCCGCCCGATTTGCAACGAGCCAAAGGCATCTGCCTCCGCCAGTCGAGCCACTACGGCCTGCGATAGCCGCGCGCGAGCCACGAAATCGTCGAGCGAGCGAAATTTACCCGCTTGCCGAATCTCGACAATCCGCCGAGCGTCTACCTCTCGCAGGCCGATCAACATGCGAAAGCCTAGCCGCAGGGTATTGGCGCCACACAATTTTCGTGGTCCGTCAAAACTGGATTGATGGATGGCCGAGACTGGACCGAAGGGAAGCCCCGGAGCGCCGCGAGTGGTTTCGGCTTTCCATGAACAACCGGGGCTTGGGCGAAGCGCCTCGAGTCCCGGCCATCCGTCGCTCAGGGCATCAAAAGGTTCCAGCGTACAATCCCAATCGCTCGAGTTCACATCCACTCCGCGAACCTCGCCTCCTTGGTCGCGTAGATCGCGAATCAATTGGGCCGGCGCATAAAAACCCATCGGCTGACTATTGATCAGCGAGGCCGTAAACGCCGCTGGATAATTGTGCTTAAGCCATGCCGACACATAGACGAGGATCGCGAAGCTTGCGGCATGCGATTCGGGAAAACCATATTCGCCGAAACCGCGAATCTGATGAAACACCTGACCCGCGAACTCGGCCGACAGTCCCCGGGCCAGCATTCCCTCGAGCAGTTTCTGCCGGAACTGCTCGATGACCCCCGTCTTCCGCCAGGCGCCCATCGCCCGGCGCAGTTGATCCGCCTCGCCCGGCGTGAACCCCGCCGCGACCACCGCCAGCCGCATCGCCTGCTCCTGAAACAGTGGCACGCCCAATGTTTTTTCCAGCACCTCGCGAATCGCGTCGTTGGGATACGCGGGTATCTCCTCTCCATTGCGGCGCCGCAAAAACGGATGCACCATGTCTCCCTGAATCGGGCCCGGACGAACGATCGCCACCTCGATCACCAGATCGTAAAACTCGCGCGGTTTGAGCCGAGGAAGCATGCTCATTTGAGCCCGACTTTCGATCTGAAACACGCCCATCGTCTCGGCCCGGCAGATCATGTCGTATACCGCGGGCTCTTCCGCCGGCACGGTCGCGATCGATAGCTCGCGCCCCTCGTGCAGCTTGATGAGCTCGAAGCATTTGCGAATCGCAGTGAGCATGCCGAGCGACAGGCAATCGACTTTCAAGATGCCCAGTTCATCGAGATCGTCTTTGTTCCACTGGATCACGGTGCGGTCGGGCATGGCCGCGTTTTCGATCGGCACGAGATCCGCCAGCGGGTCCCGGGTCATCACCATGCCGCCGACGTGCTGCCCCAGATGCCGCGGAAAACCAATGAGTTCGCCGACCAACCCCACGAGCCGGCGACCGATGAACGAATCGGGATCGAGCCCCACGCCTCGGCATCGATCGGCCAGCGAAGTCTCATGATGCACGTCCATGCTCTTGGACAGGGCGTCGATCCGATCTAGCGACAACCCTAGCGCCTTGCCCACGTCGCGGACCGCCGAACGAGGGCGATAGGTAATGACCTCGGCCACGATCCCGGCCCGCTCGCGTCCGTATTTTTCGTACAGATATTGCAGCACCTCTTCGCGCCGCTCGTGCTCGAAATCGATATCGATGTCGGGCGCCTCGTCGCGCTCGCGACTGATAAACCGCTCGAATAGCACGCTCATCCGCGACGGATCGACGGGGGTCACTCCCAAGCAAAAGCAGACCGCCGAATTGGCCGCCGAGCCCCGCCCCTGGCAGAGAATATCCCGGCTGCGGGCGAACCGGATCAAGTCATAAACGGTGAGAAAATAAGCTTCGTAGCGCAACTCGCCGATCAGCGCAAGCTCGTGCTCGATCAGCCCACGAACCTTGTCGGGCACGCCTTCGGGATAACGCCCCGCCGCGCCTTGCCAAGTGAGTTTGGCGAGATAAGCGAGCGGCGTCTTGCCCGGCGGCGCCAGTTCCTCGGGATATTCGTAGCGCAATTGGTCGAGCGAAAACGTGCATCGATCGGCGATCTCGCGGCTCCGCTCGGCCGCGCCCGGCGCCGCCGCGAACCGGGCCAGCATTTCCTTCGGCGACTTCAGATATCGCTCGGCGTTGGGAAATAGAGCCTCGCCGGCCTGGGCCACCGTGCAGCGGAGTCGTGTGGCGGTCAGCATGTCGGCCAGCGCCAGCCGGCTGCGAGCGTGATAATGGACGTCGCCCGCCGCCACGAGGGGAACCCGTGCCTCGCGAGTGAGCCGCAGCCAATGATCCAGCAGCCGCTCGTCATCCGGCCCACAGTGCAGTTCGGCCAGCGCGTAACAGCGATCGCCGAACAGATCGCGATATCGATGGAGATTGTCGGAAGCGTGAAGCGTGGGGCGTGAAGCGTGAAGCTTAGAGCCGCGCAGCGTATTAGAGCCGCGCACGAAGTAAGCGGTAGGACGGTCCCCTTTTGTGGAGTCCTCGAAACAAAAGGGGACAGTCCCCTTCGGCGTGGTCGCTCCATTCCAAGGCCGGCAATCTCGCAGCACCACCCCCGCCAGCAGCCCCTCGACCCGCCCAGCTAAATCGTCAAACGCAAGTTGAAATTCGCCCTTCGGCGCTCGGCGGCAACCCTCGGTAATCAACTGCGACAAGCGGCCATAGCTCGCCCGATCCGTGGCCCACAGCACGACGGCCCCCGCATCGGCCGGATGAATTTCGGCGCCGATCAGCAGTTTGAGCCCGACTTGTTTGGCCGCTCCATGAGCGCGAACCACGCCGGCCAGGCTATGCCGATCGGTGATCGCCAGAGCCGCGTATCCCAATTGGGCCGCCTGGAGCACTAACTCATCCGGATGCGAAGCCCCTTCGAGAAACGAGAAGTTTGTCTTGCAATGCAATTCGGCGTACGGCGGCCGCGCCGTCCCCGGCGATACAGGCGCAATCGGCGGTCGTTTACTGGAAGGGGCCGGATCAGGCATGGGAATACATAGCCGCGGCATCCTGCCGCGCCGTGTTTTTCATTGATTTTAAAAATCATCGTAAACGCATCATCAATCTTGGTACTCCGCAGCAGGATGCCGCGGCTATGTAACGGAGCCCAGGCCTCATTTGCCTTACCCGCCACTCGCCACCCACCACGCCTTCTACCCAAACTCGCCGTGCAAAAACCAATGACCCGAGCGATTCTGCCGAAACAGCCAAAACCTCTGCCCGGCGGCCGTCTCCACGCGGTAGTAATCCCGGCGAACACAGGCCGTCCGCCACCAGCCGGTCTCGATCCGCTGGGGCCCCCAACTTCGCGCGATGCGATAATCGACGCCGTCCCAATGAAATTGCGCCGGCGGTCCCGACGGACCGATCGACAACACGGACACCGGCGCCGGCTGCTCCGTCAACCACACCGGCCGCGTCCCCGGCGCGGTTTGCCTGTGCCTTCTGCCTGCCCCCTCTCCCTTTGGGAGAGGGCCGGGGTGAGGGCCTGTTTTTTTTCTACTTCGCCCCAGACTTCCGGTGCCTCGCCCTAACTGCCGCACTCCCGTCCAAGGCAAATCCACGCTCGCATACTCCGGCTGTGCGTCGGCCAGCAAACTCGGCTGGCAAACCGCCTCGCGTCCTAGCCGGCTGCTCAATCGTTCGACCAAGGTCGTCAAATGCCGCTGCGCCTCGCGATACCGCTTCGGAGCAAACAGCTCTTGTTGTTGCTGCGCGAGCGGGGCGGTGGCCGTCACCTCGACGCGCAATTCAGCCACGGGATGCTCCAGCCGCAGCGTCTCCAATTGCAATCGCAGAAGTTCCCATAAATACATGGCCGAGGCCGTGGGCTGAAACAAACCGAGCGGCAGGCGAATCCACGGGGTTGCTTCCGCGATTCGATTTTCACACTGAATCCGGCACACCAAACCCACCACCCCTTCACCTCGAGCCGCCAACAACACGGTTACCCGACGAACGAGCTCTTCCAAAACCCGCTCGAGGCCCTCGGAATATTCGGTGGGCGATTCGAACGACCAGCGGGCGGTGAACTGCGGCTCGGCCCGATGCGGCGCAACGAGTTCGGCCAAGTCTCCCGTGGCTCGATCGAGTTGCCGCAAAAGCGGCTCGCCAAACCGGACCGACAAGCTAGTCCGAGGCAAAGCCGTCAACTGCCGCACGAAGTCAATTCCCACGGCAGCCAAAAGCTCGACCGTGTCCGGCGGCAAGCGCAGGGCCGCGATCGGCAGCAGCGCGAGCGCCGCGAGCGTCTCGCTCGGCGGCACGATGGCGATCCAGGGGCTGTCCCCTTTTGTGGAGTCCTCGGAACAAAAGGGGACTGTCCCTTTCAACACGCCGCCAACCCCATAATGGGCCACCCCCCAGGCCGCCCCGATCGTATCGGCGATTGCTACCCGGGCGACCAATCCTCGCTGTCCGGCCTCGGTCACAATTTGCTGGGCCAAAACCTCCTCGCCGCCAAACAGCGGTCCCAAGCCGCTGACATCCAGCGCCAAACCGTCCGGCTGCTCGCCCGCCTCGACCGCCACCGTTGGACTAAATCGCTCGCACCACTCGGCCAATTCCACCAAAGCCGCTCGATCGGCAATGGGATCGTAGGCCTCCAAATGAAGTGACCCGTCATGAACCTCTACATCTTCCTGCTCCCTCTCCCTTTGGGAGAGGGTTGGGGTGAGGGATTCGCCGCGAGACAAATCGCCCTCACCCTGCCCTCTCCCAGGGGGAGAGGGTTCCCGGACAGAAGCTAAATTGCTTCGTCCCCTCGCCCCTAGCCCCACCACCCCTAGCCCCTTGCTTCCACCGGCGGCCGCTTCTTCAGTGGCCATTGCCGTCGCCTCGGCCAGTGGCATCCCTGGATAGATGCCCAGCGACTCGCCTCCCATCACGACCTGCAATCCGCCGCGCGACGGCGCTTCGTAGAGCACGACCGTGCGGCCGTTAAGCTCCGGTCGAGCGACGCTCAATCGCTGGAGTGGCCACTGGGGGAGCCACAGCCACAGTGCTCGGTTCATAAAGGCCTCCCGTCTGTTCGTCGAGTTCCAGTTCGATCGCCCCCGAGCCTCGCCCCGCTTGGGCATGCACAATCTCCACTCGCAATCGCCGCCGCCCGGTCAGACCCCGGCCACCCATCAAGCCGCGAGACGATGGAGCCGACGCCGCGCGATCTCTCACCGGCGTGACGAGCAGCCGCAGTTGAGCCCACGAAGGCTCGCGCCGGGCTTTTTCGTCCCGCACGATGAGTCCCAGCGTTCCTCCCGTTTCGGCCGCCAACTGCAATCGTCGAAACCGCCGCTGGTTCAATTTCTGCGGCCAGCAGAGCATGGCGCCCACGCCCGCCGAGCGCAACGTTTGATCGAGCGCCCAACCTTCATCCCGATCGTCTCGCGGACGAACCACTACGCACCACTGCCAATCCAATCCCCAGCCAGCCGCGGCCGGGGGATAAAATTTTCTGGGCCGATCGACGACTACCAGCGCTCCGGCCCGGAATAAGTCGGGAGACGGGAGACGGGAGTCGGGAGTTTCTGTTTGTTGGCACACCTGTTTGGCCACCGCCAGAGCCAATGTCGCCGCTCCCCCGCCTCGCCCCACGCTCAACCATTCGACCAGCGTCCCTCGGCCAAACCCGCCGTCCGTCAGGAGACGATCCAGCCCCGGGCATCCGCAGGCGACTGTTTCCTGGGTCGGCCTGGGCCGTCGCTCCCAGCGGCGAATCTGCTCCTGCAGCGCTTTGGCCAAGTCCTGGCGGGCGAGGCTCTCAATCTTTCGGGGGGATTCGTTCATGCTAGCACTTTGCCTCTGCTTGAATATGTACATGCGTATACTATCTTTGTCAAGCAAAGTCGAGAGGAGAAAATAGACCGGCAGAAATAATCCAAACGAGCGGACATTCATCCCATGCCACGGTAAAATGAAGAGCCGCCAAGGCAAGCCTCCTCCGTGCAGGAGACTAAAAATGACATATCCATTCCCGCCCGACGTCGCCCCGCTTGTTCAGCAACATCTCGCGGCTGGGCTGGGCACTACCGTCCGAGAATGATGTTCTGCGCGACGCCCTCATTGCGCTGGGGCAGTTCGCGCATTCCGACGAAGCGGCCGAGCAGGAATATCACGAAACGGTCGCCGCCGTTCGCGAAGGGGTGGCCGACATGGAAGCAGGGCGAATGCGGCCGCTCAGAGAGATTATCTACGAAGCCAAAGCCAATGTTGGCGGGGCTGGCTAGTGCGATTCACCGTACATTTGACCGATCGGGCTCGTCGCGATCTTCAATAGGCCCGGGAGCTATTTTTCCGCGAGCAAGGCTTTCATTTTCTGTCTCATGATCGAGTCTCCATGAGCGTTGTTGATTTCGAGTTCCCCTTCCCAACGGAAGCGGACTTTGCCGTCACGGTCGATCAAATAAATAGCCGGCCAGTAGCGATTGCCGAAAGCCTTCCAGGTCGCTCCTTCGGTATCCACGGCAACAGGATATTCGATGCCGCGATTCTTGATCTGCTCGGCAATATTGGCCGTTTTGGCCTCGTCGGCAGTCTCGGGCGTGTGGATGCCGATGATCTGAAGGCCCTTGCCACCGAAGTCCCGCTGCCATGCGTTGTAGATCGGCAGGTTGCGCTGGCAATTTATGCAGCCAAAGGTCCAGAAATGAACCACGACCACTTGACCCTTGAGGTCGGCCAGCTTGCCCCCCTTCGAGTTTTCCCAGCCCTTGATGCCGGCCAATTCCGGCGCTGCGCGGTTGAGCACATCGATGGTCTTGGCGTCCGACGGCTCGGCTGCCTCAGCCTTTGACGGGCCCGATGACGGGCTCATCCGCAGCGCCGCCAGACCGGCGATCACCGGCAGCAAGATTGCGACGAGGACGATCACGAATCTCCGATGAGTTCTGCAAGAACCGCACTTGTTAATTTGGGAAGAGATCATACATACCGCCTCGCGAAAGAGATTGAACTAAACCTTTCTAGTGCCCGGCGTACCAATCGTAGCCCTGCTCGGCCCAGTAGTCGGGCGGGCGATGGTCGGTAAGTTCGATGACGCCGATCCGTTTGATGCACTTGTACCCATACTTCACCGCGCTAATCAGTCGCAAAGGCGCTCCGTGGTCTTGGGTCAGTGGTTGTCCGTTCATTTCGTAGCACAGCAACGTCTGCGGATGCAAAGCGCTCGGCCGATCGAACCCGACATAATAACGATCCGGCTGACCGGATTTATCGGTTCCGCCGGACGGCGTCGACAAGCCGATGTACTCCGACCCGGCGCCGAATTGAGCGAGAACATCCGACAGTCGGGCGCCTTTCCAATTAATAATTCGGCTCCAGCCTTCGACGCATTTCAACTGAGTCGTCATAGAGAAGCTCGGCAGCGCCTCGATCGCCGCGAGCGGAATCGTGCGATCGACCTTGCCCACGACCCGAATCTTCCAATCCTGGGTAGGGGCGACGCTGGCCAGGCCAATCAAGCCGTTAATTCTCGGCTCCTCGATCTTGTCGGGCGAAAACTCTGGCGCGAGCCGTTGCGGGCCAAACAGCCGCTGAGCGACCCCCTCGTTGAACTCCAGCATCTTTCGAAGCGGCCCTGGGATACCATCTTGCCCCCGAGCGTTGGCCAACCAAGCCACGCCGCCGGCGCCAAGCAGCGCGGCCACGCCGCCGACTGCGAAGCTCCGGCGAGTCAAGCGGCTCATCTGTTGCTCGACGGTTAATGGCGCCGCCGTGGCCGAACCGACACGGGTCGATGGAACTGGCGATACGGGTTTCGATCCTGGCGGGTTATCCACGACTAGCCTCCTCGCCCGACGCGACTTCGTAGCCGGTGACCATCGCGCGAAAGTTATTCCATCCGGCGCGGATGACTTGCGCGATGTGAATCGCGAAAAACGCCATGTAACCCATCGTCAACCAGAAATGCTCCCATCGCGCCATGTCGTAACCGCCGAGAAAACCGGTCAACCAGGCCACCTGCGTTGGCTTGTAGATCGACAGTCCGGTGAGCAGCGAGCCGGCGCCCATCAGGACCACGCCCGTATAGGCGAATTGTTGGGCGCCGTTGAACTTGCGGCGGGGCGGCTCGATCTTGCTCAGATGCAAATCGTGCAGCACCACCATCCACGCCTCGCGAAAGCTCCCGCGGTTGGGAACCAAATATCGCCATTCGCCCGAGACGATCGTGTACGCGACGTACGCCAAACCGTTCAGGGCAAACAGCCACATGATGGCGAAGTGCCAAGCCATTCCTTCGGCGAGGCGACCACTCAAGTGAAACCAGCGATAGAACCAATCGGGAAACAAATGGATCGCGAACTTCCCGAATCCGAGACTGTAAACATCGTTGGCCCAATAAATCAACATCCCGCTCCAGACCATGCCGAACAGCAGCGGTACGTTGAACCAGTGCATCCAACGAACCGCGCGAGAGTGTTTGTGCTCGAGGCGTTCCATGGCGGTACCTCCGTTTCGAGAATCCGACCGACGACCAGATAGTCGATTGGCAATCGCTCCTCAAGTCTGGACTCACGTCGTCTCTCATTTGGCGTCGATGTCCGTTATCTTATCACCGGGAATTTTTGTCGCCCGACATTTTACCCCCGTTCAAGCGGTAATCCATCCGCGCCGCCGAGTCGCTAAGCAATGATCCGGTCGAGATTCTGGTCGAAATTTTGGACTCCGCCGTTACGGGCTTCGCTCGTGCAAGCATTTCTCGCTGCCGCCGCACGGGCAAATACGCACGACTCTTCGGTTACGTCGGTGGTCCGGATGGAGCCGCGCACGACAGTAAGCGGTATACGGTTTCGATGCCGCGGTCCGCTTACTTCGTGCGCGGCTCGGTGCCGTAATCCGCTTCGTGCGCAGCTCGGTGCGCGGGGCTCGCGATTCTTCCCTGCATCCGCCTTTCCGCGATCGCCGCTGGCTGCCTATAATCCTGGCATGTCGATCATCGAAATTGCCGGTCTGACCAAGTCGTATCGCGTCTATCAGAAGCAAGAAGGTCTGCTCGCCTCGATGCGAGGATTGTTCCATCGGCAGTACAAGCAAGTGCATGCCGTGCGCGGGATCGATCTCAAGGTTGAAAAAGGGGAGTTCGTGGCGTTCTTGGGCCCGAACGGCGCCGGCAAGACGACCACGCTCAAATTGCTCTCGGGAGTGATCACGCCGACGGCCGGCGAAGCCCGCGTGCTGGGCCATGTGCCTTGGCTGCGCGAGAACGCTTATCGTCGCCGGTTCGCGCTCGTCATGGGGCAGAAGAACCAGTTGTGGTGGGACCTGCCCGCGCAGGAATCGTTCCGGCTGCATCAAGAGATCTATCGCATCGAGCCCCGGGCGTTCGACCAAACCCGCGACGAACTCGTCGACTTGCTCTCGGTGCGGCCGCTGCTCGGGCAGCCCGTCCGCGAGCTGTCGCTGGGCGAGCGAATGAAGATGGAATTGATCGCGGCTCTGTTGCATTCGCCGGAGGTTTTGTTCCTCGACGAGCCGACGATCGGGCTGGATGTGATTGCCCAGCACAACATCCAGAATTTCTTGCGGCACTATCAGCAGTTTCGCCAGATCACGATCCTGCTGACCAGCCACTACATGAAGGATATTGCCGCGCTGTGCCAACGGGTCGTGATCATCGCCGCGGGCCGGATCATGTACGACGGGTCGCTCTCGGGAATCATCGACAGGTTCAGCAGCCACAAAATCGTGACGCTTCAATGGGCCGAGGGTCATCTGCCCGGTGACCTGACTCGATATGGCGAATTGCTGGATGCCACTCCACCGAAGGCGCGAATTCAAATCCGACGCGATCTCGTGCCCGAGGTGCTGGCCGCAATTCTGGCGAATCACCCGGTCGACGATATCAGCGTCGAAGACCCTCCGCTGGAGCAAGTCATCGCCGCGCTGTTTTCGATCGCCGGCGAAGAAGCGGCCCAGCTCGAAGCGGCCGGCCAAGCATCCGCCAGTGTCCCCGCTTAGACCGTTTTAGTCCTTTAACCCTCGGCGAGTCGCCGGGGGAACCCTCCGCGCAACGTCCGCCCCATGTCCTCCACCACATCACCCCTGACGCACGCCGTCCGCCCCGATGGGCCATTGGCCCGAGTGCGCACCTGGTGGACGATCTTGCGGATTTGTTTGGAAGAACGGCTCGTGTACCGCGGCGACTTCATGCTCGGCACATTGATGCGTTTTCTGCCCGTGATTACGCAAATTTTGCTGTGGAGCGCGATCTTCGACGCCAACGCCGAAGCCAGCGCCGCTTCGGGCGTCGCCTCCGACAAACCGGTCATGATCGCCGGATACTTGTATGGCGATTTCATTGCTTATTACTTGATGACGATGATTACCCGGGCGTTCTCCAGTATGCCGGGGTTGGCGTCGTTGATCGCCCGGAGCATTCGCGACGGGACGATCAAAAAGTATTTGATCCAGCCGGTGGACATGACGGGATTTTTGCTGCTCAGCCGGGTGGCGCATAAATTGGTTTATTATCTGGTGGCGACAATTCCGTTTGCGGTGATTTTTTATCTCTGCCGAGGGTATTTTCTCTCCGGCTGGCCGGATCCGCTGACATTTTTGGCGTTTCTCGCGTCGCTGGCGATGTCGTTTCTGCTCGGCTTTTTTCTCGACGCGACCATTGGCATGATCGGCTTTTGGTTTCTCGAGATCAGCTCGCTGATGTTCATCTACATGCTGATGTCATTTTTTCTATCGGGTCAGATGTTTCCGCTGGACATGCTCGACAAGTTTCATCTAGTCGGATCGGTGACGTGGGGAGACGTCGTGCGAGCGACGCCCGTTCAGTATCTGGCCTATTTTCCGGCCGCCGTATTCTTGGGCAAAATCCAAGACACGCGACTGGCTTGGGGATTGGCGATGCAGTTGGGCTGGCTCCTGTTTTTCGTGTGGCTTTGCCGGTCTGCATTTCGCCGCGGCGTGCGGCGATACAGCGCCTTTGGCGGGTGAAGCGTGGAGCGTGAAATACATAGCCGCGGCATCCTGCCGCGGAGTCCGGGCTTTTTACCGAGCGCAATCGCGATGATTCGAGGGAGTTTGGATACCGAACCTGTCGAAACCGCGGCAATGCATCGCCCGTTTCTGATTGCGCCACCGCCGCCGCAGCGCCCGAAGTATCTCCGCGTATTTCTGACTTTCGCCCGCAACAGCCTCGTTCGAGCGATGACGTTTCGCACGAATTTCCTTCTCGAGTGCATCACGTCGTTGTCGTGGGTGGGCATGAATCTGAGTTTCTATTTGCTCGTGTTCCAATACACGAAGTCCGTCGGCGGCTGGGGGCAGTATCAATACTTCGTGTTTCTGGCGACGTTGCAGCTCATCAATAGCATCGTCGAGGCCTTGTTCATGCCCAATGCCGAGGAATTCAGCGAGCTGGTGCGGACGGGCGAACTCGATTTCGCGCTGCTCAAACCGATCGACACGCAATTTTTGATTTCTCTGGCCAAGATCGATTGGTCGTCGCTGGCCAATTTTCTGTTCGCCATCGGCCTCCTCGCATTTTCGCTATTTAAGCTGAACGTCTTTCCGGGCTTCGCCGCCGTGTTGCTCTATCCGCTCTATATCGTGTCGGGCGTAGTCATCCTCTACAGCCTGACGATCACCTTGGCGGCGTCCACCGTGTGGCTGGGGCGGAATCAATCGATTTACGATTTCTGGTTCTACATCACCAACTTTTCTCGTTACCCGATGGAAATCTATCGGGGTCCGATCGGCGGCGCCCTGGGTTGGTTGTTCACCTTCCTGATACCGGTGCTCGTGGTGGTGAACGTGCCGGCGCGGCTACTGGCTAAACCGCTGGAGGCCAATCAATGGCCGCTGGCCCTGTTCGCGCTGGCCGCGACGGTCTTGAGCTTCGCGGGATCGCGCTGGCTCTTCCTCCGTGCGCTAAACGGATATCGCAGCGCCAGTAGCTGAACCAGGTTTCGGCCGATACAACCGGCGCCAACGGCCGCGGATTTTCGGGCATTTGCTCGAACGCAGCTCCGTTGCATATCGCCGCCCGCGCCCGTCGATTAAGATGCTTCCATGCGGCTGGACGCCGGCCGCAATCGTCTCAACCGACGCCTCAACCCACCGGGCGCACACGATGAAATTAGCGTTCAGCTCCAACGCCTATTTGAACCATTCGGTCGAAGACACGATCGCGCGCATCGCCGATTTGGGATACTCGGGAATCGAAATTTTGGCCGACGTGCCGCACGCTTGGCCCGCCGGACTATTGCCCGAGCGGAAGCGGTCGCTATTGGCGGCGCTCGAAAAACATCACTTGTCGATTTCCAATGTCAATGCGTTCATGATGAACGCGATCGCCGATCCGCGGCAGCCCTATTGGCACCCCAGTTGGATCGAGCCCAACGCGCACTATCGAGCCATTCGCCGGGAGCACACAAAGCGGGCCCTGCGACTGGCCCACGAAATCGGGGCGCCGTGCCTTACGACCGAGCCGGGCGGTCCGCTTGGTCCCGGTCAAACCTGGGAACAAGCGGCGTGCGTCTTCTACGACGAGATCATGCCCTGCGTCGAGGTGGCCGAAGAGCTCCAAATCCAACTGCTGATCGAGCCGGAGCCGGGACTACTGATAGAGACGTTCGGACAGTATTTGCAATTCGTAAAGCGGATCGAATCGAACTGCGTCGGATTGAATTTCGACATCGGCCACGCTTACTGCGTCGGCGAAAATCCGGAGCAGTGGGTTGAGCGAATGGCGCCGTTCACGAAGCATTATCACTTCGAGGATATCGCCGCGACGCGCGTTCACGCGCATTTGATTCCCGGCCGCGGGGCGATCGATTTTTCGGCCACGCTTGCCCAGATCGGGCAAACCGGCTATCGGGATTGGATCACCGTTGAATTGTATCCCTACATCGAAGACCCCGACTTGGCCGCCCGAGAGGCTCGGGAGTATTTGGTCCGCGCGGCCAGCAAATTGTCGATAGAGCTCAAATAGTGAATCCCCCGCCGCGCCGCCGTTTACGCTCGGGGCGCAGCCGTTCTCCAACAAACTTCGCTTCGTGCCCGAGCCAATACTTGCCGATCCGCCGACGTCGAAATTGCGGGCCTACGTGCAGCTCTTTCGCTTGCCCAATGTATTCACGGCGCTTGCCGACGTGCTGATGGGCTTTCTGTTCACACACGACCCCGAGCGGTGGCCGATCAATGCCGCGGTTCCCCTACTGATCTGCTCGGCGCTGCTCTATACCGCGGGGATGACGCTCAACGACGTGTTCGATATCGAGGTGGATCGGGGCGAGCGGCCGCATCGGCCATTGCCCTCGGGTCGGATCTCGTTGACGTGGGCGCGTTGGATTGGCGTCGAGATGTTGCTGTTGGGCATGGCGATCGGGGTGGCCCAAAGCTTCTGGTTCCGCGATTGGCGATGCGGCGCCGTGTCGATCGCATTGGCCGCGATGGTCGTACTCTACAATCGAGTGCTGAAGAAGACGCCGGTCGGACCAGTCGGCATGGGCGCCTGTCGGTTTTTGAATGTTCTGCTCGGAATGAGCCTCTCGCCGGCCCCGTGGAACAGTTTGAACTACCTCGTCGCTGGCGGAGTCGGCCTCTATATCGTGGGGGTCACTTGGTTTGCCCGGGGCGAAGCCGATCCCGAGAGCCGGCGGTGGCAGCTTGGATTTGCGATGCTGGTCATGTACGCCGGGATGGCGCTGCTGGCGCTGGTTCCGCGATTCCTACCGCAAGAAATCGAGCCGAAGGATTTGGCGCCGCTGCTGGTCGCCGAACCGCAGCGGTGGCTCTGGTTTTGGCTGCTCTTGGCGATGCTGGTGGGCTGGCGCTGCCTGCGCGCGATCGTGCGGCCCTATCCCGAGTTTGTGCAAGAAGCCGTCAAGCAGAGCATCATGTCGCTAATTCTGCTCGATGCGGTGGTCTGCGTTGCCGTCCGCGATGCCTCCTGGTCGCTGATGATATTGGCCCTTATGATCCCGATGACATTGCTCGGCCGCTGGAGTTATTCGACGTAGCGTTGCCCGGGCCCGGCCGCCAGCGGATTCAAGGCCCTCAAAAAAACCGCCGGCGTCTGGCCCGATTTTGGGACGTCCGCAGAGCAAAACTGGGGACAGGCCCCCATGCCCCGGCGCACCTCGCGCGTTGCACAACGACATACCAATCTGGGAAGCAATTGAACAAGGGACATCTGAAAATTGCGGCAAAAGCGGACGGCACGGTAGGTGCAATTACTCCGCACAAACCTTGGAATGACACCCTTGTTCTTCAACCCCCTTCATCCGGAGACAATCATGTTCTCGCTAGCTCAAGCCAAGTCACAGGGACGTCAAAGCTACGACGATTTGCGCCGCGGCGCCGGAGGGCTCGCCGATCAAGCAATGGCCTACGGTCATACGGCCGCCGAAATTGCTAGGGACAAAGCCGGGCGCGCCCGAGAAACGGCCGAAGAGTATCTGCGCGAGGGTCGGCGCCAAGCGGCTTTTTACGAAAGCGAACTCGAAAGCCTTATTAAGACTTACCCGGTTGAAGCCGTGCTTATTGCGGCTGGCGTAGGCTTTTTGGCCGGTTGGTGCGTGTTTCGTCGTCGCAATTCGACGCATAACAAGTAAGGAAATCCACCAATGGAAAAATTCGCGGCGAAAGAGAACCTGCCGCTCCGAATCGGCGTCTTTTCGGATGTGATTCGGGCGAAACAGGCCGTGGGCAATTTGCTCGCCACAGGTTTTACGATCGCGGAAATTACCGTGGTTTGCTCCGACGAGATTCGGGAAGCCCATTTCCGCGAGTTCGAGCATCAGCAGCCCGCTGGAATGCACACCCCGGAAGCGGCCGCCGCGGGCAGCGCCATTGGAATGGCCCTGGGCGGACTGTCGGCGGTGGCAATTACCGTGGCTACGGGTGGAATCGCCATGTTGATCGGCGGCGCCGTAGCCGTCTGGACAGGCGGTGTCGTCGGAGGGCTGGTTGGCGCCATGATGACTCGCGGGGTCGAACGCGAGTTGGCGGATTATTACGATCAGGCCGTCACGCAGGGCAAGATTCTGGTGGCTGCGGAAGCGACCGGCGCTAGTGGTCAAGAACGCCTGAGGAGGGCGGAAAATGTTTTGGCCGATGCGGGCGCGGAGCCGATGCCGTTGGCCGCAAGTTGAAGCCAGATCCCTAGCCGTGGCATCCTGCCGCGCCGTAGGCCTAGGGGCGCCGGGGCTGGACCCAAGGGACGCTCCGCGGGAAGGCGGAAATGACGAATGACGAAACACCCAATGTCTAATCAATGACGAATGATTAAATGACGAATGAGTAAGGTTTATTCGTGGCGCTGCGAGCAACGCTCTGATGTCGAGAAAATGAGACGACATAAAACGGCCGCTGAAATCCAAGTTCAGGCCTTCGTGAATCGTGCTTCGTCATTTGTCATTGATTAGACATTCGTCATTAGACATTCGGCTCTTCGCCGGACCGGGGCTTCGGCGAGGACGCCTCCCGCCCGGCCACTTGGCGCATTGCTAGCGGCTCTAAATCAAAATCCGTCGTTCGCTGAACGGAATAATCTCGCCACTTCTTGCGAATAAACAGGTGTCAGTCGACGAGGCCATCCTCAGTGGCCCGCATCTCTGATTTTATTCGGCCCAGCTTCAAAACGGTTGGTCCTGGCCGGCGGCCGTACCAAGGCCCTCTATATCGTCTAGCCGAGTCCGAATTTTAGGACTCTCAGACGGGTCGTCGTTTTTCATTTCATCGCGTGCGCCGATTCCGCGCCCATTAGTCGGCATTTTTGTCATTGGAGACTTGGAATCATGAAACCGCAAAAAAACACGGCGATTGACGCACTTGGCCCGACCTCCGATTCAAGCGTGACGACCGGCGGCGCCATGGTCTCGGCAAGTATTCCCGGCGATTCGGTTTTCACTCAACTGCGGGAGTGGATGCACGGCAACTTGCCCTGGTGGGCGATGAGCTTCAGCGTTCACAAGATTGCGATCGCATCGCTGCTGTTGCTCGGAAAGATGGCTTTACCCTCGGCGCCGCATAGTGCTGTCGAATTCGCGGACGCGGAGCTTCCGCCGCCAGAATCCAAGCAACTGATTCCTGATGTAACTGTCGCCGATCCAGAACGCGCGGACCCGATTGATTCTTTAGCGGTCCAACCATCCATTCAGTCAACCTCCGTCGCTTCGCCGCCTGACGTTGCCGTCGGCATGCCGAACGCGCCTCTGGAAAATTCCATGCGCATTTCGCGAGGGGAAAAATTTAATGGAGATGCGAGCGGACCGGGACCGGGGGGCACTGATCTCACATGCAGAATTGTGCATGAAAACGTGGCAAGTCGTCCGCCCTATGGCCCTCGCGACACTTTCTCGCATAAGCATGAATATGCGATTTCAGCGGCCCTCAATTGGTTCTCCCATCATCAATCCCGCGATGGCAGTTGGAGTTTGCAACAATTTCCAGTGCTGTGCAAAGACAAGTCCTGCAGCGGCGTGGCGTCGCAAGAGTCGAAGTGTGGCGCCACCGGCCTCGCCTTGCTGCCTTTTCTGGCGGCCGGTCAGACTCAATATGTCAAGGGCCTCTACAAAGTCCACATCGAACAGGGCATCTACTGGCTCCTCGCTCACCAGAAGCCCGACGGTGATCTGTCGGCCGGCGCCGATCAGCAGATGTACTCGCACGCGATCGCGACGATCGCGCTGTGCGAAGATTTCGGTATGACCCGCGAAAAGAATGGACGCGTCGATCGTCCTGTCGGCATTGCCGCTCAAAAGGCGGTGAACTTCATCATCGCCGCTCAAAATACGTCGACCGGCGGATGGCGGTATCGTCCGGGTGACGAGGGAGACACTTCCGTGGTCGGCTGGCAAGTCATGGCCTTGCGAAGCGCCGACATCGCCGGTCTGAGCGTGCCGCCCGATGCTTTCGCCGGCGCGAAAAGATGGTTGCGATCCGTCTCCAAAGCAGCCCCCGGCGGCAGTAGCGGCGCAGGCATGGGGCAGTTCTCCTACCAGCCCGACGGCGCGGCGACGCCCGCGATGAGTTCCGTGGGCTTGCTCTGCGCGCAATATCTGAAGGCCGGCAAACAAGATCCCCAGGTCGTGGGCGGAGTTCGCTATCTCATGGCCAATCTGCCCGACCCCAGCGCCGAAAACGTCTACTACTGGTACTACGCCAGCCAGCTTGTGGATAATCCAGACATATACGAAAAAAGCCCCCTGATTTTCATCGGGAGGCTAGGGGGTGCTACGCCAGTCAGGCTCTTCACAACATGAACGACGCGAACTGGGACGCATGGAAACGTAAAATTAAAAAGATGCTGATCGACAGCCAAGTTCGCGTGGGCTGCGCCGCCGGGAGTTGGGACCCCGACAAACCGGCGCACGACGCCTGGGGAGACGCCGGCGGACGGATCATGGTCACGAGCTTGTCCTGCCTGACGCTCGAGGTCGAATACCGCTACTTGCCGCTGTATCAACCCGAGCGACAGCGGTACGACGCATCGAACGAACCGCAAAAATAAAAATCTCCCTAGCCGTGTCGCTCGCGACGCGCTTAGCGCGACGACAGCGATTCGGCCGCGCCCAATCCGTATTGCGTCCGCCGGGGTGAGTGGCATAATGAATTTCGCTGCCGCGGTGTCCGTTCGGATCATGCGTGGCCGGGGCGAACGGCTATTTTGCCACTTTCGAGGAATCGCGTGCCATGTCCGAATTTTTCGCCCTTTCGCGCCGGCGCCGCGCGACCCCGTGCGGCTTTACGTTGGTCGAACTATTGGTCGTGATCACGATCATTGGAATTCTCGTCGGCCTGTTGCTGCCGGCCGTGCAATCGGCCCGCGAGTCGGCCCGCAGTAATACGTGCAAGAACAATGTTCGCAGTCTGGGTCAGGCCGCGATTGCCTATGAGACCCAGTACAAATTTTTTCCTTCGGGCGGCTGGGGCTACAACTGGACGGGCGATGCCGATTTGGGCATCGGCGGCAATCAGCCGGGAGGCTGGGGCTACGGAATCTTGCCTTTTTTGGACGCCAAGAATGTCTACGAACAAGGAATGGGTCTGTCGAACAAGGCCGATTTGATCGGTCAGCGCAACGCGCTTCCGAACGCCACGTTCATCTGTCCGTCGCGGAGGGCTATCCAAGCCTTTGCCGCACCCTCGCCGGCGCCCACGTTGATCGGCGCCACCCCGCAGCCGTTTTACGGCCGCACCGACTACGCCGCCAATGCGGGCGATGGAACCAAAAATCAAGATTTGGCCGGTCCGGCGGATGCCACGACTGGCCAAACCTGGAACGCGCAGAACAAGTGGAACAAACCCAATACCAACGCCGATCCGACGGCCTATACCGGCATTTGCTATGTGCATAGCCAGATCACCGTCGCACATATCATCGATGGACCGAGCAACACTTATTTGTTCGGCGAGAAATACATGAATCCCGACCACTATGTCGATGGCGCCGACAAGGGGGACGCGCGGCCGTTGTACGTCGGCTTCGACACCAGCAATCACCGCGTCGCGAATGTCGCGATGCCCCCTCTGCAAGACACGCAGGGCATAGACAACATCCTGATTTTCGGCAGCGCGCATGGGGCGACCTTCAACATGGTCTTCTGCGACGGATCGGTCCATGCGATCAGCTACTCCGTCGACCCGGAGACGCATCGTCGGCTGGGAAATCGCGCCGATCGGCTGCAGGTCGATCCGACGAAGTTCTAAAAACCGCGAATAAAACTTAGGGTGGCCGCATGGCCAGGATGGCCATGCATGTGGCATGCGCTTTCCAGCCCGCGAGCAGATGCAAGCTCCCTGTTTCTCATTCATCATTTCGACACTTCTTCAAGGCTAGCTTTTGATCACCAAAATCACCGGTCTGTTGCTGCGAGTGCACGAAGAGGAGATCATTCTTCAGATCGGTCCCTTCGAATACGAGGTGCTGATTCCGGAATTTGCCCGGCGGCGATTGCAACACGAAGTGGGCCGGGAAGTCAGTCTGCATACGATCGACTATCTCGAAGGCAACCCGATGCATGGCCGGCTCACGCCGCGGATGATCGGATTCTTGACCGAGGTCGAACGAGAATTTTTTGACTTGTTTTGCGAAGTCGACGGCGTGGGAGTAAAAAAGGCCCTCCGGGCGATGGTCCGCCCCGTCCGCGAGGTGGCCACGGCGATCGAGGAGCAAGACGTCAAAGCTCTTGCGACGCTGCCGGGAATTGGCCCAGCCACGTCGGAGCGGATCGTCGCCAAACTACGGCGGCGGATGCCGAAATTCGCGCTGTTGGTCGGACGCGAAGATCAGCCCGCGACGGGCGATGTGCCGCGCGATGTCGTCAGCGAAACGTTCGAGGTGCTCCGCACGCTAGGGCATAGCGAAAGCGAAGCCCGGCGGCTGTTGGACGCGACGCTCGCGGGAAAGAAGAAGTTCAAGGACGTGCAAGATTTGTTGCAGGCCGTTTACCAGCAAGCCCGCGGTTGACGTGTAGCACCAGACAATCTACGTAGCCGCGGCATCCTGCCGCGGAGTCAGCAGAGAGACGTCACTTGGCCACCGACTCCGCAGTCTCGCCTCCCCCGCTCCCGTCCGCCAATCCGGCCGCACTGGGGCCATCGGCGTCGGACGAGATTTCCGCGCCGCGTGGCGCCCCCTGCCCCAAATGCGGTTCGCTCGTCGAGGCTGGCGAAAAGTTCTGCCACGCTTGCGGCACGGCCCAAGTGGTCGCTCCGCCGACCGCGCCGACTGTTCAGCAGAAACGATTTCAGTGCAAAAACTGTGGCGCCCAGGTGACTGTCGATCCGAGTCAACGCAGCTACACCTGTCCGTTCTGCGATTCGACCTACGTCATCGAGATTCCCGCCGCACAATCGGACCATCGGCGCCCGGAGTTCGTGATCGGATTCGCGGTGACGCAAACCGCCGCGATCGAGAAATTTCAAACGTGGCTTACCCAAAGCGGTTGGTTCCGGCCGGGCGATCTGACGACGGCTCAAATCAGCGACAAGCTCCGCGGGGTCTATTTGCCCTTTTGGTCGTTCTCGATGCTCGCCGAAAGCCGCTGGTCGGCCAAAATCGGCGAGTACTGGTATCGCACCGAGACCTACACCGTGACCGAAGACGGCAAGTCGGTGACGAAGACTCGTCAGGTTCAAGAAACCGAATGGTGGCCGCTATCGGGGCTGCATCATAATTATTACAGCGGCTTTCTCGTCTCGGGAAGCAAGGGCTTGCCTCAGCAAGAGGCCGAGCGACTCAAACCGTTTCACTTGCCCGCCCTCAAACGCTATGAACCGTCGTATCTGGCCGGCTGGCTGAGTGAAGAATACTCCGTCGCGGCGGAGCAGGCGTTGGAAGTGTGCAAGCAGCAATTCAATCAATGGGAGCAGCAGAGCATCAAGCAATTTCTGCCCGGCGACACGCAAAGCGGGCTCAGTGCGCAGACCGAGTTCAGCGACGTCAGCTCGGACCTGATTCTGCTGCCGGTCTTTTTGCTTAGCTACCGCTACAAGGACAAACTGTTTCGGTTTCTGGTCAATGGCCAGACGGGGCACATGGTGGGAGACAAGCCGCTGTCGTGGATTCGCATCGCGATCGCGATCGCGGGGGGCGTTCTGGCTGTGTTGATGTTGTTCCTGTTTTTTCGGCTTCTTAAGCACTAATAAACATACTAACCCGAAGCGTCAGCGAGGCCGCCGCGGATTTGGGAGATAGATTTGAGAAGTGGGGAAGGACGCCGCTTTGCGGCGGATGCATATCTGCCCCACCCCCTAACTCCCAACTCTCAATTCCCGCGACGCATCCTCGCTGACGCATCGGGTGAGTAGGCATTCCAATTTCGAGCGGAATCCATGCCCGACGTTTTGACGAAGTGCGCCGTGTGCGGCGCGATGCTCGACGAAGAAGATTTGTTCTGCCCGAACTGCGGCAAAGAGGCGCCGACCGCCAATGCGTCGGCCGATGCCGCCGCGCCTCCCGCGTCGCACGAAACGACGCATAACTTTGTCTGTCAAGGCTGCGGCGCGTCGATGAGCTACGATCCCACGGCAGGCGCGCTGCGCTGTCCGTTTTGCGGATCGACCCAGTTGGACAAACAGCCAGACGCGAAGGAGATTTCGCCCCAAGGCGTCGTGCCGTTTATTACCAACAAGTACTCCGCGATCGCTGCCATGCGGAAATGGCTGGGCAGCAGTTTTTGGCGGCCGGGCGATCTCTCCGAGCAGGCTGCCGTCGTGACGATGACCGCCGTCTATGTGCCCTATTGGGTCTTCGAAGCTCAGACGCACACGTTTTGGACGGCCGACAGCAGCAAGGTCCCGCGTGGCGCGAGCGCAAGCTGGTATCCCGTCAGCGGGCAGCACGAAGGGCAACACGGCGGGCTATTGGTCGGCGCGAGCGGCGCCCTCACGCCCGCCGAAACGACGGCCCTGTGTCCGTTCGATCTATCGACCGTTGTCGCGCCCGACAAGATTGAATTGACCAACGCGATCTTCGAGCGTTTCACCGTGCCGCGTAAATACGCCCGGCCGCTGGCCAACCAGGGCTTCGAGGCGTTGGAATCCGTGGCGTGCAAACAATACGTGCCCGGCTCCTGTCGCAATTTGAAGGTCAACGTCCGCATCACCGATCTGACCAGCCAGCCGATGCTGTTGCCGGTCTGGATCATGGCCTATCGGTACAAAGACCGGTTGTTTCGCTTTCTGGTAAACGGTCAATCGGGCCGAGTCACTGGGTCGGCGCCGCTTTCGTATAGGCGAATCCTGATCGTCGTGGCCGCCATCGCCACCGTGCTGCTTTTGCTCTTCGGTCTAGCTCTGGCGAACAGTTCCCGCCGCAGTACGTCCTCTGCTTCGCCTCCCGCCACTCGCCACCCGCTTACTTTGTGCGCGGCTCCTTGGCTCGCCACGCTCCCCCATTCCCCGTTCCCGGCTTCGCGGCCGAAGTGGTATACTCCGGAAACAACAAAGTTATTCGCAGAAAGCCCACTTTGCGCGAACCGATTCTCCAACCCGACGCCGAGATTGCTCCGGACGAAGACCGCGATCTTCGCCCACAGCGCATGCGCGACATGGTCGGACAGCGCGAGGTTTACGCCCGCCTGGAGATCGCCGTCGACGCCGCCCGCAAACGGGGCGAGCCGCTGGGGCACATCTTGTTCGACGGGCCTCCCGGGCTTGGGAAAACGACATTCGCCACCTGCATCCCGCGCGACCTGGGCGTAAGTTATCAAATCGCCAGCGGCGCCGCCCTGTCGGCGCCCAAGGATTTGATTCCCTATCTGACCAACGCCGAGGAGGGATCGGTTCTTTTCATCGACGAAATTCACCGGTTGCCCAAGCCGGTGGAAGAGTTTCTCTACCCGGCGATGGAGGATTTTCGGATCGATATTTTGCTTGGCGAAGGGGTGAACGCCCGCACGATCAATATGCCGCTGCGGCCATTCACGCTGATCGGAGCCACGACTCGCACGGGCATGATCTCCGCCCCGCTCCGCGATCGATTTCATCTCCGCGAGCATTTGGATTTTTATTCGGTGGCGGAACTGGCCGAGATCGTCCGCCGCAACGGCCGCAAGCTGCAAGTGCCGCTGGATGATATTAGCGCCGAGGAAATCGCCCAACGCAGTCGGGGGACGCCGCGATTGGCCAACAATCGCCTCCGCTGGGTTCGCGATTTCGTGACCAGCAAAGCCGATGGCCAGATCACGCTCGAATTGGCCCGGGCGGCGCTAGCGATGCAAGGCATCGACAATCTCGGTCTCGACGGTCAGGATCGCAAGTATCTAGAGACGATCGCCCGGGTGTTTCACGGCGGGCCGGTTGGTGTTGAAGCGGTGGCCCACACGCTGAACACGGAGACCGACACGCTGAGCGACGAGGTCGAGCCGTTTCTCCTCCGCTCGGAGCTCGTGATCCGCACCCCGCGCGGCCGCAAGCTAACCCCCGCGGGCTACGCCCATCTTGGGATGATGATGCCGCGCGACACGTCGACCGACGACACGCAACCGCGCTTATTTTAGTTGCGAACTTAAATTCCGATTGGTCGCGTTGCTCGCGGCGCGCTTTCGGCTCTAGCGCGGCAGGAGGCCGAGATTTTCGATGATCACTTCGCAACCCGGCGTCATCTTTCGTAGCTTGTCGACGAGGACGGATTTTTCGGAGATTGTGGCCTTCTTCAATTTCACCTTGAAGTGCTCGATCTTCTTCCGCCGCTGCCGTCGCCGCTTGATTTCCTGCTTCCGATCGCTGATTCCACCCACGTGAGAACTCCGCAAAGTATCGATGTGAGAGCCGAGAAACGTGCGAACAAGTCTTTGTATCGGCCCCGGCGACGAGCGTCAATCGCCGATTTGATGAGCGGGCGTCGTCCGGAGCGGCGAAACGCGATGCCTCGACGCGCTCTAGGGGGCTGGTTATCGTGAATGACCTATCCCAACGATGGAAGAAACCGGCCGGCGCGGCGCCGGAGTACCTCAATCGACTTAACTGACTGGCCGTGGCATGAAGCTTGATGAACTGATCGTTCTGCTCCCTTGCCACGGCTTGGACGATTTTCCGACGAACTTGTCCGGCGATGACGCCGAAGGCCTGCTCGCGGCTTGGTCAGCGTTGTGGCATCCCGTGCTGGTCGCGGCGACGGGGCGGCTGCCGAGTTGGCGCCGGGCCGAGTTTCCCTCCGACACGTTGAATGGCAAACTCGTCGTCGTGCCGCCGGTTGTCGAGCGGCAGTTTTCCGGTGACATGCAAACGCGGGCCGATAACGAAGGGGGCGCCATCGTTCGCGGATTGACGCGGCGCGATGACATTATCGCGGTCTGTTTGGCGAAATTGAAATCCGCCGACGAAAATGTCTCTGTCGCGAATATCGATCAAATTCCGCAAGAGCTGATTGCCGACTTCCTGGCCTTCGGCACGGCCTATCTCGAAAGCGAATTGCTTGTCCGGCGGATGCGGTATTCCAGCAATTTGGACGACGGTCGCGTGCAAACGCATCTGGTAGCGGCCGCAATGGCGGCCGTGTCGGGAGACCCAGACGGGGCGCGTCAGAATCTTACGCTCTGCGCCAATGTGCTCGTCGAGTCGCGCGGCCGATACTATCCGGTCGATATGTCGCTGCTGGACCTGACACTGGTCGCTAGCACGACGATCGGCCCCGCCCTGCGTCGCGAACTGGCCGGATCGCAGGCGATCAACCTTTTGATCGCTGGCAGCGTCGTGGCGCAAATGGCCGACCGCGAGCCGGAAACCGTCTCGGCACTGCGGAGCGCAATCACCGCGAATACCGTTTGTCTTGCCGGCGGCGAGTGGACCGAAATTGAATTGCCGCTCGTGCCGCTCGAGATCATTCTCAAGCAGTTGCGGCGAGGACTGGCCACGTATAAAGAACACCTCGGCGCGAGGCCCACTATCTACGGTCGGCGACGGTTCGGTTTGACGTCGGCCCTGCCGCGGATTCTGCTGAATCTTGGGTTCCGCGGGGCAATTCATTTCACGCTCGACGACGGCAAATTTCCGCAGTCCGACAGCACGAAGACTCGCTGGGAGGGTTTTGATAGCGCGACGATCGATGCGATCGGCCGGGCGCCGCTGGATGCCCGGCAAAACGGCACGTTCGTCGCTTTGGCGGAAAAAATCGGACACGCCATGGACCACGATCATGTGGCTACGATCGGCTTGGCGCATTGGCCGTCGCAGAGCAGCATTTTTTACGACGATCTGCGGCGCGTGGCCGGTTATGCCCCGGTGCTAGGAAAATTCGTCACGCTCGATCATTATTTCGCCAACACGGACCCGGCCGGCGGCTATTCTCGCAACACGCCGGACGAATATCGCAGCCCGTATCTGCAGCAGGCGGTGAGTCAGAAAGAAGTCGATCCGCTTTCGCGCTGGGCGCGATACCATCGAAAGTATGTTGAGGCCATGACGGCCGAGCATCTTGAGACCTTGGCGACTTTGCTGCGGCAACGGGCCGACCCATCGCAAGACTCGATGACCGCCCCGCGATCGGATTCGCTAATCGATCCGGCAGCCGAAATCGTTAGCCCATTGCCGACCGCCGATTGGCTTTCGCAAGCAGCTACAAGATTCGCGGCCGTGCTGCCGAAGGAAAAACGCGAGGCGGGTCTAGGCTACTTGACGCTCAATCCGGTCAGCTACGGCCGGCGCGTGCTGCTCGATGTCAGTCAACTGCCCGAGCTGCCGAGCGTTAAAGCGCCGATTCGCGCGGCCGAGGAAATCGGAGGAAAAAAGCGAGTGGTCGTCGATCTTCCGCCGATGGGTTTCGCTTGGATCGCGGCGACCGCCGGCGAGCCGGGCCGCAATTGGTCGGGAAGCCCGATCGCGAACAATCTTATTCTCCGCAACGAGTTTTGCGAAGTCACGATTCACGGCAAAACCGGGGGGATTCAATCGGTTCACGATTTTCGCAGTCGCGGCAATCGCCTATCGCAGCAGCTTGTGTGGCGGCCGCCCACGGCGCCGGTCGACTCGGTCGCCGACGACGCGGAGGCGACATTCTCGCGGATGGACGCTCAGTCGGTCGAAGTCACCGACGCCGGACTGCTCCGCGGCGAAATCACTAGCCGAGGGCAACTCGTCGACCCGACCGGCCAACGGTTGTCGGGGTTCACCCAGCGCGTGCAAATGACACTCGGCAGCCGGCTGGTCGTGATCGAGATCGACCTCGATCCGGCTGAGTCACTCACCGCCGATCCCTGGAATTCTTACATCGCGTCCCGCTTTGCCTGGTCGGACCGCACGTCGGAATTGCGCCGCGGCGTGCATCTGCAAAGCCATCTCACGCGAGCGCGACGATTCGAGGCCCCGCATTTCGTGCAGGTCGAAGGCATCGCCGGGCGAACGGCCCTGTTCACCGGCGGGATGCCCCATCACTCGCGCGTCGGCAGTCGAATGCTCGACACGCTGCTGTCGGTTCAAGGCGAAACGGCGACGAAATTCCGCCTTGGCATCGGCCTCGACGTCGTTCATCCTTGGATGGCGGCGCTCGATCTGTTATCGCCCGAGATCGCCAGGAGCGCGACGGCCGCACCGCCGGAGCCGGTCAGCTACGGCTGGCTCTTTCATCTGGACGCCAAAAATGTGCTGGTAACCCACTGGGAACCGCTGTGGCATGAGCCGAACCAGGGCAAGGCGGGCGGTCCAAAAAATGTCGTCGGCGTCCGCTGCCGATTAATGGAGACCGAAGGCCGAGCGGTGCTAGCCCAACTCCGCTGCTTCCGAGCGCCGGTCTCGGCCCAGCAGACCGATTTCGAAAACCAGCCGACGGGCGCTCTCGCCGTGAAAGACGATCGCGTTTCGCTCGATCTGGGGGCGTACGAATGGGTCCAACTTGAAGCGCGATGGAAATGAGTTAGATAGCCGCGGTCGCTGTTAGCTGGGCACAATTCCCAAAATGTCGCCAAATCGTTCGGCACAATTGCCGATAACAGAGACGATGCGTCTTTTGTGGATCGCTGCGCGGGCAGCGTGGATTCGGCAAGGAGTTGCTTTATGTTTTGCTCCGAGTGCGGTAAGCCGGCTCAGGGAAAGTTCTGCTCGAATTGCGGGTATGCGTTGACCACAGGTGAATCGGACGCTGGCGGAGCGACCGACCTGGTCGCCCCGGCCGACATCGTGCCCGACTGGGACCACGAAGTGCGATACGAAGCGATCTTGCAGTATCCGGGCGTGCGGACGACGATCGAACGTCACGCGCGACAGGCGCCCAAACGGTTGAGCGGCGAGCAGTTTTTGGCGATCGCCGACAAGGTCGTTCCGCTGGGCGTGCCGATTGAAAAAGTGGCGGCCGTCGCGCAGCCGCTGTTTACGCGCCTGGGCATCAAAACCGGCAAGCATCGGACGGGGCAGGTGGCCGCCCCTGTCGGCAAAGTTCTTCTCCGTGTCTTGTGTTCGCTCGCGCGGCATGGTCAATCGCTCCGCGGCGTGACTCAAGCGGAAGACGGCTGCTTGCTCGAAGCCGCGCTGCCGTCGGACATGTTCGCTCTCGAAGGGGATCTGCTGGTGAGCGTGCGCCGAGCCGGCCCGTTCGCCGAGGTCGACGCCACCACGCAGATCGGCGGTCAGCTTTTCGACTGGGGCAAGAGTAACCGCAGTCTCGATCGGCTGTTCGATGATCTATCGCGCGACGCGGCATGATGAATGAGAGACAATTGATTTTTTCCAGCCGGGTTTCGACTTTAGAGCGGTTTCATTTTAGGTGCGGCGGTATCCGCAGTGTTGAAAATAGTTTCGGCACTCGGTTTCGGAGAACTGGTCGAGGATTCTGCCGCAGAGGTTCCAGAGCTTGTCGACGGTCCTTTCCGCTCCGTCGCGGAGCAATTTCTTGAGCTTGGAAAACGCCAACTCGATTGGGTTTAGGTCCGGCGAGTACGGGGGCAAGTAACGCAGCTCGGCC
>JBBQWR010000016.1:0-103208 GCA_038210495.1 Pirellulales bacterium
GTGTTCGCGGCGCCTAGCCCGACGGTCATCGCCGTGCTCGTCGAGCCGGCGGCGAGAAGGCCGATCGAGCCCGCGTTGCTGGAAGCATCGCCCGTTAGCGTGCCGAATGAGGCGTCGAGTTTTTCGGAGAAGGCGTCATTCACGGCATTGTTTTGAATGCTCAAGGCGGACGCGCCAAACGTGCCGCCGACGTGAATGTTGCTCAGCACGATGGGCGTTGTGATCGTGTTGGCCGCGGCGAATCGATAAACGTTGCCACTCACGGCGATCGTCTGACCGGTCAGACTCGTGGTTCCCAGACTGCTTGTGCCAGAGCCGTTGGAAGTCAGTGCGACAGGCGCTGTCCCCGTGTGCAATCCGGCCAAATTTGTGTTCGCATTTGCCAATCCGACGGTCATGGCCGTGCTGGTCGAGCCGGCGGCGAGTAGCGAGATCGCTGCGGCGTTGCTCGACACATCTCCGGTAACGGTTCCAAAGCTGGCGTCGAGCTTCTCGGAAAAGCCGTCGCTGGACGCCGCGTTTTGAATGCTCAAGGCAGAAACGCCGAACGAGCCTCCGACATGGATATTCGTGAGCGTGACCGGCGTGACGATCGTGTTGGCGCCCGCCAACCGCCAAGCCGTTACGGTCGCGATGGGAGTGTCGGTCGTGTGGCTGGGCGGTCCACCGAGCGTGTGGTTAGCCGCACTGATAATCGACGGAGTAAAAACAAAGCTGCCCGCCGTGGCCGTGCTGAACACGCCGGAGTTACTGTCGCCGCCACCCCCGTTCGCGATCGGGCTGCCGTTGGCCGACTTGGGCCACGTCCCGGAAATCGACCCGGAGTTGGTGACGGTCAGGTTCGTGTAGTCGAGCGTGTCGGCCGTGCCCGTGCCGTCGTTCGTAATCGTGGCCGTGACCGTGCTGGTCGTCGCGCCGGCTCCGACTCCCGTGATATGCACGTTGGAATTGGTGGCCGCCGACGACAAGTGGTACGTCGTTGAGCTAGTGAGATTGACGACGATCAGGTCGATATCGTGCAGGGGCGTGTTGACGGCGAAGCTATATCCCTTGCCGGCGACGGGATTGAGCACCGAAAGAGCCGAGACTCCCGTCCCCTGAACGGCGCCGCTGTAGTTGATCAAGTGATATGTGCCGGGCGTGCTAAAGGGCGTGAGCAGATTTTCGTTGTAGAGGTTGAAGCCGCCGCCGTTGATCGTGAGCCCGTTGGTGCTCGTTACGCTGGCAAAGTCGTTCGCCGGAGTGCCGTTGAACTCGAAATCGTAGATCGAACCACTTGAAGTGGTGAGCGAGCCGACCGATTGGGCGCCGACGCCATTGCCCGGGGCGTAATGGGCGCCGCTGGCGATGGTCACGGGACCGGAGATCGTGCCCGTGCCGCCGAGCGTCGCCCCACTTTGCACGGTAACGGTTCCCGAGCCCGTGCCGGAGCCGCTGGCGTTGTTGACCCTGAGCGTTCCGGCGGCGACGATCGTTCCGCCGCCGTACGTGTTGGCGCCGGTGATGTTCAGTATTCCGGCGCCGACTTTGTCGATGCCGCCGTAGACGCCCGCGGTGATTGCGTTTGTGGGGCCGGTCGTGCTGCTGATCACGCCGCTGAGTTGGGCATCGATCGATCCGCTGCCGCGATCGACCTGCACGTTGCGCATGAAGCCAGCTAGATTGATCGGATTCTGGAAATCGACTTTGTTTGTCGCAGTCGAGGCGCCGAGCACAAACACGAATCCGGGCTGGAGGAAATTGGAGCCACCCCAGATCAAAGGCGCCGAGGCGCCGCCGAGATTCACGACGCGATCGGCGCCGTATGCGGCAAAGCCGCCGTTGCCCGTGAATTGAACTTGCGCGGCGCCGAGACCCAGATCGCGGCTAAAATCGCCGTTGGCCAATCCGACGACGCCCCCTTGAAGGGCCAAATTGCTCGTGCCGCCTGTCGCGCCGATTCCGCCAGGCAAGGCAGACGCGCTATCCAGCCGGAGCACGCCGCCGTCGACATATGTGCTACCGGTGAAAGTATTGCTGGCGGAAATGGCAAGGACGCCGCCTCCTGCTTTGTTGAGGCTCCCGGCCGTGCCGTTGCCGATCAACGGCGCGCTAATGGTTAGCGTGGAACCCGACTTGACGTTGGCGACGAATTCGCCGCTGGGGCCAGCGCCGATGAACCCCGAGCCGGCCGTTCCGGTGATCGTGAAGCCGTTGGCCCCGACGTAGAGCAGGCCGCCCGTTCGCGCATCGCTATTGTTTTGACCGCTGGCGCCACCCAACGTGAGCGTTTTGGCGCCCAAGGCCAGACTTTGCGACGCGGTGGTATCGGTAATTTTAAGGGAATTCAAAGTCAGATTGCCGGTGACCGTCGGCCCGTTGTCGGTCAAAAAGTAATTCGAGCTGCTAGCGCCCGTGCCGGTAGTCGTGGTCTGTCCGCCGCTGGCCGGGATCGTTGTGTTGTACCCGGCGTACACCGAGAGCGTAGTTTGGACGCTGCTTGCGCCAGTTCCGGCGACCGCCCAATCCGAGCTATTGAACGTGGCCCAGCCACCCAGAATTCCGGACAGGTTGTTGGCGATGCTGGTTTGGATATTGCCGCTGCCCCCTTTTTGAAAGTCGATCGAGCTGCCGGCGCCATGCGCGATCGAATTATTGAATTGACCGAGCTGCAACGTGGCGTTGCCGGAGGCGTTGTTGATGACCGATCCGCCGATGTACGAGCCGCCATTGACGAGCCAGGAAAAGGAGGTGCTATTCCCGTTGATCTGCAGCGTGCCCCCTTTCATGTTGAGTTGATTGCCGCCGATCTTTTGCGTGTTAGTCCCTGTCATGTCGAGCAGCAGCGTGCCGGCGTCGACTTCCGTGCTGTAGGACGAGGTCGCGATCGAGGTATTGTCCCCGCTCAAAGAAAGCGTGCCGGCGCCGCCTTTGGTGAGGGTCTGGGCGTCGCTACCGCTCGTGGAGTGCCAGCCACCGCTCACGTTCAGACTTCCATCGACGACGTTGAATAGGTACGGAGAGGAAGTACTGGAGAATCTGAGCCCGTCACTCGTAATGCTGGAGGCGCCCGAGGAACTCAGCACTCCGCCTTGAACGAGGTTGATGGCGGGAGGTAACGCGCCGAAGATCGCGCTCTGCGCGAGCGTTCCGCTCGTGAGCGAGACATTGAAAACGTTGAGTCCACTACCATTCGCAGTATTCGCATAATCGAATGTGGCGTTATTGACGATGATAGGCGCTTTAGTGGAGAAGTCGTACGGCGCGGTGACTTGGAGAATGCCCGCATTGACAATTGTCGGGCCGGTGTAGTTGGGCGCCGTGCCGTTTGTTAATCCGAGTTTGCCCAAACCGATCTTCATTAGCCCGCCGGTGGTCGCCGTGCCGACGAAGCCGTTGGTGTTGAAGGCCGTGCCGGCGCTGAGGATGTCGAACACGGCCATCTTGGCGGGGTTGATCGAGAAGTCGCGGTTCGTAACGGCGGCGCTTCCGCCGGTGTATTGCAGCGTGCCCCCATCGAAGACGAGGTTGTTGGATCCCTGGCCCCATCCACTTGCCGTGCCGCCGCTGCTGACGGTGGAGACACTGAACACACCGCCGCTGAGCGTGGTCGTGCCGGTGAACGTATTTGTACCGCCGAGCGTGAATTGCCCCGATCCGGTCTTGGTCAAGGAGGTCGTGCCGTTGTTAGCGATTACGGCGTTGATCGTCAGCACGTTGGACGAGTTATTGGCAAGGATCAATTCGCCGGAAGCGCCCGTCGTCAGCGTGCCTGAATTAGCCGCCGTGCCGATCGTCAGTGCCTGATTGCCGGGCGTGAGCAAAATGCCACCGCCGGCCGCTATTTGGAGCGTCTTGCTGGCGGTGTCGATCGTGGCCGCCGTGGTCGAATTTTGCAGCAAGCTGCCGATGCCCGTCGTCGATGCGGATAGAGCGATGTTGCCGCTCACTCCGCCGTTGATAATGCGGACATTGGAAGCCGCGGCGTTCGTGATCGTGCTCCCCAGGGCATTGATGTCTGTATAGCTGGCCAAGGCAACAATATTCGTTCCATTGTTGGTCGCCCAATTGGCGCCTCCCACGGTCGCGTAACCTCCGAGGATGCCGAACGTGTTGTTGGCTGTGCTGGTCGTGACGCCGTTGGTCGCCGAAATTGTGCCGGTGGGCTGCGTGAAATCGACCGTGCCGCCGCCGGCCGCGCGGGTGATCGCGCCCAGACTCAATTGCAGCGGATTGGAAGTGGCGTTGGCCGTAAGCGCAATCGATGTGGCGCCGGACGTTAGTGTCAGACCATTGAGCTGCTGACTATTGGTAGTCGAGGCCTTGCCGATCAGGTTGAGCGTTCCGCCCGTGATCGTCAACGCCGAGCTATTGGCGATGTTGTTGATGATGTTGAACGCCGGAGCGCCGGCGGCCGAGAAATCGAGGCTGAGCGTGCTGACGTTGATCGTCGTGGCGCCGGTGTAGGTGCTCGCGCCGCTGAGGACCTGCGTGCCGCCGCCGGCGATCGTGAGGGCGGTCGTGCCTGCGCCGTTTTGGATGACGCCCGAGAAGGTTTGAGTGCCGCTCGGAAAGATGGATGACAGCGTGGCGGCGCCGGCGAGGCTTTGCGTCACCGTGCCGCTGCCCGAGAGGCCGGCGACCTGCGCGCTGAGGCCGCCGAGATCGACGACGCCGGGAGCAGCGATCGAAAGTGCGCCGGTGATAGGAAGCGTGTTGGCGATTCCCTGCTTGAGCGTGCCGGCGCTAATCGCAACGCCACCGGTGAACGTATTGGCGGCGCTGCTGAGCGTCAAAATACCGCTGCCGCTCTTTTGCAGTGCGGCGGCGCCGCTGCCGCTGGAGATTGCGTCGCCGATCGTTAGATCGGATGTTTCGTTCAAGCCGGCGCTGCCGACAGTGAATGTACGAATTGGGGTCGCCGTGTCGGCCAGGGCCAATGCGCCGCCGGTAATCGAGGCGGCGGTCGTCAGCACGCTAGCCGCCGTCAGGTCGCCGGACAGCGTCAAGAGAGCAGATCCGTTGATCGTGCCGCCGGTGATGCTCACCGGGCCGATCGTATCGGTGAATGTGACCCGGCTGAACGTGGCGCCCGGATTGATCGATAGCGCGCCGTTGGGCACGGCATTATTAACGCCCAGCAGCAGCGTTGCGCCGGCCGCCCCGGCATTGAGCGTCGTGCCGCCGGAGTAGGTGTTGACGGCGGTGAGTTTCGTGATGCCCCCTTGCGTGCCGGTAAACGTGACGCCATTCGTTCCGGTAATCACGCTGCTAATCGTCGAGGTGAAAGCACTCGTGGTGACATTCGTAATGACGCCCTCGGCGCTGCCGAAGGCGACTGTCGCGCCGCTGATGACGGTGCTAGTCGCGCTAGGATTGAGAATCACGGCGCCGCTGGTGATATTGAGCGTGCCCGTGCCCGTGCCGATTACGCCCGTGCTCGCCAGATTCAGTGCGTTGATTGTCGTGGCGCTGGTGATGCTCGTCGTGCCGCTGTTGATCAGCACATTGTTCGCAGTGGAGGTTCCAGCCGTGATGCTGGTGGCGTATTCGCTGGCATTGCCGGCCGTGTTCAAGGGTCGGAACGTGTTTCGCGAGGAGTCGTAGGTAACAAAATCGGAGCCTTGGCTAGCAAGCGTCAGGCCACCGACGGCCCAGGGTACGATGCTCTGCGTGGCGGTATTGGCGGCCCCTCCTCCGCCGACGAGCAACGCTGCTTCCGAGACGTTGCTCTTGTACTGAAGAAACGGATTGGCGCCGGACCAATTGTTGGGTCCGCGAAGCAAAATAACGCCGTGACCGACCGCTCTCGACCAGCCATTGGTGAACGTCAGCGTGGCGTTTGAATTGCTCCCTGGATCGATCGACGTTTCGGCGAGGCCCGGTCCAACGGACAAGCTGGCCACGGTTTCGGAGAGCGTCTGCGATGCCTGGCCGACGTAATCGAAGCTTCCGCCGTTGACAGTGATTGTGGCGGTGTCGAGTATTCGGTCGGCGCTTGTGCCCGTGTCGCCGAAACTGAGCTTCGCGCCATTGTTGATGGTGATGGCGGTGGACGCGGCCAGTCGGCCGGTGGCGGTTGTGAGACTTAGCGTGCCGGCGTTGACCGTCGTGGCGCCGGTGTAAAGATTGGTCGCGGAGAGCGTGAGCGTGCCGGTTCCGAATTTTGTCAGCCCGCCCGTGTTGCTGCTGGCCAGGCCGGCGGCATTACTAAACGTCACCGAATTACCAATGGTATCGATCGAGATCGGGCTGGTGCTATTGGCGATCCGGCCCGAGACGTCGGTCGAATAGCCAAATTGGAGCGTGCCGCCGCCGAACAAAATGGGGCCCGAGCCCAACGTCGAGGCGCCGCTGATATTCATTGTGCCGCCATTGAGGAAGGCGCCGCCCGTAAACCCCTCCGTGGTGGATGAGTGGTTGTAGCTCCAAAAACCGGAGCCGGTCTTGACCAGCGTCAGCGTTCCGCCAGATGGGTCGCTGGCGAAGAAATTGAATTGATTGTTCAATATGCTGGAACCCGTGAGCGTCACGGTGCGGGGACCATTGCCACCTGAATAAAAAAGTTGGTTCGTGCTTGTATATTGCAACGTGCCGGAACCGGTACCCGAGGCGTCCAGCGTGGCGCCGCCCGTGCCGATCGTCATATTGCCCGATTGGCCAGCAGCCGTCGTGCCGGTGTATTTGAGCGTGCCGCCGTTGATCGTCAGGATGAGGCCGGCGAATCCGCCGCCCGAGTCGTTCACCACGCCGCCATCGATGATACCGCTGGTGTTGTTTTGAGAGTTGGTTGTCGTAAGATTCAGCGTGCCGCCGCCCGTCTTGGTGATTATGGCGTGGAAAGCGCCGACCGGGGCGTTAATCGTGAGCGTCGCGCCCGACTTGACTCCGAGAAAGAGTTCTTGGCCTCCGGACGTACCCGTGCCAAGGGACGCCGCGCCGTTGATCGTGTAGGTGTTGCTTGCGCCACCCGCATAGAGCAGTCCCAGGCCGGTGCCACTGGAGCCGCCGTTGCTGAATTGCAGCCCTACGCCGGAAGCGCCGAGATTCAAACTCTGGCCGGCCCCGGTGTCGGTGATCTTGAGCGAGGCCATCTGCTCGTTGGCCGTGATAGCGTTGCTGCCACTAAGCGCGTAGTTGGTTGTCGCCGAGCTGCTGGCTCCGACGAAGCCGGTGTAGCCGGTATAGGCCATGACGTTGACGGTGCCGGAGGCAGCCGACGTGGCGGCCAAATCGCTGCCGCCATTCACCGTGGCCCAGCCACCGAGCAAGTTGGCGGTTGTAAGCAAGCCCGGAGTGGTGGTTCTGATCCCGTTGGTGGCCGATTGCGCGCCGCCCGGCAGCGTGAAGTCGATGGCCGAGTTGTTGTTGCGCGTGATGCTGCCCAGCGACAACACCAGCGGGTTGGACGTGGCGTTGGCGTTGAGCACGATTGCGACGCTGCCGTTGTCGATCGTCAAAGCGCCGACCGTTTGGCTATTGGTCGTACTGGCTTTGCCCGTCAGCGTGAGCGTGCTATTGCCGAGCGTCAGACCGGCCGCGGTAACGCCGTTGTAGAGAATGTTCGTGGCCGGGGCGCCGGCAGCGGAAAAATCGAGCGATAGCGAGCCGTTCAGAACGCTGGTCGCGCCCGTGTAGTTGTTCGAGCCCGTGAGCGTCAGGCTTCCAATACCGAGCTTGTTAAGACCCCCTGAACCATTACCTAGCGCGCTGGAGATCGACGTATTGCCCGTGCCGGTGACCGTGAGCGTGTTGGTCGAATTGGTGATATTGCCAACGACGGAGAATAGGTTGGTGGAGTTGTTGGTCCAAGTCTCGGCGGCGCCGAGCGCCACGGTCATCGGATTGCTGCCGTTGCCCAGTGTTACGGCGCCTGCGCCGGAATTGATCGTGACGCCATCGCCGAGGATCGTGAGCGCGCGGGATGTGACGCTGCTGCTGTCCAGCAGCGTCGTGCCCGTGTTGTTGAAGATAAGCCCTTTGACTGACGTATCGGCGCCCAGTTGCACGATCTCATTGCCGTTCACCGTCGTCCCATCGAAAACCGCGTCGTCCGTGCTGCCCGGTGGTCCGCCGGTCGTTGGGCCGGTCGGCGTGGTCCACCAGTCCGATGAGTTGCTCCACAGCCCCGTGATGGCCGTGTCCCAATAAAAATTGGCGGCCCGCCCGGGAGCGGCGAAGCCGACCAAGGTGACGGCCAGGATCAAGCCTCGGATCCAAATTCGCATGTGTGCTGGAATCGCAGAGCAAACACCGACATCCACCAGCGAAGCAGCGCCCCGAGGTCGATCGTTGGCGGAACGTCGCGTTGCGATTGTGGTCGAACGATCGATTCGTAAGGATCGAAAATTTTTCATAGACCTATCGGCTGCGTAAGGGATACGAGGACAAGTTGGGACAACGCAATCCGGCCGCGGCGGCAGTTGTTGGGCAACCAGAGCGCGGTAGTGGAGGACGCAATGAGGACGTGCGACTGAAATGCTCGCGTGGCGACAGTATGTCGTCAACGCGAGAGGGGGTGGGAGCTGGGAAGCTGGGAAACGGGGGAAGCGGCACTCTTAAGGAAATGGCTGGGCGAAATCGCACGCGGATCGAAGGACTCATCGCCGGCAAGGCATCTTGTCGCTCGATAGGGTCAATCGCCCCCACCCCTCGATACCCCCGTCGTATGGTACGAAAGTATTCGAGTTCGTTAAAAAAGGCAAGAAAATTCGCGAAATTTTTTGCCGCGATGTTCGTGCCGGCGGTCTTCCACGAACGCGATTCTAAATGTTTAGGGGTCGCGCGACCCGTCTTTCGATGTTCCGATTGGCCCGCCCTCGTAGGCGCCGATGGTCTTTGCGTCGGCGTTCCGAGGACGGCCCGATCGATCAAGGGGGGGCCCCTTCTGATTGGAAATCGTCGCCGCCTTTAAGAGCGGCGAGTCGGGTTTGGGCGTGTAATCGCCATTAGCCGAATCGACGAAGCGCGGCTCGCCTTGCAGGGAATGATGATCTAGGGGCACGGTTCGCCAAGCGGCCAAATCGACCGCGCGATTGTCGCGATCGACAAACGCCGCGTCGGTCGGGAGGAAGTTGAAGTCGGATTCGACCAAGTCGGCAACGCCCGGCTTCCCGGCCCAACTTTTCACGACGGCTTTCTTGCTCAGCAAGACATTTCCATAGCATCGAGTGGCCGAATCCTTTCCCACGAAGGCCAAGCAGGTGCTGCCTCCGTCGGACGCAGGGTCGAACACGACGGTTGAAAAACGGATCGTGTTTCGCTTCGCGCCGTCGCGAAATACGATCGCGGAGCTATAACCCGTCGGTCCGCCAGTGACAGGACGAATTCCGCCCAGCACCACGTTCTCTAACAGACCATCCGAGCCGAATTGGTCGATCGCCGCGTCTCCC
Source organism: Pirellulales bacterium (assembly GCA_038210495.1). Taxonomy (GTDB): domain Bacteria; phylum Planctomycetota; class Planctomycetia; order Pirellulales; family DATAWG01; genus JBBQWR01. Next base: position 9,372 of record JBBQWR010000016.1, read on the forward strand.
TGCAATCGCAATCCGTCGACGTGAACGTGGTCGCCAAAGATTTCCAGGCTTGCGTCTTCGATCAAGCCACCCTCGACCGTGGCCGGCGCCTTGGCGGACGTGCTCAGCGAGAGCTTCCCGCCATGCGATTGCATGTTCTTGATGAGTAGGGCGCCCAGACCTTCGCCATGATTGAAAAATATCTGGTAATTTCGGTTGCCTGGATTTTCGAGGTGATCGGCCGTGCAATCGATCCAGCGGTGGGTTTGCCCCGAGTGGCTGGGATCGCTGAACGAAACGTAGAACGTGGCGCCCCCGGGAATATTCGGCATGGCGTAAGCGCAGTGCAAACCCTGGCCGACAAATTCCGTCGAATCGATGCAACCGAAATGGTGCCGGCCGGCGCGATAGGCTTCGCAGTTCTCCAGCCGCACGTCCTGACTGCCTTGAACGCGGAATCCATAACCATCGCGGGCGTCGGCCGATTCGTCGGAGACGAGGTCGCGGAACACGAGATGATTCTTGCCCTGGGAATGGATCGGATCGATGCGGCGGCATGCCGAGTACGCTCGCTTGTCGGTACGCGGATCGCCGCCGGACGTGCTGACGAACAATGCCTTGGCGGCTTCGTCCCAGAACCAGTAATCGGGCTTGGCGTCGAGCGCGGCGCGATCTTGGCCGGTCGCCAAGAACTGCCGATCGGCCAATACAGCTCCGACGCGCGAGGATGAGGCGATCCGCCAGATATTTCTGCCGGCGGGCTGAAAGTCAGCGTTCGCCAGCGCGTCGCTGCCCCAAAACTTCGGCTTGGCGCCCGCGCCATAGGCCGCGTACACAATTGGTTTTTCGGAAGCGCCGCTGGAACTGGCGCGCAGCGACTCCCGCCACTGACCGCCGCGGGCGAACAGAATTTGATCGCCCGGTGCGAACGTCGCGGCATTGACTTTCGCGACCGTTCGCCAAGCGGCGCCCGGACCGTGCCCTTCGTGAGCATCCGAACCCGTGGGGCTGACATAATAAGTCGCTGCCGAAACGGAGACGCTCGACATCAGGATCGAAAGCGAACCGACCGCCCATGCGATCAAAGCGATTGCGAGTCTCGTCGAGCAACGCATCATCGTTCTCCGGATAATTCAAGCCAACGAGCGGAGGCACCCTGACCGAGAGTTCGAGAATACGTTCGCAAGCGGGCGAACGCCACCGGGCAGCGTCGACGAAATGGGCGATCAGACGCTGGGCCCCGCAAAGGATTTCAAGTTGCGTCGGTCGGCTGGTTAGCGAGCGAAGTGGCCACGAACGACGCCCGTCCATGAGATGACCGAGAAATCGGCCGCGGAATCCCTGGTATTCCGCACCAAACCGCGTAAAATACGAAACTTCTCCAAACCGATGAGCCGCTATTGTTGTTGCCGCAACTCATCGCCGCAGTGGATTTCGTCCCCGTAGCTCAATTGGATAGAGCGTCGGCCTCCGAAGCCGAAGGTTACAAGTTCGAGCCTTGTCGGGGATATTTTCGCGGGGGATTTTTTCGCAGCGCATCGAGATTGGCGACCGGCCCGAATTGGTCGCAGCGACTGCCGGAATGCCGCTAGACTTCCGAATATTCTCGGAGAATGGGCGTAGCGGGCTCTCTGCGTCTGGTCTGGCGTCAAGACGCCGCCGCGTACTTTTCGCAGGCGTGCTTCGCGCTTTCCAGGTCGGCGTGGCGGCTCAGTAATTGCCATTTCTTTGGGCGGCTGCCCGAGGGCTTCTTGATGGACGCGAAAAAGATGAGGGGATTAGAGCTGAGGTAGCGCGAGACGCGAAAGGTGAACGTGCTTTCGGACCAGATCTCGACCCGGCCGACGCCTTCGACCGAATTTTCCTTTCGGGGCTTATCGGCCCATCTCAGAATCCCTTCGCTGTTTTTGAAATTGCGGGCCATCGTCGTTGAGTCTGCTGCCCGATGAGTTGTCGTCATGCTGGAATGGCCTGCGAGTAGGGGACGGTCCCGCGTCTAGCTCCGCGGGCTGCGCAAAATGGGGACAGTTCCCAGCGGTTTCGCGAACCAGTTAGAAGCCTACGCGGAATGCACAAAATATGCCATCAGTTCTCGCGGAATTGCGGGAAATTCGCGGAAAAAATTCGGGTTGGGCTCCCATCGTTTCGCGATCGGTTCCAGACCGCGGAAAAATATTCCCCCGCGCCGCTGCAATATTCCCGAGCGGACGCCGTTCATACTTTCGGCAAGTCTGCGATCGAGTCGTCGCCAGCTAATCCTTCCGATGCGGCCCCATCAGGCACATCGTTGACGGTTGACTCGCGGTCGACGGGTAGGGTATTTGGATTCGTGCAAGGCTAGTCGGGCCGAATCTCGTCTCGTTGATTCTCATCCCTTTGGTCCTGTCTTTTGGAGTCTTGCAATGTCCTTCCGTGATTTTTTGCGCTCTCGCCGCGCGCACTCGGCTGCGCCAGCCATTTTATTCGCTTCAACGCGGGCGTCGCTCGCCACTCGCAGGCCGCGCCGCTTGCTTCTCGAGTCGCTCGAGACGCGGACGATGCTGACCGCGACGGGCATGCGATCGATCACCGAGATCGGCAACAACGGGGCGAATCTCGGCATGGCCGGAACGGACCTGCTGCGCAAATCGGCGGCCATGTATGCCGACGGAATTAGCACTCCCTCGCTCGCCGGCAATCCCAGCGCCCGGCTGATCAGCAACGTCGTCAACAACCAGGCCTATCCGACGAACGCCACGCAAGACCAAACCACCTATGACCTGAACAGTCTGTCCGACTTCGGGTACGCGTTCGGCCAGTTCATGGACCACGACATGGACCTGACGCTCGATGGCGGCGGGTCGATGCCGATCGCGGTAGCGGCCGGCGATCCGATCGGTCCCAATTCGCTGCCGTTTACGCGATCGGAGTTCGATCCGGCCACGGGAACGAGCACAGCCAACCCCCGGCAACAGGTTAATCGCGTCACGTCGTACCTCGATCTATCGCAAGTTTATGGCTCCGATCAAGCGACGGCCGACGCCCTTCGCACGTTCACCGGCGGGCTGATGAAGACCAGCGCCGGCAACGAATTGCCGTACTACAATGCGACCTATTTTACCGCGCAGCAATTGGCGGTGATGAACTTGGCGGCCGGCGGATTGCAAAATGGCGGCGGCGTGCCCGTCGCGCAGTTGTTTGCGACCGGCGACGTGCGAGGAAACGAAAACCTCGAGTTGACGTCGCTGCAAACATTGTTCGTCCGCAACCACAATCAACTTGCGACGCAGCTCAAGAAATCGAATCCGAACTGGACGGACGAGCAGCTTTATCAAGAGGCGCGCGAGCTGAACATCGCCGAGTATCAGGCGATGGTCTACAACGAATGGATTCCGGCCGTGCTAGGCCCCCATGCTTTGCCGGCTTACACGGGCTACAAACCCAACGTCGATCCGAGCATCTCCACGGAATTCTCAACCGTGGCGTTTCGGTTTGGGCATAGCTTGTTGAGCCCGGAAATCGCCCGACATGGCAATGACGGCAAATCGATCGCCGACGTTAGTCCCGACGGTTCCGCCATACCGCTGTCGCAAGATTTCTTCGATCCCAATTTGATTAACCCCGCCGGCGTCGTCGATCCTTTGACCGGGCACACGTCGTCCGATATCGATCCGGTGCTGAAGGCCGTGGCCGATGGCGTATCGCAGGCGATGGACGTGATGGCGATCAACGATATCCGAAATTTGCTGTTTGGCGATTTCGGCGCCGGCGGCGAAGATTTGATGGCCCGCGACGTGCAGCGCGGCCGCGACGACGGAATCGGCAGTTACAACGATCTCCGCGTCGCATTTGGCCTGAAGCCGGTCACGAGCTTCGCTCAGATTACCAGCGACGTGTCGGTGCAGCAAAAGCTATCGGCGGCCTACAACGGCGATGTCAGCAAGGTCGATCCCTTCGAGGGTGGGCTCGCCGAGGACCATGTGCAAGGCTCGGACGTGGGACCGCTGTTCCAAGCGATTCTCGTCGATCAGTTCACGCGTCTGCGGGACGGCGATCAGTTCTTCTATCTGAATGAAAGCCTCAATCCGCAGGAACGACAACTGTTCGAACGAGGGAACACGCTGACCGCGACGATCGAAAACAACACGCATATTACTAATATGCAGCCGAACGCCTTCCTCTTTACCGCGTCGATTAGCGGCACGATAGGCGGTCTAGGCAGCGGGCCGAGAGGTGGCCGGTGCGGGGACGGCCCGCGCGGAATCGATCTTGGAAACTTTGGACTGCGACTATCGGGTTTGACCGTCCAGCTCCAAGACACGAGCGGCAACGTTATCGCCACCACGACGACCGATGCGCGGGGCAATTACCGTTTCAATCAATTCGGCGACACGAGGTCGGCGCCCACCACCGGCAGCTTGGGCATCAGCGGGACGGGCGATTACAAGGTTTTCGTATCGCTCAACGTGCTCGGCAAGGCGGTGACCTTGACGAGCAAGACGATTTCGATCACCCGGGGCGGACAGCAGATCTCCGATGTTAACTTAATTGTCGGCGAACCAAGCGGCGCCGGCGGGCTGTGCGATGGCGGTGGACCGTACGATGGCGGCAAATCGTGCGATGGCGGCGGTCTTCTTGGCTCGCGAGATTACGGCGGCACGGGGCTCGGTTGGTTCAATAGGTCGTTCCATCGGGCCCCATTTGGTCGAACATAATCGATATCAAAGGGGCTCGTTGCAACCAGGATTGCGACGGGTCCGATCGTGCTTAAAACCACCAATATTTGCGAAACCGCGTGGCTCGACTGGGCCGCGCGGTTTTTTCGTGCCGTATCCGCCGCGGTGATCTGAAACTGGTCGGACAATAATCGGGTAAATATTGCTGTAAATTGCAATGCGCCTCGAATACAATACGGCCAAACGTCGCGGGTGGTCCAAAGGCGCGTATCGACGATTCGGGTTTTCCTTGCGGCGCAATCCAATCGAATAACTCAGTGGTTTACGGCGGCTATACACAAGGAAACGACACCATGACAAGTGCATTCAAAATGTTCGCGGCCTCGCTGATCTTGGCAATGGCGGTCTTATCGCTACCGAATTTATCCGCTCGGGCCGCCGACGCGCCGCCGGCGGTGCTTAAGGTCGTGCCGGACGATGTTTTGGCGGTGATCGTAATCAATCGCTTGGACAAAGCCGATGCGGCGATCGGAAAACTCATGCAGACAATGAGAGTTCCGGCGACGAGCGTCGTCGATATGATTAAGCGGGAAATTGGTGGCGGCGAGACACTTGACGACAAAGGCTCCTGGGCCGTGGCCGTCTTCGCGGGCGACACCCCCCAGTCCGCGCCCAGCGCCGTGATGTTCGTGCCCACGACCGACTACAAGAAATTCGCAAGCTCGCTCAAAGCGAAAGATCCCACCGCCGATGTGACCGCCATCGAGCTCAGTGTCGGCCGTTCGTCGTTCGTCGGTCACAAGGAAAATTTCGTGCTGATTCCGGAGCCATCGGTCAAAGAGCCGGAAGCCCTCCTAAAAAAGATCATCGCCAGCTCAAGCAGCGTCGACACGGTAACCGCGTCTCTCAATGATTGGACAAGCAGTCATGAATTCGCGGCGATTGCCACGCCGGCCGGCGTCAAAAAAGGAACCGCCGCCGCGCGCGAAAGTTTAAAAATGGTCAAAGGGCTGATGGCGGGCGCCGGAGGCGACCAAGCCATGGCCGCCAGCGTGTTCGAGATGTACGACTCGATGCTCGCGTCGGTCGAGAAAAATGTCAGCGTGGCCGCGGGTGGTGGGCATCTGGACGACACCGGCGCCTTGCACGTGGATGGCCGAGTGGTTTACACGCATGAGGCTAGTTCGTCCGTCAGCCGAGAGACAGGCGGCAAAGTCGGCGAGGGGTTGGCCGCCCTGCCCGGCGGTCCATTTATCGTGGCCATGGAGGGCGCCTTTCCCGAGTCGCTTATGAAATCGATGTTGCCCATGTCGCTTGAGATGTTGAAGTCGGCCGCAAAGAGCGGCGGCAAGGATCTGACGCCGGAGCAAATCAAGAAATTGACCGACGCGGCCGCCGGCGCCTGGACGGGCGTCCGCTCGATGGCCATGGTCATGGGCCAGCCGAAGGTCGGAGAGTCGCTCTACGCCGGGACCGTGCTCGTGATGAAAGTCGACGACTCGCAGAAGTTTCTCGCCAACTATCAACGCTCGCTCGAAGGATTTGCCGAAATCTCGAAAACGGTCGATAATCCCCTCTTCCCGTCCACGACGGTCGAAAAGACCACGATCGACGGCGCGGCCGGTTTGCTAATCACGGTCGATCTTTCGGCCATTGTCGCCAAGTCGGGTCAAAATCCAGGCTCGCAAGAAGTCATGAAGATGTTCGTCGGCCCCAGCGGCAAGATGAAGGCCTACTTGTGGCCGACCGACGCCAACACCGTGGCGCTCGCCTATATCACTCCCGACAACATCAAGCTAGCGATCGACGCGGCCAAGAACCCGACCAAGAGTTTGGCGAGCGACGTCGACATCAGTCAGACCGTGAGCGTGATGCCTCGCGGCGCCCAGTGGACGGGCTACATCAGCCCGCGCGGAATGTTCGATTTTGTGATCGCGATCATGGCGAAGGCCGGTCCGAATGGCGGAATGCAGCCGCCCCGGTTTCCGCAAACGCCCCCCGTGGGTTTCGCCGTCGAGGCGACGACTTCGCGGCTCGATCTGTCAATTGTGGTTCCGTCGAGCACGCTCAAGGGGTTCGGCGAGTATGTTCAGTCGATGACGAATCGCATGTTGCAGCCGCAGCCCGTTCAACCGCAGCCGCAAATCCAATAACGTCGCCGATTCCGCAACAAGGCCCCTTAGCCGCGTCGCTCGCGACGCGATTTTCCCCCGCGCGCCGCATTGGATCATCAAACGTGGCTACTGATCGACACGGCGCTAGCGATCGCGGCGCTGATCGGTCTGATTGCATGGTTTAAGGTCAACTCGTTCGTCGCGCTGACGCTCGTGGCGCTCGCCGTCGGCCTCGGCGCCGGGCTGCCCCCGGTGAGCGTGGCCGAAGCGTTTCAGCACGGCGTCGGCGATACGCTTGAAAAGATCGCGCTGGTCATCGGTTTTGGCGCCATCTTGGGCCAGATGCTTGCCGAATCGGGGGGCGCTGGGCAGATCGCGTCGGCGCTGATTGGCGTCTGCGGCGTGCGCCGATTACCGCTGACATTGGCGGCGGGCGCCTTCTTGATCGGGTTGCCGATGTTCTTCCAGGTCGGCCTCGTGCTGCTGATTCCCATCGCCGAGAATTTAGCCGAGAGAACCGGCAAGCGACTCTATCGGCTCGGGCTGCCGCTGGTCGCTGGCCTGTCGGTCTCGCACGGTTTGGTCCCGCCGCACCCGGGGCCGTTGGCCGCGATCGGCATTCTGCACGCCGACGTCGGATTGACGCTCGTCTACTCGCTGCTGATCGGTCTGCCGACGACGGTGATTTGCGGATTGACTTTTGCCCGCGTGAGAGTGAAGTCGCTCGACTCACTGCCTGTCCACTGGGGGGCAGGATCGCTCGCGCCGAGCTCGCTCGGCGATCGGAGTGAGATTTTTTCGGATAAGTCCGTAGAATCCGAGATAAAGCCAGCGTGCCCGCTTCGACCGGCGTCAGCCGGGTTGGCGGTCGCAGTGATTTTATTGCCGGTGGTGTTAATGATTGGCGCCACGGTCGCCAAACTAGGACTCGAAGCCGACTCCCCGGCGCGAACCTGGATCATGTTCCTCGGCCACCCGGTCGTGGCTTTGTCGATCGCCGTCGTCTTCGCATTTTTGACTCTCGGCGCCGGACGGGGAGTAAAAGCCGCGGAGATTTTGGAAACCTGCCGCCGGAGTTTATTGCCGATTGGAGACATCCTGCTTCTTCTCGCGGCGGGCGGCGGACTGAGCAGCGTGCTGATCGCGGCCGGCGCCGGCGAGGCGATCGCGGCGCGGGCTGAAGCCCTTCCGTTATCGCCGCTCGTGCTGGCTTGGCTCTTGGCCGCGGCCGTGCGGGTCGCGACCGGCTCGGCGACCGTGGCCGTCTCGACGGCCGCCGGTTTGGTTGCGCCATTGACCGCCGGGACGCCCCACTTGCGACCCGAGCTCGTGGTACTCGCGCTCGGCGCCGGCTCGCTCGTCCTGTCGCACGTGAACGACGGCGGATTCTGGCTTGTGCAGAAATACCTGCGACTTACAGTCCCTCAGACCCTCCGAACCTGGACGATTCTCGAGTCGATGATCTCGCTCGTGGCCCTCGCGCTGATTCTGCTGCTCGCTTGGGCTATGATCAGGGCGACGTAGACAAAAGGGGCTAGGGATGGTGGGACTAGGGACTAGGGTTCGCCGCCTGCGGCAGCATTTCCTGCCTTCCCTCGCTCCTAGCCCCACCACCCCTAGCCCCTTCCGCCCATGTGGCTTTTCGACGCACATCTCGATCTGGCGATGAACGCCCTGGAATGGAATCGCGATCTCACGCAGCCGGTCGAGCAGATACGCCTCCGCGAGGCCGGGCGATCCGACAAGGTGGATCGCGGCCAGGGCACGGTTTCGCTTCCGGAAATGCGGCGCGGTGGCGTCGGTCTGTGTGTCGCGACGTTGATTGCCCGGTATGTGAAGCCGGAAAATCCGCTCCCCGGCTGGCACAGCCCGGCTATCGCTTGGGCGCAGACGCAGGGTCAGCTCGCTTGGTATCGGGCGATGGAAGACGCGGGCGAAATGGCGCCGATCGTTGACATTCCATCGCTCGATCTCCATATCCGGCGATTTGCCTGCCTCCCACCAGCGGCGGGCTTAAATCTGCCCCCCGACTTTCCGATCGGCTTTGTGCTCAGCCTCGAAGGCGCCGATTCGATCATCACTCCCGCTCTGCTCCACCGGGCGTACGCTCAGGGACTGCGCGCCGTCGGGCCCGCCCACTATGGCCCTGGCACTTATGCCCAAGGAACTCACTCGACCGGAGGGCTCGGCCCGCGCGGTCGAGAGTTATTGGCCGAGATGCAGCGGCTGGGCATCATTCTCGACGCCACGCACTTGTGCGACGACAGTTTTTGGGAAGCCATCGATTGCTATACCGGACCGATTTGGGCCAGCCACAACAACTGCCGCGCTTTGGCGCCCGACCCGCGGCAGTTCAGCGACGAGCAGATTCGCGCGCTTGTCGATCGTGGGGCGGTGATCGGCGCCGTGCTCGATGCCTGGATGATGGTTCCCGATTGGCGTCGCGGCGTGACGACTCCGCAATCGGCCGGCTTAAAACTCGACCGACTCGTCGATCACATCGACCATATTTGTCAGTTGGCCGGCAGCGCCCGGCACGTGGGAATCGGGTCCGATCTAGACGGGGCGTTCGGCCGCGAACAGACCCCGGCCGATTTGGACACGATCGCGGATCTGGCCAAGCTGCCAGAATTGCTGACGGCCCGGGGATATTCGCCGGCGGACATCGAATTGTTCGCTCACGCGAATTGGGTTCGCTTCTTGCGAAATGCCTGGGGGCCTCGATGAATCGTTCGATGAACCGAGCGGGACTCGAATCTCGGCCAAGCGAGAGCGAAGCGTGCTGGCACGCGTTGAGCAACGCGGCCGACATCGATACGCCGGCGCTGATCGTCTATCCAGCGCGAATCGCGGAGAACATTCGCCGCATGATCGCGATCGCCGGCAACCCGGGACGACTATGGCCGCATGTAAAGACGCACAAAATGTCGGCCGTCGTGCGGTTGCAACTCCAGCAAGGGATCGCGCAATTCAAGTGTGCGACGCTCGCCGAAGCGGAGATGGCCGGTGTAGCCGGCGCCTCGGCGGTGCTGCTGGCCCAGCAGCCAGTTGGGCCAAAGATCGGAAAGCTGATCGCGCTCGCCCGCCGGTTCCCGCTCATCCGCTGGACCACGATCGTCGACGATTTCGAAATCGCGAAACAGATTTCGGCCGCCACTCAAGCGTGTGCGGACCAACCGATCCATGTGGAATTGCTCCTCGATCTCGATGTCGGGATGGGCCGAACGGGGATCGCGCTAGGGCCGGCCGCCTTGGAGTTGTGCCATCGGATTTCGCAACTCCCCGGTCAGCTTCTCTCCGGTCTGCACGCCTACGACGGCCACATCCACGACTGCGACCCCGTCGCGCGGCAAGCGGCGTGCGAGGCGGCGATGGCCCCGGCGATTGCGCTTCGCCGCCGCCTACTCGGCGAAGGTTTGCCGATGGAGCGGTTGATCGCGGGTGGGACGCCGACAATGGCCTGTCACGCCCAACACGCCGAGCGGCAACTAAGCCCCGGTACGTGCCTGTTATGGGACGCCGGTTACGCGCACAATTTTCCGGACCTCGATTTTCTGCCGGCTGCGGTCGTCATGAGCCGCGTGATCAGCAAGCCGGACGCGGGTCGGGTTTGTCTCGATCTCGGGCACAAAGCGGTTGCCGCCGATGCGCCCGATCCTCGCGTGAGTTGGCTGAACTTGCCCGGCGCGGCCACCGTCATGCACAGCGAAGAGCACTGGACGATCGCCACGCCGCACGCGCATCGAATCCAAATCGGCGACGTGATCTACGGAATCCCCTGGCATATCTGCCCAACCTGCGCGCTGTATCCCAAGGCCATTGTGGCTGAGAACGGCCATGCGACCGCGACTTGGCCGATCGATGCTCGCGATCGAATTTAATCGCGCAACCCCGAAAACGCGAACGCCCGAAAAAAGAACGTGCCAGCCAGATGGTTTCGGCACTGGCTCTGCCACTGCCATGCGTGCGCAACACCTGCCGCCAAGTTCTTCGTCCGTCCAAATCCTTCCGCTCGGACCCCCAATCCAGCACTGGCAATGCCAGTGGCGCCCGGCGATTCAAAGCTCCTCCGCAGCCGGCGGATTTTGCAAGCCCGCTTTCTTCCGCGAAATAGGCTGATTGGCGGCTTTTTACCACGAGAAAAGAATTCTCGTAACAACTGGCCGGAACACACGCTGTGCTATGTAGTGGGACGACTCGAAAGCCGTCCCGAAAATAAACGCCTAAAAGGCACTTCTCGAAGTTTTGGAGGATTTTCCCATGTTACGTACCCGTACTTTGGCTGCCGCGATTGTTTTGGCCGGATTCGCCATGTTGTTCAACCCCCTGTCGGTGATGGCTAAGGGCGGCGGTGGTGGTGGGCATTCCAGCTCCCACGCGAGCAGCTCTCACAGCATGAGCCACTCAAGCCAAAATTCGAGCCACCAGAGCTCACACGACAAATCGTATTCCCACGACAAGTCGTACTGCCACGACCACTCGTATTGCCCGGATTACTACCACAGCTACGGCTCGAGCTACTGCCAGCCGTACTGCTATTCGAGCTACTGCCAGCCGAGCTACTGCCAACCGACTTGCTACCAGTCCTACTGCGAACCGGTTTGCGAGCCAGTTTGCGAAACGGTCTGTGAGCCCGTCTGCCAGCCCGTTTGCGAGCCGGTCTACACGCCGGTCTGCGAGCCGACCTACTGCCAGCCGTCGTGCGAATCCTACTCCTATGGTTCGAGCTACTGCCCGGACTATCGCCACGACGATTGCTACAACGATCACCACAAGGATTACCACAACGACAAGTCGAACCACGACAAGTTGAGCCACAACAACAAGCAGAGCCAAAACAATTCGAACCACAACACCTCGCACAACAGCGGCTCGTCCAACCACAACAGCAGCCACAACTCGATGGCCAGCCACAGCGGAGGCAGCCACGGCCACAAATAACAACGGGGCCAATGACTAATCCGCAGCCTGACTGGTTGCAACCAACTCGCCGGGCCGTCCGACTGCTAAACCCAGATCGGACGGCCCGGCTTTTTCTATTGGCGAAGCAGGTCGCGTCGGCCGGACGTGATCCTAAAGCCGCGGCACATCGCGCGATAGCAAAAGTCTCGCCCGGCAGAGTTCGGAGTATCCAAGGATTTTTTTCGGGCTTTCGTGATTAAAAGCGAAGACTGAATTCAATCCGTTGAATGACAAAGGCCGCATCGCCGATTTACGCGACTGCGATCGAGCGTTAAAAACAGGCATGAGCAAAATTCGCACGTTCGTGGCGATCGAGACGCCGCCGGATGTTCGCCGTCGAGCGGCGGCGCTAGTCGAGCGGCTTCGCGGGTCGCCGGCCAAGGTGCGGTGGACCGAACTCGACTCGATGCATTGGACGCTTAATTTTTTAGGCGACGTCGACGACACCGAGATTCCCGCGATCTGCGCCGCGGTGGCCGAAGCGGCCGCGCCGCTGGCGAGTTTCGATCTGGAAGTCCGCGGCGTCGGCGCCTTTCCCACCACGGGCCGGCCGCGAACGCTGTGGCTCGGCGTCGGCGACGGAGAGGAACAGATGGTCTTGCTGCAATCCGCGCTGGTCGATCGACTGGAGCGGCTGGGCTTTCGCGCCGAAGCCCGCCGTTATCGGCCGCATCTCACGCTCGGCCGCGTGCGAGACAGTTCCGTCGGGCTGGATGAGCTAGCCGCGCTGGTCGAGCAGAATTCCGATACGATAGCCGGTTCGATGCCGGTCGACGAAGTCGTGGTTTTTTCCAGTCGTCTCGAGCGGACTCGCGCCGTACACGAACGTCTGGGCGCCGGCCCGCTACGAGGGTAGCTCGCTATTCCAAAATCATGTCCAACATGCCCTCCATTCCGCTCGGCCGCTATCGCCATTACAAAGGCCGCGAGTATACGGTGATCGGCGTCGCGCGCCACAGCGAAACCGAGGAGTCCCTTGTGATCTACCGGCAGGAATACGGCGACCAAAGTCTTTGGGCGCGTCCGGCCGCAATGTTCGCCGAAACCGTCGAGGTCGAAGGCAAAATCATCCCGCGGTTCTCGTGGCTCGCGGATCGTACCTAGCCGCGGCATCCTGCCGCGCCGTCGAGGTATTTCGTCAACGGCCGGCGATTCGGTTCAACTCTGGCGCGCTCCGCCTTGCTCCATTGGCCTCTCGCGTCAATGCATATGCGGTGAGGCCGCCGGCGATCAAGCCGCAGAGATGACCGTCCCAGGAAATGCCCACGCCGGCCCACGGCGTAACGGCGCTCAACAGCGTCCAGCCATACAACAGCGCGACGATCGCCGCCACGAGCATCGAAAGGGGCCGCCGCTCCAAAAAACCGGAGACGAGCAAAAAACCGATCAGACCAAAGATCAAACCGCTGGCGCCGATATGATTCGCATTGCGACCGAACATCCACAGAAACAATCCGCCCAAGCCGACGATGTCGATCACAATTTCCCACGATCGGGCTTTCGATCCCGCCAAGAGCGCGAGCAAAACGATCAGCGGCCCCGAGTTGCCGACGATGTGGCTCAAATCGGCGTGCAGAAACGGCGTCGAGAAGATTCCGACCAATCCGACCACTGTCCGCGGCTGAAGGCCATAGCCATCCACCGCCGGCACAGCCAAGCTCAATAGAAACACGACCCAGATCGCGCCGACAAACAGCACGATCGCCCGCGCTTCGTCTCGGATCGTATGCATCGCGCTGAGCATGAAGTCGCCGATTGTAAGGCCATGAAGAAACGGCGGCGAATTACAAGGCGCCGCAACGAGTAGATTACTCGATGCGGCGCTCGAATCAAGAAGTCGGGTTATTGTGCTTGCTTGCGTTGCAATCGCCGGCCGGTCTACACTTACGTCCGCTGGCTTAACTTCTAGCGCCGAATGCCCGCCATAGACACGTTTCTCCAGGAGCCAAATTCATGTTCGACAAGCTGAGCCATACGTGGTCGCTGATGGGCGCTTCGTGGAACGTGTTGCGGCGGACGAAAAGCTTGATGACCTTCCCGCTGCTGGCGAGCATTTCGTGCTTGCTTGTCGCGGCGTCGTTCATTGTGCCGATCGTGATGACCGGCGCCTGGCAGCCGCCGCAGAATGCCGGCAAAGAACGCGAGATCCTGTATTACGCCGTGCTATTCGCATTCTACTTTTGCAACTACACGGTGATCACGTTCTTCAACGTCGCCATCGTCTCAGGCGCCATCCAAAGCATGTCGGGCGGAACGCCGACGGTCGGAAGTTGCCTGCGCGAGGCGGCGAGCCGAATCCATTTGATTCTCGGCTGGGCGGCCGTGTCGGCTACGGTCGGCCTGATCCTGAGGATCATCGAAGACCGTTCGCCGAAGATTGGCCAGTTCGTCGCGGGCCTGCTCGGCGTGGCCTGGACGTTCGCAAGCTTTCTCGTCGTGCCGGCATTGGTCGTCGACAATCTTGGCCCCTTGGCCGCGCTCAAACAGTCCGCGCGATTGCTGCGGCAAACATGGGGCCAACACCTGGTCGGCAATTTCAGCTTCGGCTTGATTTTCTTTCTGCTCATGCTGCCAGCCTGGGCCGTTATCGGACTGGGAGTCTACTCTCTGGGCGTCGCGCACAACGCCGCGATCGGGATTGGCCTGATCGGGCTGGCCGTCGTGTATCTCGTCGGCCTGGCGCTGGTGCAAGCGACGCTTCAGTCGATCTTTCAAGCGGCGGTTTACTTGTACACCACGGGAGTTCACGATCACGGATTCCCGACCGACCTGATGTGCGAAGCGATCCGCGGCGACAAGCAGGCGACATGAGCGTTCGTTGCCATGTCCGACAATGGGCTGAGAGCTTCTTGAATTTCCGACGCATTTATAGGCACGCCATGAACATTAAATACCGCTGGGCTCTGTCGTTCTCTTGTCTGCTGCCGCTCCTGGCGTCCGCTTCCGTGGCAGTGGCCGCGGACGCGGCGGCCCCCGGCTACCACGTCATCAAAAGATTCGCTCCCGGCGGCGAAGGGGGCTGGGATTATTTGACCATCGACCCGTCCGATCGCCGGCTCTACATCGCCCGGGCTACGCGGGTCATGGTCATCGATTTGGAGAAGGAGACGCTCGTGGGCGAGGTGGCCGACACGCCGGGCGTGCATGGTGTCGCCCTCGCGCCGAAGCTGGGCCGCGGATTGGCGAGCAACGGCCGCGACGGCTCGGTGACGTCGTTCGACACCAAGACGCTTAAAGAGCGAACCAGGATCAAGGTCGATGCCAAGCCCGACGCGATTATATACGATCCGGCGACGACGCACGTGTTTGCGTTTCATGCCGGCGGCGTGGCGACCGTGATCGATCCGGAGAAAGAGTCGGTCATCGGCAAAATCGAGCTCGGCGGCAAGGCCGAATTCGGCGTGAGCGATGAAAACGGCCGCGTGTTCGTGAACATCGAGGACAAGAACGAAGTGCTCGCGATCGACGCGAACAAAATGTCGATTCTCCATCGCTGGCCGGTCGCGCCGGGCGAAGAGCCGGCGGGAATGGCGATCGACAGGGCCAAGGGACGGCTGTATGTCTCCTGTCAGAATCAAAAGATGGTCGTGCTGGACGTGACGACCGGCAAGGTGATCGGCGAGGTGGCGATCGGCAAGGGGACGGACGCCTGCGTCTTCGATCCGGAGTCGAACTTGGCTTTTAGCTCCAACGGCGACGGCACCCTATCGGTGGTTCGCGAAACGGCCGACGGAAAATTCGAACTCGCCGAGACGGTCCAGACCGCAGCCGGCGCCCGCACGATGGCGCTCGATCCCAAGACGCATCAGTTGCTGTTGGTCACCGCCAAAGCCAAGGCCGGTCAGCGACGAGCCTACGAACCGGGAACGTTCGAAGTTCTGGTGGTGGGCAAGTAAGCAGTTTATTGATGCCGCAAGCCGCTTAGCCGCATTTATCGCGAGCATCCGCGACAACTGCGCAAGCCTTGCGGCCTCCATCCCCAAAACCGCACGAATCCCTAAAATCCGATTGAGGACATCCCCCTGCCTTGCCGATAGACCCAATATAACGGGGTTGGGAGGACAGGATGGCAGTTGCTAGCTAAGCCATTCTGTTTCAGGATAAAGATCATGGTAGACGACGGATCGGCCTACCATGATCTTTTTTTATGCGCAATCAGTTTTCTTAGAACCCAACGCAAAGTGGCCGGCCCTTAACGGACCGGCCACTTTTTCGGTTCGACTTTATTGAAAGATCCGGCTTATTTGCTGCTGGAATCCTTTTTGAGATCGGACGAGCCGGACTTGTCATCCTTCTTGGACTCGCTCGTATTGCCGGCCGTGCCGATCTTCTTGAGCAGGTCGGCGGCCTCTTGATGATGGACGAACGACTTGCTGATCTTCAGGGCGGCCTGGAGATACTTGACGGCCTCTTCGGTCTTGCCGACATCCTGCAGGATGCGAGCCCGATAATAGAGGGCATCGGCGCTGGGGTTGCCCGACTGGACGATGGCTTGCATCACCTTGTCGGCGTTGGCCAGGTCGTTCATCTGATAGAGTACCCAGCCCAGCGTGGCCGCGGTCTCGAGCGACCGAGCGCCGCCGCTTTGGCCGCCGAACATCTTGTCGTTGATCCGGGCAATTTCAAGGGCCTTGGTTCGCTTGTCCTTGTCGTTTTGCTCGGCAAGCACTTGAGCATACTGATTGCTGGCCGCGAAATTCATCGGCGACGAGCTGAATACATCCTCGAGCATGGTTTCAGCCGTCGGGATATCCTTGTTGATCCGGGCCGCGACGCCGCGGAGAAACTTGGCTTCCAACGACGATTTGTCGGCATCCAAGGCCATTTTGGAATAGTCGCGGGCCTCGGTGGGCTGATCGGTCTCCAGAGCCCAATGGGCCGCGGCGACGAGAGTGGCTAATTTGGCTGCTTTGGGCGTGTCCTTGGTCAAACCGGAAACGGCGAAGTCGACGAACCGTTTGGCCATGGCGTGCATCTTGGCTTCGTCCTGAGTATCGGATTTGGCCGCGGCCTTTTGGGCGGCTTCTTCGTACAACTGGGCCATAGCGATGTGGGGCGAGATGGTCTTCTCATCGGCGTCGATCGCCATTTTGAACTGGTCCAATGCGGCGGCGGCGCCCGTCTTGTGGTCGTCCGATTTGTCCCCCTTGAACATCACCCGGCCGAGACGGTCGTGGGCCGCGGCCGAGGCGGCGTCCCGCGGCTTCGTCCCCGGCGGATCGACGATCGCGATCCAAGCTTCGAGATGCGTCTTGGCGAGGTCCCATTGCTCGCGCGCTTCGGCGACAGCGGCCAAACCGGCTTCCGCCCGAATTTGGAAATTACGCGAACGCATGGCGTTGTCTTTGAAATCGGCCGCCAGTTTCTTCGCCTGCGAGAACAAGAGTTCGGCGTCGGTAAAGCGGCGATCGGCGAACGATTGGTCGCCGAAAATCAGGTACGTTTCCGGATCTTCCGGGTGCAGCTTGACGCAGTTTTCCAGTTCTTCGCGGGCCAGTTGGGCCATCTGCGGCTGGTTGACCGACGCCAACATCTTGGCCATGATCAACTCGGACGGCGGTAGTTTTTTGTGCGAATCCTTAGCGTCCTTCAAGGCACGCCGGGCGCCGGTGACGTCGCCGTGATTGAAATAGCCGATCGCCTCGGTGATCTCTTTGTATTGATCGAGGGTGTCGGAAGAGACCGCATCGCCGATAAGCGATTTCACGGTGATCTGGGCCTGGACTTGGCTGACGGAAAACAAACTTGCGCAGCCCGCGGTTGCACCCAGCAAGCCGAGGCGAATCGCCCGGGCGAAGCGGCGCGGCCACCACGAGGAAGCGCCCGTGGGCGAAGCATTCGCCAAACGTGCCGAAAGAATACTCATGAGTTAGAACCCCTGCGAGAAACGAGATTGTGGAACGGACAAAGGAAATGCCTGCCGCTCGATCGGCTAAATTGCGAACGGGCGACGAGCGGACAGACGTGCGAACGAGCGATGAGAAGAATCTTCACTTGATGAGAAGAACCCTCCCTTAACGAGAACTTTATTTTATCCTCAGACTCGACCACTCGCACAAGTGGCCGGGCGGAAAAACATCGAGTTCTCGGCGCCAGGCGGCGACTCAACCCTCATAATTGGAATTTTGGGACGTTTTTCAGTGAATCGAAGCCAATAAAACGGCCGCCAGGGGCTGCGCCGCTTGTTGAAATCGAACCGTTTCGGCCATTGCAAGTGGCTTTGATTCGCCCGCTGGACAAGGCTCAACTTAAAAGCCCGCGCAAAACCGCCTCGGCGAAGGGGCGGCGGTTTTGTGAGCAGTTCCTAGAAACGTGTCGCCGGCTTGACAGAGCGGCCGCCACGCCGCCGTTCGCCCTGACCCTTTGGCGCCCGCGTTCGTATACTGTCCAACTGGCGTTGTCCTGCGTAACTAAATGTTGCCGCAGCGCCCAAAAACTTGCGGTCGCGTCGTAAATTTCCTCCGCAGTTCGGTAAAACGGGCGCCAGTCGGTTTCTCGAGATTGCAACCCGAAACCGCGTTTTCTGAAGAGTTCCCCTGTGCTCATCGGCCCGATTTTTACTCGCGAGTTGAACACGGCCCCACGGCGGATGCGATTCTACCTGGGGAGGGCCGTCTATGCGGCCGGCCTGGTTGGATTGATATCGACGGCTTGGTTGTTGGTCACGGGAACGCAAGAAGTTCGCAGCGTGGGAGACATGGCTCGCTTCGGCTCCACGCTGTTTCAAATTCTCGCGCCGCTCCAGATGGCGTTGGCGTTGTTCTTTTCGGCCGTTCTAGCCGCAACCGCCGTCGCACAGGAAAAAGATCGCCGCACGCTCGTGCTGCTCCTGCTGACGAGTCTATCCAACAGCGAGCTCGTGCTGGGAAAACTGTTTTCCAGTCTGTTGCAGGTCTTTGTGCTGCTGCTGGCCGGGGCGCCCATTTTTCTGATGGTGACGCTATTCGGCGGAGTTTCGCTGTCGCAGGTCGGTTGGGTATACGCCGTAACGCTGGCCGCCGTGCTCGCGGCCGGGAGTTTGGGGTCGGCAGTTGCCTTATGGCGCGAGAAAACTTTTCAGACACTGGCGATCGTGTTTCTGGCGATCGTGTCTTGGTTGGCTTCAACCGAGGTCTTGCTGGCGGCGGGGCGCACGGGATGGCTGGGCGGCGCGGGGCGAATAACGCAGTGGGAAGCCGGACTGAGTCCCTGGAGGGCGATTCTGCTCGCCAGCCGGCCCAACTTGGGCCTAGGAAGCGGCGGAGCGAGTCCCTCGCTGGCGATCTTCGTGGCCGCCTCGATCGGAATCGCCGCAGTCGCGAATGCGATCGCGATCTGGCGAGTGCGAATCTGGAATCCATCGCGCGAGACGCAATTTCGACGAGTTGAGGAAGAGCGATTTCAGCGCGGCGTGTCGCCGGCGAATCTACCCGCCGCGTCGAGCCCATCCCGCCTGCCGGCTTCCGTCGAGTCGCTGTCGCCGCATGCCGCGCGACAAAAAACTCGCGAGGTCTGGGACAATCCGATTCTGTGGCGCGAGGTCCGCACTTGGGCGCATGGCCGCAAGGTCTTGGCGATTCGCGTGGCCTATTTATCGTTGTTCGTGCTCTCGGCGCTGGCCGTGCGAACGGCGGTGGCGGAGGGCGGCAGCATCCCGCTCGCGCTCGTCCCGCTCGTGGTGCTCAGTCTGATGTTGGTCAATGCCCTGGCGGTGACATCGATCACCAACGAGCGCGATTTAGGCGCACTCGATTTATTGCTGGTCACCGACGTGACTCCGCCGGAGTTTGTGTGGGGCAAGATCGGCGGCGCGTTTTACGTCGCGAAAGAGATGGTCATTCTCCCGCTGGCTTTATGCCTTTATCTGTGGCCGGCCGGCGCCCTCACGCTCGAAAATCTGATCTATTTGACGTTGGCCCTGGGGCTCGCCTATCTGTTCGCCGCGACGCTGGGGATTCACACGGGCATCAGCTACGTCAACTCCGGCGCCGCCGTCGCGGTCAGCTTGGGCACGGTGTTTTTTCTGCTGGTGGGGATTGCGACCTGCGCCCGGATTATGATGTCGTTCAGCGGTTCGTTCGAGCTGCAGTTGACCCCTTTTTTGGTTTTCATGGTCGGCGGCGCGATCGCCATGTATGTGGCGCTGGGGGTGCGTAATCCGTCGGCCGCGATCGGCTGGGCGTCGCTGGCTTGTCCGGTGTTCACGTTCGTCGCCATCACGAGTTATCTACAAGGTCAGACCCTGGGCGTGTTCCTTGTCGTCGTGGGGACGTATGGCTTCACGACGGCCGCGATGCTCGTCCCCGCGATCTACGAGTTCGACGTCGCCACCGGCCGCACCACGCAAGGCTAACGCCCCGCGGGATCGGACCGCAAAGCCGGCCGGCTCAACGCCAAAAAACCGATCGGCAAATCGGTCCGCCCGTCGAGCGCCAAGTCCGCCAGCGCCTCTCCGAGCACGCCGCTGAACTTGAACCCGTGACCCGACAGTCCGGCCGCAAAGACAATTCGCGGATCATCCGGATGACAGTCCACAATAAAATGCTCGTCCGGCGTCAATGTGTACATGCAGACGGCGTGCTCCCCGCGGCGCTGCTCCGCGCCGGGCAAATGCTTCGCGAGAAACCGTTCGACGCGATCGCGGTCCGCGATGTCCAACGAGCGATCGACCGCGAGCGGATCGATGACTGTCGCGCCGCCGGAGTGCTCGGCGGCTTTCAATCCAAATTCGTCCACGGCCGGCAGACCGTAAAACACGCCATCCGCCGTTTCGAACAAAAAGGCTGGGCAGCCCTGATCCGCTTGAAATCGTGGCTCGTCGATCCGATACCAATATGTGGGCTTCCGCCGCACGACGAGCGGTATCTTTAGGTCAGCCAGAAAGTCCCCCGCCCAAGGGCCAGCCGTTATGACCAGCCGCGCGGCGGTGAGTTGTCCGCCGCTGGTGTCGACAACGATCTGCCCCGGCTCGCGCCGATAACCGTGAACCCCATCGCCGGTCTCGATCAGCGCTCCCAACTTTCTCGCTTCATCGGCATGCGCGACGACGCACTGCTCGACATCCAAGTAACCCGCTCTGGGTTCGAACACTCCGGTCGTATCTTCAGCTCCATCTTCAGCTCCGGCAAATGCCGGAAACCGCTGGGCAATCTGCGCCGCCGAAAGCCGTTCGACATCCAGCCCATGACGCAGCGCGCTCGCCAAGACGCCCTGCACGACCGGCCCATCCGGCGGGCCGATCTGCAATAACCCTATCTCGTGCAACAACGTCCGCCCGCGACGCTCGCCCAATTCGTTCCATAAGTCGTAGGCGCGAAGTAGCAGCGGCACATAATCGGGATGCTCGAAGTAGGCCTGCCGAATGATCCGAGTCCGGCCGTGCGAACTTCCGCGATCGTGCCCGGGCTCAAATCGATCCAGGCCGAGCACGCTCGCGCCGCGCTTGGCTAGATGATAGAGCGCGGCGCTTCCCACGCCGCCCACGCCAATCACGATCGCGTCATACATCGGCACGGGCCTAATTTGCGAAGGAGGTAAGGGGAGTTCGATGCAATCGAGCAGCGATGCCGAGCGCCAATATTTTAGTCATAGGCAAGCAGCCGGATAGCGCGGTTTAGCCCCTCGATCGTCTACTGCGAGCATCGTTCGGGCGGCGGCGCATCGCGACGCCGGGATGCCACGCGGCGAAACGTATTGTAGAATCGAGCGAATGTGTGGCCGATTCACTTTGCGCACTCCGCAGCAGCTGTTGGTAAAGCAATTCGCCCTCGACGCGACGCCGACGCTGTTTCCGCGCTACAACATCGCGCCCTCACAAGGCGTGGCGATCGTCCGCAATTCGGTCGATGGCCAACGTGAGTTGGCGATTGTTCAGTGGGGCCTGATTCCTGGTTGGGCCAAAGATCCCTCGATCGCCAATCAGCTTATCAATGCCCGCAGCGAGACGGCGGCGAGCAAACCGGCCTTTCGCTCGGCCTTTCGCCAGCGGCGGTGCTTGATTCCCGCCGATGGGTTTTACGAATGGCAAAAGGTCGGGCGGAAAAAGCAACCCTTTTGGATTCGGCTGCCCGATGCGGGCGCGTTTGGCTTGGCCGGTCTCTGGGAGCGCTGGCGCGACCCGGCCGGGCAAGACTGGGAAACGTGCACGATCCTGACCCGCGACGCGATCGAAAAGATCAGTCATCTGCACACGCGTATGCCGGTGATCGTCGATCCGGGCGACTACGAGGCTTGGCTCGATCCGGCCAAGACCGATCCGGCGCAGCTGATGCCTTTGCTGGAGTCGCGGCTATCCGACCAGCTCACGTTCTCGCCGGTCGCGACGATCGTCAACAGCCCAGCCGTCGACGACGAGCAATGCATCGCTCCGGCTCCCGCCGCGGAGCGCACGTTGTTCGATTGACGGGCTGCGGCGTTCGGCTTCGATTGTAGCCGTGCAGGTTCCGCAGTCGCGAGCGGGCATGGTTGGCAAAAGCTGGACGACCGATCTTTTTGTGACTAGAGTTGGGACGGCGGCAAACCAGGCAAAATCCTCATTCCTTGGTTGAATAAATGAACGTCGATGTCGGATCGTTCAAAGCTCTTCGCGATCCGTTGCCAGCGTTTGGCGCCGGCGCCCAATGGGGCTTGGCGTCGTTAACGATCGGAAGCGTCATCTTCCTCGCCTCCCCGATCCTCCTGCTTTTTAACACGATCTTCGCGCAAGGGGGTCGGGCCGGAGTGCCCATGGGCGCCGCCTGGACGGCGTCGATGATCGGGTGGAGCCTCCTGTTGCTGTTGGCGATTGCGAGCATCGGATTTGGCATTCGCGGCATTCGGCTCGCCTGTCGCGAGGGGCAATCCTTGGCCCTAGGGGTTGCCGGAACCTGCATGAGCATCGGCGGCTTTCTGAGCTGGCTAATCGCGGGCATCGACTTAATTATCGTGCTGGCAAGATTTTCATAGTGGCCCTGGCGGCATCAGCAGAGAGCCGCAGGTACCGCAGACCACGGCCAACAGCGTCACCCCGATCAGCAGCGTCCGCAGGCGGAATTGGAAGCGGGGTTTCATAGCCGCATTCAACCACGGCGTTCTGCTATGATGAGGCCATGAGAACAACCATCTTTCTTGCGGTTGGTGTCGTCTTGGGCGCCATTCTCGGCGGCTTCTGCGGCTGGGCGATCAACGCCCGATATTGGGGTGTCATCCGCGATCCCGAAAGCTTCTGGCTATGGTGGATGATCGGAGGAGGCGTAGTCGGCGCCGTGCTTGCGATGGTGGCGCTAGCCGTCTTGCGTCCCCGCCGTAAGTGAACTCGACCATCCCGAATTGGAAACGGAGGTCGGGCATGGCTGTCTTGCCTTGGCGGCTTGCGGCGCCAGGGCAGCCTTCAACCTTCCACTCATTGAAAGCCCGAGCCATGCCTAAAAAATTCAACCGCCGCGTCCCTTGACGGCAAAACTACCCGCAGATTCTGCTGAAGACCCTATAAAAGGCAGGGGAATCTAGACTGACTCAATACGCGTACGACTCATCGCCTTCGGGAACTTTTCTTCGCTGGTTCCCGTCTAGTGTGTGGATTCTCAGACGATGGCGGTGGGAATCTACATTTTTCGCGACTTGCGCGTTCACTAGCAAAAGTGGCTTGCAGCTCGTGCATTTCCAGCCACGCCCGCACAAACGCTCTTTACAAGCCCGTTACTTAATCTGGCTGTTCAAGCTCATCGCCGCCGCGCAACATGGCGAAGGGCGTCCACCGGCTGCATCGCTCCGCGTTTCCCTCTAGGAGTAATTGACGTGACCCATCGCACGCGTTTGTTCGCTGTGGCCTTGCTCATAATTAGTTTTATGGCGGCATGTCCCGAATTCGCGTGGGCCGATGCGCAAGGGGAACTGACGGCCGGCCGCGCGGCGCTCGACGCCGGCGATTTGGACAAGGCGATCTCGCTGCTCACCTCCGCCGCCCAGGCCCTGCCTCAATCGGTCGAGGCCCAGATGGCGCTGGGGGACTGCCATCTCAAGCTCGGCCAAACGGACAAGGCGCTGGCAGCTTTTCAGACTGTCTTAAAACTCTCGCCCGACCATGCCGCAGCCAAGCGAATCGTCGCCGGGCTGACCGGCTCCCAGCGCACGTTCACGCAGAAATTGGCCCTGGCGCGGTCTTTCTTGGACCTCGGCGCTTGGAGTCAGGCTGAAGCGGCCGCCCAGCGCGCGTTGCTCGATCCCGGCGAAGCGAATCAGCGCGAGGAAGCTCGGCTGGTGCTGACGAAAGCCCGGCTGTTTTCCGGAAATCCCGCCGCGCTGGAAGAGGCCGTCCGTTTGATGGAAGGAGGCCAATTCGCGGCCGAGGGGCGCGTGCTGGCGGCCCTGTCGCTGCTGGTCCAAGCGGAGCCGACTTTTCCGCGCATCCAAACGCTGCTGAAGAATCATCCCGCGCCGGCGGCGAACTTCAAGCCGCTCGACGACCTGGCGACTTTGCTCGTGCTGGTTGAGGATGAGGGGCACGCCGAGGAGATTTCGGCGAAGCTGAGCGGGCCGCTGTCGGCGATCCCGACAAGTCCCTTCCGCTCGCACGTCGTGCAGCGCTGCTTTGAAAAGCTGGCGAAAGCGGCACGGGTTAAGCTCGCGCACGGGGCCATGTCCGACGCTCTGACAATCGTGTGGCCGATGGTCAGCGCTGGGGCCGCCCCCGGCGACGCCGCTGTCCTCAAGCCGATCGACTTCAAGGGAGGCTGGATCGATCCCGCGACCGACAAGGGAATTCATTGGCTCGAGGCCGCCCGGCTGTTGGCCGAGGTGGGACGGGCTGACGTGAAGCTCAATGGCGCCGGCGCCACACTTTTGGGCTCGTGGCTGGCCGCCGAAACTTTGCGCCAAGCGGTTGATAGCGACGAGCAATTCGCCGCGGCGCTCGAGCTAACCGCCCAACTCGCCGAGGTGAGCCGTCCGGCCGCGAATCGCCGACCGGGCGACGCGCTTAGCCGCGCCGACGAAATCGAGATCCTTCTGCTCAGGCAGATCGGCGGTAAACTCACCGTTGAAGCCCAGCAAAACCAGTGGATTGAGCTCGCGGCGGCCGTGATCGCCCGCTACGAAGCCGCCGGCGATCCCGAGACCGGTTTGGCGGCGTTTTCGCCGATTCCCTGGGACGCCCGAGCGTTCGGCTTGGATTGGACGGGCCCGCCGCTGCGGCGTTGGCTGCATGTGTTAGCCGAGAAGGCCGCTCAGATCGGCGCCAAGAAATTTCAGGAGGCCGCCGCCACGCTCGCCCCCGACGCCAACAAGGGAGTGAACAAATACGACGTCGCCGCGTTGACGCTGTATGGCAAACTGCTCGCGCTGCTGCCGTCGGACGCGGGCGCTCGTAGCGGCGCTCAGGCTGTCATCGACCGCTATCTCTCCGCCGAGCAATTCGAGGCCGCGACCGATGCAACGCGGGCGCTCTACGGTCAACAGCCAGGAAAAGACGCCGACTGGGCCCTGCTCCGGCTCAAGCTTCGTCGGGCCATGCTGCAAGAGCAAAAGCTCCTGGCGAGCAATCGCCAACTCGACAAGGCGTCCAATCCACTGATCAAGGAGGCGCTCGCCGCCGCGTTCAAGCAACTAACCGACCATCCGACGAAGGACAATCGGCATGCGGTGATTCACCTGCTCGATCCGCTTGTGCATCGTTATGCGTCGCTCGAGCGGCGCGACCTGGCCGATGCGATCATCGCACTGGTGACCGACGCCAAGCTGCCGCAACTCGACGACTGGATCGTTTGGACCCAGGCGAATCTGCAAGGCCGCGAGGGGGCCCGTGCGTTCGCGGCCGCCGTGGGTCAAGCCACCGATCCGAGCAAGTTGACGATCCTCCCGCAGCACAAAGCGGAGCTCGATCTGCTGATTCAATTGATCGGCAAGTATCCCGACTCCGATTATTTCGCCGTGGCCGTGCAGCGCGTGGCGGACTTAGCCAATCTTTATCAGGAGCAGCGAGCGTTCGACGTCGCGACTGGTGTTTTGGCCTCGTTCCTCAAAGCCCAACCGAATCTTAAGATCGCCCCGCAGCTTGAATTTCAATCGCTGCAGATTCAGCTCGCCAAAGCGAACGCCGCGTTCAATGATCGCAAGGACAAAGTCAAACCACCGGAAAAATTATCGCCCGATTTCCAGGCCGTCATCGATGCGCTCGCCGCGTACTTGAAGGCGCATCCGACGGGGGAACAGTCACCGGCGGCTTTGAACGAACTGCTCCAGATCGCTCGCACGTATGGTCAGGCCGGCGCGTGGCCTGTCGCTCGCGAGGTGCTGGCCCGATTCGCGACCGCGGCGCCCGATTTTCGTTCGCCGGGCCAATTAAAACTCTGGCAGGCGGCAACCTATCTCGGCGAGCTTGATCTGAATTACGGCCTGAGCCTGCTGGCGGCCCTCAGTCCGCCGCAGAGCGGCAGCGGAACCATGAATGGCGAGGTCGCGTTCGACGGAATTCACGGCGTCGGTGGCGGCTTCAAGGGGGAAGGTGGTAAGCCTGGCGCCACGCCGCAACTCGCCATGCCCGCTAATGTGACAGCCACGGGCGGAGCAGGCGCATCGCCGGAGAGCGGGATTTCAGCGCCAGGCAAGTCGGACAACGGCAAATTGGCGTTCAGACTCCCCGACGGCTTCAACGGACCCGACGGCAACGTCCAATTCGATTTTGGCGTCGACGATAAGGAGTCTCCTAACAGCAAGGACGGCAAGTCGGGGGACGTTTCGCTGGCCATGATTCGCCAGTCCGAGCAACGCCAAATCTCGCAAATTGCCATGCTCCGCGACGAGCCGAAAGATCAGCTTGCTCAGAATCAACCGCCGGGTGACGCAAAAGAGCCGGACCCAAAAGTCGGCGGCGGCGCCATCGCGCTGCCGGGCGGCTCAGTTCTCTCCGAAGCGGAAATGAAGCGCCAGGACGACGCGGCCGACAAAGCTTATGCGATTCTGATCGACCTGGTGAAAACGCTGCCGCTGGCCGATGCCCCGCTCGCTCAAACTAGCCGCACGCAAATCGTCTGGCTGTTCGCGTTCTTCGAGGGCCAACTGCGCACCGATCGCAGCGTCGCGCTCATCAACCGATTCCTGACCGATCGGCCGGCCGACCAGCAGAAGGTCACGCTCGCGTTTCGCGCGTTGCAGGATGAATTGGTTTGGGCCGGGCAGCGGCAACGAACCGATCGCGTCAACAAGAAATGGCTCGACGCGCGGCACGAACTGTTCGAGGCCGCCCGCAAGGACATCGGCCAGTTCGTCAAGGATTTCGCCGAAAAAGCAGATTGGGTCGGACAGGCGCGCCTCTTGGCAGTCGACAGCTTCGAACGCGAGGCGCAACTCGCCGCCGCCGTGAGCCCCGTTCGCTCGGCCGGGCTGCTCGTGAACTCCGTCGACGCGCTGTTGTCGCTCTACAAAACCGATCCCGCTCATCCGGGTGTCAGCGCCTTTCCGGAGCGGATGTGGAATATCGCCGAGCGGCTGCGCTCGTTGCATCAAGAAGACCTCGGCGTGTATGTGCTGAGTCAGATTCCGATCTATTTTCCAGCAAACGCTCGGGCCCAGCAAGCCGTCCTGCGAATCGCCGAGTTGTACGCCGCCAATCTGACGAACCCGCTCCGCGCGGTCGAGACGTATCAGGAATATCTGAGCGTCGTCGGCGACAACGAGGCGGTCCGGGCGCAGATCTTCTCGATCGCTCAGCAGCTTGCCGTGAAACAGCGGTTCCTCGAGGCGCTGCACGTCTATGGCGTGTTCGTCGATAGTTTCCCAACCGATCCCCGCGCGCCGCAGGCCTTGCTCGCGATCGGGCAGATTCACCAGACCAACGAAGTTTGGAAGGACGCCCTCGCCGCCTATCAGCGAATTCTGAACGAGTATCCGGCCGTGAACATCACGCCGCAGGTCAAGCTGGCGATGGCCGAGTGCCACATCAACTTGAGCGAATGGAACGACGCCCGGCAGCAGTACAACGAGTTCATCCTGGCCTATCCGCAAGATGGCCAAATCGAGATGGCCAAGCAGCGGATGGAAATCCTGAAGAACCTCAACCGCTACCAAACGCTGCTCTCGGACAACGAGGTACAGCGGAACAAGGACGACGCTCAGTTTCAAATCGGGATGATCGTCAACGAGCGGCTCGGCAACCACGTCAAAGCCGTCATCGAATTCCGCAAAGTCGTCAAGGAGTATCCCAAGAGCTCCCAAGCCGCCGCCGCCCAGTATGAGATCGGCAAGGCCCTGTTGGCATTGAACAAGCTCGATGAAGCACGGATCGAACTCTTGAAGGTGCCACAGAATTACTCCAACAGCCCGTTCGCGAACGATGCTCTGTACTTCGTCGGCCAGAGCTACGAACATCAGGCTCAAAAACTGGCCGGCGTGACGATCGAGGGCGCCAGGGCGGAAGCCTACGAAGTCGGCCAACGGGCCGCGTATTCGCGAGCGTGGAGCGAGAATGTTAGACAGGTTCATGAGTCGTCTGCCCGCCGCGACGAGCTTCGCAAAACCGGCGATTCGCTCGGGCTCGAGCTCGACGAGGCTAAGAATGCGTTCCGCACGAACATCAGCAGTTCCAGTCAAGCGTCCAATGCGACAATCTTCGCCGAGCAACAAGCCGAAACGTTGTCGGCCCTCCAGGTCGCCAATCGACAGGACCGGATCAACGAGGCTTATCGTCAGGCGGTAGCGATGTATGGCCGAGTGGCGAACGAGTATCCGCTAGGAGACATGACGGACAAGGCCCTGCTGCGGATGGCTCAGATTTTGGAGACGGAGCTGAAGGATCGCGATCTGGCGATGGCCACCTATCAGAAGGTCGTCAAATTCTTCCCCGGAACGCCAGTCGCGGAGGACGCTGCGTGGAAAGTCGCCAAGTTCTACGAGGCCGAGAACAAGTACAAGGAAGCGGTCGACGCCTATCGCGATTTCATCCGCAACTATCCGGCGAGCGGCCGCGTCCCCGACGCACAGTACGCAGTGGCAGAGGACTTGGAGCAACTCGGCCGCTGGGTCGAGGCGATGGACGCCTACGAAACGTTTCGCCAGAAATTCAACACGCATCCCAAGGCCCAAACGGCCCAAGAAGAGATCAACTGGATTCGCGCATATCGACGGTAATGATTTGCAAGGCATACCAACCCGAAACGTAAGTGAGGATTTGTGGTCGTGGCCGAAGATTGCCTCGCTAACAATTCGCGTGGAACACCAATCTCCACTAATCATCGCTAATGGAATGATTCGAGCCTCTCCTTCGATGGCATTGATCGACAAACGCAATAGCACGACTGATAAGACAGAGTTTGAACACCGGAGAACGGTCATGATGAAAGCGACGATTCAATTTTTTGCGGCTATCTTAATGCTCGGCAATCTCAGCGGCGGCGCCGCTCGCGCCGACGATCCAAAACCGACCGGCGTCAAGCCTGTCGGCGAAGTGAAAGCCATTGACGATAAGCCGAAAGAGAAAGAATCGGCCACGGCCGTCAAGGCCACGGACGTCAAGGTCACGGATCCTAAGTCAACGGATCCCAAGGCCACGGACGCTAAAGCTCCAGACGCTAAAACAACAGACGTCAAACCCACGGCCGTCGAGCCCACCGCCAAGCCAGACCCCAAACCCGCCCGCGTCAGCGAGCCGCAAACCAAAAAAGCCGAAGAACTCTTCGAGGCCGGGCGCAGCGCCTTCTTTCAAAGCGATTACCCCACGGCCATCGAAAAGCTCGTCTCCGCCGTCCACATCAACCCGGAAAAAATCGGCTACAAGTTGCTTCTGGCCAAAGCCTATCGGTTCGCCAAGGAAAACGACAAAGCCGTCGCGCTGCTCGAAGAAATCCTCAAAGCCAGCCCAGAGCACGTCGAGGCGGGCGTCGAGCTGTCCGATCTTCTGTCCCCCCAAAAACAGCCGGACCGCGTCATCGCCGTCCTCACGCCGCTGCTCAAGTTCAAACACGACTACTCCCTCTTTCACCTGCTGGCCGAGGCCCATTATGAGAAAGAGCATTTCGACGATGCCCGCAAGTATTACGAAGAGGCCGTGAAGCTCAACGCCCGCAGCGCGGACGACTACTATCAACTCGGCAACATCTATCTCAACCAGCAGCGATTCGCCAAGGCCGCCCAGTCGTACGAAACGGCCGGCGGGCTGGGCTACGACACGGGCGCCTATCATTTCAAACTGGCCAGCGTCTATTTCAATCTGCACAACTATCTGGGCAGCGTCGCCACGGGCGAGGTCCGCGGCGGCAAGGTCGGCGAGATCAAGAACAATCTGTTCCTGATCGACGCCCTGCCCGGCGCCAAGGACCTGTTCTACGCCGCCGGGCCGCGCTCGGCCATTTATCAAGTCGTGAAGGCGCAGCAGCAGGGAATCGACCTGTTCGAGATTCATTTCCTGGAGGCGAACATCTGGCTCTCCGCCCGCCGCTACGCCAAGGCCGATCCGATCTACAAGACGCTCCAAGAAAAAGTCAAAAAGGCCGACGCCGGCCTGTTCTGGTTCTACTGGGCGACGGCCGCTCTGGGGCTTGACCAGTACGACCAATACATTTCGCGACTAGAAAGGGCGATCGAAGCCGAGCCGGAGACCTACAAGTCCACGCTGGCCGACGCCTACGTCACCGTCGCCGATCGCTATCATCAGCAAGGCGACAGTGCAAAATACATCGAGTTCCTGCACAAAGCCGTCGCGACCAATCCGCTCTCGGCCCGCCTACACCTGATGCTGGGCGACGCCTACTGGCTGGAAAACACGCGCCCCAAGGCGCTCGAGCAATACAAGCTCGTCCTGGAACTCGAGCCCGACCACTCGCAACGAGTCCACCTACTCAACCGAATCCGCGGCCAAGAAGAGACGAGCGGCGCGACGCCGGCAGGGGAGTAGCCGCTGGAGCGATGATACCGCGAGCGAGAGTGCATTCCGCGTTTGTGCGATCGGGATGCCCGAAGCCAGAATTTTCTCTCGAGGCGTGTGGGCAGGGGCGACAACCATCCACCGCATCCGTGCCGAGGTCGAAGCCGAGCGATCCACCACGAGTTTCGCCAAGAAGAAGGAAACGGGCGCCAATCGCCGTGAAAAGGCCCAGGCCGACTGCGTCGAAGATTTTCAGGATGCTGAGGTGGCGTTCCTGGCCTTTCATCCCCAATTCGCCAATCTCGCCGGCCGACTCGCCAAGGCGGTCGCCGATCATGCCACGCTAGTCGGCAGCGGCACGGTGGCCAGGACCACATGGGACCGCGCTATTGGACGTGTCGCTCGTGGAGGCGGCGAAGAACGTCGTGCCGGCGCCCGACGCCGACCTTTCGCGAGTCGATGTATTAGTCGGCGACATTAGCCGGCAAAATTGCGGGCTTAGCGCGAGCACTTGGAATGAGCTCGCGGAACCACCGACGCAATCTTTCATTGCGCCGCGCGAGTGCATCTCCTGGACACCTACGAGGATCTGCGGCCATCCAATGTGCTGTGCGCGGTTGAGATGCTTCGGCTCTGCCTCTGCGGGCCGGCGAAGCAATTCAATTCTAGCTCGACGCTTTCGGTGCTTGTTGGAACCGACCGCTGCCAGGGACGCCTGTTGGAATCCCACCCCAGCCTTTTTCCAACTTCTCGCGAATCAGAAAACACCTTATAGACTGCCGCTTGCAGTACAAGTTAGCGTTTCTTAAGGTTCGTTTACTGGAAATGGCCCGGTTGCCAGCGGCGGCGTGGCGATTTATTCTGGAATGTTTAGAATAACGGCCCTGTCCGTAAACTGTTCTTGACCCGAATTGCTTGAGGTATGCCGTGGCGACCGCGATGAAAACCCGTAGTGCGAATCAACTCGTGTCCGGCGCCGACGTGGTGATCCAGTCGCTGGTCAATCATGGCATCGACGTGATTTTCGCCTATCCGGGCGGGGCCAGCATGCCCCTGCATCAGGCGCTCACCCGGTTCAAGGACCAGTTGCGGACCATTCTGCCCAGGCACGAGCAGGGGGGCGCCTTCGCCGCTCAGGGATACGCTCGCACGACCGGCAAGCCCGGCGTCTGCATGGCCACCAGCGGTCCCGGCGCCCTCAATCTCGTCACGGCCATTGCCGACGCGAAGATGGACAGCATCCCGCTGATCGCGATCACCGGTCAGGTGGGCACGCCCGTGATCGGCTCCGATGCGTTTCAAGAAACGCCGATCGTCGAAGTCTGTCGCGGAATCACCAAGCATCATTATCTGGTCACCCGGGTCGAGGATATTGCCCGGGTGATGCGCGAGGCGTTCCATATCGCCACAACCGGCCGACAAGGTCCCGTGCTCGTCGATCTGCCGAAAAACGTGCAGCTCGCCCAGATCGCGCCGAATTACGACGAGCCGCTGAACCTGCCGGGCTACCGCGCTGAAGTTCGCCGCGCGGCGCCGGAGCAGATCGCCCAGGTCGTGGCGGCCATCAAGCGCGCTCGCCGGCCTGTGATATACGCCGGCGGCGGAATCATCTCCAGCGAGGCCAGCGCCGAGCTTCGCACGCTGATTCAAAAGACCAAAATCCCCGTCACCACCACCGTGATGGGCCTGGGCGCCGTCCGGGCCGACGACCCGCTCTGGCTCGACATGCTGGGCATGCACGGCAGCGTGTATTCCAACTATGCGGTCGAAGCCGCCGATCTCGTACTCGCGCTGGGCGTGCGGTTCGACGATCGCGTGACCGGCAAGAAAGAGGAGTTCGCGAAGCACGCCTTCATCGTGCATATCGACGTCGATCCGTCGGAGATCAACAAAAACAAAGTCGTGCATATCCCGATCGTCAGCGACCTGAAATACGCGCTGGGCGAATTGAACAAGGTCGTCGAGGCGCCCGCCGATCTCTCGGACTGGCACAAGCAGATCAATCAGTGGAAGGCCACCGATCCGCTGCGCTACGACGAGTCGTTCGACGGCATCTTGCAGCAGCATGCGATCGCCGAGCTATCGCGGCTTACCCGCGGCGAGGACACGATCGTTACGGTCGGCGTCGGCCAGCATCAAATGTGGGCGGCTCAGTTCTACAAATTCATGCATCCGCGGACATGGCTGTCGAGTTCCGGACTGGGCACGATGGGTTTTGGCCTGCCGGCGGCGATGGGCGCCAAGGCGGCCCATCCAAACAAGTTGGTCGTCGACATCGACGGCGACGGCAGCTTCCTGATGAACGTTCAAGAGCTGGCCACTTGCTTCTGCGAGAAGCTGCCGGTCAAGGTGCTGCTGCTCAACAATCAGCATCTGGGGATGGTCGCGCAGTGGGAGGATCGATTCTTCAAGGGCAATCGGGCTCACACCTATCTGGGACCGATCGACAATCCGGAAGCGACCGGCGAGGGAGACGGTTTCGGCCCCGAAACCCGCTATCCGGATTTCGTGAGGATCGCCCACGGTTTCGGCTGCGGCGGACGATTCGTGAAAAAGAAATCCGAGTTGACGGCCGCTTTGCAAGAGATGATCGACTACGACGGGCCCTATGTGCTCGACGTCGAGGTTCCCTATCAAGAGCACGTCCTGCCGATGATTCCGGCGGGCATGACGGTCCGCGACCTCATCAAGGAATAGCGGCCAACATCCCCGCCAGTGCCTGGGCGCCCGGGGCTGGCGGCGCCTCGCCGAAGCCCCGGCGAGTGGTCCCTCCCCGCAATCCATAATGTTGGCCGTGTCCGTTCTGCAAGACGCATGGATTCACGAAAAGTTCACCGCAGGCAACGGTCCGGCAGATGTGGCGCCTCTATCTCGATGAAAGTGGCGACCTCGGTTTTGATTTTCAAAACAAGAAGCCGTCGCCGTTTCTAACAATAGCGATTCTCGCTACTTATAATCGCGGCGCTGCGACGAAGATCGATCAAGCCGTCCGACGCACTTTGCGCCGCAAGGTGAATCGAAAGAAGATGAATAAAAAACTCGAACTGAAAGGCGCGGACTCGACCATCGCAGTGAAGCGATATTTCTACAGACAGATTAGGGATTTGGAATTTGGGATATACGCCTTAACGCTGAACAAAATACGCGTAAAGCACGAGTTGCGTAACCGCCCAGACGCAAAGGAGAGGTTGTACAATTTCATCGCCAGAGAGGTGATGGAGAAAATCCCCTTTTGAAACAGCTCGCGACACGGTGGAGTTGATCGTCGATAAGTCGAAGGGGCGACGGCAGATTGCTGGTTTCAACCAGTATGTCGTTTCGCAATTGCAGGGCCGACTAGACCCCCGAGTGCGCCTCAATATCTATCATCGCCTGTCGCACACGGATCGCGGCCTTAGCGCCGTCGATCTCTTCTGCTGGGGGATCGCCCGTAGTCATCAAGGCGATAAAGAGTGGTACAACGAATATCGAGGAAAAATTCTTCTCGATAGCCGGTATCTTTAAGCAATAAAAAAGAGCGGGCCAACGGGAGTGGTGGCTCTGGGGCTTAGCCAACGCGATGGAAGGGAACACCCCAGACAGTCCCGTGGACTTATCGCTCTTCAATCAAATATATCGACACGGCCGGCGTTTTCAAAGACTATTTCAGCGGGCGCTGACTTTTTAGGCCCCCAGGATAGGGCGATTCTCCTGCCTGCTGCGGCGCTTGAATGCCCATTGCGGCCAAATATACTGAATTGCAGGCGACTTCCGTGCTATGCCCGCCGCCATTTCCCGCGAATCTTCTCTTCGAGGCCGATCCGTGCTCAAGAAATTGCAAGTGATTTTCAGCATTCTCGCCGGCTTGGCGCTGATCGTGTTCATCATCGCCGTTTGCACGAACGTCAACGTGCCGACGATCCCCACCTGGGTCGCGCCGGTCGTCTGGAGTTCGCTCGGGCTGATCGCGGTTTGCTGCCTGGCGATCGTGATCACGCTCATTTTGGAATTGATCGAACGGGAGCCGAAGGAAGAAGACGAGCTGGTTGAGGAACCGTTCACCGACGAAACGGTCGAAGAGTTGGCCGCCGTCGGGGCCGTTAGCGAAATTCACGCCGGCGAAGGAATCGAAGAACCGGCTGCACATTTCGAAATGGAAGCCGAGCCGTTCGAGGCGCACTCCGAACAATTCGAAATGGAAGAAATGCCGGACCTCGAGGACGAGTGAGGCGCCGACTGCTTTGCCGCGCCTGAAGGATCGGAAATGGGAGTTGGGATTTAGGGAATGGGGAAATCGGACTTCGCCGCGGCCCGGCGCGCTTGCCGACCCCCCAATTCCCATCTCTCAACTCGACCCTGACAGGCGGCGCTCCGGGGCTTCGGCGAAGCGCCTCCAGCCCCGGCCACCTGGCCGTTATCTTTCCGCCCGCCCGGTGTCCCCTCGCCCCGAGACCGAGTAATATAAATATCGGCGCCCGCCCATCCCTGCTTCTCATCTCGCGACGCTGCCTCGAAAAGGAACTCCCGTGGCGACCCAGATGCAAAGCCGCGTGGCCGAGCTTGAAGCCAACATGGCTCAAGTCATCTTGGGCAAGCCGCAGGTGGTGCGGATGTGCATCGTCACGCTACTGGCCGGCGAGCATCTGCTGCTGGAAGACGTGCCCGGCGTGGGCAAGACGCTCGTGGCCAAGGCGCTTGCCAAGAGCGTGACGGGCGATTTCTGCCGCATTCAATTCACGCCCGACCTGTTGCCTAGCGACATCATCGGCAGCAGTATCTTGCAGCCAAAAACTGGCGAGTTCGTGTTCGCCCGGGGGCCGATCTTCTCGAACATCGTGCTGGCCGACGAGATCAATCGGACTACGCCGCGAACGCAAAGCGCGCTGCTCGAAGCCATGAGCGATCGCCAGGTGTCGGTCGACGGCCACAC
Organism: Pirellulales bacterium; assembly: GCA_038210495.1. Lineage (GTDB taxonomy): Bacteria > Planctomycetota > Planctomycetia > Pirellulales > DATAWG01 > JBBQWR01. Next base: position 44,802 of record JBBQWR010000016.1, read on the forward strand.
GCATCCGCTCGCCCAGCCGTTCATGGTGATCGCCACGCAAAATCCGTTCGAGTTCGAGGGAACCTATCCGCTGCCCGAGAGCCAACTGGACCGGTTTTTGATGCGGATTTCGCTCGGCTACCCGGACCGGGCCGACGAACTGCAAGTGCTCACGACGCACCGTGGTGGCGAGCCGGTCGACACGCTGACTCCGGTCGTCGATAGCGAGCAAATTCGCGAGCTGCAAGAATCCGTCAGGCAAGTCGCGGTCGAACAGTCGGTTCAGGAATATCTGCTGGAGATCGTGCATGCGACCCGCGATTCGAGCGAGTTGAGCGTCGGCGCGAGCACGCGCGGAGCGCTCTCGCTGTATCGCGCGGCCCAGGCCTTGGCCCTGGTCGAATCGCGCGAGTTCGTGACGCCAGACGACATCAAGCGACTCGCGGCGCCGGTGCTCGCGCATCGCGTCATCCCCAAGAGCTACGCCCACGCGGGCCAACGGCGGTCGATGGAAACGCTGATCGCGAGACTCGTGGCGTCGGTCCGCGCGCCAGACTGAAGAATCGGAAATGGGAAGTGGGATTTAGGGGATAGGGAAGACAGCCCTTCACCGCAAAGCGGCACGCTTCCCCACCCCCCAACTCCTATCTCCCAACTCCCAAGCCTCCATGCGGCTCAATCGTCAAACTCGCCTCACTACCGAAGGCTACTACTTCCTCATCGTGCTCGCCTTCGTACTGGTGCGCGGCTCGATGAAGGAGATCAATCTCATGTTGGCGCTGGCCGGCATGATGGTGGGGGCGTTTTATTTCAATTGGCTCGGGGCCCGACTGTTGCTTCGGCGGATCAAGGCGCGGCGAATCTTGCCCGATTTCGCGACCGCTGGAGAGCCACTGTCGATCGAGATCGAGCTCAGTTCACCCCACCGGGCAACGGCGCTGCAGTGCGAAGACAAGTTTCATTTGCATCGCTCGCGCGGCGCCAGTGACGTCGGGCGGGGAACGGTCGTGCTGCCGCAGATTGCCGCGAAGCAGACCGCCCGGGCCGAATACCGAGTGCGGTTTGGCCGCCGGGGCGTCTATGAATTCGATCCGCTGATTGTCATCAGTCGATTTCCGTTCAGGCTCTTGTCCCATTCGCGGCGGTTCAAAGACAGCCGCGATCGGCTCGTGGTCTTGCCGAGGTTGGGCCGGCTCACGAGTCGTTGGTCCCGATTTCGCCGCGGAGCGGATCTCGGCGACCGCCGCGTGGCGCGGCGACAGGGAACTACCGAGGGGGATTTTTATGGCCTCCGCGATTGGCGGCCCGGAGACAGCCGGCGGTGGATTCACTGGCGCACGTCCGCCCGGCGCGGCTCGCTGATGGTGCGGCAATTCGAAGAGCCGCGAAACGAAGACTTGACGCTGCTCATCGACCTGTGGCGCCCCGCCAAGCTCTCGGATCACGATGAGGAAAATATCGAGTTAGCCGTCAGCTTCGCCGCGACGATCGTGGCCGACGCTTGTCTTCAGGGAGGCGGCCGGTTGTCGATTGCCGTTACGGGCCAGCGCGGTTTTGATTTAAACGGCGCCGCGTCGCGATCGCTGGGGCACGAGATCGTGCAGCGTCTGGCCGCGGCCGAGGCCGCCAGCCAAGACGATTGGCCGGCGCTGCTGGCGGGAGTTCGATCCAAGAACCATCTCGGGCGCGTGGTGCTCATTAGCACCCGGCCCCCGAGCGATGGCGAATCGGCGGCGATTGCCACGACCGCCGAGTCGGGGCCGTCGCGCTCCGCGCCGCTCGAGCCCTTGCGAATCGACACGTCGACCCCGGAACTTTTCGAGTATTTCCAACTATCATAACCGCGGCATCCTGCCGCGCCGTCAGAAGTATGTGAACTGCCCTTTCAATGTTTCTCAAAAGAATAAATTCGACAACCTTGGCGGATAGCACGGCCAAACTCGCGCCGCTCGTCCCGCTCGCCGAAAACGGTCACGTGCATCGCACGATAAGCGGAGCGGCAAAAACTTCAGTCGCCGCCCCAAAATGCCCGACTGTTACCGTCGATCGACTGCTCCAAATCAACCTCGCCGTCCTCGTTCCGCTGGGCACATTCCTGCTCGGCATGGGCGAGCACAATTTTCTGCTCACGACGATCCTGCTGCTCGTCGCCGTCGCTTCCATCTTCGCGATCGATCGCTGGGGCTGGATTGAACTGAACCGGTTGGCCGCCAATCTTGCCGGCCTGGGAGTCGCGCTATATTCGATGGTCCGGTTTTTTCTGGCCGGCAGCGAAGACCAACTCCTGGTCATCGCCAATCTGCTCGTCTACTTGCAGATCGTATTGCTCTTGCAGCGGAAGACTCACCGCGTCGGCTGGCAATTGCTCGTGCTGAGCGTGCTGGAGGTGGTGACAGCCACGGCACTTAATCTGAGCATTTTGTTTGGCCTGCTGCTGGCCGTGTACGTTTTCGTCGCACTGGCCACGCTCGGTTTGCTCTTCATTCAAACCGAAACCTTTCGACTTCGCGCGCTGGCTCAATCGCAGCTCGTTCGTTGGTCGCCGGCGCCATCGAACAAAGCCGAGCCGCGCTGGCCGCTACGCCGCGAAATTCAGGTCGCGATGATCTTACCGGCCGACCTGCCGCAGCAAATTCTCGGTCGCGGAATTTTGGGACGCACGGCGCTGTTTGGGCTCGGCGTGATGGTCGTCGCCGGTATTTGCTTCTTTTTCTTGCCCCGGTTCGGCAAGGCGATTTTGGACCCGATCGGCCAACAGGCGTCGATTGGTTTCAGTCCCGCGATCAAGCTGGGCGATCTCGGTCCGCTTCTGGAAAATCCGGAGCTCGTCATGCAGGTCGAGTTGCGTGAAGCTGCGAGCGATGCTCCGGTCAATCTGCGAGAGACGCCACTGCTGCGCGGGTCGCTCATAAATCGCTATCAACACGGCGAATGGCGGCCGACTCCGACGCAAGTCGAAGACCTTAGAAAGCTATCCAAGGCGCCGCGCGGCGCCGATTTGGTTCGCGAGCGGATTTTAATTCAGCCCCAGCAAGAAGCGGTGGTGTTCGCCGTGTATCCACCCTATGAAGCCGATTTGCGCTCCGGCCGGCGGGTCAGATTCGACCAGACCCGCCAGCAATTGAGCCGCACAAATCGAGACGCCCGGGATGGCGAATTCGAATATGAACTGCTGACCACCGGCGTGTCGCAGGGGCGACAGTTGAGAATTATCCCGCAATCGCAGTTTCCTCCCCTCACTCGGGCCGCCAGCGATTTGCAGCAAATGGCCAACTTGCAGATGCCCGACGAATCGCCTGCGTATGGCGCGTGGCGAAACGGCGACGACACCTCGCCCGCATCGAGCCCGACTGACACCAACCCCGACACCGATCCGGTCGACCGACTGACGGGCCTGCGCGCCGCGGCAGCAACCAGAATCCGCGACCGGAAGCTCGATCCGGACAACTATTACGCCGTCGCCAAATCGCTGGAGACGATGCTCGGCTCGCCGCCGTTCGAGTACACGCTCGAGCGGCCGCCGGCCCAGTCCGGCGTCGATCCGATCGAGGATTTCGTCGTCCGCAATCGGCGGGGGCATTGCGAATATTTCGCCAGCGCACTGACGCTCATGCTCCGCAGCCAGGGCATTCCGGCCCAGATGGTCATCGGTTTCCGCGGCGGGGACTGGAACGCGGCCGGTTCGTTCTATACGGTTCGGCAGCTTCACGCCCATGCGTGGGTCGAGGCCTTCTTGGACGCCGATCACGTCGACGACATCCCTAAGTCCGAGCTGCCGGGGAAATTCGATGGTCGCCAAGGCGCTTGGCTCGTCCTCGATCCGACGCCGGCGCTCGACAACGACGAAAACACGTTCACCGGCACTTGGCGGTCGCGAATCGCGGGCATCAGCAACTACCTGCAAGTCATGTGGAGCACCTATGTCGTCGGGCTCAACGCCGACCGGCAGGAAAAAGCCATTTTCAAGCCCCTGTCCGAATTGGGGCAGACCGTCCAGCATGCGCTGACGAGCCCCGCGCGGACCGCGTCCGGCTTGGCGACGCACTTGTGGCAATGGCTCTTCGGCGGCGCCCACGGCGAGCGGCCGGCATTCGATTGGGAAGTCGTATTGGCGCTGGCGATTCTGATCGCCCTGATCTACGCGACGTATCGCATCGGTCGAATGACGGCTCGCTGGATCGGGCCAAGAAAGCGTCGGCGCGCGTCGTCCGCCACTCGCCGCCGAATCAATCCCGTCGAGTTCTATCGCCGGCTGGAAACGCTCTTGGCGCGGCATGGGCTGCGCCGCGGCAAAGCGCAGACGCAACTCGAGTTCGCCCAGGCGGCCGGTCACAAGTTGCAAGCCAAATTCGGACTGGGCGCCGCCTGCTTGCCGCGCCAACTTGTCGAGAGCTTCTATCGCATTCGGTTTGGCGGCCAAGCCCTGGACAGCGCCGAATCGCAAGCGGTAGAACAGGTACTCGACGAACTGACCGAAACGCTCCGCCGTGGCCCTCATGTTGAGTAAAAAGTGAAATGACGGCCGCCACTGGCTCTGCCAGTGCAAGGGGCACTGGCAGTAGGTGTAGGTCAGGCACTCTGTGCCTGCCATGCGCGCCGCACTTACACGCGACCTGTCAGGCACGGGGCGCCTGACCTACCGGTTTCGCGGAAGCCCCGGAACCTTCGTGCCGCATTCACCATCCAATTGTTCATTCCGCCACAAATATCGATTCAAGCATGAAAATCGGCATCATCGGCTATCAAGGCTCCGGCAAGAGCACCCTGTTCGAATGGCTTACGGGGGTCAAATCCGACCCCGCCCTGGCTCATGCATCGCAGATGGCGATGGCGCCCGTTCCCGACGCCCGTATCGAGCCGCTGTGCAAAGTGTACAGTCCCAAAAAGATCACGATGGCCGCGCTCGAACTGGTCGACACGCCGGGCCTGAGCCGGACGCACGAAGGCAACGCCGCGCGGCTAGGTCTGATTCGCGAGGCCGGCTGCCTGGTGCTCGTCGTGGCCGCGTTCGGCGGCGCCAAACCGCTGTCCGATCTATCCGCCTTCGACGAGGATTTTCTGCTCGCCGACATGGAGATCGTCTCGGGCCGAATTACCAGATTGCAAGAAACTCTCAAAAAGACGCAGCCCAAGACGGACCGGGAAAACAACGAAATCGAGCTGGCCGCTCTTCAGCCGCTGCTCGCCAAGCTCGAAGCCGGCCAGCATCTCAGCGCCGCCGACATGACCGACGATCAGCTCAAAGCGACCAGCAGCTTTCGTCTGCTCACGCAAAAGCCAAAGCTCGTGGTCGTTAATCTGGCCGACGACCAATCGCCGGAGGAATTCGCCGGCAAAGCTCCACCAGGCGTGACGCTCATCGCCGCGCCGCTGGGGCTGGAGGTCGAACTGGCTCGCATGGCGCCGGCGGACCGAGCCGAGTTCGAGCAGGAAATGGGACTCGGCCGCAGCGACCGGGACAGCCTGCTGCGAACGATCATGACCGTCTCGGGCCAAATGCTTTACTTTACCGCCGGCGACAAGGAAGTCCGCACCTGGATGCTCCGCCAAGGCGGGACGGCGCTCGAGGCGGCCGCGAACATCCACACCGATCTGGCCCGAGGCTTTATCCGCGCGGAGACGATGCAATGCGACGACATCGTTCGGCTCGGCAGCGAACGTGAGATCAAGGCCCACAATCTGATGCGGTCGGAGCCGAAAGACTACGTTCTCCGCGACGGGGATATTTTGCACATCCGGTTCAGTGTCTGACGGTCGCCGACAAACCCGAGCCGAACCGTGAAGGCCCTCGCGAAACCGCCTGGGAGAAGGAGACAGTACCCGGCGGTTTTGTGAGCAGTTCTAATCGCGGCGTCAGATGTTTGCCAGCTCACCGAAATACTCGGTGTCTTCGGCAAAGCCTCCTTCGCCTTTGTCGATCGATTTAATGTCTTCAACGAACTCGATCGCTCGAATCCATTTAACCATTTTGAAGCCGAGCTGGTTTTCGGCGCGCAGTCGGAGCGGCGCTCCGTGACGACAGTGGAGCGGTTGGTAGTTCATCTCATAAGCCAGCATCGTTTGCCCGTTCGAAGCATTTTCGATCGAGACACTGTCGTAGTATTGGCCGGCGGCGATTCCCGTGGTGAAATCAAACCCATCGCCAAACGAGTAAAAAATGACGGCCTTGGCTTTCGGCGACGGTCGGACCAACTGGATCAACTCGGTCAGCGGCAATCCGCTCCATTGAGCGATGCCCGACCAGCCTTGAATGCAATGGTGCAGCGTGATCTGACTTTTTTGCGGCAACGCCCGCAGTTCGGCCAACGATAGCTCGACGGGATTTTCGACCATGCCGTGAACCTTGAGGCGGTAGTCGCGAAAATCGTTCGCGGCCAACGCCGTCCATGTCTTCGAGGTCGGCGGCTTGCCATTGACCCAGAAAAAGGGAGAGATATCGGCGCGGTCGAACTCGGCTACGGGAGTCGAACGATCGAGTAGATACCTCATGACCGGGCTAACGATGGCTTTCGCGGCGTGCTGCACGACCCGTGGGTGCTTCCACGCCGCCCAGTTGGCCAGCGCGTTAAGCACTACCACCGTTCCGATCCCGGTCAGACCCAGATATAAGCCGGTCGGTTTGGCGTCGTCGGCGCCCATGACGATATGGTTCATGTTTCGCATGAATCCCGTCAGTACGATCATCGTCACGTGCGAAATCGAGAAGACCACGAACGCGCACATGACAAGGAAATGAATCGACCGCCCGATTTGCCGGTTGCCGGGCAGTTTTGGATACCAGGGAAAGCGAGCCGTGAAGGCTGGCGACATGGAAGGACCAGTCATCAACGCCAAAGGCGCTAGCGCGAACACGACTCCAAAATAGGAAAGCTTTTGCAGCGCGTTGTACTGGTAGAAGCCATTGGGCTCGGGCGGCAAGTGGAACGTGGCGTAATGCACGAAAATCGCCCAAGCGTCTGGCACGATCCGCAGCGACGTGGGGACCAATCGCCGCCACTGCCCGCCGCCGAAAAGCAGCGCCACGAAAATGAGACCGTTTCCTATCCAAAATAGGACGCTCAGGAAATGCCAATGCCGGGCCATGCCGACCGTGTGGCGATAGCCGGGCAAGCCGATCCAGGGAGAAAGCGGCCGCGAGTCCTCCTTTGCCGTCCAAACGTCCTGGCTTGGCAATTTGACCGGCGTCAGCCGAAGCCACTCGCTGCCCGGAGCGCAATGCACATTCCAATAGAGCCGAGGGTGATCGGCCAGAATTTGGAGGCCACTGCGGATCAGAAGAACCAGGAATAGAAAATTGACATAGTGGGTAATGCGAATCCACGCGGGGAACCCGAACGGCTGCGCTGCTGTCTCTGGATTTACGGCGGGAACGGGCGGCACGACCGGGAGGCCGAACGCCCCCCACTGAACATAACATGCGGCCACCAGGAGCAAGGGCGCCGCGACGAGCAGCAGCAATGCCTTAAAGCGAATGTGCATGACGGCTCTTAGCGAAGCAAAATCGTCACGAGAACCGAGGCGTCGTCGATGCCGCGGAGCGAATGGAGTTGTTCGCTTTCCAGGTAGAGCAATTGTCCGGCTTCCAGCTCGCGCGTCGCGCCGCCGGTCGTGAAGGCAATCCGGCCTTCCAGGCATTGCACCGTAATTTCTCCGTGCGTCTTGTGCTCGGGGATGTCTTTTCCCGCTGGAATCACCAGACGAATCAGTTCCAACCTGGCCGTCTTCGCCAAGGTGGTCGTTTTGGTTTGCGTCAGCGCCGATCCTAGCGGGCGAACGTCGATCGCGTCACCCGGCTTCGCATGCGGAATGGCCACAAAAACCTCCTAAGATGCCGCTCGCAAAGCCGCCTCGGAGAAGGGGGCAGTCCCCGGCGGTTTTGCGAGCAGTTCTAAAGTATGTTTGCCCCCGCCACGACTGAGCTGCATCGCCTGAGGCTTGGACAAAAAACAGTGCCGCCACGATGAATTAATCTATGGTATCCATTCTATCTTTGGTCTTTTTAATTCTTTTCGGTTCCCGATCGGCGATCGCCGCTTTTCCGCGCGCACGTGCGGCGGGTTCCGCGCCCGCTTGCGGCGGATAAATGACGCGATTTTCCTTCACGACGGCCCAGGGCCTGAGCACATGCTTGTCGCAATGGGTCAGCGTCATGATGTGCTGGACTTCAAGCCCCTTGGCCACGAGCGCATCGGCAATCAGCGAGCGATGGCAGCGCCAGGGCACGGCCTCGGCGCACATGAGGGCCACTCGTTCGCGTCCGGCCAAATCGATCAGAAGGTCTAAATTCCGCGAGAACTCGGCCGTCTGCATGTAGTCGGCAAAGCCTCGAAAAGACGAGTTCCGCCAAGCGCCGTTGGGCGAATCGGGGCTCGTGTGTCGCAAGCCGCCGAGCCCCGCCATGTGATCGTAGCCGATGCCGGCCGATTGCAATGCGATCGGCAATGTGTCCGCATTGAACTGAGGGTTATGCCGCGAGCGCGGTATCGTCCGCACGTCCACCAGTCGAGTCGCGCCGTGAGCTTGCAACAGCCGAACGAAGGTCTCGAGCGTGCGCGTCGAATGGCCAATCGTCAGCACGACACGGGTGACTCTGGCGATCTTTGGCGATTTCATGCGAGGCCATCGAGCGCGAGGCAGGCACGCTTTGCCCCCCGGGTATCGAATTCCCGAAACGGGCGCGACCTTGCGCCCGCTCGATCGGCGAATAAATCGCCCTCGAAGGTTTACTTTGTCAGCGGCGGTTCGGTCGGCTTGGCGCCCGATGTGGAGAGCGTCTTGGTCGCAGCCGCATCTTTGCCAATCTCTTTCGTTGAGGAGTCTTTGGCCGGAGCGTCTTTGCCCGCGCTTTCCTTGGTGGCGGCAGTGTTCCGTTTGCCGCGCTTGACTTTGCTCTCGGCCAGCGCTTGCTTGACTTGTTTTTGCTGCTCTGGGGTGAGCAGGGCCTTCACCTCCGCGTCGCGCTGGGCACGAAGCTGTTTGAGTTGCTCATGCAAGGCTTCCATCCGCGGAGCATAATCCTCTTCGATCTTGTAGATCTTGGCCTTCTGAGCGTCGTCGGCCACGCCTTTGTATCCCGGCGGCAACCGGCCCTGAGCCTTCTTCTTTTCGATCGCAGGCGGACCGCTGGAGTCGGTCGTTTTGGCGACGCCAACTTTCTTCGTGGGCGGATCGGCGGCGGGCTTGGTATCGTCGGCCCACGCGGCGCCGGCCCAGGCCAGGGCCATCAACACGGTCGAACGCAACAAGGACTGCTTCACGAGGTAGCTCCTCATAAATTGCGATGAAACGATCACCAAACCGGCCGAGTTCGCAGTCTACAGCCTGCGGGAGGGGGCATCAAGGTTTTCGCCAAAAATGGATATCGCCAAATCCGGCGGGGTCATAGAGGGCAGCGGGGTTGCATCCTAACTTTGTGCGTAGAGCCGCTCAGAGATCAAGCACGAACGTCGACTTCTGAAAACGGTCGTTTATATTTGCTTCGACTGGCCGATTCTGTTAATTTGAGACCATGAAGCGGCCTTTGCGCTAACGGCCGTCCGCGATGGGTTCCGATGGGATAGGTGGGGCGCTCTCGGCCAATTCAAGCACGATTTAGATAGCCGCGCCGTCTGGGTGGCGGCTTTTTTTGCGCATTCGCGAACGGTGGATTAATGGCTGAGCCATACTGCTTGGCGATGGTGCTTTGCGATCAAGTCTATCGCGATGCGATCAGCGGAAAATTTACAATCCTGGGCACGTTCAGCACGGTGGGGTCAGACCACTACCCCGTACCCGTTTTGATGCATGTTTATTTTGCGATGACGGATGGGCATGGCACGATTCCGATCGGCATCAGAATCGTAAACGCCCAAGCCGACATGGCCGGAGACGACCACGCTGAAACAGTGATCTGGGAATTGCCGCCGCAAGATATGGAGTTTCCTAGCCCCCTTGCGGTCATTGAATCAGTTGCGTCCATTAAAGTTGACATCCCCGGCCCAGGGCACTATCGATGTGAACTTTACGCGAGGGACCAGATGCTCATGGCTCGGCGGCTATTGGCCGTCGATCCAACTTTGATGGGAGGATTAGCCGATGGATAACAGCCCCACGCTCGAATTGATGGACTATAAATCGAAGCCGCAATTTAAGACAAAACCAACCGAAAAGCCGCAAATTAACCGAAACGAAGCGGTAAGTTTTTGCTTGGACTTCGCGCGCGCACGCCCCTTGGTTGAGGGCTACGCGCCATTGCCGCGTCCCTATCGAACCGTGCCCATGCAGCCGACAAAAAATGACGATGCACGGTTGGATGCCGCAATCGCGGCCGCGATGCCTACGATTGAGGAAATCGAAGCCATGACAGTTGGCCCGTGCAACGCATGGCGCGACGATACGTCTTGGATCGAAAGCGATGAAGGCTAGAGGCCCCTGCGGTGGCTGCTTACTCACAATGGGAAATCCTGAGAGCACGGATTCCCAACACCGATGGGACCCCTCCGCCGCATCCGCATCCGTGCATATATCTCGCGGATTCGCCAAAATTTCCGGGGCGGATTCTCCTTCTTGGCATCACGTCTGACCTTTCCGCAAAAGTCGATGGCTACTCGGTAGAGTTGCCGTGGGCTGTTGGAGGCCACAAAGAAAGCGGACTTCACAAGCCCTGTATTGCGCAAGCTCATTGGACGGACCATATTATGCCAGATGAAGTGTCGGCCGTTATTGGATACACGCCGAAAGCACAGCAGTTGCAGATTGCCCAAGCTCTTCAGTTAAGGAAAGCGAGAGAAAAGTGAGCCTAGTCCCCGCCTTTTCTCGGATAGGCTCTCAGGTCGCTTCAGAAGCATCTAGCCGAAAACTCGGAAGCGGCTTTCGCGATGTTCGCGGCCTCCACACAAAAGTTAAGGCACTCCTGGCCGCGGCACGCCCTTTAACTACTTCCGGTGCGCGGATAAAATCGGAGTTTGCCAGCAGGATGCGCCCAACTCCGGACTCTTTTCATGACCAAACATATCTTCGTCACCGGCGGCGTTGTCAGCTCGCTGGGCAAGGGGCTAACCAGCGCCTCGATCGGCATGTTGCTCGAAGCCCGGGGACTGTCGGTTCGATTGCAGAAACTCGACCCCTATATCAACGTCGACCCGGGCACGATGAGCCCTTATCAGCACGGTGAAGTTTATGTGCTGGACGACGGCAGCGAGACGGACCTCGACCTGGGGCACTACGAGCGATTCACCAACGGCCCGCTGACTCGCGATTCGAACTACACGACGGGTCAGATTTATCTGTCGGTGATCAACAAGGAACGCCGCGGCGAATTTCTCGGCAAGACGGTCCAGGTGATTCCGCACATCACCAACGAGATCAAGAGCGTGATCGCCAAGCTGGCCGGCGAAACGGTCGACGTGGTCATCACCGAGATCGGGGGCACGGTCGGCGATATCGAAAGCCAGCCGTTTCTCGAGGCCATTCGGCAGTTCGCGCTCGACGTCGGCAAGGAAAACTGCCTCTACATTCATCTTACGCTGGTGCCGTATCTCAAGGCGGCCGGCGAGCTCAAGACCAAGCCGACGCAGCACTCCGTCGGCCTCTTGCGGCAGATCGGCATCCAACCCGACGTGCTCATCTGCCGGACCGAGCAGTCGCTGTTGCGCGAAGACCGCGAGAAGATCGCGCTGTTTTGCAATGTGCCCTGGGATGCCGTGATCGAAGAGAAAGACAAGGATTTTTCGATCTACGAAGTGCCGCTGAGTCTCGTCGACAATCGGCTCGACGAATTGATCGTGAAGCGGCTTGGCCTGCCGTCGCGCCGGCCCGAACTCGACGATTGGCGCGATCTGCTGCACCGGCTGCGCAATCCCGAGCACGAACTCTCGATCGCCGTAGTGGGCAAATACGCGGAGCATCGCGACGCTTATAAATCGATTTACGAATCGCTCGATCACGCGGGCATTGCCCACCGGGCTCAGATTCGCATTCAAAGCATCCAGAGCGAATCGATCGAACGCGAAGGGCCCGAGCGGCTGCTTGCCGGCTTCGATGGCATCTTGGTTCCTGGCGGATTCGGCGAGCGGGGAATCGAAGGAAAGGTCGACACGATTCGCTTCGCCCGGCAACGCGGCATTCCATTTTTCGGCATTTGTTTGGGAATGCAGTGCGCCGTGATCGAGTTTGGCAGGAATGTCGTCGGGCTCTCGGACGCCCATTCGACCGAGTTTTCCAAAGACACGCCCCACCCGGTGATCTGCCTGTTGGACGAGCAGAAGTCGATTACCGACAAGGGCGGCACGATGCGGCTAGGCGCTCAAGAGGCTCGCCTCAGCACGGCGAGCAAGGCGTATGCATGTTACGGACACGAAAACATCTCCGAGCGGCATCGCCATCGTTACGAGTTCAATAACGCCTATCGTCGACAGTACGAAGCTCACGGCATGATCGTTGCTGGCGACAGTCCGGACCATCAGTTGGTGGAAATTATCGAACTGACGGACCATCCCTGGTTCGTGGCCGTGCAATTCCATCCGGAGTTCAAATCGAAGCCGACGGCGCCGCAACCGTTGTTCACCGGTTTCATTCAGGCGGCCTTGGAACGCCGGGCGGCCAATCAATGGACCGGCGTCAGTACATAGTCGCGGCTAGTTAGACGCATGCAGAGAGAATTTCCCATGAGCCGACCGGGCGAATCAGAACCGAAAATCATTGTCGACGAGGATTGGAAAAGCCGGGTCGAGGCCGAGAAGTTAGCGGCTGCTTCGATGTCGAAGTCGGCTGAGCCGCAAGCGACGGAGCCCGCCGCCGCGGGGGCTACCGGCGACGTCGGTCGACCTCGCGAGATGCCGCCGGCGACACTCTCGTTTCTCATTACGACACTCGCCACACAGGCGATGGTCGCGATGGGCGATGTTACGATCCCGATCAGCGGCAAAACAGAGGTCCGCCTGCCCGAGGCCCGGCACTTTATCGATGCCTTGGCCATGCTCGAGCAGAAAACGGCCGGCAACCGCACGCCGGAAGAATCGGCGCTGCTCGATGGATTTCTGCATCAACTGCGAATGGCTTTCATCGAGCAGAATTCGGCGCGGGGCAAGACATAGCGGGCCGAATAGAGCCGCGCACGAAGTCAGCGCGGAGCATCGCGCCGCCACATCGCAAGCGCTTTACTTTGCCAATCGCTTTACGTCGCCAGCGCTTACTGCGTGCGCGGCTCAAGCGCCGATCGAGCTACGACCGCGCGTCGAGTCCCTCGGCCAGCTTGCCAAGCGCCTCGGTCTCGATCTGCCGCACTCGCTCACGGGTCAAACCGAGCGATTCGCCGATCTCTTTCAACGTCCGCGGTTCGTGATCCTCTAGACCGAATCGCATTCGCAGCACGGTCGCCTCGCGGGCGTCCATCGTCTGGAGCATGGCCATCGCATGAGTCATGCTATCGTGCGCGACCAGTTCGTCCTCGGGACTCTTCAGATTCTCGTCCATGATCATCTCGCCGAGCGACCAGCCGGCCTCGGTTTGGTCGGTCTGCGGAGTCGAGTTGTAAATTCGGATCGCCTTCTTGATGATCGGTAGTTTCTTGCGAGCCAAGCCCAGCACGCGGGCGATTTCCTCGGGCGTCGGAGTGCGGCCGAGCTCTTCGGTCAAGCGAGCGCTGGCCCGCCGCCACTTGCTCAGTAGCTCGACCATATAAGCCGGAATGCGGATCGTCTTGGCACTGTTAATGAGTGCTCGTTTGATCGATTGCTTGATCCAGTAGCTCGCGTAGGTGCTGAACCGGGTGCCCATCGCGGGGTCGAACCCTTCGACGGCCCGGAGCAATCCGAGGTTGCCCTCTTCGATCAAATCTTGCAAGCCCAGACCCTTGCCGGTGTAGCCGCGCGCGATATTGACAACGAGCCGCAAATTGGCGCGAACCATCCGGTCCCGGGCTTGCGTATCGCCTAAGCCGATGGCCGTGGCCAACTCTTGCTCGTCGCGGGCCGAGAGCAAGGCCGTCTCGTTGATCTCGCGGAGATAGGTTTCCAGCGGTGTCTGGACCGCAGCGGAAGATTTGCGTCGTGTGACAGGCATTCGGCGATCCGGAATCCAGAGGAAGCAATGACGGCAACAGTGACGTACTGGACTATCGACGCCGTCGAGCAAGCTTCTGGAGCGACCCCGGGCAAGAGACAAGCTGAACCGGATGTAGGCGAGGATTGGACGGCGCCGGTTATATCAGGGGCACGGTCCGGCGCGGTGAAACCGGCATAACATACCCAGTTACTTACGGTATCTCCCCCACTTATCGCCGTGGCGACGCGTTTCATGTTGCGTCAAGAATTTACGCCTTTTCCGCTCGCCTTGTCATTTTCCGAAAAAACTTTTCAAGTTTCTCCAATATCGCTTCGTCCCCAGCGAAGAAACTCCATGATGGACGCAGCGGGCGCCATCGCCGGGCGATCGTCGCCGTTTCAAATCACCGAATTTTCTCGAAGGGGAAGGTGCAGCTATGATCCGAAAGGCTATTTTCTCGGCCGTCGGTCTCGGAATTTTGGGAGTTTTCTTGTTCGGTCGCGGTTTGGCCAGCTATGTCGGCACGTCGTGGCATCGGATCAAGGAAACGGTTCACGACAGCGTGCCGCTCGATTTCGAATTGGATCGAGCCCACAAGATGGTCAAGGACCTCACGCCCGAAATCCAGCACAACATGCACGTGATCGCAAAGGAAGAGGTCGAACTCGATCGGCTCCAGCATCAAATTGGCGACGACGAGCAGCGATTGGCCAAGGACAAAGATCAATTGCTGAAGCTTAAGGCCGACGCCGCCAGCGACAAGCAGTCGTTCACTTACGGCGGCCGGGTTTATACGGTCGCCCAAGTGAAGTCCGATTTGTCGAGTCGTTTCGAACGATTCAAGACGTCCGACGCGACCCTGGTTAGCCTGAAGCAAGTTTGCAGCGCTCGCGAAAAGAGCTTGGATGGCGCCCGACAGAAGCTCGAAGGCATGCTTGCCGCCAAGCGGCAATTGGAAGTCGACGTGGAAAATCTGGAAGCCCGCAAAAAGATGGTCGAGGTCGCCCAGACGACCAGCAACTATCAATTCGACGACAGCCAGTTGGGTCAGGTGAAGGAACTAGTGAGCGATCTGCGAACCCGGCTACAAGTCGCCGAAAAGATGGTCTCGGCCGAAGATAGTTTGCACAACGAGATCCCGGTCGACGCTCCGACGTCCGCCAACATCGTGGACAAGGTTACGGATTATTTCAGCCCGGCGAAGGATGCGTCGGTAGCCGCGGTCGAAAAGACCGAAGGTTTGCGCGATTGATCGAGTGGGAACGCAGAGTTACATAGCCGTGGCATCCTGCCGCGGAGTCCGGTCAATCCGATCTAAGACTCCGCAGCAGGACTCCCTAGCAAGACTCCGCAGCAGGATGCTGCGGCTATGTACTCGACTCCCGCCTCCCGACTTCTGTCCCCCGCGTCTGCTAAAATGTACGATCGACGCCAACTCGCCGAGCGATTGCAACGGGCCCTTCGCCAGCAGCGGTGGAGCGAAGTCCGCGCGGTGGCTCAGCAGCTTTCGCCGGACCAAAATCTGGCGCCGGCCGCCGACTGGCGGAAGTGGATCGCGCCGCTGGTTGGATTCGCTGGGACAAGACAGAAATCGAACGTCATGAACGCCCCATCGCCTAGCCATCGATACATGCTGTGGGTCGACGCCGTGGGCGGTTTTCTGGTGTGCTTGGCCGATGAAATCGCGATCGGACAAGCGGCTCCGATCGATGCCGCCGATGTGCCGATCCAAGCCGATTTGTCTCGCCGACATGCGGTTATCCGTCGCGATCAAGAGGGTTATTCGATTGAGCCCGTGTCGTCCGACAAACCGGCGCGGTCCGTAAAGATCGACGGGCGGCCGATCGAGCGGGCGGCGACATTGACGGACGGCCGGATGATCGAACTGGGAGAAGGAGTCCGAATGCGTTTTCGCAGGCCGCATCCGCTGAGCGCCACGGCCCGTCTGGAAATGGTCAGTCACCATCGAACGCAACCGGCAACGGATGGAATCTTGCTGATGGCCGATTCGTGCATCCTTGGCCGCGGGCCCCAGAGTCATGTGGTTGCCCGAGATTTGGCGAGCGAGGTGGTTCTGTTTCGCCAAGGCCTTGGATTAGGTTGTCGCTCGGGCAGCCCGTTGCAGATCAACGGCATCGAGTATCCGCGGCGTGGTCCGGTCGGGGCTGGTTCGCGCGTTCAAGGCGAGGGCTTTTCGTTTATGTTGGAAGGGATGGGAGCCTGAAGCGTGGAGCGAAAAACTAGAGCCCGCGCACGAAGTAAGCGGAGAGTGGTCGCGAATCAAGAATTTAAGCGGCCTAGTTCGGGATTCGGGCAAGCACCACTTACTGCGTGCGCGGCTCTAAATTGGGGAAAAAACCATACGGCAATATTTGTCGGCTCGATGCGAATTAGAGACAAGAGAAGTGAAACTGTTCGCTTGAACTTTTAACACCCTGCGAACGAGAAGTCTCGGCCACGGACTTAGCCGACTTTGCACAAGGTCTCCTCTATGGTTACGTTGGAATCAGCCCCTGAGAATCCGATGAACCTCCGCGCGACCCAGGCCTCCGATCCCTTGCCCACCGACGGGCGATTCACCTACTCCGGCGGCGCGCAGCCGCTGGCGGGGTTTACGATCAAGCGGGGCGTCGGCCACGGCGGCTTCGGCGAAGTCTACTACGCCGTCAGCGACGCCGGCAAAGAGGTCGCCCTCAAACTCATTCGCCGCCATCTGGACATCGAGCTGCGCGGCGTGACTCAATGCCTGAACCTCAAACATCCGAACCTCGTCAGCCTTTACGACATCCGCCAGGGCGATCGCGACGAAACCTGGGTCGTGATGGAATTCGTCAGTGGGCAGTGCCTCGAGCAGTCGTTGGCCGATCATCCGCGGGGGCTCTCGGTCGACGACACGATGGCTTGGATGCGAGGCATCGCCGCCGGCGTCGGCTATCTGCACGATCACGGCATCGTGCATCGCGATCTAAAACCGGGCAACATCTTCCGCGAAGACGGCATCGTCAAAATCGGCGATTACGGCCTCTCAAAATTCATCTCTTGCAGCCATCGGAGCGGACAGACCGGCAGTGTCGGCACGGTTCACTACATGGCGCCGGAAGTCGCCAATGGTCGGTACGGCAAAGAGATCGACATCTATGCGGTGGGCATCGTGCTTTACGAAATGCTCACGGGCAGCGTGCCGTTCGAAGGCGAAAGCATGAGCGAGGTGCTGATGAAGCATCTCACCGCGCAGCCCAATTTAGGCGCCGTGCCCGAGCCGTTTCGCAAAGCGATCGGCGGCGCCTTGGCCAAGGACCCGGAGAAACGATTGCATTCGATGGCGGAATTCATGGCGCTATTGCCGACGGCCGTTTCAGGCGCCGCCGCCGCTGCGACCTATCCCGCCGGACAATCCGCCGGACAACCGGCCGGTCGAGCCGACGCGGCGCGAGACGCCGTGTTTTCTCCGCCCGTGTCATTACCGGCCGTCGCGCACGACGACGAACCCGTGCTCAGGTTCCTTCGTGCCCGCTGGCGGGGGGGACGAGACTGGTGGCTGTCGACCAACCTGGCGCCGTGGCAGCGAGCGTTGCTGTCGATCGTCGCGATTTTTGGACTCGTGACGCTGCTGCCGTTCTGGGGGCCGCTGTTGGTCTACATGGCAATCCTGTATGGAGTGTATCGATTCATTCGGGCGATTGTTTATAACCCCCGTTCCACCGTCAACGCCGGACCAGACGTCGCCGCTGGTCCGCCGATCGCGCCGATGGCCCAGGCGGCATCGCCCGGAATGGCTGGCGCGGCGGGCCGATTCGGATCATCGAGCGCCAAGGCGCGCCAGTGGCGAAACGGCGAACGGCCGACCGCGCCGGGCCCTTGGCCGATGCCGCGTTTGACGGTGCGGGATCGCTTCACGGAACTCGTCGGCTCGCTGCTCCTGGCTGCGATCGTGGCGCTGGTCACGTCGATGGCGATGATCCGCGGCGCCGCCGCCAATGGC
Source organism: Pirellulales bacterium (assembly GCA_038210495.1). GTDB lineage: Bacteria > Planctomycetota > Planctomycetia > Pirellulales > DATAWG01 > JBBQWR01. The sequence continues at coordinate 62,785 of JBBQWR010000016.1, forward strand.
GCGGCGCTCGAGCCGAACCAATTTGCGTGGCTCGCCCTGACGTCGATTCTCGGCTCATGGGCCGTGCTGATCCCGGCCAAGTTTTGGGAGGGCAAGCCCGAGGAGGCCTCGCTCCGGCGGTTTGCGATGCTGGTGCTGGGGCTGGGGTTGGGCGCCGCGGCGTTCGCGATTCATGGCAGCCTGCTGGTTCATCTGCCGTACGAAATGCAGCAACAAAGCCTGGGACCACCGGTTTTCCGCTGGCAGAATTTCTATGGCCCGGATGGCGCCCCGGCGCTGCTCGCGTTTTTATCCGCGTTTGGTTTTACGATGATGGGGCCTCGCTGGTGGCGGCAAGTCGATCGACAGAGATCCGCCCGGATCAGCTTTTGGAGCGTGGCCGCGACGGTGTTTTGGGCGGTCATCGTGAACGCGATCTGGCCGTTCCCACAACCCTGGGGTTATATGGCGATCGCGACAATTTCGATCGCGGCGCAGATGGCCAGTCCGACGGCGCCCAAGCCAGTGACGACGAAGCGATTGTGAGTGAGTCGAACGAGAGGGGCTAGGGACTAGGGGACTAAGCGGACGACGGCGGCAGCGAAGCTGCCGGTGTTCCCTGACGCCTGTTCCCTTGTCCCTAGCTCCGCCACCCCTAGCCCCTAAACCATCGACACGACAGCGAAGTGAACGACTATGGTTTCCCTATTGGCAATACCGCTGATCTTCATGCTTGGACTGATGGCGATGATGGCCGTGATGACGCTGTTTGGCGTCGCATGGCTATTTCATCATCATTATCTGAAGCCCTTGTTCGGCGGGTTGCTCGTTGGACTGGGCTTAATGTTTTTGATATTCTTCGCCGGGTTTCAGCACCGAGCGGAGATGAATCCTCCGGCCACACCCGTCCCGACTACCGCGCGGTCCGCTGACTCGGCGGATAAGACGAGCGGTCGAGCGACGCCGGCGGTCACCACTCAGGCGGAAAAATCTCCGACGGACGAGAAACCCATCGATCCGACTGCCAAGCCGAGTTGGGTCGGCCAGCCGCCGCACACGATCACAGAGTCCGGGGTCGGCGCGTATGTCACCACGGCTGTATCTGGTCCTTATTCAACGGTCGCCGAATGTGAGAGGAATCTCACTCCCGCTGTCGAGCAATCCGTTTCCGACTTTATGATCGACCATCTTGGGGAGCACGGCGCGAAGCCGGTCGCGATCGATTCGAAATTCCTTCAAGGCCTGATCCGCGAACGGTATTTCGAGCCAGTGAAGCTTTCGATTGGCGACATGTTTCAGCTTCATGCTCTGTTGGTCTTCGACGGTCGCGTCCAAGGCGAACTCGAAAATCGCATTCGAGAAAGCCTCGTCAACGAGCGTTTGCGCTACACGGCCATGGGTGGCATGGCCGTGTTTGTGCTGCTGGGCGGCGTATATTCCGCGCTCAAGGCCAGTGGCGGACGGCAGGCTCGCGGTTAGTATTGAGCTTTGTGCGTCAGGATAACGTTGAGCGTTTGGACAGGGGGCTTACGCCACCCCGCTCACCTTTTTCACTCCCGACTCCCGACTTCTCTCCCCATGTCTTCCGACGCGCTGCTCATCGAACGGATCCGCCAGGGCGAAGTCGACGCGTGGGAAGAACTGATCGCTCGGTTCGAGGGCCGGCTGCTGGCGTTCGCTCAGGCCCGTTTGCAGCGGCGCGACGCGGGCGAAGACGTCGTCCAAGAGACGTTCATTGGCTTCCTGACCAGTCTGCCGAATTACGATCCGTCTCGGCCGCTGGAAGGTTATTTGTTTTCCATCGCGGCTCACAAACTAACGGACTATCTCCGCCGCGAAGGACGCCGCCCGACGCTCCCGTTGACCGGCAGTGGCACGAGCGACGGCGCGATCGATCCGGTGGGACACGATCGTCCGGCCAGCGCCGTGTTTCGCAGCGGCGAGCGCCGAGCGGTCGAGGCGGCGGCGCTGGCCGAGGCGATCGGCGATCAGATCGGCCGCTGGCGGGAGCGCGAGGAGTGGTCCAAAGTGAAATGCGCCGAATTGCTTTTCGTCGCCGGCTGGACTAACAAGCGGGTCGCCGAACTGCTGAGCGTCAGCGAGCAAACCGTCGCCAATCACAAGTTCGAGTTTCTGGAGCGGCTTCGCTCGTCGCTTCGCAAGCAACGCTTGTCGGAAGATCTATTCCCGCAGTTGCTTGAGTGAACGCGGGAGACGGGGATAAATCGCTAAACCGCAAAGCGGCGTGGTGTTCGCTACTCCCGTCTCCCGACTTTCACTGCCTCACCGGAGCGCTAGGGGCGCCGTAATACTGAGCCGGCATGGCGCCAATTCGAGGCGCAATCGCGGCGGGTATCTGCGAGGCTTGCAAAATTCTCGGTGGCCCGGCCGGGTTCTGCCGTAGCTCGGCGATCTCCTCCATCAGCACGCGCCGCACTTCGAGCACGCTGAGCGGATGCCGGTGCAGATCGGCGTGCTCGGCCGGCACGATATATTCCGAGTTGGCGTTGTCCATACGGGCGCTGGCCAACGATACGACGCCGTCTCCCTCGCCGCCGTCGCCCGGCGATAAGCGATACCAAATGTCGCGGTGATCCTTGGGCAGTTCGCCCACGATGTTGTGAAACGAGATCCACGGCGCCCGCGGCGAATGGAGCATCGTCGGCAGAATCGGGTTGCGCGGCGAAAGCGAATCGATGCTGGTCGTCGTGTCGATCAGCGCCCCGGGCCGGAAGTACCCGGGATTGTCGCGCTGCAGCCGCTTTTCGCTCAGGGCGATCGATTTGGAAAGTGAGATTAAATTTCGGCCAAGCCACTGGGTCGCGTCGTTCGAGGCGCCGCTACCCAAGTGCGGCGTGCCGATCGTGATCAGCCGCCGTACCGACATGCTGGGCCGAAAGTAAAACGTGTTCGCCAGATCGTCCTTCACCGGCGCCTCGGCCTTCACCAATTCCAGCGGCCGATCGGAGTTCAATCGCCAAAAATCCTCGCCGCTATCGACCGTTTGCAGCCACGCGACCAGTCCGCCCATGCTGTGGCCGACCAGCACCATTTGGTCGAGCGCCGGCGATTGATGCCGCGGATCGAGCCTGTTGTGGAGTTCGGCGAGCGTCTGCCGCAATTCGGTAGCCGACTGCCAAAACGGTTGACCGGTAGGATACTGGAAAAACCAGAACTGATAGTTCGCCCGCAGCTCCGGCTGTGCCCGCAGGTCGTTGAACATCTCCATCCAGGTGAGCGGACTGGACCACAGACCATGGATCATGAGCACGGGAATCTTGTTCGACTGGTACGGCTCGAGCATGTACAGGCCCTTGCGAACCTCTTTCGCGTCGGGACGGAGCAAGCCGAGTGTCGATTGGTCGATGTCCTTGAAGCAGGGCAGATCGAGCGCATAAGCAAGCGGCGTGCTCAGGTCGGTTTCGAGCGGCACGCGCTGGCCGCAGACGACCGTCTCGGACGTGACTGTGGGGTCGTAGAGTTCCAGCACGCCGCGATGCCGCTTCGGCGTCAGGCCACTAGCGGGCGAGTCCGGCTCCAACCGCAGAAAGGCCGTCATGCCATACGCCCAGCCGGGCGCATAGTACGGCTCGGCCGGATCGTTGCGCGATTGGCCTTTGCGGACGACCACCAGCGGCACGCCCAGGCCATAGGTGTGATAGTGGTTTGCAAGGCCTTTGACCTCGAAGTCGGAAACGAATTCGACCTTGCCGAAATCCTCGGCCGGCCAGCGACTATCGCGAACCGTGATCGTGATGTCCCATTCCTGATCGCCGCACTGAATCGATTTATTGGCGCCTGGATGCAAGGTTCCCTCGTCGCGGGCGACTCGTAGGGCCGCCTCGAGCGCGCTGTTGTACACTTCGCAGGCCGCGCGGAACTGCGGGTCGAAGGCGTTGCGAGCGCCCGCGAACCGCGGATCGACGAGATACAAATAAGCCTGCGCCACGGCGGCGCCATAGAGATTCAGCGCTTCGTGCGTCTTGTGCTTCGCTTGCAATTTCGTGCCGCCGACATACGCCAGCTCGGCTAGCGCATACAGGCTGTCGGTGGTCGGCTCTTTGTCGGCGATCTGCTGCGCCTTGGATTGCAGTTGCCGGGGATCGAGCGCCAGATCGTCGGCCAGCCCATAGCTGCGGAGCCATTGCATCGTGCGCTCCGATGGCTGCGGACCGGACCACGAGGTGAGCGAAAGCGATTGGGCGAGCGGATTTCGCGGGGCGCCGCGAACGCTGACATAATTCGACGACGCGCATCCGCCAAACAGCGCCAGCATGACGGCGAGCGCAAGCGATGTGGCATGCGCAAGCGACGGAGCACGCGCTCCAGTAGCCAGCCAAATTCCGCGAACGTCCGGCCGCATTCCCCGGCGATCTCCCAGCCGATGTCGATCTCCCGACGCCCCAGTAGGGCGATAGTCCTTCATCCAAGCCGTGGGACGATAGACAGCCTTTGCCGCCCGGTCAAGCCGGATTGCCAAAGTGCTAGCAGAAGGGCGGGATGCGTGCGGCGCGACGCATTGGAAACCGAGTTGCGGTAGCAGTCGTGCCACCTTGCGAAGCACAATTAATAGCTGTTGGGGTCGATCGGCTGGCCATCGGTCGAGAGATTAAGTTTGTCCCAGACGGAGAGGCAGTCCGGCTTCGTGCCGTTCCTCCCATTATGATCGATAAAATCGGATAAAAAATGCACGCTGCCGTCGGCAAAACAGGTGTTGACTCCGCTCGCATGCAGACTGCGTGATCCGGCTTGCCAATTCGGGCCGTTGCCGGGCCAACAGGACATGCCCAATTCGATAAGTCGAGTGTCGCCGCCCACGGCGGCCTGAATCTCCGAGCAGGCTTGCGGATCGTCGCTCAATGTCTGATTGCAGTTCGGCCCATTGGCGTCCGACGTATATCCATGCGCCCACAGGGCACTGCAACCGGCGCCGCTCATCGCCCAGACTCCACGCGAATCTTGTGGAATGAGGCCCGCCCGAACTTCGCCGATCATGATGGTATTGCTTTGGCCGTCGCGGATTTCTTCCGCCCGCAACGATTTGTTGGCGCCCATAATCCCCGTGAACCAGCGATTGTTCCAGCCGGCGTCCGCGGCGCCGCTACCGGAGTCCCGATACATGTAGCCCAGCGCCGCGTTGGCCGCGTAGTTGCCGCGAGCCCAATTTTTTCCGTGATTGCTGGTGAGCGAGCTGACCGACCCATCGAAGGGCTTGCTATTGTTGTCTCCGTCAGTCGGACAGAGCATCGCGACCAAGGGAATTCGCCGGGCCTGTTGATTAGCGATATTGCCCGCGCCGGTCCCGTCGCCGGCGACACCGCCGGTGGCGAACGTTAAATCGAATTTCTTCCGAAGATCGGCCATTTCAAGATTCGGCAGAATCAAAATGACCCAGTTTTCGTAAAGATGGGGATTGTTGCTTTGTTCGATGTTATTCAGGCTTAGCTGGCCGCTGCTTGCGTCGCGCCAAACCGAGCTTGGCGGAAACATCTGATACTGCGTATGGTAAGCCAATAGCGCAATGCCCAACTGATGAAGATTATTTGAGCATTGAGTTTTGCGTGCCGCCTCCCTGGCGCCTTGCACCGCCGGCAGCAATAGCGACACGAGGATGCCGATGATCGTGATGACGACCAATAATTCGACTAGCGTAAATCCGCGCCGCGCTCGCGCGCTTGGGCCACCAAAATATCGAGAAGGATCCATGGCAGTTGCGAACCAGAGAAATCGAAAATGCGAGAGAGAGAGCCGGAAACGGTTTGCCCCGACGTCACTTATCATACTGATTAAGGCCCGGTTTACAAAGCAAAAAATCGTGGCGCGCGGGGAGCGTCAGTTCCCTGTCCTTGACGTGGCGACGGAGACGAACCTCCCGATTGCAGACCGACGACCGAATTTGCGTGCGAGCGGTCCGGGTCTGTTATGCGGTTCACACACGACGGTGAGTTGCAGACAGGGAGCTGACGCTCCCCGCGCGCCTCGTTTCACTTGCCGAAGGCCGCTTCCGCCGCTTGCGTGAAGGCCGGCAATATCTTGCCGCCGTCCGGGCCCGCGTATCCGGCGTGTTGTACCATGTAGATCGTGACCAGCCCGCGCTGAGGGTCGATCCACATGTTCGTGGCATACGCTCCGCCATGACCGCACGGTCCGACCGGCGCCGGTTCCTCCGCATGCGCCCGGCGGGTGGTCGACCAACCGAACCCGTAGCCCCCTTCCTCCTTGTTCTGCATCAGCACGCTGCTCTGGGTCGATGTCATCTGCCGCATCGCCGCCTGCGAAAGATATCGCTTGCCGTCCAATTCTCCGCCGCTAAGAATCATCCGGCAGAACTGGCCTACGTCGCTGGCGGTCGAATACAATCCGCCGGCCGGCGATGGCCCTCGCTTGCGATCGGTCAGCGGATACGTCAATTGGGAGACGTCGGTTTCTTCGAGGCCGTTGTTGGCCTTGTTGGGGCGATACGATTTGGCGATCTTGGCGGCTTGCTCGGGAGTTGGCCAAAACGTCGTGTCCTTCATCCCCAGCGGCTTGAACAACCGCTCGGCCATAAACTGCTCGTAAGCTTGGCCGCTCACCACCTCGATGATCCGCCCCGCGGTATTGATGCCGGCGTTGGAATAGTCGTATTTGGTATCGGGCTCGAATTTGAGCGGCGTGAGAGCGTAGCCAATCGCCGCCTCGTGTAGCGACAGCGTGTCGATCTTGTGCTCGACGCGCGACATGAACGGCAGTCCGCTGGTGTGCGAAAGAATATTCTTGACCGCGATCGGGTGCTTCGGCTTCTTGAGAACCGCGTGGCTGTCGTCCTGCTCGACCGCGAGCATCTGTCCATGAAACTCGGGCAAATACTTTTCGACCGGATCGTCGACGTTCACTTTGCCTTCGTCGACCAGCATCATCAGCGCCGTGGCCGTCATCGGCTTGGACATTGAGGCGATCCAAAACAGATTGTCCACTTGCATCGGTTTCTTGGCGTCGATATCGGCGTAGCCCACGGCGTCCAGGCTAAGCACTTTGTCTTTCGAGGCGACCAACGTCACCGCCCCGGCCAGGGCGTGGCTATCCACAAACGGCTGCAGGGCGGCTGCGATCTTCTTGCCAGCCTCTCGAACCTTCGTGGCCGGTTCGTCCGCCCGCGCGGAATTCGTCGCCACGGCAGTGAAGATCGTCATTGCGTAAAACAAGCCAACGGTTTTCAGAACGGTGGTTTTCATGCGTCGAATTGAACAGGGGGTGAAGTGGCGGTAAGCCAGAGGCGTGAACCGCGATTATAATCGCTCGGCGACGAGTAACCACATTGCGTCTCGCGGGTCCAATTCAGCCCAATTCAGGGCGTCGTCGAACTCGGCTTGACCCTGCGCTGGCGATTGCCGTACAGTTCGCGGCGATCCGTAAGGGATATTCGCTGAACATCACTGATAAACCGGGAGGAAGTCGCCATGAATGCTCCGCGCCACGCTCGCCTTGGCTTGTTGATGGGCTTTGCTTTGCTTGCGATCGGCATTGTCGCTGTCTGCACTTCGCGGGCGGTAGCGCAGACGCCACCCCAGGTCCCACGAATCATTGGCGAGTGGTCGGGCAAATCCAAAGAGGACGGCGTGCTATCGCTGGTCATCAAACCGGCGCCGGGCCGGGAGGTCGCGTACCAATTCAGCGGCGGCACGCAGGAGCACGCCTCGGGCACGTTCACGCTCCGCGGCGCGAACGAATTGGATTTCACGCCGAGCGGCGAAAGCGAAGCGGAAAAATGGACCTACTCGTTCGACGAGCAAGGCCAGCTCCACCTGGAAATGGAAGAAGACAATCCGAACGACCGCGAGGTCTATACTCTCGCCCGGATTCGCTAACGGTAAGCGGCGATCGGGGCACGATCCAGCCGTGGCGTGGGCTTCCAGCCCATGTGGCTCGCTGGCGGGCAAGCGGTTCTCGCGGTGTCGTCGGTCAGACCCACGGGCTGGAAGCCGTGCCACGCCGGATTTGCGTGAGACTCTTGGTGCAATTAGTCTATCTGGAGCGACGGGCTCGCGCTAAAATCCGTTTGGCGCCCTCTCCGTCAATTCACCTAGACAACCCAGATTTTCTCCATGACTACATCTCACGCTTGGTTAATGGGGCCAATCGCGGCCCGGGGTCGGACGCTGCTCGGCGCGGGCGTCGCGTTTGTATGCCTCGCATCGAACAACACGTTTGCCCAGGAAGATCGTAACGATCCGCGACTCCCGGCCTCCGTGCAACGCCTGGTTCGGGCCGCCGACGAGGCGGACCAGCAAGTGCGCCGCGAAGGGGGCGTTGCCATCGATCAAGCGGCCGACGACCGCGCTCGCGCGGCGCGGCGAGCAGCCCGCAAAGCGGTTGCCAAGTATTACTTAGCTCGCGGCGAATATCTGCACATGCTGGCCCAAGTGGAAGCCGATCGAAAAGCGGCCGACGACGCGATTGCTCATTTGGTCTCAGTCCGCAGCGCTCCCGTCCCCGTGCCGGATCGCTTGGCCAAGGCCGAAGACGACGCGAACTTGGCGCTAGCCGCCGTCGCCGACGCCGAGATGAAGCTCGATCGCGCTCGCCGCGGGCTGGAGGAGCCGACGGATTCCAAGGCTGCCGGGCCGCCTCCTGAGCCAACGCCGGTCGGGCGCGGCCAACCTAATCCCGTGGGCAATCGCACGACGCGCAACATCCCGTTCATTCCGGGCCCCGAACAAAATCGCTTTCTCAACGACAGCCCGGGCGGCGCCATGCGCGGCGGCTACGACAATTCCAGCGGCAGGTACGTCTACACGAGCAGCCACGGCGCGTTTCACCTGCTGGGCTCCACCGGGACCGCCGCCTACTCCCATCAAGGTCAGCAGAAACTCATCGCGCTGGAGTATCTCCGCGAGAACGACAACTTCATGTATTATCGGCCCGCGAGTGACGACTCGGTGAGCCAGTGGGCGTTCGCTCGCACATCCGAATGCACTCCGAGCGAATGCAAGTTCGCCGTCTGGTGCAAGGACTCGGCCGGCTGGCACTGGGAATGGACCGATCGCACATCGCCGATAGCGGCCAGTGAAATGAGCCCCGTGAACTCGACGAATCCACTCAGTTCGCCGCCGCCGACCGAGCCAACCCGATCGCGGCGCGAGCGCTTGCAATCGGCGTCGGCATCGAGATCGGATGTCCCTGAAGAGCTATCGACCGCCGACTTATCCGCCGGATCGCCGCGGCGCGATAACGTGGATTTGGCGAAATTCGAGTCGAAGCTGGTTCAGCCGGCCGTTCTGCGATCGGTAATGCTCCGCCGCGTGACTCCTTTCACTGCCGGTCAAGACAACGGAGTCCATCCGACCTGGTGAGGGCAGATCTGACCCTCAGCCGCGTTAGCGGCGCGACAAGCGGGGAAGGCGCTGGTTTAAGGGGCAGCCCCCAATTCGCGCCGTCCGTTGTGACGCCACTAACGTGGCTTGAAATGTCGCGGCGTTGCGGTCCGGGGGTTCGGCTTCGCTGCGCTTCACCCCGGCTACTCACATGACGCCGCTAACGCGGCTAAGCCCTTGCCACCGCGATGGGTCTTTCCCCATTCCGGCAATTCTAACTCACGACCCCAAGAGCGGGCGCAGGCCAAGATATACCAAACCGGCCACCAGGGCCGTGATCGGGATTGTCAGGACCCAGGCCATCAGAATGTTGCCGGCGATGCCCCACCGCACGGCCGACACTCGCTTGGACGCTCCGACGCCCATCACGCTCGAAGCGATCACATGAGTCGTCGAGACGGGCGCATGGAGATGCGTGGCGGTGAGAATGACCAGCGCCCCGGCCGTCTCCGCGGCGAAGCCGTCGATGGGCCGCAGCTTGATGATCTTGTGTCCCATCGTCTTCATGATTCGCCAGCCTCCGCCCGCGGTGCCTAATCCCATCGCGGAGGCACACAGCACGATCACCCACACCGGCACGACCAGTTGATGCCGCGTGTTCCAAGCCTCCAGATCGAGGCCGAGGTTCCGCGCCGCGTCGTGGTGCGCGGCGGAATAGCCGAGCAGGGCCATCGTGACGATACCCATTGCCTTTTGGGCATCGTTCGAGCCGTGCGAAAAAGCCATCATCCCCGAGGAGATCAGTTGCAGTTTGCGGAAGCGGTGATTTACGCGCACGGGCGAGCTGCGTCGCACCAGCCAAAGGAGCACGATCATCAGCAGCAGTCCGGCCGTGAAACCGGCCAGGGGCGACAGCACCAATCCTTGAATCACCTTGGTGAAGCCGCGGGAGGACAACAGTTCGGCGGCGGTCTCCCTCACGGCTCGTCCCTCGTCGAATACGCGGTGGCAAAGCACGGCGCCGATCAGCCCCCCCACCAGCGCGTGCGACGAGCTCGAAGGAATGCCGGCCCACCATGTAATCAAATTCCACAAAATGGCGCCCAACAGGGCGCTGGCCACCACGGTCTGCGTGACGGATGTCGGATCGGCGATGTCGCTGCCGATGGTGCTGGCCACGCCGCCGACCGCGACGAACGCGCCGACGAAATTGGCCACCCCGGCCATCAAGATCGCCGTGCGCGGCGCGAGCACGTTGGTCGACACGACCGTGGCGATCGCATTGGCCGTGTCGTGAAAGCCGTTGATGTAATCGAAGACGACCGCCAACACGACCACGGCCACCAACAACCAGAAGGCCTCATCCATTCTTCACCAGCACGGAGCGGACCACGTTCATCACGTCTTCGCAGGCGTCGATCAGCGCTTCCAGTCCGTCGAGAATCTCTTTCTCGCGAATCAACTCGATCGGGTCGGGCGAACCGGCGAACAGCCGACTGATGGCCCGGCGATAGGAATCGTCCGCTTCGTTCTCGAGAGAATTGACCCGCACCAAATGGGTGTGGATCTCGCTCGAGCGACTCAGGTCCGGCAGACAGCCGAGCGAAATATCGACCTCGGTCACAGCCTCGCGGGCGATTCGCACGAGATCGCGCATCGGCTCGGTCAGCGTCGGCAGATTGTAGAGCACGATCTCGGCCGCGACGTCCTCCATCAGATCGAGCACGTCGTCCAGCGCGGAGGTCAACGAGTGCAGATCCTCGCGATCGATGGGCGTGATGAACGTCTTGTCGAGCTCGTCGTAGAGATGATGCGCGAGCTTATCGGCCTCGTCCTCCTTGCGGTGCAAAAATTCAGCGATTCGCCGAAAATCGCCGGGCTCCTTGGCGTCGTGAAGCTGATAAAAAATATCGGCCCCTTGCTTCAGACAGGCCCCGATCGACTGCAAGTAGACGAAGAATCGATTGTCCTTGGGCACGAACCATTTGACGATCCGATCGAGCAGCACAGGGGCGATCCTCGCGATTGACTCTTGCTTCCGACGATTAGCTAGCCCAGAGCGTAGTATCCCGGCCGCGCTTCGGCAAGCTAGCAGCCGTCCGTCGTAAGCGAGCGGCGAGTGTAAGCTCCCCGTGCCCGAGCCAACACCATCGGGCGCCAACACGGCCGGCCCCGCCGACGCACTTTAGCTTTGAGTTTCTCCGTTAGCCGATTTTTCCACTTGCCGATCCGCTCGCCGGGGGCCTAAATTTGCTGATGCGTTTGGCTATCTTTCCCACAGCATCAAAGGCGGGCCGGTGTCGCACGAGCAGCTTTGGGCCCCTTGGCGGTTGGGCTATATCGTTGGATCCAATCCGCCTCCGGAGGCGCCGGCGGCCCAGCCCGATTGGCTCCCGGGCGCTGACCAGGATTGCTTTCTCTGCCGCGCCGCGGCTGAAACCGACGACCGCCGCAATTTGGTCGCGTCGCGGGGCCGCCACACGCTCGTCGTGTTAAACCGGTATCCTTATAACAACGGCCATCTCCTGGTGGCGCCGCTGCAGCATCGCGCGGCGCTCGACCAATTGACCGCCGAATTGCAATTGGAGATGATCCAAACGATCGCCCGACTGACTGGCGTATTGAGCCACGTCGTGAAGGCCGAGGGGTTCAATGTCGGCTTGAATCTGGGGAAGGTCGCCGGCGCCGGCGTGCCGGGCCATTTGCATTGGCACATCGTTCCTCGCTGGGTCGGGGACACGAACTTCATGCCCGTGCTCAGCGACGTGAATGTGATTCCCCAATCGCTCGAAGCGCTGCTGGACTTGCTTCAGCCGGCGTTGAACGCCAAGTAACCGCTGGCGCCCTAGCGGACGGTTTTTGAATCGATCGACAGAAAAAAGGCCGTTCTAGTTCCATGTCTTCTTCCCGGATGCTCGAGACGCTGGAGGCGCGGGAGGCGGTGCTGCTGGCGCCCTACGCGATGCGCAGCCTGGAGACGGCCGGACGCAAGCATCCGGAGACGCCGCACGCTTACCGGGCGCCGTTCGCTCGCGATCGGGATCGAATTATCCATAGCGCCGCCTTTCGCCGGCTGAGCTACAAAACGCAGGTCTTCACGGACGAGTTGGGAGATTATCATCGCAGCCGGTTGACGCACACGCTCGAGGCCACGTCGATCGCCCGCAATCTGGGTCGCGCTCTGCGGCTGAACGAAGATTTGGTCGAAGCGCTGATGCTACAGCACGACATCGGTCATCCGCCGTTCGGTCACGCGGGCGAAGAGACGCTCGACGAGTGCCTGAAGGATGTCGGGGGATTTAGCCACAATCGGCAAGGACTGCGGATCGTCGAGCTGTTGGAGACTCGGTATCCGAATTTTCCGGGACTCAACTTGTCGATCGAGGTGCTGGAAGGTCAGTCGGCCCGAATTCAAAAAGGGGTCGGCGCCGAGCGGCCCTTGCTCGAAGCGCAAGTGGTCGACGCGGCGGACAGCGTGGCCTACGACACGCACGACGCCGACGATTCATTGCACATGGGGGTGCTCGCGCTCGACGAACTGCTCGAGGCGCCGCTGTGGCGCGAGGCGGCGGCCCGCGTGCGGAGTCGCTACGCCAGCCTATCGGAAGCCGAACTCCGCCGCGCGATTCTCAACGAGCTGATCGGATGGCAAGTCGGCGATTTGCTGGACGAATCTCAGCGGCGGATCGCCGAACTGGGGATCGACAGCGTGGCGGCCGTCCGCCAGAGCCCGCTGGTCGTTCGGCATCGAGGCCAGTTGGCGGAGCTAAAAAAGGATCTCGAGCGGATGCTGCATGGTCGGGTGTATCGCCATCCGCGGGTGCAGCAGATGCGGCTCTCGGCCCAGAGCAAACTGGCGGACATGTTTGCGGGCTTTGTGCGAAATCCCGACTGGCTCCCTCCAGGTTACTTCCAGCGGATCGCCACTGTCGGCATCGAGCGGACGGTCGGCGACTATCTGGCGGGGATGACCGATCGATTTGCGCTTCGCGAGCATTCTCGGCTGTTTGGCGCCCGGGGTTGATCCGATCCCTACAATCGTCGCGAGTCGTGTATCAAGCCTCGGCGGGCTGGAAAACTCGCGTGCGCTCGTTCGCCGCGGCTAACACCCAATGGGGGACCTTGTTAGAATAATGGGAACAGCGCCGGCCGCGCATTTCCCTCCTAACTTCGCTCCCCGACCGGCCGGATCAGTCTCCGAATCCCAGTACCTGTGAGGCCGATGGGTAACGCCGCCTTAATCATTGTCCGAATCATCTTCGTCATGGTCGCCCTGGGGTTCGGCGTCGGCGTCATCAACTCGGGGCTGCTTCCCTCCGATCCGGCCTGGATCCCCTGGCTCGCCATACTTGCCTCCGTGGTGGTAGCGATCGTGGTGATCGCGATCGACATGCTGGTTCGCCGCAAGCAGCTTGAAACGATTTCGGCGGTCTATTTCGGCATGGCGGTCGGCCTGTTTCTGACGTACGTCTTGCGGCTGGCCCTGTATCCGCTGCTGTCGGTCGTCAAAGAGCCGATCCGCGATTGGATCGGCTTGTCGCTGGGCATGATGCTTTGCTACACCTGCATCAGTCTGCTGATTCAGACGAAGAACGACTTTCGGTTCATCATCCCGTATGTCGAGTTTGCTCGCGACGTCAAGGGCCGCCGGCCGCTGGTTCTCGACACCAGCGCCGTGATCGATGGCCGGATCGCCGACGTGGTCGAATCTCAACTGCTCGATAGCGAGCTCGTGCTGCCGCAGTTCGTGATTAGCGAATTGCAAAACATCGCCGACAGCTCCGACCGCTTGCGCCGTAGTCGCGGCCGACGGGGGCTGGATGTGCTTAACCGGCTGCGCGCAAACAAGCAGGTCGAGGTCTCGATCTTCGATCGCGAATTGCCGGAGTTCGCGGGCCAGCCCGTCGACCTGCGGCTGGTGCTGTTGGCCAAGCATCTCAGCGGCCGAATCGTCACGCACGATTACAACCTGAACAAGGTGGCCAAGCTGCACGGCGTGGGCGTCATCAATCTGAACGATCTGTCGAACGCGCTTAAGCCCGTCTTCTTGCCCGGCGAGACGGTCGACGTGAAAATCGTCAAACCGGGCGAAGCGGTCGGCCAGGGTGTCGGCTATCTGGACGATGGCACGATGATCGTCGTCGAGGGGGGCCGCGAGCATCTCAACCGCAACGTGAAGATCGCCGTGACCAGCGTTCTGCAAACCAGCGCCGGCCGCATGGTCTTCGGCCGCTGCGAACCCGCGTCAAAGGCGTAAACGTTTACATAGCCGCGGCATCCTGCTGCGCCGTCTAGAATCGGAAACTACAAACCGTCCATTGACCTGATTTTCACCCAAAAACCTCCGCATGTCCGATCCTTACAATCCCTATGCCGCTCCCCAGCCGGCGAGCGATCTTCAGCCGGCTGCCGCCGAGTGGCTAGGCAGCCCCTCGGTTTCGCTCAATCGGGTAGCGACCGGGTTGGGAATGATTTTTTTCGCCTTAACCTTAATCATGCTCGCTGTCGGAGTTAGCGCCACGATCGGCGCCATCGCCGGAGCCAACCACCCCGGAAACCCCAAACAGGCGATCCAAAACTATCCGGAGGTCCTGCTCTTATGCGGCGGCGCCATCATTATCGGTCGCCTGCTCAGCGTCGTGGGTCATCTCTTCTGCCTGGCGACGCCTCAAGAGACGCGTGCTCGGGGATTAATCGTCGCGGCGGTTACGATGATGTCGATCGGGATCGGCTGCGAGGTCGCTTTACGCGTCGGTGACGCGCCTCCTTCGATTCAAGCCTTGCAATGGTTGCTGGTCGTTGGATCGAGCATCACGTTTCTCTTGTACTTGCGACAGCTGTCCATTTTCATCGCCCGTCAGGATCTGTCGGCCACCGTTCGATCGATTTTCATTTGGTTCGCGGTAGCGTTGGCGGGGGCAATCGTGGGGGCGATACTGATCGTCTATGGACTGGGGCCAGCCTTTTTCGATGCCATCGCGCACGGTCGTCGGCCTGCGAACCCTCCGGCCGATACCGCGATGCTGGCCTTGGTCGGCATGTTGATCTTCGCCGCCGCGGCGATCGTTTATTTGGTGACCATAATCCGTTATCTGTTCTTGATTCTGCGAATGCGAACGGCCATCTTGCAAGGCAATCCGGCCGGCGCGGATCAGGCCGGTCTTGAGCCAATTCCGGCCAGCAATCCGTTTTCCTGGCCCAACTGATCGGTCGTCAATCGCAGGCTTGCGGCGGGTTGCATGGACGATCTCAAGAATCCTTATGCGACGCCGCGATCGGCCGAACCGCTTTCGGAACGCGGGGCGTCCGCCGATTTGTCGCTCATCGACCGTCGCCGATTGGCGACCGGCTTGGGTTTGATCTATGCCGGCACGGTGATCTCGATTGTCGTATCGCTGCTTTTGATCGCGGCCCGGTTTATGCCTCGCGACGGCGGCGATCCGGATTCATTTTTTTCTAGTCCGAGAATTAGAGAGCTCGCGGTAGCCGCAGTGCTGGCCATCGCGGGGACACTGGCCGTGATCGGCGATTTTTATTGTCTGACCGCCTCGGCGACGCTACGAGCGCGGCCCTTTGTCTTGACGGCGATGATTATTTTGACGCTCGCCGTAGTGACGCGGGCGAGTGTCTACTTGGGATATATCCCGGGCCACGCGATCTGGGCCGTAGGTTTCTTGGCGCCGGCATCGACCATTGCGTTCCTCGTATTTGTGCGCCGATTGAGCGATGGCTTGGGACGCGAGGATTTCGCTCGTCGCTCGAGGGTCTTGCTCGTCTGGTCGGTGATCGTTTGCGCTTCAGAGGTGCTGCGATTCACCTTGACCGCCACTTGTTACGGCGGCATTGTTTTTTACCTCACCGGCGGCGGTCGGCCGATCCGCCTTCCCGATCGGTTAAGCCTAATTTTCGTCCGGGCCGATTTTGTGATGTACTGGATCGAGTTGGCGGCGAATTTGTTCGTCGCTATTTGCTTCTCCATTCTCGTTTCCAAGATTCGCGGTTTGCTACGGCCCGACGACTCTAATTCAACAGGATCGACCGACGAAATTCCCGGCGATCGAGAAGGTTCATCGAGCACGGCGCCGTCATGAGCGAGCATCAAAGACGCGGACCGTTGGCGGGCATCAAAGTGCTCGACCTGTCGCGCGTGTTGGCCGGGCCTTTCTGCTGCCAACTGCTCGCCGATCTGGGAGCCGACGTGGTCAAAGTCGAACGGCCCGGGTCGGGCGACGACACGCGACAGTGGGGCCCGCCGTTTCTGGGCGACGACGGCCCGAGTGCTTATTATCTTTCGTGCAATCGCGGCAAACGGTCGCTGGCTCTGGAGCTTGCCAATCCGGGCGCGCGCGATGTGCTCGACGATCTCGTTCGAGCGGCCGACGCGATGGTCGAGAACTTTTTGCCGCAATCGCTGACGAAGCTGGGGCTGGACCCTGACCGACTGGCGGCCATCAACCCGCGATTGGTGCACGTGGTCATTTCGGGCTATGGCCGCACGGGACCCGAATCCCAAACGCCGGGCTACGATTTAGTCGTCCAGGCCATTTCCGGTTTCATGTCGATCACCGGCGAACCGGGCGGAGCGCCCATGAAAGTCGGCGTCGCGATGACCGACATCTTGAGCGGCTTGTACGCGGCGGTAAGCGTGCTGGCCGGCCTGCTGTCCGGCGATCGCGGCGGCGCTCTGGCGCAGGGCGGCACGTTCGACATCGCGCTGGCCGACGCGGCCCTGGCTTCGCTCGTGAATGTCGCCCAGAGCGCGCTCGTCACCGGCGAGCGACCGCGGCGGTATGGCAATGCCCACCCGCAGATTGTTCCCTACGAGGCCTTCGCCACGGCCGACGGCTACTTGGTGCTCGCCGTCGGCAACGACGCGCAGTGGCGGAAGTTTTGCTCCGCGATCGCTGCTGAAGGGCTCGCTGCCGATCCCCGGTTTGCCACGAATCCGGACCGGGTCGCGCATCGCCCGGCGCTGACTCCCTTGCTGACGAGTCTGTTTCGGCGGGAGTCGACGGCCCAGTGGCAAGCCGTTCTCGCAACCGCCGGAGTACCGCACGGGCCCGTGCTGCCATTGGACGAGACGCTGGCGTTACCGCAGTTCGCCGCCCGCGAAATGCTGCCTGAAATCACCGACGCCGCCGGCCGCCGCTATCGGGTCGTCGGCAATCCGATCCATATCGACGGCGCCGCGATTCATTCGTCGCTCGCGCCGCCGGATCTTGGTCAACACAACGACGAGGTACTCGCCGACTGGCTCGGCTATGGTCCCGACCGCGTTGCGGCGTTGCGCGCGGCCGGCGCGATAACATAGTCCGATTCCGTGAATTCGCGCTCATAAAACCCGTGTTGCGTGGACTACCGATTGTTTGTATCCTTCCGCGACGAGGGAGAAGGCGCGATGGATTGCGCCCCCACGGACTTAAGCCATTTTCGTGCGCGCGGAGGGACCCATGCGGGCGATGTTTTCTCGGTCGGGGCGACTGTTTCTCGCGGTTGGAATGCTGATCGGGCTGGGCGCTCCGCTAGGCAGCGGCGCCGGCGCCAGTCTCGCCGCGGCGCCGCTGCAGCAAGAGCCGCAGTGGATCTGGTCTCCCGCCGACGAGCACAATCCCAATGCGATCGGCGGCACGTGCTACTTCCGCCGCATCTTCGATCTCACGCAGCCCGAGTCGGGTGAAGTCCAGATCACGGCCGACGAATCGTACGAACTGTTCGTTAACGGCCGCCAAGTCGCCGGCGGCAAGAATTGGCGCGTGCTCGACGTACACGACGTGACCAAGTATCTGACCCCCGGCCGCAACGTGGTCGCCATCAAAGCCACCAAAACCACGGCCGGCCCGGCCGGCATCGCCGCGCGCGTACTGGTGAAGGCGGCGGGCAACACGTCGGTCGGCTATCTCAGCAACGCCAGTTGGCGCACCAGCCGGCAAGAATTTCCCCAGTGGTCGGCCGCCCGATTCAACGACGTGCAGTGGCTTCCGGCCCGAATGATCGGCCAACTGGGGGTCGTGAAGCCGTGGCTCGACGAAGTGCAAACGGCCGGCGGCGCGGGCTCGGGCCGATTCACGATCGCGCGCGAATTTCGCGTCGAGCCGGTGGCCTCGCCGAAAGAAACGGGCTCGCTGTTGACGATGGCCTTCAACGAGTTCGGCGAAATTCTCGCCGCGCGCGAAGAAGGTCCTCTGCTGTTGCTGCGCAGCTCGCCACCCGGCGGACTGACGGACAAAGCCACTGTGTTCTGCGATAAAGTCAAAAACGTGCAAGGCATTTTGCCGCTCAATGGCCAAGTGTTCGTGATCGGCGCCGGGCCCGAAGGCTCGGGACTCTATCGCATTTCCGATAGCGACGACGCGGACGCGACTAGCGATCCTCCGCGCGACGGCGCGAAGTCGGAACCCGCGAAGCCGGAGAAGCCAGAATCGCTAAAGTCCGATTCCAAAAAGTCAGACTCCACCAAGCCTGAGCGGATCAAGTCGGTCCCAGCAAAGCCCCATGCGCTCAAAGCCGAGCCGATCGAGGACGACGCGACGACCGGCGACAAAGACCACCCGGACGCCGACAAGAACGAGCCCACGAAGGGCGCCAACGGCAAAAAAATCGACCGTATGCTCGCGCCCGTCTCCTACTTGGAATACAAAGACGCCGCGCCCAAGAAAGTCGAACTACTGCTCAAATTCACGGGCGAAATGGTCGAGCACGGCCCGCACGTCCCCGTGCTCGGTCCCGACGGTTTGATCTACGTGCTGATCGGCGATCACACGAAAGTCGAAAAGCCGGACGACCCCGCCAGCCCCCACCATCACTATTACGAAGGCGATCTCGTCGGCCCGCGCTATGAGGACCCCAATGGCTATGGCGTCGGCGTGAAGGCGCCGGGGGGCCAGATCCTCCGCACCGACATCGACGGCAAGATTGTCGAGGTGTTCGCCGGTGGTCTGCGGAATCCCTATAGCATGACGTTCAGCCGCGGCGGCGAGCTGTTCACGTCCGATTCCGACATGGAATGGGACATCGGACTACCCTGGTATCGGCCGACCCGCGCGCTGCACGTCGTGCCCGGCGGCGAATACGGTTGGCGCAGTGGCTGGGCCGTCTGGCCGGAGTATTACTTCGACAGCCTTCCCGCGGTGGCCAATACGGGCCCCGGTTCGCCGACCGGCATGGTCGCCTACAACCATGTGATGTTTCCGCGACGGTTTCACGATTCGCTGTTCGTCGGCGATTGGGCGCGAGGACGGATTTTGAATCTCAAGTTAAAGTCCCACGGCGCGGGCTTCACGGCCACGAGCAGCGTTTTTCTGGAAGGCAAGCCGCTCAACATCACGGGACTCGGCGTCGGCCCCGACGGCAATCTGTATTTCTGCGCCGGCGGTCGCGAGACCGAAGGGGGCGTGTATCGAATCGTTTGGTCGGGCCAAGTGCCGGATGAGTTAACCAAGCTGCCCGAGGGCGTGGCAGGCGCGGTGCGTCAGCCGCAGATCGACAGCGCCTGGGGTCGTCAAACGGTCGCCACAATCAAGCAAAAACTTGGCGCCGATTGGGACCGCCAGATCAAGCTCTATGTGATGAACGCCAAGAACACATCCGACACCCGTTGCCGGGCGCTCGATCTGATGCAACTCGTCGGACCGTTCCCGTCGACCAAGCAGCTCGTTCAATTGTCGCGCGATGTCGATGCCGATCTTCGCGCGAAGGCCGTCTACTTGATGGGCCTGCATGCGGACGATTCGACGCAAACCCGGCTCGTCGAGTTGCTGCACGATACGAGTCCGGCGGTGCAACGATTGGCGTGCGAATCGCTCGCCCGGGCCGGACAACAAGCGGCTTGGTTGGATCTCGCGCCGCTGTTGAAGTCTAACGATCGGTTCGTCGCCTGGTCGGCCACGCGGCTGCTCGAGCGATTGCCGAAGCAGGACTGGCAGGAGCAGGCGTTGAAAACGAGCCACGCGCGCGTTTTCATTCAGGGCGCGCTGGCGATGCTGGTGGTCGATCCGGATCGCGCCACGGCCGAGGCGGTGCTGGCGCGCGCACAAACGCTCATGGCCAGTTACCTCAGCGACGGCGATTTTCTCGATGTCCTTCGCGTGATGCAACTCGCGCTCGAGCGGGGCAAGATCGCTCCGGCGGACGCCGTCGACCTTCGCAAGCGGCTGGCCGACGAATATCCCTCGAAGGACCGCGTGCTCAATCGAGAGCTCGTGCGGCTGCTGGCTTATCTGCAAGACAACTCGGCGAACGAGCGAATCGTCGAGCAGTTGCAAAGCGATTTGCCGCTGGAAGAGAAGCTGCACTTGGCCCTGTATGCTCGGTTTATCCCGGAATGGTCCACGCAGCAGAAGCTGGCTTTGCTCAAGTTCTTCGAAACGGCTCGGGCGATCAAGGGGGGCCACAGCTACGCCGGCTATATCGAAAACACGTCGCGAGATTTCTTCGCCGGTCTGACCGAAGCTGAGCGCAAGCTGGTCCTTGCCGACGGTGTCAAATGGCCCAGCTCGGCGCTGTCGGTTCTCGCCAAGCTGCCCGACCATCCGGACGCGGACACGCTCCGGCAGATCGAACAACTCGATCGCCGGATGAGCCGTGTCGATGGCGAGCCGGCCCAAAAGCTCGGCATCGGCATCGTCGCCGTGCTCGGTCACAGCGGCGACCCGGCCGCGATGCGGTATCTGCGCGATGTGTATCAAAAGGATCCCGAGCGGCGCGGCTATATCGCCATGTCGCTGGCCGAATATCCCGACGCCGAGAACTGGCCGCTGTTGGTGCAGTCGCTTTCGACGGTCGATGGCGCCTTCGCTCAGCAAGTGCTGACCAAGCTGGCCACGGTCGATAAAACGCCCGAGGGACCGGAGCCGATTCGGCAGGCGATCCTCCGCGGATTGAAATTGAAAGAGAACGGCGGCCAGCTCGCGATCGCTCTGCTGGAGAAATGGACCAGCAAGAAGGTCGGCGAGCCGCAAGACAGCTTCGACGCGAAACTGGCCAGTTGGCAAAAATGGTTCGCCGAGACGTACCCCGACCAGCCGGAAGCCAAGCTGCCGGAGGACTCGACCGCCAATCGCTGGACAAGCGAAGAATTAATCAGTTTCCTGAACTCGGCCGACGGCGGCAAAGGGAATGCTCAGCGCGGCGCCGTGGTCTACGCCAAGGCTCAGTGCATCAAGTGCCACCGGTTCGGCGAGCGGGGAGACGGGATCGGCCCCGATCTGACGACCGTCAGTCGGCGGTTTCAAAAACGCGAAATCCTGGAGTCCGTTCTGTTTCCGTCGCAAGTCATTTCGGATCAGTATGCCAGCAAATCGGTGCTGCGGACGGATGGCCGCACGGTGTGGGGACTGGTCGCGGAGCAGGCCGACGGCTCGCTGGTCGTGACGCAATCCGATGCGACGAAGGTTAGCGTCGCCAAGGACGAGATCGACGCGGTCACGCCGATCAAGAAATCGGCAATGCCCGAGGGATTGCTCAATACGCTGACGCTTGAGGAGATCGCCGATCTGTTCGCGTATCTGAATCAAACGCCGGACACGAAGGTGACGCGCCGGCCGGCGATTGTGACGCCGCATTGAGCGCGGGGTGGCCGGGATGGGCTCAAGCGCGGTCTGGTGACCGGGGCTGGACGGAAGGGAAGCCCCGGGGCGTGGCGTTCACAGTCCGGGGTTTCGGCGAAGCGCCTCCAACCCCGGGCAACCGTCATTTCGGATGCAATCGCCACTGACCAAGCACCGCGCTCACTCGCACGATCGCGTCGTCGATTTCTTCCGCCGTCGTCGTGGCGCCGAGGCTGAACCGCAGACTGCTCGACACGATATCGTCACTCAATCCCATCGCCACGAGCGTCGGCGAAGGCTCGCTCGAACCACTGGCACACGCGCTGCCGGTCGAACAACACACGCCGGCCAAATCGAGCGCCATCACCAGGGCCTGTCGATCGATTCCCGGAAAAGCGATGCAGGCGGTATTCGGCAATCGCTCTGCCGCGGCGCCAACCACCACGGCCACTGGCCACACGACGCCGAGCGCCCGCTCCAGCCGATCTCTGAGCGATTTCATTCGCTCATGCCGCTCCGCCTGCTCGCGGATCGCAATTTCCAAAGCCGTTCGCATCCCGACGGCCAGCGCCACATTCTCCGTGCCGGGGCGGAGCGACTCTTGCTGAAACCCGCCAGCCAACAGCGACTCGATCGCGACGTCGCCGCGCACGATCAGCACGCCAACGCCATGCGGCCCGTGAAATTTGTGGGCGGCGCACGTCAAAGCGGCGACTCCCAACTCGCGGAAATGAACTGGTATCTTTCCCACGGCCTGCGTCGCGTCCGTATGCAGCGGGACGCCGGCCGCCCGAGCTAACGTCGCTAATTGCCGAACCGGCTGGACGACGCCCGTCTCGTTATTGGCGAGCATCACGCTCGCCAGCGCCGGTCTCTCCTCGGCCAACTCGGCGAATCGATCGGTCCGGACGACGCCGTCCGCCGCCGGTCCAACTCGATCGACGCGCCAACCGCGCTTCGCCAAGAGGTCTGCCGGTCGAGCAACACTCGGATGCTCGATCGCTGAGATCGCGATTCGGCCGGGCGCTCGGGGGCCGCTCGATAGGTCGCCCGACATTCCGATCAGGGCCCAATTGTTCGACTCGGTTCCGCCGCTGGTGAACATCACACGATCCGGCCGCCGGCCCGTCAAGTCCGCTCCCAGCAAAGCGCCCAAACCGTCGCGAGCCTCTTCCAAGATTCGCCGAGCCTGCCGTCCAAAAAAGTGTTGGCTCTCCGGATTGCCCGGCGCCAGGAGCTGCGCCTCGGCCATCGCCGCCGCCACCTCGGGCAGCAGCGGAGTCGTCGAATTGTAGTCCAGATAGATCGAAGCCATCGGAGCATTATGGAATGGCCGACGCCCGTGCGACAACCGTGGGCAACGCCGGATAGTGTACTTGTTAGAAGCAGGGGGCGGAGCGTGAGCAGTTCGGGTCACGCTCTTTACAAAGGTTGTCCTTCACATCAACGCCCCGCCAGATTTCCTTTCCCAGCCCACGAAGCTCCATTAAGCTACGGTGGGCGACGTCCGTGGACGGCTCGCTGAGATTGCGTTGGATCTTTGCCACCAGTTCGCGCTGCTGCTCGCGCGAGAGTTGCCGAACTTACGACAAGATTTGTTGGGAAGGGTCGACGGCCATTGCAATACCTGGAGATGGGTCTATCGCGTCGCGTCGACCCAAGCCATGTTGCGGAGGTTCAACCGCCTGATTCCCGCATCCCTGCCGCCCGTTGCTTCTCCACCCCCCACGCCCCAAATCCCAATTCCTAAATCTCGCCCTCAGCCCGCTAAATCTCCGCCAATCGCTCTGTCGAGTCGCCGAACCGATCGCGATGCACGCCCATCTTGTCCATGATCGACAAATATAGGCTGCACATCTTGCGGTTCGGTTTGCCCAGGTAATCGAGCGTCCGGCCTCCTTTGATCTGCCCGCCGGCGCCGCCGATCAGCACCACCGGCAATTGGCTGCAATCGTGGTTGCCGTTAAGCATGCTCGATAAGTAGAGCAGCATCGTGTTGTCTAGCGCCGTGCGTTCGCCCTCTTGGATGGCGTCGAGCTTTTCGGCGATGTACGCGACCTGCTGGGTAAAGAATCGGTTCACCTTCAACCAGTCGTCGTTGTCGGTGTGCGAGAGTAAATGGTGGATCATATAATCCACGTGCAGATTCGGAAACCGCAGGGCCGAATGGTCGTTGTTCAGCTTGAGCGTGCAAATCCGCGTCGTGTCCGTTTGGAACGCGAGCACCAGGATGTCGCACATCATCCGCATGTGCTGGTCGATGTCCTGCGGAATGCCGTCGGACGGCCGAGCGATGTTGGGCTTGTCGAGCGTGGGCCGCCAGCCTTGCAAGCGGCCATTTTGACCGGCCTGCTGAATTCGCTGCTCGACGTCGCGGACCGACGTCAGGTATTCGTCCAGCTTGCGACGATCGCCGTAGCTGATTTTCTGGCTCAGATCGGTCGCGTCGTTCAGCACGAGATCCAATACGCTCGCGTCTCCCTTGCCCGCCTCGTCGCGGAACAACCGATCGAAGGCGAGCGCCGGATACAACTCCAGCGGCGTGGGAGTCGTCGGCGTGCTCCACGAGATGTGCGAGCTGTAGATCATCGAGTAGCCCTTGTGCAGGGCCGACATCGACGCTTCGCACCCGAGCACCAAACTGGGAACCTTCGTCTGCCGGCCGAGTTCCTGGGCAATAAGCTGATCGACGCTGATTCCGGACCGCACGCCGCCGCTGCCTTCGAGCGGGGCGCCGGTCAGCAGATTGCCCGTCATCGCGCTGTGGATGCCCCCCTTGCCGGCTTCCTCGTTGAACAGGCCGCGGATGAAGACGGTTTTCTGTTTCACTTTTTCGAGCGGATCGAGGACGGCGCCTAGCTCCAATGCGCCCCCTTCTCCCTTGGCCCACCACTGCCGGCTGTGAAAGCCGTTTCCCGAGAACATGGCCGCGAACCGAACCGGAGGCTGCGACGCTTTGTCCTTCGTCTCGCCGCCGAACATGGGAATCGATTCGAGCCACGGCAGCGCCATGGTCACGCCAAGTCCGCGAAGCATGGCCCGGCGCGAAGCGCGATAGGAAATCGGTGGCATGGGGCAAAATCCTACGTTTGAGTGATGGTGTTCGGCTGTCCGGGAGCCCTCTCCCCTTGGGAGAGGGCGGGGCGAGAGCAGTTAGGGTCTAGGGTAGTTCAAAAGCCATCACCCCAACCCTCTCGGAGAGGGCGAGGGGGCAGGCAAGGGCGAGCACTGTCATTCATCTTTCGTCGCGGCGAGACTTCTATGATAGCGGAATTGCTTGCTCCGCACGATTGTTAGCACGGCGGCCGACGAGTGGTAGTCGTGTTGCTTGAGCTGGCCGAGCATGTCGTCGATTAGCGGTTCGTCGGCCAGCGTCATGGATCGGCCGAGCGCATAGCCGGTCAGTTTTCGGCAAAAGTGCCGCAGCACGTCGTCCCTGCGCTCGGCGAGCAAATAGTGCCGCAGACCCTCGATGCCGTCGAACTTCGTTCCGTCCTTCAACTCCACGCGCGTATCAACCGGCCGGCCGGCTAAATCCTTGTCGCGAAATCGGCCGATCGCGTCGTAGGCTTCCAGCGAAAAGCCATAGGGGTCGATCCGCCGGTGGCACACGGCGCACTGGGCCACATGCGTGTGCTGCTCGACAATCTGCCGCACGGTTTGCTCCTTCGTGGCCGACTCGTCCTCGGGCAAGATTGGCACATTGGCGGGCGGCTTGGGCAGTTTTTCGCCCAGCAGCGTTTCCAGTAGCCAATTGCCCCGCAAGATCGGGCTGGTGCGCGACGCGGCCGATTGCTTGGTCAGCACGCTTCCCAAAGCCAGCACGCCGCCGCGGCCATATTTCTTCACGCCGTCGACCCGTCGCCACTGTGGCCCCGTCACGCCGGGCACGCCGTAGTGCTTCGCCAGTAGCTCGTTCAAAAACGTGTGATCGCAGTCCAATATCTCGAGCAGCGACAAATCGCTTTGAAACAGTTCTTGAAAATCCAAGACCGTTTCCTCGAACATCGCCGCTCGCAGGTCGCTGTTAAAGGTGGGAAACAGCTTTTCGTTTTTCTCGCGGCTCTCTCGCAAATCGCGGACATGCAACCACTGGGCGGCGAATTCCGTGGCGATACCTCGGCACTTCGGATCGTGGAGCATTCGCTGCGTTTGGGCCGCGATCGAATCGGGATCGCTGAGCTTGCCCGCCGCTGCCGCCGCGCGAAGCTCCGCGTCGGGCGTCGTCGACCAGAGGAAATAACTCAGCCGCGACGCCATCTCCCAGTTCGACACCGGCTGCGGCTCGCCCCCCGCCGCCGGCGCCTCGCCGCGATAGAGAAACGCCGGCGATACCAGCACGGCCGCGAGCGACGCGCGAAACGCTTCGTCGTGCGACATCTCTTTCTTGCGCAACCGGTCGTACAGCCCACGAAGCTTTTTTTGTTCGCCATCGGTCAGCGGCCGGCGATAGGCTTGCGAAGCAAAATCGACGAGCCAGTCGACATGCCTAGGCCAAGTGGCTTGAAGATCGCGTTCGAATTGCTCCGCCCGCTGCGGAACCGTCGCCATCAACCGATCGGTGACTCGCTTGAGCTCTTCCTTGCTGGCCTCTTGAGACACAAAGCCGAGGAACGATGGTAGATTCAACGCCTCGACGCGATGCTCTTGGCCGACATACATCAGCTCGCGCCACAACCGATCGAGTTGGGCGTGCTCGGCGTCGTCCAAAAGCAGCCCGCGGAGCGGCTGGTCCTCGCGGAAAAACAGCCGCAGGGAAATCACCTCATCCTCGGGCACGATCCGCGGATGATGCACGAACTGTGGAAATAACTGCCTAAAAGCGTTCAGCCCCGCATCGCGATGGGCCGGATCGATGGCCAGGATATCGGCGCTAGCGACCAGCGGCGCGCCGGCGTTGGGCGCCTGATCCAGATTCGGTGGGCCGGGCGCCAGTTCCATTTGCACGGTCGCGCCGGCGGTGCTCGCGTCGAGGGCCCCTTCCACGACAAAATCGCGATCCTTGGCGGCAGCGGCCGGAATGTGTATTTCGAAGCTCGACGGCGCCGGGACGACAAAATTGCCGTCCGGCAGTTCTTCGAGCGTCGCCGGTCCGCCGCGCTGGTTCAGCACGGCGCGATAGCCGGCTTCTTGCTTGGCCACGTCGCGGAGCAAGCGGGCCGGCTGCTTATCGGCCTCCAGACGAGGCCGCCGCCATACGACCCGAGTCGGTTTGTCGCCAGCCTGAACTTGCCGCACGACCAAATACACGACCGCTTCATTCTGACCGCTGGCGATATTGAGCTTCGATCGCACGGTTTGGACAGTCGCGATCGCAGGGCTATTAGCCTCCTGCCAGGTGTCGCTCATGTAGCTGCCGATTTTATTGAACTTCCAAAGCATCGTTTGCCAGCCGCGAATCTCGGCGGCCAGCGGTTCGACGTCGCCCGGTCCCGCCTTGAGCCAGCGGGCGCGTATCCCGGCGAGTGGGAATTGGGCCTCTTTGTTGGATAATGCATCCCAAAGCAAATGCAGATATTTCGGCCGTAGATTCTCCCGCGCGGCGACGTCGTCGAGCTTCAGCTTGCCGGCGTTCAAATCGTCGCGGAAACGAATTGTGGCCGAGAGATAGGCGCCAAAATTGAGCCGGCCATCGTCGGACCCGCGATTGAATTGCCGATAGGCGGCGCGAATCGCCGCCAGGCCTTCGTCGGTCCAGTCGCGCCGCGTGACGGCCCGTGAGAATCGCACACCGTCGGGCAGCAACACGGCATGGGTGGCAATCAGCTTCGCCGCCGCCAGATACTTGCCAAACAGGTCGGGTGACATGACCAGCGCGTCGCCGGCATTGGTGAAGCCTTCGCCCGCAGCGCCATCGACCGGAAACTCCTTCGCCGGGTCGAGATCGACGCCGGTTAAATCGCGAATCGAAGCGCCGTATTCGGCGTTGCTCAGCCGGCGCAGCACGACTCGGCCGGGATCGCCCGCATGTACCCGCGCTTCGGAGTCGAGCATGGCCTTGGTCCAACCGAGCAGTTTCACTCGCTCGTCGGCCGTCGGCTGCGGCGCGTCCTCGGGCGGCATCTCTTGCTGCTCGACGCGCTCGGCCAGCCGTCGCCAGATTTCGACGCTCTTGGCGATCTCAGTCGTCGAAGCGAACCGCTCCAGGTCGAGATCCCCCTTCTTCTTGCTCGCCGCGTGGCAATCCAGGCAGTATTTTTTCATCAGCGGCCGTACGCCGCCGGCATACTCGGCCGGCAAATCGCGCAGCGCCGCCACGGGTTCGGCAGCGAGCGAGAGCGAAATACTCAAGAGAAACAGCGCGCACGGCAAGGCAAGCAAAAGTTGACGCATCGACGGATTGCCCAGGTGGGTAAAGAGGGCGGGCGGGTAAGCGATCTTGTATCGTACGACGGGTGCCCGGGGCTGGAGGCGCATCGCCGAAGCCCCGGAGCGGGCAGTTGCTCCGACCACCTTCACATTGTGACTGCTCGGCCGCCGCGACTCAAGCGATTTCAATTGCTATTCCCGAGCAACAGGATCGAGGGGCAAGAGAACCGAGAGTGCGACGCCGGCCAATACGCCCCATACGAACCCGAATAACGGTCGGCCTTTGGTAATGATGCCCATGAATGCGCCGATACTGCCGCAAAGAGCCATAAAGGCCCGGTAAGGGAAGCCATATCGCTCAGTCGACCAAAGCTTGAAAAAGATAATCGACAGCTCAACTGAACAGCACAGCAACGTCACCCCGCGGAGCATTTGAGCCATCGAAAATTGAAATGGTTTGTTTCTGATGGCCTGCCGGTGGTATTCGTCATTCGAGTTAGAGCAGATAGCATAAAGCGACAGAAGACATCGGAAATTCCCTGCCGTTAGCCTATCGCCTATTGAGCCGGTTTTCAAATGCACTCGCGAACGCAGCCAAATTTTAGCCAGATCAATTGACGGCGGCGCTAATCACTCGCCCACAATTTCTCTGGCGTTTTTCAACGGCGAATTAGTCGTCGGTATGATGGCTCAATACAGCGTCTCGCCACCTAATTATCGCGGATCGCGGAATACGGGACGATCGGCGTCGTCTTAATGGTAAATGAGCCTTAGGCGCCCCATGAGCCCCGAGCATCTCGCACAACTGATCGACGGCCATGCGGCGGCTCTTGTGCTTTACGCGCGGCAGTGGCGTCGCGACCCGGAAGATGGGGTGCAAGAAGCCTTCGTGAAATTGATTCAACAGCGCCAGGCGCCGAACGATCCGGTGGCTTGGCTCTACCGCGTCGTTCGTAACGGAGCGATTGATGCGGCCAAGAGCGCCAGTCGCCGGCGCCGCCGCGAGTCCGCTGTCGCGAAGGCTGAAGCGTGGTTCGTCGAGCCAGGGGTCGATGGACTCGATGCGGCGACTGTCGTGGCGGCGCTTGAGACGATCGGAGCGGATCAGCGGGAAATACTTGTCGCCCGGCATTGGGGCGGCCTGAGTTTCGACCAGATCGCGACGGTGGTGGGGTGCTCCGCGAGCACGGCGTTTAGACGATACACTGCCAGTTTCGAACAACTTCGAAAGCAACTGAGGGAATCATGCCCGACGAAATCATCGATCGGTTAAGCCGCTTCACGCCCACGGCCGGTGGTATTAATCGAGACGCCCTGCTGTTCGAGGCCGGCCGCGCCTCAGTACATCCGAGTCGGGGCTGGAAGGTGTTGGCCACGGCACTCGTGGCGACTCAAGCGTTGTCGCTGGCATTGATGTTGCCGCATTTTGCCGTCGATCGCCCCCGCGGCTTGCCGCCCACCGAATTCGTTGCGGCGCCCAGCACAGGCCACGAGCCAACGGCGACACTGGCCTCGCCAGACCCGCGATTTTGGTCGGCGCATCTAACACTCCAGCAACTCGATCGAGTGGAACGCTCTAGCGACGACACGACGTTCATCGACTCCGTGCCACGCTCGGGCTCAATTTCGCCGCGGTCGACGACGCTTATGAACTAAAAAGGAGATACGCCATGACACGAATGATTTTCATTGGCTTCGCAATCTTTGCATTTCTGCAACCTCGACCGAGTCGCGCGGATGAAGCACCCGGCAACACCGAAACACCGATCGGCCTGACGATCTCGCCGGCGGCCGCGCCGGTCCCGGCGCTCCGCTACATGCTGCTGCCGGAGCTGAGCGAAATGAATCCGGGCAATCCGGTACAGGGTTATTTGCGCTGCTTCATGGAGCAACAGCGATTCTTCTTCGACAAGCAATTCGTCGAGCGTCGCGACAAGTTGCTGACGATGCCGCTGAAGGACTTGCCCGACGCGGACCTCAAGGACTACCAAGGCGGTCCGCTCACGCAGGTCGATTTGGCCGCTCGGCTCGATACGCCCGACTGGCAGATTTTGCTCGGAATCAAGCGCGACGGAGTCAATCTGCTGCTGCCCGATTTGCAAAGCGTGCGGGGTTTGGCCACGGCCCTCAAGGTGCGGTTTCGCGGCGAAGTGGCGCACAAAAAATTCGACGCCGCCCTTCATACCGCGCAGACGATGTTCGCGCTCAGCCGGCATCTGAGCATTCATCCGACGCTGATCGGTGATTTGGTGGGGATCGCCGTCGCCAACACGGCCATCGGCCCGATCGAAGAGCTCATCGAGCAGCCGGGCAGCCCGAATCTGTATTGGGCTCTGACGGCGCTGCCTCGCCCGCTGGTATCGCTCGACGCGGGGTTGCAAGGCGAGCGCGTGATGATGTCGGTCGAGCTGCGCGATCTGGACGACGCCCACCCAATGAGCCCAGACCAACTCGAGCGTCTATTGGCGCACGTCGATCAAATCGTCCGCGTGGAAGGAATGCTGAAATCCGAATCAGGCTTTCGGCCGTGGCTGGCCGAACGATGCAAGGACAAGGACTCGATCCAAGCCGCGCGGGGCCGGCTGACGGAATATGGACTCAAGCAGGATCAACTCGAAAAATTTCCGCCGGAGCAGATACTGATGCTCGATGAAAAGCGTGAGTTCGAGATTCGCCGCGACGACCTGATGAAGCTGATGAATCTGTCCGAAACGCAGATCGCGTTACTCGGAGGAGGGGAATATCGATCCGGCCCCAGGCGAGCGCTGTTCGCCGATGCTTTTATGCCCGCCTATATTCACGTTCGTCAAACGCAGTCGCGTCTCGAACAACGGTTGGCCCTTTTGCGGTGCGTCGAGGCTTTGCGACTGCACGCCGCAGCTCACGACGGAAAGCTACCAGCGAAGCTGGGCGACCTGGCCGTGCCACTGCCGGACGACCCATTCACGAGCAAGGCGTTCCAATACGAGCTAACCGGCGGCGTCGCCCATCTCCGCGGCAGCCCGGCGAAGGGAAAGGAAAAAGACCCGGCCTACAACGTGCATTACCTGCTGAGCATGAGAAAGTGACGTTGCATCGAGTGACGGATCGAGATACCCGCGAAGTTAACTATGTAGCGGAATGAAAAGGGCCAGTTGCTCCTGGGCATGGGAGTTGGGAAAGTTCAAGTGTGTGAACGAACGTTTCCCAAACCTTTTTTCCAGGAGCACTGGCCATGGCTCAGCCTATCATGGTGGGTTGCGATTTGCACGATCAGACGATGCTATTGAAGATTGCCCAAGGTCGGGATAAAGCGCAGACGTTGTCGGTGAAGAACACAGCCGAAGGACGACGACAAATGATCGCCAAGCTCAAAGGTTTTGCCGGCGGCGCCCAGATCATCTTTGTCTACGAAGCCTCGGGACAGGGGTTTGGGCTGTACGACGAATTGACCGACGCCGGAATCACCTGCTTCGTGTTGGCGCCGACGAAGATCGTTCGGTCCACGCAGCAAAAGCGGCAGAAGACCGATGAGAAGGACGCCGAGGATTTGCTGGAGCTGCTGCGGGCTCGCGTGTTGGCGGGCAATCGTTTGCCGAAAGTCTGGATTCCGGACCTGCAGACTCGCGACGATCGGGAATCGGTGCGAACGCGGCTGGATGTGGCCGATAAATTGACGGCCGTGAAAACGCAAATCAAAGGGCTGTTGAAGCGGCACGGACTGACGCGTCCGGGGGACACAGGCAAAAGCTGGACGCGGCGATTCGAGGCCTGGCTCAAATGCGTAAGCGAACAGCCCGAGCTGGGCGCCGGAATGCGGGCGGCGCTGGCCAGCTCGTTGCGTCAGGCGAAGGCGTTGGACCAAGAACTGGAGCATTTGGATCACGCGTTGACTGAGTTGGTGGCCGCGCCTCATTATGCGTCCGCCGTGGCCGGGTTGATCAAGCTCCAAGGGGTTGGCGTGCTGACGGCGCTGGTGTTCCTGGCGGAGGTGGGTGATTTGGGTCGGTTCGAGAATCGCCGGCAGATCGGGGCTTACTTGGGCTTGGCGCCCAGCAGTCACGAGAGTGGGCAGTGCGGCGATCGGAAGGGACACATCACGCGGCAAGGGCCAGCGCGCGTGCGGCGAGTACTGTGCCAGGCCACTTGGGCACGGATCCGCACCGAGAGTTCCGCCCGAGTCGCCTATCAACGGATCGCGGAAAAGAACCCCAAGAAAAAGAAGGTGGCGGTCGTGGCGGCCATGCGCCGATTGGCGGTGTTGATGTGGCATCGAGGCCGGGAAGGCGGAGGCGGCCCGACGTCCAATCCGGTGGTTCGCCGGGAAGCCTGCTACGCTCCAGCTGGGTAAGGGCTTGCGCTCCGCAGGCTTCCGGCTGGCGCCTCGTTGATCGTAAAAGCGGTTCAAGGGTTGATTCAAGTGGTTGACCAGGAGATTTGAACGTTGGTGCTCGACCCGGGAACGCGACTGGTAGCGTCTGGGGCTAATCGCCCGTCGCGAAGTTTAGTCCGTTCCCATTTTTGCGTAGAGTCAAATAGTCTCCGCACCAGCGGACGACTGAATAGCAGACTGCACGACATCAACTCCCCGTTCCCACCCCAGCAACGCCCTTGACAAACTAGCTACATAGCAGGCGCAAAGAGCGCGAAGGACGAGGAATTTAGACAGGATTAACAAGATTCACAAGATTTTGTCACGACGGCGGCGTGGCCGCCGAGTCTTCATTTAATCCTGAAAATCCTGTTAATCCTGTCTACCTTCCTGCCTTCGTCCTCATCCTTTGCGCTCTGCGCGTCTCTGCGGTAAAAAAGGACTTTTAGAAACTCCGCGGAGTCACTCGGGCTTGCACGCGCGAGGGTAGCGATTGGATTCGCAAGAAGCCCTCGGCGTCGGTCTGGTTGTACGAGCCGCCCGCTTCCATGCTGGCGATGCCCGCGTCGTACAGGCTATTGGGGCTTTCGCGCGAGGCGACCGCGATGTTGCCCTTGTACAGTTCGAGCGTCACTTGGCCGGTCACGGGTCGCTGCGCATCGCGGATGAACGCCAGCAGGGCGTCCATCTTGGCGGTGTACCAAAATCCGTAGTAAACCATTTCGGCGACTTCCGGCGCCAACCGGTCCCGAAGGTGCGTGAGGTCGCGATCGAGCGTGAGTTGCTCGATCACCGCATGGGCGGCGTACAGGATCGTCATGCCCGGGGCCTCGTACACGCCACGGCTCTTCATCCCGACGAAGCGGTTCTCGACCATGTCGATCCGCCCCACGCCGTTGCGGCCGCCGATCGAGTTGAGCTCCTGAACCATCTGCAACGCCGAGCGCGGTTTGCCGTTCAGTGAAACGGGCACGCCCGACTGAAACCCGATCGTGACCGATTCGATATTGTCTGGCGCCTGCCGCGGCGAGACACTCATGCCGAAGTCGACGAGAGCCACGCCGTTGACCGTCAGTTCTTCGAGCTGGCCGGCTTCATAGCTAATGTGCAGACAGTTCTCGTCCGAGCTATAGGGTTTCG
Organism: Pirellulales bacterium; assembly: GCA_038210495.1. Taxonomy (GTDB): domain Bacteria; phylum Planctomycetota; class Planctomycetia; order Pirellulales; family DATAWG01; genus JBBQWR01. The sequence continues at coordinate 96,402 of JBBQWR010000016.1, forward strand.
AGATCGATGCCTTGACCGGTATTTTTTTCGCGTCGCAATAGTCGATCATCTCGCGGCGGCCGGGAAACAACTTGCGAAATTTTTCGATTCTCCACGGAGCGATTACGCGGACGCTTGGATCGAGCGCCTCGGCCGCCAATTGGAACCGGCATTGATCGTTCCCCTTGCCGGTGGCGCCGTGTGCATAGGCGTCGGCCTTCACCTCTCGCGCGACCTGGAGACAGACTTTGGAAATCAGCGGCCGGGCGATCGACGTGCCCAGCAGGTACGAACCCTCGTACTTGGCTTGCCACTGAAGCACCGGGAACGCGAAGTCGCGGCACAACTCCTCTTGCACATCGACAATCCTCGCCGACACAGCCCCGCACTGCCGGGCCTTCGCCATCGTGGCCGCGCGATCTTCGCAAGGTTGCCCTAGATCGACATAGACCGCATGGACGTCGTAGCCCTCATCCTTGAGCCAGCCGAGAATGACCGACGTGTCCAAACCGCCGGAGTACGCTAACACACAACTTGCCATGAACGGGAATCCCCAAACTAATGAACGAGCGGAGTCGTGAAACGGTCGAACTGCGCTGCCGCTATCGTAGCAGGCCGGCGCCGTATTGCGACAGATGGCGGGATTGTCGAAGCCGTGCGAGTTCATTGAAGGATCGAGCCGCCGAATCAGGGAAGTCGGATCGATGATGATGCGTTGTGATAGCAGGCCGATTCGACCGATCGCCGGGCAAATGCTAAGCTGAGGTTCCTCTCCTGCCCTACCCGCCAATCGCGGTTTCGCCGCCCTTGATCAACATGCTAACCCAGCACGATTTGCAGATTCGCGTTCGATACCAAGAAACCGACGCCATGGGACGTCTGCACCATGCGAATTACTTGACCTATTTCGAGCTAGGTCGCACCGAAATGCTTCGCGCCTCGGGATTCAGTTACCGGCAGGTCGAGGAGCAGGGACTGTTTTTGGTCGTCTCGGAAATGACCTGCCGGTATCACGGGCCGGCCAACTACGACGATCTGCTGACGTTGCGGACGACGGTACTATCGGCCCGGGGCGCGCGGATCGAGCACGAGTATCAACTCTTCCGAGGCACGGAGCGGTTGGCCACCGGCCGGAGCACCGTGGCTTGCGTGGATAAACAGGGAAACGTCAAGCGATTGCCCGACTGGCTGCGGATGAAGGGCGATACCTAGCCCCCGGCCGGCGGCAACGCGCGTTCGTCGGCAAGCTCCGATCCCTTTGAGCCCCATACCACCATGCCAAAAACAATCCTCGAATTTCGCAGCGACACGTTCACCAAGCCGACGCCCGCGATGCGAGCGGCGATGGCCGCTGCCGAGGTCGGCGACGATGTGTTCGACGAAGACCCCACGATCCACGAACTCCAGCGGCGGACCGCCGGATTGCTGGGAAAAGACGCGGCCCTGTATGTTCCCTCGGGCAGCATGTCCAATCAGATCGGCGTCCGCGTGCATTGCGGGCCGGGGGACGAATTCATTTGCGACATCGGTTGCCACATTTACAATTACGAACAGGCCGCTTTTGCCCAGCTCAGCGGAGTGGCCACGCGTACGGTGGAAGGGGAATACGGCGTGATGCGGCTGGAGCAACTCCAGGGGCTGATCCGTCCGGACAACGAGCATCAGGTTCGCACCAAGCTCGTTTGCCTTGAGAATACGCACAATCGCGGCGCGGGCCGGATTCAGCCCTACGATCGGGTCGTCGAGATTTGCACATGGGCCCACCAAAACGGGCTGGCGACCCACTTGGATGGCGCCCGGCTGTTCAACGCCATGGTCGCGACGGGCATCCCGGCCGCCGACTGGGCGAAGCATTTCGATACGGTGAGTGTCTGCTTCAGCAAGGGGTTGGGGGCGCCGGTCGGCTCGGCGCTCGCCGGGCCGCGAGATTCGATCGCCAAAGCCCGCCGGCATCGCAAGCTGTTCGGCGGCGCGATGCGGCAGGCCGGCATCATTGCCGCCGGGGCCTTGTACGCCCTCGACCATCACATCGACCGATTGGCCGAGGATCACGAAAACGCGCGACGACTTGCCGCCGCGATCCGTGAGATCGATGGCCTTCAGCTCCGGCCCGAAACGATCGACACCAACATCGTCATCTTTCAAGTTGCAAAGCACCCGGGCGGGGCGGCTGACTTCGTCGCGAGGCTCAAGGACGCGGGCCTGCTGATGCTGGCCGTGAGCGCGGACATGGTGCGCGCGGTGACGCATTTGGACGTCGGCCGTAACGACGTCGATCGGGCCGGCGCGATCTTGCGAAGTGTCGCACAAAGCGCGTAGCTCGTCGCCGACGCGGGTTACGACGAAATCGGGCCCCGCTTCCCGTCGGTTTCGCTATTTCTGCTTTCCGGGCCGTAGAATAGAGTAACCGCCACCGCAATTCGCTAGCCGCGGCAGGGCTTGCAAGACGGCTATTCGTTCACAGGAGGAAACAAGGCATGCGTCGCTCTCACGGATTTGGATTGTTCCTGATTTTAATCTTGATCATCGGCTTTGGTATCTATCGGGGTTGGTTCAGCGTCGATCAGGACAAGCTGAAACAAGATGTCGATCCGGCCGTGCAGAAGGCCAAGGAAATCGGCGGAGAACTCAAGGATAAGATCAACGAAAATCTCAACAAACCGAAACCGGTCGAAAGCACGAAGAAGTAGAGTGACCCACTCGGGAGCAGATCGGCTTATTGCCTCCAGCCCCGGCCACCCGACGCGCGCATTGAGTTTTCTCAGACCGCCACTGAGTTTATTAATTTGCGGGCGGCTACCGCAATTCGGTTGACGACCGAATTTTGGCAAATGACAATGGTCATTTTGAATGCCGCGTCTCGTCGTCAAAGTGACGAAGATGTTCGCGGCGCCGGGAACCTACGGCAAAGGACCTATCATGTCGCAATTCCATCGTGCGGTGAGTTTTTTCGCAAGCGCCTGCGCCCTGACCGCGGCGCTGGGGATCGGCCGATGGTCCCTTGCCGCCGATTCCGGCGAGCATAAGGCATTCCGTCCGCCAGCCGTCCCGCTCGTTACGTTCAATCCTTATCTGAGCGTGTGGTCGGAAGCGGATCGCCTTACCGACGATGTCACGCGCCATTGGACGCATCACGATCATTCGCTGGTCAGCCTGATTCGCGTCGACGGCAAGACGAGCCGGTTGATGGGCAAAGATCCCGTTGCCACGCCGGCCATGCCGCAGGTGTCCTTAGAAGTGCTGCCCACCCGGAGCATTTATCAGTTCGACGACAAGCATGTGCATGTGACGATGACATTCATGACGACGGCATTGCCCGACGACCTAGATGCATTGGCGCAGCCGCTAAGCTACATCGCGTGGCAGGTTCGCAGCGTCGACGGCGCCGAGCACGAGGTGTCGATCTACGACAGCGTCAGCTCGCAGTTGGTCGTCCACTCGACGGATCAGAAAGTGCAATGGTCGCGCGAATCGGTGGGCGATTTGACGGCGTTGCGCATCGGCTCGTCCGATCAGCCGCTCCTGCAGCGGCAAGGAGACGACACGCGAATCGACTGGGGCTTTGTCTACTTGGCCGCTGCCGATGCGAAGGGCGCAATCGGCGCCGATCAAGCCCTGACGACTCAGTTCGTGCGCCTGGGAACGGTCCCGACGGCGGACGACGCGCGCCAGCCGCGGGCCGCCAAAGACGATCAACCGGTCGCAGCCGTTGTCTTCGATCTCGGCATAGTCGGCACAAAGGCCATCGCTCGTAGAGCCATCGTCGCCTACGACGAAATTTACTCGATCAAGTTCTTCGGCAAGGACCTGCGGCCCTATTGGCGGCGAAATGGCGCCTCGCCGGCCGAGATGTTGCAAGCCGCTGATCGCACCTACCAAAAGCTCGCCGACCGCTGTGAAAAATTCGATCGCGAATTGATGGCCGATTTGACGAGAGTCGGCGGAGAGCGATACGCCCAAATCGCGGCGCTCGCCTACCGGCAATGTTTGGCTGGCACGGGTTTGGCCGCCGATGCGAACAAACAACCGCTCCTGTTTACGAAGGAAAACACCAGCAACGGCGATATCGCGACCGTGGATGTCATTTTCCCGATGGATCCCATGTTGCTCGTGCTTAGTCCGCCGCTGGCGAAGGCATCGCTCGTGCCGGTGCTCAACTATGCCGCCTCGCCACGCTGGAAATTTCCGAACGCGCCGCACGATTTGGGCACGTATCCGGTCGCCCGAGGCACCGACGACGGCGGCGAGGGAATGCCCGTCGAAGAGAGCGGCAACATGCTCATCCTCTGCGATTCGATCGCTCAACTCGACGGCAACGCCGATTTTGTGACTCCGTGGTGGCCGCAGCTCACGCAATGGGCCAAGTATCTCGAAAAGTTCGGCCTCGACCCGGAAGAGCAACTGTGCACCGACGACTTCATGGGCCACTTGGCGCATAACTCCAATCTGTCGGTCAAGGCGATTCTCGGCTTGGCCGCTTACGGCGACCTATGCAAGATACGTGGCGAGAAAGAAACTGCGGAAAAATATCATGCATTGGCGAAGCGGTTCGCCGAGCATTGGACGAAGGCGGCCGCCGATGGCTCGCATTCCAACCTGGCTTTCGACAAGCCGAAAACTTGGAGCCAAAAGTACAACTTGGTCTGGGACAAGATTCTGGACCTGAACGTGTTTCCGTCGGAGGTTGCTCGCAAGGAAATCGATCACTACAAGTCGGTCATGCAGCGATTCGGCGTGCCGCTCGACTCGCGCACCAAGCTGACCAAGACGGATTGGTCGCTGTGGATCGCCACGCTGGCCGAGCAGCAGGCGGATTTCGAAACGATCGTCTCGCCGATCTACGACTATCTGGACCAAACGTCGGCTCGTATGCCGCTCGTGGATTCTTACACGACCGACAACGCCGCGAGCGATGGGATGCATGCTCGTCCGGTGGTCGGCGGGATTTTTATCAAGCTGCTTGCCGATCCGGCGATGCGGAAGAAATGGTCCAGCCGCGGTCAGGCGAAAGTCGGCGATTGGGCGCCGCTCCCGCGTCCGCCAAAAATCACCGAAGTCGTCGCGACATCCAGAAGCACGGGGCAAACCTGGCGCTATACGACCACCAAGCCGGCAGCCGATTGGACAGCGCTGAAATTTCAGGACGGCGATTGGAAAGAAGGGATCGGCGTCTTCGGAACGCGCGTTACGCCCGGCGTCAACGCGCGCACCGATTGGAGCTCCGCCGACATCTGGCTGCGGCGACAGATCTCGATGCCGGCCGGAGATTTTCCGCATCTCCAGTTGTACGTCTTTCACGACGAGGACGTGGAGATTTATCTCAATGGAGTGCCCGCCTCGTCGGCTCCGGGATTTATTACCCAATACGAACCGCTGGAAATTTCCGCGGCCGCCCGCGCGGAACTGAAGCCGGGCGCCAAGGTGACGATCGCCGTGCATTGCCATCAGACCGAAGGTGGCCAAGGCGTGGACGTCGGGTTGGCTGAGGTCACCGAGAGATAGTGGCAATTCAACGGACTCGCGGCTATTAAGCCGCACTGGGGCTTCGGCGAGTACGCCCCCCGCCCCGGCCACCCAGGGCTTTGTTAGGCCCTTTGATCGCGAATCACGCCCCGCGGGCCGCGGCTTTCGCTTTGGACGCTGGCTTCGCGCCCAGGCCGCCGAACGGCAACGCATTGCCCCCTTGGAGCTGATCGATTCGAGCGAGGGCCTCTTCGGCCTTCGCATAACGCTCGGGCGGAAGATGTTTTCGCATTCGTTCGGTAAACGGCTTCAACCCCGCCATCAATAACCCGACCTTTATCGGCTGCTGCTTCCCGATCGAACTCTTGAAGAGGAGCCCCGCGTCCGACTTGAGATAGCTGACTTCGGCGACCTCGGTCCACAACATCGAGCGGCGGCGGCGAAAGCCAGACGTCGAGGTGATTCCTCGGTCGGTCGCGACGGCCCGGGCTTTGCCCAATCCTAGCGATACCGCGCCCCCAAGCGCCGCGAAAAGCAAAATGACGATCCCGACGATAACCCAGCCTTGCTCATTTTCGGGCGGCTTAAAGAGCAGGACCAGCAACAGGACCGATGGCGTAAATGCACTGAAACCATACATCATGTATCGCAATCCGGGGGCATACTCGGCGATGACGCCACCGGTGGCCGGATCGATCTTGATCGGCACATTGGCCGATTTCCGCATCGCCCAGAGGACCAAACCCAACAACGCTCCCCCGATTCCCCCGGCGATCGCGCCTTCGATGGCGCCCAGCCCCGTCGGCTTGGCGTCGTTCGGCCCAGCGGCCGCCGGTTGCTGGGGGCCCGGAACCACGACAGGGGCGCGAGGAACTTGCGGCGCGAAATTCGGTCCCTGCGGAAATGGGGCGCCCGGCGGAGCGACGGGAAATCCCGGGCCGTTGGCGGCGAGGGCCATCAGCGGAACGCTTATCGAAATGACACAGCAAAATATCAAGAAGGTCGGTTGGCGGAAACCGGTTCGAGGAGCTTGAATACCGCTATTCATGGCAAGTTGGCGTCCTTGGCGATGGCGACATGCTTGGGAAAAGAAAAATACGAATTCCCAAGATAAACAATCCGTCGTGATCGGGGCAATCGTTTTAGGACGCTCGTCCGGCGACCGAAAACGTCCAAAGGGCCTAGGCAAGACGTACAGCGCAGGCTGGACTTTGGATCCGCTCGCCGGGGCTTCGGCGAAGCGCCTCCAGCCCTTGTAATTACCCACATCTTTTTTTCATGGCTCGATGACCACGGACGCCAAGGAGGAGTTTATCCATGCCCCGCCAGATCGTGATCCAGCCGGGTTCGCCGTCGCCTTTGCGA
>JBBQWR010000017.1:0-98847 GCA_038210495.1 Pirellulales bacterium
GGCCTGGGTGGATTCCTGCTTCGCAAAGGCGACGGCGAACCCGGCTGGATCACGATCTGGCGGGGCATGGATAAACTCCTCCTTGGCGTCCGTGGTCATCGAGCCATGAAAAAAAGATGTGGGTAATTACAAGGGCTGGACAGAAGGGAAGGTGCAGCAGATTGTTGAACCGCGTCTTCTCGTCACGTTGTGCCGCCTCTCGCACGCCCAGCAGTCCGCGCGACCTGGGTTTCCGGCGCTGTGTCCGGTCCAGTAGCGACGGCTCGGCGTTCTCCTTGGTCAGTCCCCTTCCCTCCACCGGCTCCGCCGGCAGCGGCACGCTGTCGTTGTTCGCCGGTTTCTTTGGTACTATGGAACTGTCTGACTCCCCCGAAACGTGCATGTCGGACTTGTGGCGTTTCGCCTTCTCCGACCGATCCGCCTCCCGCGAATCGGATGCTTCCGGGGTCTCCCGGCTTCCGCGAGGAACTTCGTCCGGCAGCATTTTGGCCGGCCAAACGATTGCTTTCCTCGTGGGCAGCAACAATGGCTACCTCAATAATACGACCGGGCTCACGGCGTCTATAACTTTCAATCCTGTCCCCGAACCTTCAGGGATCTTTTTGACCCTCATCGGTGTCGCGGTTCTAGCTGCATGTTGCGCTCGTCGGCCCGAGAGCGTAAATCGATCGGAAGCCAGCGCGACCGCAGGGCAACGACCGCTCGCGGTCGCCGCCACGCCATGATCCAACTCATCCTGCATCGACTTTGCCGACCACCCGCCCAACAGAATCGCTGATAGCGTTTAACAGATACCCTTTAAGAGAGGATTTGGCTTATCACCTTGCCGTGCACGTCGGTCAGGCGGCGATTGGCGCCGTTGAAGCGGGCTGTCAGGCGGGTGTGGTCGATTCCCATGAGATGCAAAATGGTGGCGTGGAGGTCGTAGCACCACGTGGGCTCGAGCGATTTCCAGCCCCACTCGTCGCTTTGCCCGTGGGCGATGCCGGGCTTGACGCCGGCGCCGGCGAGCCAGGAGACGAACGTGCCGGCGTTGTGATCCCGGCCGGCGGTTCCTTGGCTGAACGGCATCCGGCCGAACTCGGTCGTCCACACGACGAGCGTGTCTTCGAACATGCCCCGCGCCCTCAGGTCCTTCACCAGCGCGGCGGCGGGACGGTCGGTGGCCAGCGCCATCGGCGGCAGTTCGGCGGCGATATTGCCGTGATTATCCCAATTGCCGGTTGGGCCTGCGGCGCCGCTCCAGACCTGCACGAACCGCACGCCCCGCTCCAGCAGTCGGCGAGCGGTCAGACAGTTGCGGCCAAACGCGGCGGTGGGCGCCTCGTCCAGCCCGTAGAGCTCGTGCATGGCGGACGTCTCGCGCGTAATGTCAAGGGCCTCGGGAGCGCTGAGCTGCATCTTCGCCGCCAATTCGTAGGACGCGATTCGTGCCTCGAGCCGCGAGTCGCCCGGCCACTGCTGCTCGAACTGGCGATTCTGAGCCGCGAGCAAGGCTTGGCCGTCGCGCTCGCTTTCGGGCGTAATGAACGCAGCATTCTTGGGCGGAAACAAGTCGGCGATCGGATTGGCCAAGTGCGGACGGATGATCGTGCCTTGGTGCTTCACCGGCAGAAATCCTGCGGAAAAATTCCCCTGGTTGTTGTACGGCAAACCTTTGGGGTCGGGCAGGACGACAAACGCCGGCAGATCGTCGGCCAGATTGCCCAGGCCATAGTGAATCCAGGCGCCCATGCAGGGAAAGCCGGGCAGCACAAAGCCCGTGTTCTGCATGTAACTAGCCGGGCCATGCACGTTGGTCTTCGACGTCATCGACATCAAAAACGCAAGATCGTCGACGCATTGCGACAGGTGCGGAAAGACACTGCTGACCCAGCGGCCGCTCTGGCCGTGCTGCTTGAACTCCAGTGGGCTCTTGAGAACTTTGAAGCCGGGCGATCCCGTGACGCTTTCGACCTTCGCCCCTCCGCCCGGATCGAACGTCTGGCCATGTAGCTGAGCCAAACGCGGCTTATAGTCGAACGTGTCCATCGGGCTCGCGCCGCCGTTCATGAACAACTGCACCACGCGTTTGACTTTGGCCCGATGGTGCAAGCCGCCATTCAGATCGGCCGCCGGCTGGACGTCGTCGGCCAGCAGCGCGTCTTGGCCGAGCAAGTGCGCCAGGGCGAGCGTGCCGAAGCCGCCGCCCCAGCGGGCGAGCATGTCGCGCCGCGAAATCGAATTCGACGACGATGATGGCGCTGGTAATGGCGATGGCGATGGCGATCGAGAACGAGTCATAAAGCATCTCATTCAAGGGATGAACAGAAATTCATTCGTGTTAAACATCAACCGGCAGGCCGCGGGCAAACCATGCTTGTTCGCATACGCGAGCCACCGCCCACGCTCATCGGCGGTCGGATCCCGCGCCAGGGCGAACTCGAACAATCGGTCGATCTGCTGGGCCGGCTCGACAGTGAGTTGCTTCAGTCGAGCGGCCGCATGCTCGCTTTGTCGCACGATGAACCGATCGTTCAGCATTGCCAAAGCCTGCAGCGCGCCGACCGAGCTACTGCGAACCGGCGTCATTTGCGATGCGTCCGGGCAGTCCATCGCCTCCATGAACGGATCGGGTAGCGTGCGAAACAAAAATCGGTATACGCTGCGGCGAAAATTGCCCGGCGCGTCGACGTCGAACCCGGCGTAATCGACGTTCGGCGTCACATGAATGCCGGGCGTTTCGATGAACTGCTTGACCGACGGCCCGCCCATCGTCAGATCGAGCTTGCCGCTGATTTGCAGCACGGCGTCGTGAATGCTTTCGGCGTCGAGCCGCGTGCGATTCATGCGCCAGAGCAACTCGTTGTCGCCATCGAGCTTGGCGGCGACGACATCGGTCTGCGACGATTGCCGGTAGGTGGCGCTGGTGACGATCAGCCGGTGCAGGCGTTTGAGCGACCCGCCGCTATCGCGAAAATCGACCGCCAGCCAATCGAGTAGTTCGGGGTGCGATGGTTTGCCGCCCATGCGACCAAGATCGTTCGGCGTGTTGACGATTCCGCGACCGAAATGCAAATGCCAGACGCGATTGACGATCGAGCGCCAGACGAGCACATTCTTGGAATCGACCAACCATTTCGCCAGCGCCGCTCGGCGGCTGCTTTCGGAGGGCGGACTGGCGTCGGCGAACCGCGCCGGCAATCCCAAGCCTTCGAGACACGAAAGGGCCCCCGGGCGAGCCAAATCCAAGGGCTGGTTGATGTCTCCGCGGCGCAACACGTGCACCGCCCGCGGCTCGCGCGACGGCTTGAAATTGCCGTCCGGTTTGAACTCATGCGTCGCGGCGTACACCATCCGCGGCGGCGGCAGCGCGGCCCCTTGAGGGTCGAGATTCCAAGTCAACAAATGTTTGACCAGTTCCAACCGGTCCGCTTCAGAGCGACTGCCCGACGGAGTTTTCAAAATCTGAGCAATCACGGGCGGCAGCGGCTTGGCCTCCGCGGGCTTCGATGCCGAAGTGAGCGAGATTCGGGCTCGACCGATCAAATGCCGCTCGCCGTGCAGTTGATCGAGTTCGACAATGATGCGCGTGGCCGGCGTGCATTGCAGCGGCTCGCGCAGCACGAACGTCACGGAGTGGCTCTTGCCGACCTGCGGATAGATGCCCCACGCCGTGTCCGGGTTGCCATCAATGGCGGCGCTCGCCACCCAGCCGGCCTGATCGAAATCGGCGAAGGCCGAGGCGATCGCCACGGGCGCTGGCTTGCCGTCGCCGGACGCCACCGACAGTTTGAATTCCGAAAGATGCAGATTGCCGTTGTCTTGTCGGCCCGGTCCGCCGTGCGGCAAGCTGGGGTCGCTGAGCACCTCGACTTGAACCGCCGTGATCCGCGGCAAATCGGTCTCGACGGCGATCGTGTAGGTGTCCTTTTCCGGCTTCGGACCGTCGTACAGCAGCGAACCGTCGGACTGCAAAGTCGCGGTCGAACCGTTGGCGGAGGTGAACGTTTTGGGCGTGGCGACTTTCCAATTGTCTTGGCTGCGGGCGAAGGCTGATTCAAGGGCCGCTGCTTCCGCTTGAATTGCCTGATCGCTGGCGACGCGATGGGCGTCCAGAGCGGCGACATCCTGCCGGCGCTTTTCGAGCGCAACTCGGCGCGAGTGGGTTGCCGGATCGAGATCGAATGGTCGTTCGGCCCGATCGACGCCGGCAAATACCGCTTGCAGAGCGTAATAATCGGCCTGCGAAAACGGATCGAATTTATGGTTGTGGCAGCGAGCACAGTGGATTGTGGCGCCGGCGAACGTCGACATGACATTGGCGATCATGTCGTCGCGATCGAGGATTTGCGAAATTTTCTTGTCGACCGTGTCGTCGACGATCCCCATCTGCGAGCTTTCGTCCCAGGGACCCGCGGCGAGGAAGCCCAGCGCGACGGTCGCCTGCGGATCGTCGGGGAACAGCGAGTCGCCAGCGACCTGCTCGGCGACGAAGCGAGCATACGGCTTGTCGTCGTTGAACGACCGGATGAGATAATCGCGATACGGCCAGGCATTGGGACGCGGACGATCCTCGTCGTTGCCGTGCGTTTCGGCGAAGTGAATCGTGTCCATCCAGTGCCGGGCCCAACGCTCGCCGTACCGAGGGCTGGCGAGCAACCGATCGACGACCCGCTCGTACGCGCCTGGCGCGGTGTCGGACATATATGCCGCCAGTTCGTCCGGCGTGGGAGGTAATCCGATCAGATCGAACGTCACGCGCCGCAGCAGCGTCCGGCGATCCGCCTCGGGCGACGGCTTAAGCCGACGCTCGGCTAAACTGGCGCCGATGAAAGCGTCGATGGGATTGACGGCCGGATGCGTGGCGTCTGGGCTCGCGCCTGACTTATCGCCGCCGGGCATAGCTCGTTTCACGAGCGGTTTGAGCGACCAAAAATCGAGCGCCGCGGCGGCCAGCGCGTCGTCCCTCGGCCATGGCGCTCCTTGGTCGATCCAAGTTCGGAACAATGCGATCTGCTCTGGCGTTAGCGGTTTGCCGTCCTTCGGCATCCGCTCGTCTTTATCGCTGCTGGTCAGACGCTTGTAGAGGAGGCTGTCCGCGCTCTTGCCCGGGATTACGATGGGGCCGTCTCCGTCGGCGCGAAATGCGCTGGCTCGCCGGTCGAGCCGCAATTCTCCTTCTTGCGCCTCTTCGCCGTGGCAAGAGAAGCACCGGGCCATGAAAATCGGCCGAATGTCGTGCTCGAAGCCGATCGGCGTCGCCGCGCTGTCTGGCGCGGCTCCGGAGGCCGCCGAGACAAGAACGCCGAGAACTATTGGCAACGCGACGACTGCGCGCAATGCGCGATACAACCAGACGTCATATAACTTGTCTCGTTGTTGCATTACGACCACTTTCCGATTGCCATCGCGGATGACGAATGTGTGCCACCTGGTTCCCCCAGTGCAAGACACATGGCAAAACCCGGCAAAGCCCGTGGCGCTCATCAAAAAAATCCACGGCGCACGATTCAGATTGCTTGACAATTCGCCGCTGGGCAAGGGGGCTAACAAAGAAGGCGAACCAATTTATGGGACGGCTCGCCGCCGCCGGCGATCATCGATCGTCGCCGAACTGGCGTAGTTCATCCATGCGAGTGAGCCGCCCGTCCAGCCACCGCCGAACTCGTGTGCGGATCGGAAATGTCGCCGCCATCAAGAGCACGGCGCTAGCCGCGATCGCCAACGCCAGCGTTTGTCGCTCGATCATATAAGCCACGATGGATGCAAACGCGGAGCCCTCGAGCAGCGCACAGGCGACAATCACTTTTGTCTGATACGTCGCCAGCAATTTCGCCGTGTCGGTCGCGAAATAACCTGCCGGAGTCGCCGGATTCGCGACAATATTCCACTGGCCCCGAGCGATCTTGCCGACTTGAATCTCCGCCATCCTGCCTGGCAGCACGGCCCAAACCAGTAAGATGACCGCAAACAACCCGGCGGCGCCATACGACAGCATGGGCACGGCATTCGCGGCCCGCGGCGGCTGATTGGCCAGCGGGCCAAACATCACGACGCCTGCAAAAAAAAGCACGCCGAGCATCAGCGCCGCGGCAACAATCTGAGTCACTCGCAGCCGCTCATCCAACAACCGCTCGATCGTCGCCGAATCGTCCATCTCGGTTTTATTCCTAAGAAGCTCTCACAATACCGCGTGGGAGAAGGCGACAGTCCCCGGCGGTTCTAAAAGCCTCAACCTGCATTAGATAGTGGATCGGTCCGATTGATAAAATTCGTGGAGTCGGCGCCGGACAACAGAGCGGCGAGTCGCGAGCCGGCGCCATTGTAGCACCCGCTGCAGGTGCGAGAGCCCCCATGATCGGCAAACGTCAGAAGGTCAGCAAATCGCCAGTCGGTCAACATGTTTTCGGCCATGTCCCACCACCGCCGCGCCAATCGCCGCAATTACGGCGAGAACAAAACTAGATGGTTCAGGGACACTTGATAGAGCAGTCCAACCAACGCCAGGAGTCAAAACCCCTGGTCGTGAATCCACGACGCGACCCGGACCTCCCGAGGTAAGTTTATTTGCCTTCGCCGCACACCTGCCGAATTTACAGCCCCGGTCGTTGATGGATCTGGACTTCGCCATCTTGTGCTGGCTCGTCCGGCCGGGATTGCCTCAGATTCGGTTTCTGTAAGTGAGGTCGCGGTTTTGCTCCACGCTTCCTTCAAACGACGCCTTGCGACGCCGCCCTTGCGTTTCGCTAATCCTTCGCCTCCATCAGGCTGGATAAGGGACTTCCACCCTCAAGCCGATAAACATGCTCGGCATACACAAAAAACCCATCCCGATTTGCATCGGGATGGGTTGGCGTGGGTCGCCGAACCGGTGGTTCGGCCAAAGCAAATTTGGGGCGAGCTTATTTGGCGGCCCGCCAGCCGTCGTCGTCGACGATCGGCTGAGTCGATCGCTTGGCAGCGGTCGTCTCGATCGCCGCGGCGCCAGTGGCGTGCGACCAGTTCACGGGCGTGTACGATCCGGATCGCATGATCGGCATGGCGGCCGTGCGGCCGCTGGGCTCTAGCAATCGCGGCATACCCGAGGAATTCGATTTCAGCGGATCGCCGGTATCGGGAATCGGTTTGGGCGGCACCGTCGGAACTCCGCCGTCGATCGGCTTTTGCGATTCAATCGTGTCGGCTGGCAGCGATGGTTTTTCGGTCGGAGCGATCTTGCTAAATGTGGCTTGCGGTGGCGCCACCATGGGGGCCGGGCCAGGCGTTGCAGTGGCCGGATAGGTGATTGTCGTCGGGCCGATAATCTGAGTGCTCGAAGTGCCGACTTCCGACGGATTGTAATAGGTCGTCGATGGGTTCGCCGAAGGCATCGTCATCGTCACCGGCATGGGCATGCTACTCGGCGAATAGCCGGCAACGACGGGGTTGGCGGACGTGGTCGACATGGGCGAGGTCATCATTGAGGCAACCGGCGGATAGTAGCCATTTGGGGCCGGTGGGTAATAGGCTGTCGTCGGGGCAGCCGCAGAGCGTAGAGGCTGCGGCGGATAGTATGACGTCATTGGTGAATAGTAGCTCGTAGTCGGCGGCAGGCTCGGAGCAACCGCGCCGCCGGCGCTACAACCACAGCTGGGCGCCGGGCCGGCGACAGGCATTGGCGCGTAATACGCAGCTTGGCTCACGCCACATGCGCCGGTCGGGCAGCCGCAGGATGAACACGGGCACGCCGGCGCCACCGGCATCAGCACATTGGTGATAACCGGGCGATAAGTCGTATAAGGCACGACGACCGGCCGCTGCACGTAATTTGTTACGGGCGCGAGCGAAGTCACGGGACAACCCGTGCAAGGATCGCTGGACGTGATCGGTCGGTAGCTGGTGACGGCCACCGGGCGGTACTCCGTGCGATAGGCGGTCTGCGGGACGTAATTGACTTGCGTGGCGACAGGCGGGGCCGCCGCATAGACCGGCGCCTCGGAGGCGGGCGCCATGGCGCGGGTCAACCAGCAGGCCTGCAATTCGCCCACCGGCGCCAAACCGACGATCGCGCCCAGCATCGCGGTCAGAGTTAGTCGCATGTGTGATTGGATCATGGTTTCACTCCCGTTAAGAATTTAAGCGTCTCTTTGGTTAGAATGCCGCGAATTAATGTTGTCAACGAAATTCAGCGCGCGGCGAGTATTAGGAAGAAGATGTATCCTGTCCAGGTTGTGGCGGGTGGGCAAACTGTGCAGCGTGAGCGTTTTCGGTAGTGGCGCCAGCGACTCGTTTTTCGCGCCGCCGATGGTGTGCAATTGTAGATTGCAAAACTCATCCGGGCGGCCGCTTCTCGGAGGAGTATCCGCAAATCTTGAGCGTTTATCGTGTCGATTTGACAAGAATTAACGGCGCCCGGCCGCGCGGTCCCCCGCAGAACCGGCCCGATCGCGATCGACGCTATAATCGCGCTTGCGCGACGGCTGTTGGTCCTGCGGCGCGAGACCGGAGCTCGAAGGCGTCATAGAGATGAAACAGCCCTTCACGCAGATTGTCGCCATTCGCGGCGACTGCGGTACGAACGTCGGCGACGGTGATGAGATTCGGACCGGTCGTTTGCAACCGATCGACGATTTTCAACATTGTATGGCCGGACGCATTTCGATCGTCGCCCGTTCTGAAGAGTTCCGGCAGCGGAGTGGGACGATGCGATGTGACGAGGAGCCCACATCGCCGCCGGCGCACGCCTTGTGACAATCGCCAACGACTGAGGGAGCTAAGTTGCTCGTAGCCGTCGACAACGACTAGCGTCGAACTGCTCCAACCGTGGCAATCGCGAAACGGCTCGGGCAATCGTCGCTCGCGATCGTGCATCGCGATTTCAACCAGTTCGCGGCCCGCGGAAACGAGCAGCGGGCGAAGCGTCGCCAGCAGCGTCGATTTGCCCGAGCCATGCGGACCGACAACGGCGCCGCGCCAACCGCGATTTTGCAACCGATCGAGCAACGTCGCCGCATTCGACTCCCCGGGAAAGAGGAACTCCAGCGCGCCCGGGCGAACGAAGCGCGTGGAGAACGGGTTGACGATGGGAGGCGGGATCACGAGGGATTGCTCAGCGCCGCCGGTGAGATTGCCGCCACGGATTGGGCGTATGGGACTTCGCCCAACTGAAAACTGCGCTCGCCGATATATTCTCGACCGCTGCGCAAAAAAATCCGCAGTCGGACGCACCAGCGGATCTTGACCAGCAGGCCTTCGTAACTGAGCGGACTGTTGGGCAACTCGGTTTGAAACCGCCGCAGTTCGTGCAAGCCGCCGCCGACCGTGTGTTCGTCGGCCGTGAGTCGCTCGAAATAATGCACCGACAGATCTTCTTCTCCTTTGCCTTCGGTATACCAAAGGACGGAGAGCTCGACGGCGCGAATTTCCGCCGGATCGATGGCGTCGATCTGATATTCGCCCCGCAGCATTTCGCCCGGCTGATGCACCAGTTGGTGCTTGTCGAGAACGATGCTAATGAGCGGTTCGTGCATGAGACAAAAGACGCCGCGGGAAATCGAAAGAACTTCGGTTAAATCGCGAAAGCCCGAAAAAGCGAAAGCCCGAAAAAAGCTGAACTACAAATATCTTCACGATTTCGGCTTTTCGGAATTTCGCGATTATTTTTTCTGCTTCTGTTCGTTTTCTAGATCCATTTCCTAGCCAAAAAATGTCTAGGCGGCCGTTCGATTATCGTTCATGCTCGGCGAGCGGCAATAGGCTTGGGGTAAACCACGATCGGAAAACTTCGTTCGTATTTGGGCCAGCCTTTGACCTCGCCGCGGACGACGAATTTCCACTGGATTTCATTGTGGTCGGACGAAAACGAATGCATCGCCTCAGCGGGAATCTCGACTCGGCACTGCTGCTCGAACGGCATTCCTAGGGGGATGTCGAAGTTTTTCCGCTGAAAGAGCGGCTGGCAGAACACGCGCCGCTGTTCGGTTCGGGCGTCCGTGCCTTGGCGAAACGTGGCCTCCTCGTCGCAAACCAGATCGATGTCGAGATAGTTCATCGTCAGCCGGCCGGCCTGCGAAAGAAACAGGTCGTACCTCCGGCCGGGCAACAGCGGATGGTCGGAAATCTCCAGTTGCGTCGGCCCGACGCCGGTCGCGATAAGAATCTGCCGAAAGAGAAAATAGATCATGCCGATCCCGATGGCCAGAAAGGGCAGCGTGAACAAAAGCAACCGCCAGTCAGCGCCGCGTCGAAACGCCATGACCAAGAAGATCATCACAAGCACATTCCAGCCGACGCAAATCCATGCGGCGACGAACAGCTTCAGCCCATGCGTCATGTGAATCGGCAGCCGGTATTTAAGCCGCGTGCCGGGACTGTTGGTGAGATTGGCGTCGCGCGGGACGTTGGGAAAATCCTTGGCCATCGACGCCGTTTCGTCGAACATATCGAGCCGGGCGGCCAATTGCCGAGCGGCGGCCCGATGCTCCGTCGATTTGCCCCAGTGCAGAACGATATACAGCAGCCCGGCGCCGCCGATGATCATGAATGACACGGGCAGTAGCAGCAGGGACCAGAGCCAGCCGCTGTAGCCGCGCACGACCACGGCCGTCGCCGGATCGTCGGGATCGTACCAGCAGGGATATTGCTTGACGGTCGTGAATCGATCGATTTTGGACTGCGGCGACTCGCGCGAGGCGGCATAGCCCCAGGTCGAATTGAACGTGATGTCGTACGTCCAGGTCTCGAGCGTACGATCGCCGACCGTGTAGCGAATTAGGATTTCAGGGCGGTAACTGCCGCCGTCCGACCCCGGGCGCTGACCGAGCCGTTTGTCCAGCACCGTGCAGGGGGTCTCGGCGAAATCGTGATTGGCGCGCCACTCGGGCAGCACGGGCATCCGCAGCAACAACACGAGGAACACCGAACCGATGGCCAGAAACAGGGCGCAGATCACAGCCTCGCCCAGGCTGCCCATGGTATTGGAGCCGGTGCGGCGATGGCGCCGTTTTTTGCCGTACATGCGGAACGAACGAACGGACACGTCGAGCCTTCGGTGGGGCGAGAGACTTCAAAGGGCAGCGCGACTGGCGAGCCGCGTGCAATAAGCGCGGCGCCGCAATCGCCTGCGTAGCTTTGAGTCTAACCTCACAGGGGCGACGGACAAACGGGGGGCCACGCATGGGCCGGCTGCAAAGGCGCCCGCCGATTTACGCGCCGACCATCTCGCGTTTGGCTTTGCGATAGAAGCCGATGCGTTCCAGCGATTGATAGACTTCTTCGAGCGTCTTCTCGCCGAAGTTGGAAATGCTCAGCAGATCGTCGCGCGTGGAGTGTAACAGATCGTCGACCGTGAAGATTCCCTTCTCCTCCAAGCAGTTGGTCGTGCGGACGGAGAGGCCCATTTCGGCCGTGCTCATTTCCAAGCGGTCCTTGAGGTCTTGAGCTTGACCGGCAAGATTGTTCAGCGGAATACGCGTCATGGCGGGGTCCCTCCCTAGGTGAATCGTATCGAAAAGTTAGCGCGAGTTGGCCGTCCGATTTTGGCGACAGGCCGCGCCCGATGAGGAAGTAGTATACGAATTAACGCGGATATGGCTACAGTTTCTCAACAAATAATCCACAGCGCCCAGCTAGCGTTGCTATCGCTAAGACCGATCGGAAGACACGAATCACGAAAGGCCGAAAATCCGAAAGCCAGAAAAAGAGAATTCTAAATCGTTCGATCGCCGACCGGCGTTGAAGATCACCGCCTTCTTTCCTTCTTTCGGGGTTTCGCTCTTTCGGGATTTCGCGATTCAAACTCTCACGCAATGGGCCTTTTGAATTTAGAGCAACGTGCCGCGGAGCAATTCGGTCGCGACGGGAGTCAGATAGTGATCTACGATCCACTCGATCACGGGGACGCAGACGGCGTCTCCGAAGCCGAACAGGGCCTGATTGGCGCGAACGTTGATTTGATACGAGTCGGGGACGCCCTGAAGCCGAGCGCATTCGCGCGGCGTCAACAAACGCACGCCGAATTTGCCGCGGCCGGCTCGGAAGAGAATTTGCCGGCCACTGCCCCCGCGCGGCGTGCGAAGGCAGCCGGCGACGCCATCGACGCGCAGTTCGGCCATCGATCGCCCCTTTCGCACGCGGCGGAACGCGGTCGCGTAACTGACTCGCTTGCCGGCGATCATCTCGATGGCGAGAGTTTTGTGTCGCTCGCTCAATTGAGCCATGAAGTAATTGGCACGCTCGTCGTTCCACCACTCGGGCGCAGCTTCGGGAAGACGTTCGACGATCTGGTCCAGATGCGACGCAAGCTTGGACGGCGCAGGCAGCGGCCGAAGATTCCAGCGAATGTCGGGATGCGACAAGATGAAACTGGTCAGCGCCGGCGGTCGACAATCGCCGCTGTTCAAAATATTTCGCGGAGCACCAGGCGGCTGTCGCTGGGCGACGACGAACAACCGGGCGCGGCTCTGGGGCACGAACGACGCCGCGTCCAGTACGAAGGCATCGCAGGAATAGCCGAGCTCATTGAGCGCGACGAGCGCCGTCTCAAAGTCCCGTCCGCCGTGAGCCATCAGGAAGCCGACCACATTTTCGAGCAGGATCAGCGGCGGACGACGCTCCGCGAGCTCGCGGACGATTCGGATGAATCCCCAAAATGCGCCCGAGTTGGCCCCGTCGATCCCCGTCATCGAGCCGGCGATCGATAAATCGTTGCAGGGGAACGAGGCGGTGAACAAGGCGCAATCGGGAATGTCCGCGGCGGGCAGTTCGTGAATGTCGTCGGTGGTCAGGTGATCGCCGCCGAAGTTCTGGCGATACATGGTCGCCTTCTGCTCGTCGAAGTCGTTGGCCAGCGCGACGGACCAGCCGCGATTTTCCAGGGCAAGCCGGACCAAGCCGATGCCGGCGAAGAACTCAGCCACGCGACGCCCGGCCAACGCGGCGGTCCCGGCGTGCTCGGTGGTCTCCCCAAAATCCGTTTCCTTCGCAGCGGCGACCGTCATCTCGATGCATCCTTCCATGTTCCGCGCCAGATCGCTTTCCCAGAATCGAATCACGCGCCAACCGTCGGCAAGCAAGGCGGCCGTGTGGGAAAAATCCCGCTCGACGTTGCGGCGAATTTTCGTCCGCCAGTATACCGCGTTGCTGGCGCCGGTGAACTGCTCTTCGAGACTGGCCAAGCGGCGCATTCGCCACTGATGGCCGTGCCAAAAATCGCCGTCGACAAAGACGACCAGTCGACGAGCGGGGAAAACTAAATCGGGTTTGCCGGGAAGCCGCTTGTCGTACAAGCGAAACCGCAGCCCCCGGCGCCAGATTGCCTTGCGAAAGGCGATTTCCGGCCCAGTGTCGCGCGACCGCACGGAGCGCATTCGCTGACTTCGCTCGGCAGGCGTAAGTGTGTCCATTGCCGTGCAATATACATCGCCGCGGCATTCTGCCTCGCCGTTATGTTCCAACTAAACCACAACCGACGACGCGCCATCGCAATCGCGGAAGACGGCGCAGCAGGTTGCCGCGGCTACGTTGGAGCGGCGGCGTGGCGAGGAAAGGGGGCAATACCCGGCCCCGGGGCGTTAGCGAACGTTGACGCGCCCGGTGAATTGGCAGCCGACTAGCATTTGGGCAGGAGCGTCGGGGTCTTGGCGGACCGACGTAATTCGGCCGGTGACATAGATCGGCGTGCCGGCGTTGTGCAGCAGGATCACGATGTAATCGAAGTCGGGCGACTCGGGCCAGTGAAACGAAATGCCGGTCGTCGAGAGATCCTGGCAATGCACCTGGCGAAACTGCTCCTTGGTCGGCAGACCCGAGCGATCGTAGGGCGCGATCGATTGATTGGCCGGATAAGAGTAGCGTTTCGACTTACGCCGCTCTTTTGACGACGAAGAGGCCGGCTTGGCGGAAGCCATCATCTGCAGCGCCTGGTTGAGCGCGGGATCGGTGGTGGGGAGCTGGGCAGGGGTCATTCGAGGCTTCCAATTCGCTGGCAAATATCTAGGGAACGGGGCCGGTCAATCCACGACCCGCCGACAACGCAAGTCTATTATGCAAAACGGCCGTGCGCGTCAGTCGTGACCATGTACTTATTGTGAAGTTGGCGGGCGCCATATCCGGTCGTGCCGGTTGAGCGCCGAATGCCGCCGAACGCAAGATTCGGACCGCCGCCGGGATCGGTCGCGGAAAATTCGCGACGAAGCGATCGGCCATGTTGTTAAATAGAAGGGACCGATTAAGGGTTCATCGCCGTGTGATTGGCTGCGGCGGCGTTTTCCTCGCGCCAATTGCTGGTCAGCCAGAGAATCGCCGTGCCGTCGCGGCTGGCGGTCAACACGCTGCGGCCATCGGGCGAGAAGGCCACTGAAGTGACTTCTTGCGCATGGGCTTTGAGCGTCAAGATTTCCTTGCGAGTTTGGGCGTCCCAGAGCTTGGCCGTGTTGTCCTGGCTGCCGGTGAGCGCCCGTTTGCCGTCGGGAGACAATGCGACCGAAACGACGCTGGCCGTATGGCCCGCGAGCGTCAGGAGTAATTGTTCCGATTTAACATCCCAGATGCGGGCCGTGTTGTCGGCGCAACCGGTGATGACCCGGTCGCCTGTTTCGGAGAACGCGACCGACTGCACGGCCCAGAGCCGGGCGCCGAATTGATGCGTGAACGTATGCCGCAGGGCGGCTGTCTGAGCGTCCCAGATACGAGCCGTCTTATCGCCGGAACCGGTCAGGATCAGTTTGCCATCGCTGGAAAACACCGCAGCGGCAACGCGATCTTGATGGCCGGCGAACGTGCGGACGCAGACGCCCGATTTGGCGTCCCATAGCTTGGCCGTGCGGTCGTCGCTGGCCGTGAGCACATAGGCGCCGTCGGGCGAGAAGCACGCGCTGTTCACATAGCCGGCGTGGCCGAGCAGCTTGAGTTCGGCGACGCCCGATTGAGCGTTCCAAATCTTGGCCGAGTTATCCCAACTGCCGGTGACGATTCGCTTGCCGTCCTTGGAGAAATTCGCCGAGGCGACGACGCCATGGGGAGTGAGGGCCATGCGTTCGGCGCCAGTAGTCAGGTCCCAAATTCGGGCCCCGTTGCCGCCGACGGTTACTAGATTGCCGTTGTCCGGCGAAAAGGCCGCGGACCAGACCTGACCGTTTTGCAATGTAAGGAACGGAGCCTTGCCTTCTTTGTCCGCCGGAGCATGGACTTCGCGGCCGTCGCGCAAATTCCAAACCCGGACGGTTCGTGCCTCGTTGTCGGCCCAGAGCGCGAAGCGACCATCGGTCGAGACGGCTAGTTGGCTTGGCTTGCCGCGCTCGTCGAGCGTCTTGATCGGCTGGGCGCGGTCGAGATCCCAGAGCTCGACTTTGTGGGCATCGCCTAGCAACAGCGCTTGGCGCGTGCCGGGAATGACGGCCAGCGCGGCGATCGAGTCGCCTGGCTTGAGGACCAATTCGGTCGGTTCTTCGCCCGTGGTCAAATCCCATTGTCCGACGGTGTGATCCGTGCTGGCCGTAAGCACTCGCTTGTCTCCGGGCGCAAACGCAATGGCGGTGATCTTGCCGGTGTGCGTCTTGAGGTTTTTCACTTCTTCGCATGTTTTGGCGTTCCAGAGCATGCACTCGCCACTCGTGTCGCCGGTCACGAACGTCTGGTCGTCCGCGGAAAACGCCACGGCGGAGACTTCGGAATTCAGCGGCTTCGTCGAGCGAGCGAGTTCGCCCGTTTCGGAATTCCAAACGCGGGCTGTCTTTTCGTCGCTGCTGGTGACGACCCATTTTCCGTCGTGAGACACCGAGGCAACCGAGCCTCGACCCGTGCGGTCGAGCCGGAATGCCTGGGTGCCGGTGGTCACGTCCCAAATGCGGGCCGTGTTGTCGGCGGCGGCCGTCAGCAGCCGCTTGCCGTCGGGGAAGAAGATGGCCGTGGAAGCCAAGTAGTCGTGCCCTTCGTCAAAATCGCGGAGCGACTTCCCAGTCGCAACATTCCAGCTCTTGGCCGTCCGATCGCGACTAGCGGTCACGATCCGCGCGCCATCGCTGGAGAACGCCGCCGAAAGCACGGCGTCGGCATGTCCCTGGAGAATGCGTCCCTGGAACACGCGGATTTCTTCGTAGCCGGAGATATTCCACAGCTTGGCCTGCGAGTCGTGACTGCCCGAGAGCACCCAATGGCCGTCGGGCGAGAATGCCGCGCTGCGGACCCAGCCGGCGTGGCCCCGAAGCGATTTGATCAAGTGGCCGTTGCTGATGTCCCAGAGCTTAATCGAGTTGTCGTGCCCCGCGCTCAGCACCATCTTTCCGTTGGGCGAGAAGGCGACAGTGCGAATCGGGGCCGTGTGTCCTTCGAGTGACCGAAACGCGGGCGGCGGGCTGACGCCCCCCGAGGCGACGCTGACGTAGTCGAACGGCTTGACGTCCGCCGGCTTCCAAATTAGCAGGCGGTTGTCGTACCCGCCGGAAACGACCGATTGGCCATCCGGCGAAAAGGCCGCCGCGTAAACGGGCCCGACGTGGCCCGAGAAGGGTGGGCCCTGCTCGCCCGTGGCCGTGTTCCAGACGATCGCCGTGCCATCTTGGCTGGTTGTCACGATCCGCGTTTCATCGGGCGAAAATGCGGCCGACCAAACCCACCAGTTGTGTCCCAGGTAGCGCCGAATCTCGTCGCCCGTTTCAACATTCCACAGCCGGGCCGTTTTGTCGTAGGAACTGGTCAACAGCCGATCGCCATTTTTGGAAAACACAACGGACAAGACATCGTCGCTGTGGCCCTTGAACGTGCGGACGAGGGCGCCGGTCTTCGCGTTCCAAAGCCGAACATAGCCGGTTTTGTCGTTGCCGCCGGTCGCGATCCACTGGCCATCGGGCGAAAACGCGACGGCGTGGACGTACAATCCGCCGTAGGGAATCTCGATTTGCATCTTGCCGGTGGCGACGTCCCAGACGCGGGCCTTGCCGTCCCAACTACCGGAAACAAACTGCGAACCGTCGTGCGAGAAGGCGACCGCCTCGACCGGCGCGCCCTTGTCGCCGTGCTGAATGTCGGGCTTCGCGCCATTTTCCTGTTTCACGAAGGCAACCGGTTTGATCGCCGGCGCCTTCGCATCCGGCGCGAATGTCCGGACACTCTGCGTCGACAGGAATCGTAGCCGGCCCCATTCCCAATTGCGCAATTTCGGCGGGCAGTCGTTCAGAAGTTGCTCGGCCGTATCAAAAGCGTTCTCGTCAATCTTCGCGGCGGCCAAACCGATGCGAGCGACATAGCTTTCGTAGACCTCAGCCTCCTTGGCTTGCTCGGCCAGATGCTGCTGCGTTTGAGCTTCGCGCTTGGCGGCCTCGGCTTTTTGCTTCGCTTCTTCGGCCAGACGCTGCTGCTCAAGCGCGTTGGCCCTAGCGATATTGGCTTTGCCCTCTTCTTCAACCGCTTTGTCGCGATCGGTCTTCGCGATCGATTCCGCGCTGCGCGCGCGGCCCTCGGCAACCTTGGCGTTGTTCATCTGCTGTTCGGCGACGCCCGTGGCGACAACCGCCTTGTCGCGATCGGCGCGCACTTGGAAGAACGCGACGGCCACGACGATCAACATGGCAGCCACGAGGCCCGCGGCGATGCGGCGAACGTTCTTGAGCCGCTGCTGGCGGGTGTCGCGCTCGCGCTGCGCGGCTTGGATTTTCTTGTGTAGCTCGGCGTGCGCGGGGTCGGAATCGTCGAGCAGCGAGGCGCCGAGATCGTAGTCCTCTTTGGCCGTCGCCTGCTTCGCATAAGCCAGCTTGGCCGAGGTGACGCCGGCTTTGGCTTTGGCATTGCCGTCCCAGAGGGCGAAGGCCTCTTGGAAACCGAACAAGGCGCGGCTGAAGGTTTGATAGTCGCCAGTCCGCTCCGCCCGGGCTAAATCCTCTTCGGCCCGGCTGGAGAGCACGATGCTTTCACTATGCGATTGATATTGGCGGATCGCGTTCTGAAAATCCTGAACCGTGGGAAAGCGGTCCTCAATCTTGGTGGACATCGCCTTCAGGCCGATTTCCAGCAGCTCGCCCGATTGCTCGCAGGGCTGGATTTCGTTCTTCGCCGCCGCGAACAGGCAATTCATCACGTTCTTACCAGTGTGCGGCGGCTTGCCCGTGAGAATCTCGAACAGGATGGCGCCGAGCAAATACACGTCGGAGATCGGGCTGATCCGGTCGACGGGACCCGTGGCCATCTCGGGCGCCATATAGGCCGGCGTTCCGCCCATGCTGCTCGATTGCGTGATGCTCTCGGCCTTGCGGAAGCTGGCGGTCGACATGGCCAATCCCCAGTCCATCACCAGGACCTCGCCGAAATCGCCGAGCATCACGTTCTCGGGTTTGAGATCGCGATGGATTACGCCGCGGTTGTGGGCAAACGCCACGGCGTCGGCGACCTTCATCAGGATTTCCACGTTTTCCGGAAGCGATTTGTCGGCCAGCACATTCATCCAGGGCGTGCCTTGCACGCGCTTCATCGAATAGAACAGGGCCCCCGCTTCGCTGCTTCCCAAATCGTAAATCGGCACGATGTTCGGATGGTCCAGATCGCCGGTGACGACGGCCTCGGACAGGAATTTCTCGCGCTGCTCCGGATGGCTGGCCATCTCGGGCTTGAGCATCTTGACGGCGACCGTGCGATCGATCGAAGCCTGCCGCGCGGCGTAAACCACGCCCATGCCTCCTTCACCGATCAGATTGATTAGCTCGTAGTCAGCGCCGGTGCGGACGGTGCCCTTCGACTCTTTGAGGGCCCTTTTCTTGATCACCAGCCGGGAATCTTTGGCCCGAACGCCGGAGTCTTTCTTGAGGCTCGTGCGCGGCGTGGTGCTATCGGCGTAGGTGCCTTTCCAAAGCTGGGCCACCCGCTCGGTGTCTTCGGGGTCGATCGTACCCGAGTCGTACGTCGCCGCGAAACCGCGATCGTCGAACGTACTCGGTTTTTTGCCGCTCGGCCCGGCTGAATCCGAGGCGGAATCAGGTGAGACCGGCGCGAACGACTCGGGAGTGATCGTGGGAGCGTACGAGTCGGGTTTGGATTTCTTGGTCGTGGCGGCCGGCGCGTTTTGATCGGCGGTGGGCGACCCGGGAAGCGGCGGCAGGTTCGGCGGTGTGACACTAAAATCGACCGTGCCGCTATCGTTGCCGCGCGTGCGACGTGCTTCGCGCACGGCGCCGCCGGACGGCTGACCCGATGCGTCGATCCCTGTCGGCGCGGACGGCGTCTCCGCGGAAGACGGAGGCATGAGTGGCCGCATCGGCTTCTGCGGCCGATCCGGATCGATATCGCGAGTGACGATTCGGGCGAGCGTGGCCTTAAGTAGCGCCACCGGGTCGTTGGTCGACGGCGGCGACCACGACGCCAGCTTGGGCCGGTCGCTTGGCGGCGGGCTCGTTATCTGCGGCATGTGCGAGACGGGCGAGACCTCTTCGTTCCAAGCCAGGATGTTGCCACAGGTCGGACAGCGCCCCGAGTTGAGCTGGATGTCGCCGAGATCCGTGTGGCAGTAAGGACAAATAGACATGGCAGACCATGGATTAAGAAAGTGCGACCCGCGGGCGATTTATTGACTCTTACAACAATTGATCTTGCTCTCGAACTCGAAACCACGATCCGCGGCTTCGGCGAGGACGCCTCCAGCCCCCCACCACCTAAAGTTTTATTAGGCCTTTTTACAACAATTTTTACTTACGACTCTGTGTTTTGCGCCGTTACTTTTTCAAGCGCCGCGCTCGGCGAACGGCTTTGCTGACCGAACGTCCCTCGAACCGCTGTAGCGCAAGATCGGTTTTTTCTTCGCGACTGAGCACCACTCCGGCGGCCGCTCCCGTCGCGGCAGCCACGACCGCTCGCCAGCGACTCCAGTCGGCCGATTTGGCGCCGCGATCGAGCGGCGCGGCCGTCTCTTCTCTCAATTGCGACGCAGGGGATTTATCGGGCTCGCCCTGTTGTAGGTTTTGATCGCTCGCTCGATCCACGCGGGCCTTCGGCGCCGCGGCCGTCCGTTGGCTGCCCCCAGAATCGCGGGGCGCCGCAATGGCAGGATCGGTGACCGGCGCCGATTCGGCGATCGGCAGCGGATTGCCGATTTCGATTTGGCTCGTCGGCGGCCGGTCGGCCGTGCCCGATGATTCGTCGGTCGGATCGACGGCGCGGCCCTGGCGGACGACCACGTCGATGACGATCCGATCCTTGCCGTTCTCCGACAGATACACGCGGTAATGGCCGTCGGGCAGCCGCTTGAATAGTCCCGGCAGATTGGCGAGAGAATCTTCGGGCAGCGGGATGTCTTTGCCGCTGGATTCAACGCCGAGCGGGTCGACAAGCCGAAGCACGATCTTCCGCTGATCGGTGGACGAAGCCTCGCCGCCGCCGACGCCACCGTCGGAAATCTGTTCGGACGCGCTTTCCACCGTCGCGATCGCTTGGGGGGGATCGGGAACCGTTTGTGGCGGCAGCGATATCCGCGAGGGGGGAGTTATCTGAGGCGTCGCCACGGCGCCAAGCCCTGTCGCCGGCACGGCCGCCTGCGCCAAGAACGTGGCCGTGTGTCCCTGCGGATCGGTCACCGTAATCACGATGGGAATCGGCGCGGCGGCGCTCGACCGCTGCGGCGTCGTCGCGAAGAAATGGCCGATCGTTTGCGGAGCGGCCAATCCAGGCGCCGCCGTGATGTTGTCCGTAACGCCGGTGTCCCAGGTGACTCGACCTGGAAAACCCTGCGTCCCCGGATACGAAAGCGAATAGCTCAGGGTAGTGCTGCGAAGCTTGATATTCGACGCGGCCGCCGTGAATTGCCATAGCCGAACGACAGCCGTCTGGGTCTGCGGGGCCGCCGCGGAAATCGCGTCGAACTGATGCTCGGTGGCGATGATCGTGAGCGAGATCGGCGCTGGCGAATAGTTCAGCTTGGTTGCATCGGCTACGCTCAGCACGCCCGTCGTCGGATCGATCTTAAACGTGCCGCCCGGATTGGAAGCCGGATCGATGGAGTAGGCGATCGATTTGACTGTATCGACTTCGCCGACCGTAAACGTCTGGCCGAAAATTGTGCCGTTGGCATTGCCCGCGGTCATTTGCGGCGAATTGGCCGGAACCAGGATCGTTTGCGTAGCACTGATGAAAGTCGGCGCGCTATTGACATCCGTTGCGATTGCCTGGGATGTCGCCGATGTGGCGCTGAATGGGCTGACGCCGCCGCCAGCGCCGACGTTGATCTTACTCCCTTGTTGACCGGCGGTCGGGGCAGTTTGGTCCCACGCCCGATAAGTGATCGTCGCCGTGTTGCCGTTATTGCCATCGGGATGGAATCGAACCAAATCCGTTCCGCGCAGTAGCAGAGCACCCGTGCTCGAAACGCCGCCGATGGCGGTCCAGGTGGCGCCAGAATTCGTCGAATACTCCCAGAATCCACTGCCGTTGCCACCCGTCGGGCTAGCGCCAACTGTCGTGCCGATAATCGCGATGCCTTTCAACGGATTGAGATCGACGTCGCCGATAAGCGTGCCGGCGAGCGTTGCAATCGTGTCGCCGTTGTTCGTAGCAGGCGATTCGGTGATTGTGATTAGGGCGCCGCCCGTCGTGGAATTGAGCGTCGGCGCGTCGTTGACGGCAGTCGCGACGATCGTCGTTGTGGAATCGCTTATCGCCGGATTGATGCCATTGCCGGCTGCGATCGTGAACCCAGTGGTCACGGAGCTTCCCACGACAACCTGATGCAACGTGGGGACGAACACCAAGGATCGCAGGGCCAGGGTCGATGCGGGGGCCGTGCCCGAAAAGCTATAGATGCTGCCGGGGGTCACGGTGCTCCAGCCGGCGAGCGACGCCGCGGTAAACTGACCGTTGGCCGGATTGCCGATTACGACTGTCACGGTGAGCGTTTCGGCCGGAGTGTTCTGGTCGCCGACGGTCACTGCGGCAAAGGGCTGGATCGACGCGTTGTCGCCGGTGGTCTGGCCGGCGACGGCGCCGGTGATCGTCGGCGGAGCGTTGACGCGAATCGCCGCGCTGGCGCTAGCCGTGCTGAAGGCGGCCGTGCCGCCGGTCGACCCGACAGCCGTTAAATCGGCTGTGCCACCCGCTGAGCCGGTTGAATGGTCCCAAGCGCTAAACGTAATGCCCGGCGAGACCAATCCGAAAAAGTTATTGTTGGGCACGAAACGCACAAATGTCGTCACGTCGGCCGACAGCAGCCGGGCCGAATTGGCCGAGACCGATCCAAAATTGGTCCAATTGGCGCCGCTGTCGGTGGAGTATTGCCAGACGCCGTTTGTGTTATTGACGGCCGTCACGGCGATTCCCAGCGGGTTGCCGTTCGGGTCGGTCGCTTGTCCGGCGATCAGCGCCGAGACGGCCGTCCCGACATTCGACGGCGGGTTTTCGACGATCGTCGTTAGATTATTCGCGCCGCTCAGGACCGGCGCATCGTTGACCAAAATGCTGCTGCTGGCGTGGGCGGTGCTAAAGGCCGTGCTGCCGCCGTTGGTCGTCGTATCGGCAATGCCTGTCGGGGACCCCGTGAAACCGTCCCAGGCCCTGAACGAGATGCCAGGCGATACGAGGCCGGAAAACACTCCGTTGGGCACGAATCGAACTCGCGTGTTGGCGTTGCCGGTTAGCAGCAAGGCCTGCGTATCGCTGACCGCGCCGACCGCATTCCAACTGCCGCCGCCGTCAATCGAAAACTGCCAGACGCCGCTTGTATTGTCCGCCTGCGTGATCGCGATGCCCTCGGTCTGGCCAATGTCGGGATCGGAGACATTGCCGGCGATCAACGTGGACACGAGCACGCCATTGTTGCTCGTCGGGTTCTGCTGAATCGCGGGAAAGTTGCTCGCGCCCGCGAGCGTCGGCGCGGTATTGCTGGCCGCGACGACAACATGCGTATTGGCGTCGGTCGCCGAGACAACTGGGTCGCTGACGGTGAGCGAGAAATCGGTCGTGACGGCATTGCCCGGAGTCGCCTGATGCAGCGTCGGCGTGAATACGATGCCGTTGAGCGCCGTTGTCGCGGCGGCGGCCGTGCCGCTCAATGTATACACGCCGCCACCAGCGGTCGTGAAGCCGCCCAAATTGGAAAGCACGCCATTTGCCGTTGCACTCTCGGTGAACGTGACGGTGAACATCTCGGCCGGCGCGTTCGGATCGCCGATCGTGACGCCGCCGAAAGGATGCGTGGTCTGTTGGTCGTTGATGTTGGTGGTCGTCGCGCCGGAGATCGTCGGCGGGGCCTCGACCAAGATCGCCGAACTGAATTGGCCCGTGCTATAGGAGGTCGTGCCCCCCGTGCTATTGGCCACGGTGAGATCGACCATCGCGCCGGCGCTGCCGGTGACTCGGTCCCAAGCTCGGAATGTCAGCCCCGGCGAAACCGTCGCGAAAAAGTTCGTGTTCGGCGCGAAGCGGACGAGCGTCGACGGCGTCAGTAGTAGCGCGGCCGATTGCGAAGGGGATCCGATCGCGTTCCAATTCGTTCCGCCATCGGTCGAGAACTGCCAAATGCCATTGGTGTTATCCGCGGCGGTCACGGCGACGCCAAGCGAATTGCCGTTCACATCGCTCGACTTGCCGGCGACGAGGGCCGAAACCAGCGTGCCCGGGTTGGAGATCGGATTCTCGGTGATCGGCGCCAGGTCGTTGGCGCCCGTTAGGACGGGAGCGTCGTTGACCAGGATGTTGGAAAACGCTTTGGCCGTGCTGAACGCCGTCGAACCGCCGTTACTCGTCGTATCGGCCGTGCCGCCATTGACGCCCGTAAACTGATCCCAAGCGCGGAACTGAAATGAGTTGCTGACAACTCCCGGTTGACTCGGAACGAATCGGACGCGCGTCTGCGGGTTGGCCGCGAGTAAGCGCGCCTGAGTGTCGCTGGGACCGTCGCCCAACACCACGAACGGCAACCACGTAGCGCCGCTTGTCGTCGAGTATTGCCAAGTTCCCTGGGTGTTATCGACCAACGTGACGGCGATTCCCTCGGGCGATTGGCCGTTGGCATTGCTGATCTGCCCGGCGACTAAATCCGAAACGAGGTTGCCGTTGTTCGTTGTCGGATTTTGCAGGATCGCGGTGAAGTCGTTGCCGCCACTGAGCACCGGCGCCGAATTGGTCGCCGTGGCGATGACCGATGTCGTGGAATCATTGGCCGAGTTCGCGCCGTCGGTTAGCGCGATCGTGAAATGCGTCGTTGTCGACGACCCAGGCGGACCGAGGGCGAACCCGGGTTGAAACACCATCCCGTCGATTGCCGTCTGCGCCTGCGCCCGCGTGCCGCTAAATGTGTAAGTTCCCAGAACGGGATTCGCGGTCCACCCGGCGCCAGAGACCGACGCCGGTGTGAAATGACCGTTGAGCGGATGATCGATCGTGACCGTGAACGAGACCGGCTCGGCCGAGTCGTCTGGATCGGCGAACGTCACGCCATTGAATGGTTTCAAAGTGGCGTTGTCGTTAACCGCTTGATTGGCCACCGTGCCCTGAATCGTGGGCGGATTGTTGACGGCGGTCGCCACAACTGAAGTCGTGTTGTCGCTGGCCGAGTTGGCTCCGTCGGTGAGCTGAAGGACAAACGTCGTGGTAAACGTCGAGCCGGGCACGCCCTCGTGAGCGGTCGGAACGAACACCAATGCGGCCAGCGCCGTTTGGGCGGCGGCCCGCGTGCCCGTGAACGTGTAAATGCCCCCCGCGACGTTCACCGTCGTCCAGCCATTGGCCGGATTGGTCGTCGCCGAAGTGAATTGGCCGTTGGCGGGAGTATCCAGCGCGATCGTGAACGTGACGGGCTCCGAGGCGTTGTCCGGGTCGGAGATCGTCGCGCCGCTGAACGGCTTGATCGTGGCGTTGTCGTTGACCGCTTGATTGGCCACCGTGCCGGAGATCGTCGGCGGATTGTTGACGGCCGTGGCGACGACTGTCGTCGTGTTGTTGCTGGTCGAATTGCTCCCGTCGGTCAGCGCGATCGTGAATTGCGTCGTGACCGTCGAGCCGGGGACGACCTGATGATTGGTCGGCGCGAAGACCAAGCCTTGCAAGGCGGCTTCCGCTTCGGCTCGCGTGCCCGTGAACGTATAAACGCCCGTCGCCGTGTTGACCGTCGTCCAGCCGGCAGCCGACGTCGAGGCGGAGCTAAAGCGGCCATTGGCGGCTTGGCTGAGCGTAATCGTGATCGTCGCCGGTTCGCTGGACAAGTCGGCATCGGAAATCGTCACGCCGCTGAACGGTGAAATCGTGGCGTTGTCGTTGATCGCTTGGTTGGCGGTCGCGCCGACGATCGTGGGCGGATTGTTGACCGCCGTGGCGATCACTGTCGTCGCACTGTTACTAGCGGAATTCGCGCCGTCGGTCAGATCGATCGTGAACTGCGTTGTAACCGTCGAGCCCGGGTTGACTTGATGATTGGTCGGCGTGAAGACCAAGCCTTGCAGCGCCGCTTGGGCCTGAGCCCGCGTGCCGCTGAACGTGTAGATCCCCCCGGCCGTGTCGACTGTCGTCCACCCGGCCGCCGACGTCGAGGCCGACGTGAATTGACCATTCGCCGGCTGATCGAGCGTGACCGTCACCGATGCCGGCTCGGTCGCAATGTCCGCGTCGGAGAACGTGACTCCGCTGAACGGGGACCGCGTGGCGTTGTCGTTGACCGTCTGCCCCGCCGTCGCGCCCACGATCGTGGGCGGATTGTTGATCGCCGTCGCCACGACCGAGGTCGTGTTGTCGCTCGCCGAGTTGGTTCCATCGGACAGAGCCAACGTGAAGGCGGTCGTTACGGTCGAACCGGGCAGGACTTGATGATTCGTCGGAGCGAAAACAAGTCCTTGAACAGCGGCCTCCACTTGCGCGCGAGTTCCGCTGTAAGAGTACGTGCTCCCCGCGACGTTGCTTGTCCAGCCGCTAAGCGAGCCCGGCGTGAACCGGCCGTTGGCGGCGTTGTCGAGCGTCACCGTGATCGAAGCGGGTTCACTCGACAAATCGGAATCTGAAATTGTCACGCCACTAAATGGCGAAATGGTCGCGTTGTCGTTGACGGCTTGATTGGCGGCCGCGCCGGAGATCGTCGGCGCATTGTTCACGGCCGTGGCGATGACGGTCGTCGTGTTATTGGTCACGGCAGGCGCGACACTATCGTCGGCGCTGATCGTGAACGTGGTCGTAACGGTTCCGCCGGGGGCGACCTTATGGTTCGTGGGAGCGAATACCAAGCCCTGCAGAGCCGTGGTGGCAGCCGCGGCATCGCCGCTGAAGCTGTATGTGCCGGCGGCGACATCGACGGTCCAGCCGGTCGTCGATCCGGCGATGAACTGGCCATTGGCGGCGTTGTCGAGCGTCACGATGACTGTCAACGTCGGGTTGGTCGTGGCGGTGTCGCCGATCGTGACGCCCGAAAAGGGTGTTTTCGACGTGTCGTCGGTCGTCGTTTGTCCGGCCATCGCGCCGGTGATGGTCGGCGGGGTATCGACGGTGATCGCCGAGCTTGCGCTGGCGGAACTGAAAGCCGTCGATCCGCCGCTCGTCGTCGCGTCGGCCGAAGAGCCCTCGGCGCCGCTCGTTTGATCCCAAGCCTGAAACGTGATGGCAGGCGAGACCGTGCCAATGAAATTCGTGTTCGGGACGAACCGGATATACGTGCCCGCAGCAGCCGTTAACAGGGTGGCTGAGTTGGTCGACACGGCGCCGAAGTTTTGCCAGGAGCCGCTGTTGCCGCCGTCGGTCGAAAATTGCCAAGTCCCATGGGTCGAATCGAGCGCCGTGACCGCGATCCCGACCGAATTGCCATTGGCGTCGCTGGTTTGCCCCGAGATCAACGCGGAGACGAGCGTGCCGCCATTGGTCGTGGCGTTTTCGGCGATCGAAGTGAACGGATTGGCGCCGCTGAGGACCGGCGCGTCGTTGACCAAGATGCTGGCGTTGGCGTTGGCCGTGCTGAAGGCGGTTGTGCCGCCGTTTACGGCCGCGATTCCGGTATTGCCCGCCGTGCCCGTGGTTTGATCCCAGGCCTGGAACGTAATCGAGGCGGAGCCCGAGTAGCCGGCCGTGGGCACGAATCGAATCAGCGTGTTGGCGTCGGCGGCCAACAGTTGGGCATTGGCGACGTTGGGGTTGCCGAAATTTTGCCAAGCGCCGCTGTTGCCGCCGTTGATGGAATACTGCCAAACGCCGTGGGTGTTATCGACGTGTGTGACGGCCACGCCCGATTTGGCGCCCGCGTCGCCGTCGGTGATCTTTCCCGCCACGATGGTCGAGACGAGCGTGCCATTGTTACTGGCGCTGCTGACGTTTTTGGCGACCGAGGCCAGATTATTGGCGCCCGAGAGGATGGGGGCCACATTGAGCACCCGCCGCTCCTCGAGCCGCCCGACTTCGAGCGGAACATAGGAGTCTTCGCGAAGCCGGCGATGGTGCTCGGTTTCCAATCGCCGCTTGCGCTGGGTCGAGGCGGATTTGTTCGTTCGCATGAGGGAGCCAGAGCCTTCCGCTTGCTCGACCTTTGTCTCCGGACTTAGGCCCAGCAGCGACTTGAACCAGTGGCGCGATCCCATCCATTTCACTCCGTTAAGGGCCTCGCCAGCCACGCGGGAAAAGAAGGGCCAAAACGGGCCGGTTGGCGAATGTTCATTATCCGGTCGCCGGTCCGATTATGTCAAATAATTTGATTGGTAAGTTAAGGGAAAAAGGGCAAATCAGCCAATTTTCGTGCCCGTTCGGGGGCCAATTCAACTCTAACGGATAGAAACCCCCCGTGCCGGCCACTTCGCCGACTTTAGCGACACGTAGTCCGCTCATCGCTTATCGACGCTTGGGCCGCAACTTCGTCAGAAGACTCACCGCCAATACGACAGGCGCCGCGGCGCTAGGCGGAGGAATCTGCGGGATCGGAAAATTCCCCCGAGAACCGCGCACGAAATAAGCGCCCCGCGGGCGGAACTCCGCAATCCAGCGCTTACTGCCGTGCGCTGCGCCTTGGTTGGCGCCAGTTGTAGGGGCTAATCCGTCTGCAACGATTCTCACTGTAATACCGGCTAATCCGACAAATTACCGCAGACCAAATAGCGGTAGCCCACACAGACGAAAAAATCGGTACGACCCGGGTTCACCGGATCGGCCGGACTGCAAGGCACAATCGTCACCTCAAGCAAATCTCCCCGACGTGAACGCAACCATGAACGCCATTTCCACAGCCGGACAATTTCGCTCGACGGCTCGCGCGGTCCTAGCCACAATGCTGATGGTCGGAGCATGGACCTACGGTCACACGGTGAGCGGCGACGGCATTGCAGCCGCTCAGGAATATCGTCCGCGGATGAACCGGCTCCATGGCGTAAGCCCGCTCGCCGGGGCGCCGAGCGCGCTGCGATTGGTCGAGCCGGGGCCACTGCCGACGAGCGGCCCACTGTACCAAAAGGTCGCACAGCCTGAAGAAACCTCGCCCGGCAAGCCAATCGGTCCGGCGCCCAGCGTCGACGACACCGACGCCGGCATCAAGCCGATCGGCGTCGTAAACCTCAACATGGCTCAGCCACCGGGTGAAACGCCCCTCGATCTGGCAGCGCCCCGGTTCGCCAGGGCCGGCGTGACGTTGGCGCCGGCGTCTGAAAGTCGCAATTGGATGGAATATAGCTACTACTGGAAAGCCTCGGGCTTTTGCCATCAGCCGTTGTACTTCGAAGAGGTCAATCTCGAACGCTACGGATATCGCGTGGGAGGCTGCCTGCAACCGCTAGTCTCCGCCGCGCACTTCTTCGGCACGATTCCCCTGCTGCCCTACAAGATGGTCGTGCATCCGCCGAGCGAATGCGTCTACACGCTGGGCTACTACCGCCCCGGCAGCCCGGCCTATCTGCAACACGAGAGATTTCAGCTGCGAGCGGATGCAGGCGCCGCGGAGACGGCGGCCGTGATCGGCACGATTTTACTGTTGCGATAGGCGGGCGCTGCAGTGGGGATCCGCGCACGACGCCGCCGTTAGAGCCGCGCGCGAAGTAAGCGGGGGACGGGTCGAAATTAACTATCCACCGTTTACATCGTGCCCGGCTCTATTCGAGATATCCTCCCGTCCGGCCGCCTAACCGCCGTAGCACAACCCGCCAATCTCCGCTAAACTACCCAGCCATAGTCGGGTACTAAGTTGAGCGCAGGGAGGCGTTTGTCTTATGGCGCCAAAGCCATTTCGTTTCGTGCAGGCCTCGGATTTTCATCTCGAGACGCCGCCTCACGGTTTTTCCGGCGCGCCGGACCACCTCGTTGAGCTGCTCGTCGAATCGGCTTATCGCTCCGCGGCGCACGTTTTCGACATCGCCATTGCCGAGGATGTTGACTTTCTGCTGCTCGTCGGCAATTTGGTCGATCCCCATCTGGCGGGCCCGCGAGGACTCGCGTTTTTGCAGTCGCAATTCGAGCGACTCGCCGAGCGTCACATAGCCATTTATTGGGCCACGACAAGCTTGGATGGGCGGCACGATTGGCCGCCGGAACTTCGCTGGCCGGAAAACTTGCACTTGTTTCCGGCCCACCAAGTTGGTCGGCGCGATCACGTTCGTCGCGGCGACCCGATCTGTCAAATCGCCGGCTGCGGGCTGGATCGTGCGATCGATAACGGGCATGTGCCGGCGTCGAGCGTGACGCTCGCCGATTTCACGCCGCCGGTCGTTAGTCCGGTGAATTCTAACAACGCCAGTTTTTCCATCGCCGTCGTGCCAGATCAATTCGATACTCGCGCGATCGCCGAAGCGCCGGTTCACTATTGGGCTATGGGGGGGCGAATTAGCACTTCGACGCCGCTCTCTTTGTCGTTACCTCCTCGGGTCGCCCATTATGCGGGCAGCCCACAAGGCCGATGTCCCGCCGACATCGGGCCTCATGGATGCACGCTGGTGCAAGTGGACGAGCGCGGCGTGGCCCGGCTTACAGCAAAGTCGACAGACACGATTCGCTGGCATCAACTGCGGCTCGACGTCACCGGCGAGATGCAGCGAGACGACATGGAACTAGCGATGCACGAACAGATCCTGGCCGTGATCGCAGCGGCGCCCGATCGAGCGCATTTCGTCAGTTGGACGATCGGCGGCGAAGGCGCCTTGCTGAGACGAGCCCACGCCCAGTCGCTGGCGGCCGACCTGTCCGCGGCGCTGCAAAAGGAATTCGGCTTCCGTCCCATGCCCGCCTGGACCGTCTCGATTCAAATCGACTCTCCGAGTCCGCCCAGCGACTGGTTCGAGCAGGACACATTGCTCGGCGAATATCTTCGAGCCGCGAAACAACACGAACTCATGGGCGGCGACTCGTTGAATCTGGCCTGGTTTATTCCCGAACGATTGCAGGGCGGGGCATTGGCGGCCCAATTGACGGTAACCGATTCCGCGCGTCGCTCGGCGGTCGTTCGAGAGGCGGCCGCGCTGGGCGCTGCCCTGTTGCACCCCGACGAATCGTACTCGGATGGCGCCTTTCATGAACCTGCCGGTCATGTGGCAATTGCCGGATCAAAGGAATTCTCGTCATGAAATTTACCGATCTACGAATCGAAGGATTCGGAATCTGGACAGGGCTGGAACTGCCAGCGCTGTCCAGCGGTCTGAACGTGTACTACGGACCGAACGAGGCCGGCAAGACGACGATCCTCGAATTCACTCGGGGCATGCTCTACGGCTTCACGCCAGATCGCCGCAGCCGCTATTTGCCGCCCCTGCGATCATCGCTCGGCGGTGGGACATTGGGAATCCAGACGGCCGGCGGCGGATATCGAATCACCCGCATGGACCGGTCAGAATTTCCGCTGGGAGACGTTTCGCTTGTCGGCCCCCACGGAACGACGGATAGCGAGGCGCAACTGCGCGAATTGTTGGGCGAGGTCGACGAGCCAATTTTTCGAAATGTGTTCGCGGTGGGGCTCGACGAACTGCAAGCAATTCGTTCGCTCGACGGGGCGTCGGCGGCCCGGCTGCTCTACGATTTGTCCACCGGCCTCGATCGAGTCTCGCTGGCCGATGTCAGCCGTGAACTGGAGACCTCTCGCTCTCGTCTGCTGGCGACCGATGAGCGACCATCGCAAATCACCGATCTGATCACGCAGCGCGACAAGTTGACGGCCGAGTTGGATGAGTTGGGCACGTTGACCCGCCGGCACTGGCATCTGGCCGGTGACCGCGAGAGATTGGCCGAGGCCATCGCCCGAGCGGAAGCCGAACTCACTGATATCGAACGACAATCGAAGCTCGTCGAACTAGCGATCGCGGTGGCCGACCGTTGGCAAGCGCGAGCGGCGCTCAACGAGCAATTGGCGACGCACTTGCCATCCGGCGCATTTCCGCCGGATGCGATTGCTCGGATGCAGCAGATCAAGTCGCGCCGCGCCGCGGCGGAATTGCGCCTCAAGAAAATCGTCCGCCGCCGGCGCAGGCTCCGCGACGAGATCGCGGCGATCGAGATCAATGAATCGCTCTGGAAACATGCTCCGCGGATTCAGGCCCTGGCCGAGAACGAGGCTTGGATCGGCACGGCCGAGCAACAGGTTCGCGATGCGCAGGCCGCAGTCGACGAGTTGGAAGCTCTGCATAAAGCCAACGGCCATGTGGCGACAAACGGCGGTGGGCCAATCAACGCTGTGCCGTCGCCGACGGCAAAAACCGCGGATTCCAAGTCGGATAAACTATTGGCCGCCACATCGCGCGAAGCGGCGTCGGCCCATGTGGCTCACCGCACGCTCGTCGCCCTGCGCAAGCCGGCTGTGGAACTGCGCCGCGCTACTCGGGCCGCGAAAGCCGAGCGGGTCGCCATTGTGCAGGCCCAGGCTCAAGCCAAGGGCCAGCTCGCCGATCTTGAAAAGTCACTGGCCGACTCTGGCCAAACCGATCTCAAAGCGGCCGTCGAGAAGACCGGCGAACAGGCGGCTCTGCTTCGCCGCCGCGTGCAGCTCGAAGACCGGTTGGACCGCATGTCCCGACATCGGGCCGACCTCGAAGAGCAATCGCACGAACTGCTCGAAAAACAGATATTGCCGACCTGGATTTTGGCGTCGCTGGGCGGTGTCTTTGTCCTGGGTGTGTTGATGCTCTTGGCCGGTTTGTTCTTGCCATCGGTCCCGGGCGGTTGGCCGCTGGCGCTGTTGGGGCTATTGGCCTTCGGCGCGGCTGCGGCGGCCAAATGGTTTTTGGAAAACGCCGTGGCTCAAAACCTGGAAGCCACTCGCAAACAACTCACGCTGCTCGACGCCCAAACGCAACAAGCCAATAATGAACGCGACGCGCTGGATGCCGAATTGCCGGCCGGCGGAGGTTCGCTCACTTCCCGGTTGCAAACGGCCGAAGCGGCGCTCGCCAAGCTCGAACAGCTCATGCCGCTCGAAGCCCAACGCGGCGCCGCCGATCAAACCGTGCAATCGGCCGACCATCGGGCCACTCAAGCTCGCGATACCTTGAAGGCCGCGCATCGTCGCTGGCAGGCCGCCCTCGTGGCCGCCGGATTGTCGCCCAAGTTCACGCCATCCCAGATCGCGCAGCTCATTCGCCACCATTCCGGTCGCGCCAAGTCCGAACAGCAATTGCGCGAAGCACGCGAGGAGCGAGACAAACGCATTCGCGAACTGACATCTCTCACCAGCCGGATCGAACCGCTGTTTCTCGATGCGGGCGTTAAACCCGATAGCCCGCGGGCGAGCGAGCAACTTCGCCAATTGCGCCGACTGGTCACCGAGCAAGAATCGCTAATCGGCAAGCGAGACGGCCTGGTCAAGAAACAGCGGCACTATCGTCGGTTGAAGATCAAG
Source organism: Pirellulales bacterium (assembly GCA_038210495.1). GTDB lineage: Bacteria > Planctomycetota > Planctomycetia > Pirellulales > DATAWG01 > JBBQWR01. Next base: position 32,696 of record JBBQWR010000017.1, read on the forward strand.
ACGGCCCGCGCACTGCGACGTTTGGAGCGCCATCGGCTGGGACTGCTCCGATTTGCTCAAGTCGTCGACGAGGCCGAGTTCGTCCGCCGCGCGACCGAGCGTGCCCAACTCGACGAGTTGCATCGCCGGCGCGAACTGCTTGACCGAGAAGTCGCCACGGCCTGCGCGGGCGTATGCAGCGAAGCCGACGTGTCGCTGCTGCTAGCGCCTGCCGCCCGGCAGCATCTGTCCGAGCAGCGAACGCAAATGTCGCAGCGATTGCACGGCGCCAGAGCCACGCTCGGCAGTCTATTCGAGCAGCGAGGTCAATTCAATGAACAGCTCAAGCATCTCTCCGACGATGGACGCATCGGCCGGCGTCGACTGGAACTGGGCATCGTCCAACAGCGTTTGGCCGAAGCGATCCATAACTGGCAAGTGCTCGCGGTCACCGGCAGCTTGTTGCATTCGATTCGGCTGCATTACGAGCGCGAGCGCCAGCCGGAGACGCTCCGCGAGGCGTCGGTGTATCTTTCGCGACTGACGGCCGGCCGCTACACGCGAGTCTGGACGCCGATGGAAGAAGATATCTTGCGGGTCGACGACGCCAGCGGCGCGACGCTGCCGGTCGAGGTGCTCAGCCGGGGCACGCGAGAGCAATTGTTCCTCAGTTTGCGACTAGCGCTTGCCAATTCATACGGTAAGCGTGGAGCGACGATGCCGCTGGTGCTAGACGACGTGCTGGTCAACTTCGACGAAGACCGAGCGAAGTTGGCCGCCGAAACGCTTTGCGACTTCGCGGCGGCCGGGCATCAAATGCTGCTGTTCACCTGCCACGAGCACTTGGCGGCAATGTTCAAGCGACTGGGCGCCGATGTCCGCCGTCTGCCTAGCAACAGTGATCTGGGCGATTTGCCAGAGCCCCAATGGACGGCGCCGTTGCAGTTGCCTCCCGAGGCACAAGAATTCGAACCGCCCCGTCGCCGCAAGCCGCGAGCGACAAAACCTCCGATGGCGGAGCCGGCGATCGTCGAATTCGATCCGCCCGTGCTTATCGAACAGGAAGAGCCGATCTATGTCGCGCCGCCCGACGCCACTCCAGTGACCACGGTGATCAGCCCCCCGCTGGCGGTCAAATTCCCTGAGCCTTTCCCGGCGGCGGAACCGATCGTGGCCGATTTGCTTCCGCCCGAACCGGTGGAACTCGCGCCGCGCCGCGCGTTGGCCCGGCGTCATCGAGCCGACCTTCCGCACCGCCGCGCCGCGATGCGCGGGATGCGGCATCGTTGGTCGGCGGAAGAATTCGACGGCGAACTCGAAGACCGCGTTGCCACGCCGCCGCAACGGACCGACGACGATCAAACCGCCAGTTATGAAATATAACGCGAGCGATTCGCGTCACTTTAGACGCCACGCACCGGGTGCCCGGGGCTGAAGGCGTCCTCGCCGAAGCCCCGGAGCGACAGAGTTTCTTCCTTGTGGCCGTCGGACTCACGAATCATAATCGCGGCGCGTTTCATTCGCCCAAGCGACGCTCCGAAAGGCCCCCCGATGCATCTCGTTTCGCGAACGGCACTCTGGTGCTTTCCGCTCGCCGTTGCTCTGATGGCCGGTTCGGCGCGAGCCCAAAGCAAAGTCGATAATTCCGTCGCCACGAAGGTCTACCAACGGGCAAAAGCTGCCGGCGTCGAGGTGCTCGTCGAAGGTCATCTCAGCGGGTCCGGCTGGTTTGCCGACAAAAGCGGGCTGGTGATGACGGCCGCCCATGTCATCGAAAAGCCAGGCCGGCGACTCGAGATCAATTCGCCATCGCTAAACCGATTGCCAGCCAAGGTGATCGCCGTCGACCTGGGGCACGATCTGGCGCTTTTAAAGGTCGAGCTCAATCAGCGCGAGGCGCCGGCGTTGAACTTTGCCCAGCGAATGCCGGCCCCGGGCACGGAGGTCTATTGCTTCGGCGCTCCGCTCTATCGGCACGGCGTTTTGCTCGACGGCAAAGTCGCTTGCGAGTCGCCGGCGTTCGAATACTACGAAGAGCATTATGTTGAGACGCTCTTGTTCGCGGCCACGATTCCCAGCGGTATGTCCGGCGGGCCGTGGCTAAACAGCGACGGAGAAGTGCTCGGCGTCCAATCCGGCGTGATGTCGCAGGGGGGCGTGCCGGTCGGCATCGCGTTCGTCGCCCCACTCGCCGCCACCCAGTCCCTTTTCGAGCATCGTCAAACGGCAGCAACTCCGACAATGGGCGCCGCGGTCGAAGAACTCTGGCAACAAGACGGCAAAGCTTTGGGCCGATTCCCGCCGCAGACCGATGGACTGGTGCTCAGCCGGCTGCAGGACGATGGCCCAGCCGCTCGCGGAGGACTGAAAAAAGATGACCTGATCATCTCGGCCGACGGCAAACCGGTGCGCCTCATCATCGATGTCCAGCGCGCGATCATCGCCAAGCGTCCGGGCGATTCGGTGGAACTGGGAATTCTCAATCCCGATGGGGCCGGCGATCATAAGGTGACAGTCAAGCTCGGGGCCCTTGAGACAGCCTGGCCCAAATCAATGCCTGCCGCAACTGCGGCCGTCACGGGAAATATGTAGTAAGTAGGAGGGCCGCGCAAATTACTTCGCGTCGGCCTTGGGATCGGCCTTCGTGGCGTCGGCGGCGTCCGGCTTGCTAGCATCAGCCGGTTTCTTGGGCGATTTGTCGTCAGCTTTCTTGTCGTCGGGCTTCTTCTCGTCGGCCGTGTCATCGGTTTTCTTGGAATCGATCTTGCCAGTCGTCTTATCGCCCGCCGCCTTGGTCTTATCCGAAACCGGATGAGTCGCTCCACGTTTTTTGGGGGCGGTCAGCGGTTGAGATAGTGCGATATTGACTTCGTTGGCGACCACATAGCCTTTGTTGTAGTACCAGCCTTTGACCTCGATCTTGTCCTGGGGCGAGGCCCAATTGAAATTGGGCACATCGACTTTGATCTTGGCGTCGGCGGCGACGTCGGCCTTGGCCGTGAACGTGCCGCAATTGACGGTGATATTGTTTTTCTTCACGGCCGTGATGACACCGGCGATCGCATAGGCGGTCGTTGCATTAGCGGCCTTCTTCGCGCCCGGGTCGTCGAAACCGTTTCCGGTCGGATTGGCGCCGACGAGGTTCTTATCGTCGGGAAAGAAAATTTCGAGATCTTTGATTTCGGCTGTGGCTTTGCCCTTCTTGTCGAATTCGCCGCTGAACCGCACGTACATTTGCGGCGCCAGAAAATCGGCTTCCGCCGTGCCGACGACGTGGACTTTCGTAAGGTTTTTCGGATCTTTGTCGCGAGTCACGACCATGACGGCCCAAGTCTCGCCGTTCAATTGGGCCTTAATGCCAGTCGGCGCGGCGGCGTCGAATTCACCCTTGGCGGTGAGCTGTTCTTTTTTCGGCGGCTGGCCCGGCTGCGTTTTGGGATTTGTATAATTCGGCTGCGACTGAGGCGCCGCGGCGTAAGTCGAACCGGCCAAAACTAATGTCGACGCCAACACGGTCCAGAATCGCAGAGCCATGGGAAAAACCTCGTTGCTTTGTCCAGCAGTGGAACGGATGGGGCGCCGGGAGACACGACCCGGCCTAGCCGACGTTCGTCGATCGCTCGGCCGTAACGCCACTTTAGCATATCGATTTCCAGAGGGGGTTGCCACACTTTTCCAAAATTTCGTTGCCAGCGATCGAGCGACTGGAGTCAGAGTGCCAGCCTCAACCCCAATAGGAAATGTCGATTCTCGATTCTCGGACGCTGACCGGGGCTCGGAGACAAATTGTGTCTCGCCAGTGTCTCAAGCCGCGCCTCACGAGAGACATTCCACGGGCCACGTCCGCTGTGGTAGATACGTTCAATCGAAGAATCTCACGCCAGTGACTCTCGCTGAACGGCTCGAAACATCCCATGCAGGAAATGTGTATGTGAAGAAGATGAGGGCGCGACTTTTGCTAAGCCAAAGGCACGCTTGAATTATTCTCAAGCCTCCGTGCGTCGTTTCGCAGGCAAGGCGACCGACGATTTTTTTTAGAGAAGGAGATTCGCGATGAATGAGAACAGAGTCAGAGTTGGAGCGCGATCAAAGACGCGAAGAGGTTTCTTCGAGACGCTCGAATCGCGTAAAATGTTGTCGCATTCGCCCGGATTTGGCGGTCGTATCCCGCCGCTTCCCCCCAATCCGACCCCAGTCGATCAAGCGATCTTCGCGACGGTCACTGCGGATTCAGTCACCGTCCAGGCGAATAGAACGGCTGTCCACAACGACGCTGAGTCCGTCGAGGCTGCGTTTCACGCCGCGCTGAGCACCGCGCCAGTCACGACCGCCAAAGCGGCTCTCACGGCCGCGATCGCCACGGCGCAACCGTTGATCCAGGCCGATTTCTCCGCGATCTGGGCGGGCAGGATCGCCGTCCATAACGCCTACGAGGCAGTCGAGGCTGCGGAGCGTGCTGCAATGACCACCGCGCCGGTCACGACCGCTCAAGCGACACTCCAGGCTGCGATCGCCACGGCCCAACCGTTGATTCAAGCCGATCGTGCTGCTATCCATGCCGTGTATCAAAACGACGGACCGGCGGTGGAATCTGCCGAACATCAGTTGCGAGTGGACACGCGCAGTGGAGCAGTCGCGACCGTAATCGCGGCGGATCAAGCCGCCTTGACTGCGGCTCAGACCACGCTCTCCACCGACTTGGCCGCCCCCAAAGCCCAGTTGGCGACGGACCTCGCGCCGGTCCAAGCAGCCCAGGCGGCCGTGAAAGCCGCCATCAATGCCGATCCGGGCGTTGTCGCGGCCCAGGCGTCCCTAGCGACCGCTCAGGCCACGCTAACCGCAGCCAAAGCCCAGTTGGTGACGGACCTAGCTCCGGTCCAAGCAGCCGAAGCGGCCGTGAAGGCCGCCATCAACGCCGACCCGGGCGTTGTCGCAGCCCAGGCGACCCTTGCGATCGATCAGGCCGCCCTGACCGTGGCCCAAACCCAGTTTCAAACTGACTTGGCGACTTACCTCGCCGACCTGAAGGCCGGAGTCTAATCGGCCGCAGCATTGGAAATTAAAGGGGGGCCCTGAATTCACGGGGCCCTCCTTTTTTTTTGCTCCGGAGAAGTGTTCGTCTTCCCCCCTCGTTCATCGCATTGAAGCAAGCGTCCCGCGGAGTTCCTTTGGGTTCGCGCGCCTGTTGTGAAACCGGTAGCGAACCGGTTTGGTCAGACACTAACCGCCCGCCGCTCGCCTCTGCGCTCCTTGACATCCATATATGCTGGCAGTACAAGAGACTCGCGTTCGCAGAGCGATGCCGCGCGCAGTCATTTCGCGGCGAAGACCCATCCAACCGTTGGCTAGCCGACCCTCTGTCGTCCCGCGTGCATTCCCATGGCCAAGGTGAAATCATCGGACAAAAGCCCTCCTGACCGCAGTTCGTCTACAGACCGCCCCGCGAACGAACGCGGCGCGAACGAAAAGCTGGCGGGCGAAAAAAACGGCGAAACGTCCGCTGAAAAGTCCACAATTAAGCTCGATAAATCAATCGACAAATCGGCCAAGGCCCTCGCCAAACCGACCATCGCCGGTCTGAGGGTCAAGATCGATCACGTCGACCGGCAACTCGTCACGCTCATCAACCAGCGGGCGAAGCTGGCTCATCGCATCGGCTTGATCAAGGAGACATCGGGACACGAAGCGTACGATCCGGCTCGCGAAGAAGAAGTGCTCAATCGGGTCGCGACGCTCAACAAAGGGCCGCTGCCCGATTGCAATCTGCGGGCCGTGTTTCGCGAGCTCATCAGCGGATCCCGGGCGCTCGAGAAGAAACTGCGCGTCGCCTATTTGGGTCCTGTCTACAGCTACACGCATTTGGCCGCGATCCACCGCTTTGGCCAGGCCGTGGAACTCATTCCGGTCGGCAGCATTGCCGCCGTGTTCGAGGAAATCAACCGCGGCCACGCCCACTATGGTTTGGCGCCGATCGAGAATTCGACCGATGGCCGAATCACCGACACGCTCGACATGTTCACGCGCCTGCCCGCCAAGATTTGTGGGGAGGTGCAGTTGCACATCCACCACCATCTACTCGGCCGGTGCAGTCGGAGCGAGATCCAAGAAGTTTACAGCAAACCGCAGGCGCTCTCTCAGTGTCGCAACTGGCTAGCCAAGCATCTGCCGACCGCGCGCACCGTGGAGGTCACGAGCACATCGACCGCCGCGCAGCTAGCTCAAGACAAACCCGGCGCCGCGGCGATCGCCAGCGTTCAAGCGGGCGTGCATTTCGGCCTGAACGTGCTGGCCGAGAACATCGAAGATCAAGTCGGAAATCTGACTCGGTTCGCGATCATCGGCAATCATTCCGCCGATCGCACGGGCAACGACAAGTCGGCCCTGATGTTCGAGATCGCCCATCGGCCAGGTGAGTTGGCCAAGGCCTTGGCGATCTTCGAGCGGGCGCGAATCAATCTCACCTGGATCGAGTCGTTTCCGAAACCCGAAGGGGGCTATCTGTTCTTCATCGAAACCGAAGGGCATCAGCAAGAACCGCGATTGCGCAAGGCGATCGAACTGCTCGACCGCCGCTGCGTGCGACTGGTGGTCCTCGGTTCGTATGCCAAGACGACGCCGGTCGACTAACCGGCGAGCAGGGCGGGGTAAGCCCCCCTGTCCTGGTATCTGAAAGTTCTGGGCTATTTCTGGTGGAAAATCACCACGATCAAATGCGGGAAAAAAATTTCGCTATCTGAGTGGCTCAATCGATCTCGGTTCGGTAGCTAACCATCCAGAGTTCGAATTGCTTTAAACGCGATTTCCAACCGGCCTTGAGGGTCTTCATCCATTTTCGATTGCCGACCGTGTCCAGCATATCGACGATGATTTTCACCAGATTGTCTCGGTAAGCGATGCCGCCGTGGCGCCACTGCCCTTCGACCTTTTGGGGTCTCGTAACTTGCGGCCCCGAAATGGCCCACCACGCCGAGAACGGCTTCCGCGAGCCACTCGGGCAACTCCCGTCCGTCATTGAACTGGAGCGGGAGCGTCACCTCGTAACGCCGCCACTTGCTGCTCTTAGCTGGCCTTGCCCTTGACGGCGAACGGGATGTTTTGCTCCGCGAGCGCTTCGAGCGCCGCTTCGGGAACGAGGTGCTCGCCGGATCGCGTCACGCGCCCCGAGAAACGCCCCAACAAGTACGCCAAGGCTCGCTTTTCCGTAATTCGATCCGGAAAGGTAATCGTAATCATGTCGCACGACCCTCTAAGCGGTCTTTGTCGCAATTTACTGCTGCATTACTCGCACATTGCTAAAGGCGACGGTCGCATCGGCGCCGGCGCCGAGCGCGGCAAAGTTTTTCGCAGGGGCTTGCCAAAATGCAGACAAGGTCGAGAAGGGACCTTGATATTTCGTAAACTCTTTGCCGTTGAGTTCGATGGTGACGGCCACCTTCTCAAGCTCACGTTTGACGCTGACATGCAATTTGTATTTGCGATTGTTTTCGAGCGTTCCCGGACGGACGGTCGTCGTATTGTTGTCAGGATACTTATCGTCAATCATCCCGATGCCGCTAGCGGCGCCTCCCCACCCGCTTAACAGGAGGTCGCAGTGTCGGGTCCCGACAGGGATTGCCACCACGACGTCGCCGGCGCCGGCCAGCCGAACAAATTCGACTTCAAGCTGATAGTTCTCCGACAGTTTGATAGGTAAGGTGATTTGCGATTGAAAAGCATTCTTGATCGTGATCCCGTCCTTGGTCATCTGCCAATCGCCCTTAATCGCGTGCTTCGCGGGATCAATCCTATAGGTCACGTCGATCCAGACGGGCGGATCGTTGTCCGCAATCCGCTTGGCGACTTTGTCTTTGGCCAGCCCCGTCAGGTTCGGCGAGGCCAGGCGATACCAATAGACGGCCCGCAGTTGAAGCTGTTTTTTCGCCGAACCCTTTTGCGCTTCGGCCGCGCCCAGCCAGCGATCGGCCAGCTTGACTTGGTCGTCAGTCGAGGTGACGCCTTTGATTTCCGTCTCGGCCAGTGGATTCAGCGCCGGATCGCCGCTCAGCACGAGCATCGGCAATCCTTTTTTCCAATTGTCTTCGGCAAAGCAGTAATACTTGCCGACCGTGAGGTTGGCTGCTGGATCGGATGGGCTCTTATCGAGAATATCCAGGCCGGCTTTGGCTTCTTCGAACGCCTTCGCCAGTTCGTCCACCCGGGCCTTATGCTCCGTGAGTTGCTTCAACAAGGCGGCATCGTTGCTCTTGTGTGCTTCGCTCACAGCGAGATCGGCGACCTGTTTGGCAACTAGGTAGTTTCCCTGAAGCGCGGCGGATTCAGAAACTTCGACGGCCTTCTGCGAAACCGCCCGATGATGGTCCGGCAACGATGCCGAGCGAGCAACTTTCGCCAAGGTATCGGCCTTCATCTCCAAGGCATCGACGACAAAAAGCCTTTCCAATTCGTTGATCGCTTCGAAGGCGGTCAAAGCGTCGGGAACCTGGAGGGCAAGCTCCTTCGACATTCGCAGCAGCACGAATTGCCCCGGTTTGTCGCTGGCCGACTCGCGGGCCTTTTGCAGCAACTTTTTGGCAAGCGCTTGCTTTTGGGCCGGCGTCTTGGCGGCGGCCCACTCCGCGGCGTAGACCTCTTTGACGAGCCTGCTTGCCTCCGCCTCGACGCCGGCCTCCGGCGCGGGGATTTTTGCCCGACTGTCGGCGGCAAACAGCATACTGGCCGCCGAAAGAGTCAGACAGAAACTGACGACGGTGAAACGCAATCGGCCGTGCATTGTGGGGCGCCTACTATCTGCGTGTTTAGTGGTCGAGTCGGTGCTAGAGTTTAATTCTCGGAAAACTGAATATCAATACGGCATCGGGGTGTTATTCGATGATCGCATACTGGATCATCTGCTCAGTTACCCAACGAGGCCGCGAGGTCGCCTTCGTTCGGATGGCGCGGATCGCCCTATTGACGGGGCTCCCCGGCCTTACTGCCCGATCCAACTTCAATTAGACTAGCCTTTGCCGCATCCAATACCGCTTCGCCAACGCCCAATTCCTGGACTTTTGCCCTGTGATCATCATTTTGAAATCCCACGCCACGGAAGAGCAGATACAGCATGTGATCGAGCGGGTCGAAGCGCTCGGCCTGCGGACACATCTCAGTCGCGGCGCCTATCGCACGGTGATTGGCGTCATCGGCGATGAGGCCAAGGCCCAGGTCAGCCCGATTCGAGCGATTTCCGGCGTATCGGAAGTCATTCCGGTGCTGCCGCCATTCAAGTTGGCCAGCATTGAGGCCCAACCGGAGCCGACGATCGTCGACGTGGCGGGGGTCAAAATCGGCGGCGGATTCTTGGGCATGATCGCCGGCCCTTGTGCCGTCGAGAATCCCGAGCGGATGGACCTCATCGCAGCGTCGATTCGCAAGTCCGGCGCGAACATTCTCCGCGGCGGCGCGTTTAAGCCTCGCACGAGTCCCTACGCTTATCAAGGCATGGGCGAAGACGGGTTGAAGATTCTTCGCGAGACGGGGCAGAAGCACGGCCTGCCGATCGTGACCGAGGTGATGGACCCCCGCCGCGTCGAACTCGTGGCCGAGTATGCCGACATGATTCAGATTGGCGCTCGCAACATGCAGAACTTCGTGCTGCTCACCGAAGTCGGTCAAACCCGCAAACCCGTGCTGCTCAAGCGCGGGATGAGCGCCACAATCCAAGATCTCCTGATGAGCGCCGAATATATTCTCTCGCAGGGCAATCCGAATGTCGTCTTGTGCGAGCGGGGCGTCAAAAGCTTCGACAGCGCGACTCGCAATTTGTACGATGTCGCCGCCGTGCCCAGCGTTCGAGCGCTATCGCATTTGCCGATAATCGTCGATCCGAGCCACGCCACGGGGCGGCCCGATTTGATTCCAGCCTGCGCCCTGGCCGGCGTGGCGGCCGGCGCCGATGGCGTGCATATCGAAGTCCATAATTGCCCGGAGGAAGCGTTGTCCGACGGTCCCCAGGCGCTGCTGCCCGATCAGTATGCCGAGCTGGCCGAGCAGATTCGCAAGCTGGCGGCATTGCTGAACAAGACCATCTCGCCCGCCCGCGTCCCCGCCGCCGTCTAACGAAAACGTTCATCGAATCGCTCACGCGGTCGACAAAGGACCCACTCCATGCGACGCCCGTTCATAGCCGGCAACTGGAAAATGAACCTCGCCCACGGGGCCGCCGTGGCGCTTGCGTCCGAGATCGCCCAACGAGCGAAGCCGTTTAAGGAGGTCGAAATCGCCGTCTGCCCGCCGTTTGTCTATTTAGAGGCCGTTCGCGCGGCGCTCGACGGTTCGTCGGTCGGCCTTGGCGCCCAGAACATGTACCATCAAGCGAGCGGGGCGTTTACCGGCGAAATTAGCCCGTCGATGCTCGTCGACGCCGGCTGCCACTATGTGATTCTTGGCCACAGCGAGCGCCGGCATGTTTTCAAGGAGACCAGCGCCGACGTGAACCAAAAGGTGCTCGCCGCGCTGGGCGCAAAGTTGATTCCGATCGTGTGTGTTGGGGAACTGCTGGCCGAGCGCGAAGCGGGCCGCACGACGGACGTCATCCGCGAGCAGTTCGACGGTTCGCTCGTGGGCGTCACCGCCCAGCAGATGCACTCCGTCGTGATCGCCTATGAGCCGGTTTGGGCGATCGGCACGGGGCGAGTCGCCACCCCGGCCCAGGCGGAAGAGGTGCATTTGGACCTTCGCAAAATGCTGGAAGCCCGCTACAATGCCGAGGTTGCGGCCGCAGTCCGAATTCAATATGGCGGCAGCGTCAAACCGGACAACGCGGCCGAACTACTCGCTCAGCCCAACATCGACGGGGCCTTAGTCGGCGGCGCGAGTCTCAAAGCGACCGATTTTCTCGGAATCATCGCCGGTTGCGGCCGCAAGTGACACAAAAAAATCGCTAGCTAGGCATTCCAGGCTTAACCGGATATTGCCTTCAAGACCAACCTACCTCGCATTTATTTTCGGGAAACGCTTCAGCCATGACAACTCTCTTGGGAATCGTGTTGGTTCTGACGGCCCTGTTTCTAATCCTCGTGATCCTCATTCAGCGGGGCCGCGGCGGGGGCTTGGCCGGGGCCCTGGGTTCGGGCGGCGGCCAAAGCGCGTTTGGCACGAAGGCGGGCGACACATTCACTCGGATCACGTTCGCCGTCGCCGCGTTCTGGATCGTGATGTGCATCATCTCGAACAAGGCCCTCTCGGTGTCGAAGAGCAAGTTCAGCGGGTCCGAGTCGACATCGACGTCTAAGGAGGATGTGGATGGTCCCGGTGCTGGAGCGAAACCGAAAACCAGCGACGACAAGGGCGCCACCTCCGGCAAAACGGATAAAGCCCCTACCGACGAAAAGGGCGCGAAACCGGCTAACAGCAAACCGGCCGACACCAAGCCGGCGGAGAAACCGGACAGTCCTTCCAAGTAGTCCACTCTTCCAGATAGCCCGCGAGCCGCGAATCTTCAGGAGCTTCCTTTGCTGCTCAGCATGACTGGATTCGGCGAAGCGCGTCGCCAGCAAGACGGCGTTACCGCGTCGGTCGAACTGCGGACGATCAACAGCCGGTACTTCAAAATTAACTATCGGTCCAGCGAGGGCTATAACGCCCTCGAGCCGCAGATTGAAGCGCTGATGCGCGAGCGGATTCGCCGCGGCACGGTGCAGATCAGCCTGCGGGTCGACCGTGCATCGTCGCCCGACGCCTACCGCTTGAACGCAGTCGTACTGGCCGGTTATTGGCGGCAGTTGAATGAGCTTGCCGCTCAATCGGATTTGCCGCGACCGACCGCCGTCGAAAGCCTCCTCCAGCTTCCGGGAGTGGTCGACGGAAATTCGCCCACCGGCGCCGCTCAAGACGATTGGCCGCTGATTTCCGAAACGCTCGACGCGGCGATGACAAACCTGTCGCAGATGCGCGAAGAGGAAGGCCGGGCGATGGCCGCCGACCTGCGCGGCAATTGCTCGGCGATCAACACGCAGCTAAACTCCATCGCCGAGCGGGCGCCGCTGATGGTCGACGCCTACCGCGGCCGGCTGGAAGAGCGGCTCAAAAAGGTGCTGGCCGAGCACGATGTGGCCCTGGAACCGGCCGACGTGATCCGCGAAATCAGCATCTTCGCCGAGCGGTCCGATATTTCCGAGGAAATCGTCCGGCTCCGCAGCCATTTGGAGCAATACGAAACGATCCTGAACCTGCCGGAAAGCTCCGGCCGCAAGCTAGAATTTCTTACCCAAGAGATCGGCCGCGAAACCAATACGATCGGCTCCAAAAGCGGCGACGTGCAAATTGCCCGGCATGTGATCGAGATCAAGGCGGGGATCGAGCGGCTGCGCGAAATGATTCAAAACGTCGAATAACGCTCGCCCAGGGGTTTTTGCCCATGCAAATCATCGAGCAACTGCCCGTTACGCCCCCCAATCACCAGCGAGTCCACGACATGTCTACGGGACGGGTTGTCGTCATCTCGGGACCGTCTGGCGCCGGCAAGACGACGATCGTCAAGCAACTGTTCCAGCGCTGCGGGCAACTCGTGCACAGCGTATCCGCAACGACTCGACCGCCCCGGCCCGGCGAGCAGAATGGCGTCGATTATCACTTCCTCACGCCGGACGACTTCGAGCGGCGGCGAATCGCCGACGGGTTCATCGAGTGCTTCGAGGTCTTCGGCAGCGGCTATTGGTACGGCACCCTGGGAAGCGAAGTCACCCCTAGATTAGCCGACGGAAAGTGGGTAGTCTTAGAGATTGACGTTCAGGGCGCCAGCGCCGTGCTCCAGCAATTTCCCGATGCCCTGACGATCTTCGTCCGCCCGGAAACGCTGGCCGAATTGGAGCGGCGGCTCCGCCATCGGGCCACCGAATCCGAGGCCGCCATCGAGCGGCGCCTGGAAGTAGCCCGCCGGGAATTAGAAGCCGCGGATCAATATCGCTACCAGGTTTTCAACCTCAGCGTCGAGCAGGCCGTCGACGATATCGTGCACATCCTCAACCAGTGGGAGATTCCCTCGCAATGCTAGATGAACTTCGCGAAGAAGAGATCGTCAACAAGGTCGGTGGTCGTTTCAAGCTTTCGACGCTGATCCAAAAGCGTCTGGTCGCGCTCAACGCCGGCAGCCGTCCACTGGTCGACTTCGAGACCGAGAACAAAATGGAATTGGTCATTCAAGAGATTATGCAGGACAAAATCTATTTGGATACCTCCAAGAACTTGCGGATCACGGGCGCGCACGACGAAGGGGGCGGACCGGCGGAATTGGATCTTACGAATCTGTAAACGTCGGCGGAAAAAACCGCAGAGCGCTGGGCGCCACTGCTGGCTCGTCCAACAGTGCGGCCGGTAAGAACACGTGGAAGAAACACTGCTGGACAAGCCAGCAGTGGCACCCGGATCAGGCAGCCAATTTCCCATGACCGGTCGTGAGATTGTGATCGGCGTCACGGGCGGGATTGCCGCGTACAAGACGGCTACGCTCGTGAGCCAACTCGTGCAACGGGGGGCGGGCGTGCGAGTCGTGATGACTCGCGCCGCCCATAAGTTCATCGGCCGCGCGACGTTCGAGGCCCTCAGCGGCCGACCGGTGGCCCGGCGGATCTTTGGCGACGCGGAACATCCTCTGGGGCCGCATATCGATTTGGCGGGCGCCAATTTGCTATGTGTCGCGCCGGCCACGGCGAACTTCATGGCCAAGGCGGCCCTCGGATTGGCCGACGATCTCCTGAGCACGCTCTATCTGACCTTCAAGGGTCCCGTGCTGATGGCGCCGGCGATGAACGAACGGATGTGGCGGCAGCCGTCCGTGCAGCGCAACGTCGCGCAGCTCAAAGCCGATGGCGTGCAAATGGTCGGTCCGGGCGAGGGCTGGTTGAGCTGCCGCACTAAAGCCATCGGGCGAATGTCGGAACCCGAAGAGATTCGCCTGGCGATCGAGCGATTGCTCGATTCCGGCGCCGGGTACGTCGAGGCTTGACATGGCGCGAGTGCTCATCACCAGTGGGCCGACGCGGCAGTACCTCGATCCCGTCCGATATCTTAGCAACGCCTCGAGCGGACGGATGGGCGCCGCTCTGGTCGAGGCGGCCATTAAAGTGGGCCATGAAGTGATCGTGGTCACCGGGCCCGTGGAGGTGGTCTACTCCTCGGCGGCTCGGATAATCCCCGTCGTTTCCACCGAAGAAATGCTTGCGGCGTGCCAGCAGGTGTTTGCCGAATGCGATGGTCTGATTGGGGTCGCGGCGCCGTGCGACTATCGACCGGCTCGCGTAGCGACCGCAAAAATCCGCCGCACGGGCGAGCCGCTCAGCTTGGACCTGCACGAAACGCCCGACATCGTGGCGACGCTCGGCGCGAGCAAACGGCTTGGTCAATGGCTCGTCGGTTTTGCGCTGGAAAGCGAGGATCCGCGGTTCCGCGCTCTTACGAAACTGCAAAAGAAGAGCTGCGATCTGATGGTCATCAACCACGTCTCGGCGATCGGCGCGACGGACAATTCCGTCGAAATTCTCGATCCCAACGGAGCGATCATAGCGACCTTCGCCGGTTCAAAAACAGACGTCGCGGCGGGCATTTTTCATGTCATCGAGCGCCGCTTGATGCTTTAGCGGTAGGTCGTGTCCGCGGATAGTATTCGGCAGGATTAACTGACATGGGCCGGACAATCATCAGCTAATTTGGCGTATCCGCCCCTATTCTCCGTAGGAACTGCCCACAAAACCGCCGGGGACTGTCCCCATTAGCGCAGTCCGCGAAGCAAAAACGGCGGACTCTCCGCTTCTCCCAGGCTCCCCTGCGTCGTAGACGAATCGCCGAGGTCATGCAATACTTGACATGGCCGGAGTTCTCCGGCGTCTTCTAGACAGGAGTGATTTCGGATGGCGGACCGAGGGCGTCGATCATCGATCGGTTGGAATTTCCTGGGCGATATCGGGCCACGCCGCCTTTTGGATCTCGCGGTCCTGCTCGCGCTCTTGAGCGGGTGTCAAAAAAATTCCACGCCCACACCAGACGACGCCGCCAAAGCGCCGGCCGCCCACGCCACGGATTCCGCATCGACGAAAAGCTCGGCCGATGAATCGCCATCCGCGATTAGCGAATTTCTCAAAGATGGCAACGAGAAAAAGCCAGCCGGGGCGGCGCCGATCTTCGTGCAGCTAAAGGAACTGGTTTCTCAATATCCCGACGGGCGACCGAGCATGCGCCGCACCGTGCGGATTATGAGCGACGATTCGACGCTCAATCACGGTCCGTATGTCGAATGGTATCCCTCGGGCGAGAAGTACATGCAGGGTAACTATGTCGAAGGCGTCCGACAGGGGGCGTTCACATCGTGGCACGAAAACGGCAAAATTTGCAAAACGCAAACCTATGCCGATGGCAAACTCGAGGGGAGTTGGCCCATCTTTCGGGATGACGGCACGAAAGAGAAGGAGGTCGGGTTCCACGCCGATCAGCGTTCGGGCGTTTGGAAATACTACGACGCCACGGGTAAACAGCTGACCGCCCAAGAGGAATACAAAGACGGCAAGGCCAACGGCGTTTGGACGTTATGGCGAGCCGAAGGCAAGCCATTAAAAGAGCAGCATTTCACCAACGGCGAAGTCGATGGCCAACTAACCGAATGGTTTGATAACGGCCGGAAAGCGCATGTCAAAACGTTCAAGAAAGGGCGCGTCGAGGGAACTGAAATCTATTGGAAGCCCACAGGAGAGAAGCTGCGCGAAGTCTCCTGGTCCAACGGTCAACTCATCACGCTAGGAAATCCGGGCACGGATCCCGCCGTGTCGACCGACAACTCGGCCTCCAAACGGTAGCGGCCGATCAGGGAATTGCCCGTCAGCGGCCATTTCCTATAAGCGCTTGGGTTTCTCCGTGAGCCCGCGACCCGGGTTTGACGGATTGGCCGGTCACTTTGCCGGTTTGATCCGTATAATGCTTCCACGCCACCAGGGTGCTTGAATCGCGCGCCCTGCTCGGAAACCAGCCTGCGTGAAGGGGGCCATTTAGCGAGTCAAGGCTCCGCCGCCATTGGCAGGAGGGCTAGGGAGGCTGGATTTGCGTTGTATGATTATGAACCGGCTTAATCGGCTGGCACGCCAATAACTTAGTTGAAAAGGTTTTCCATGGATAATCCAGTGCCCGGCGGCCTTCCCAGACCCAGCGGAGGCATGCCTCCGCGCGGTCCCAACGGGGCCCCGGCTCAACCACCGCGACCGCGGATGACCATTTCCACGGCATGGTTCCTGGTGATCATGCTGGCGGTGGTCGCGCTAATCTATTTCGGTCAGAGCGGCAATCGGTCGAAGCTCGACTACTCCTTCTTTCGCAAGCAACTCGATGCCAACAATATCGTCGAGGTGACCTACTCGCAGCAGCAGATCCTGGGCAAGTTCAAGGAGGCGCCGGCGATTCCTCCCGCGCCGGGAGCGGACGCCGCCAAAGCCCCCGCCGATAAGTATCGGATGGAGTTCTCCGTGCCGTTGCCGCTCGCCGAAGTGGACAACAAAGCGCTCGTCGATGAGATGTACAAAAAGGGAGTGACGATCAACGCCGAGCTGTCGTCGGAAAACTCACTGCTGATGATGTTCTTGGTCTACGGACTGCCGATCCTGCTGATTGCCGCCTTGTGGTGGTTCATGCTCCGGCGGACACGCGATCAGTTCATGGGGGGCGGCGGCATTTTGTCGGGATTCAGCAAGAGCCCGGCCAAACGCTATGAGACCAGCGACCGGCGAATCACGTTCGCCGACGTGGCTGGACTGGAAGGGATCAAGCACGATCTCCAAGAAGTGGTCGAGTTTCTCAAGAACCCGGAAAAGTTTCAGCGGCTCGGTGGCCGCGTGCCCAAAGGCGTATTGCTGATGGGCCCGCCGGGCACCGGCAAAACGCTGCTGGCTCGCGCGGTTGCCGGAGAGGCCGACGTGCCGTTTTTTTCCATCGGCGGTTCGGAGTTCATCCAGATGTTCGTGGGCGTCGGCGCCAGCCGGGTTCGCGATATGTTCAAAACCGCCAAAGACGCGGCGCCCTCGATCTTGTTCATCGACGAAATCGACGCCGTCGGCCGGCACCGCGGCGCGGGGCTCGGCGGGGGCCACGACGAACGCGAGCAAACGCTGAATCAAATCCTCAGCGAAATGGACGGTTTTAGCCCGAACGAATCGGTGATCGTGCTGGCCGCGACAAACCGGCCCGACGTGCTCGATCCGGCTCTGCTTCGTCCGGGCCGGTTCGATCGGCATGTGACGGTCGATCGTCCCAATCAAAAGGGCCGCGTGGCGATTTTCAAGGTGCACACTCGCGATGTGCCGCTCGCGCCCAATGTCGACCTGGAACGATTGGCGCGGGGCACCGTCGGACTCACCGGCGCCGATATTCGCAACTTGGTCAACGAAGCGGCCCTGTGGGCGACTCGCTGTGGAAAAGACAAAGTCGATGGCGACGACTTCGAATACGCCCGCGACCGCGTGCTCATGGGCGCCAAACGCGAGGAAGTTCTCATGGGCAAAGAAAAGACAATGACCGCCTTCCACGAGGCGGGCCATGCCTTGCTGGCCTGGATTCTCCCCGGCATCGATCGGCTTCACAAGGTTACGATCATCCCTCGCGGTCGAGCTCTGGGAGTAACCCAATTGCTGCCCGAGGAAGATCGGCTCAGCATCAGTCAGTCGGAGCTGGAAAGCCGGCTCGTGTTTATGCTCGGGGGCCGGGCCGCGGAAAAGCTGGTCTTCGGCGAATACACGGCCGGCGCCGAAAACGATCTGACGCAAGCCACCAAACTGGCCCGCCGGATGGTGGCCCATTGGGGAATGAGCGAACGGCTTGGCCCGGTGGCCTATCGGACCAGTGACGAGCATCCGTTTTTAGGCAAGGAGATCTACGAGCAGCGCGAGTTCAGCGATCACACCGCACGGCTGATCGACGAAGAAGTCTCCCGAATCCTGCACGAATCGGCGGAACGGGCGCAGCGGTTGGTTTCCGAGTATCGCGGCAAGCTGGACTCGATCGCCCACGCGCTCGAAGAGCATGAAGTGCTGGACGACATGGAAGTCGAGCAGCTCATCGGCCCCTCAGCGCACGGCAAGCCGGAGACGAACGGCGTCGCGCCACCCGACCCCACGGTGCCTGTCGTGTGACACGTGCGTCACGCCGCAGGTCCCTTATGCATCAATTGTGAAAACGCTTCATTAAGCTCAAAGATGACCGATACCCCCTCTCCCCCGCCGGATGCGCTTGGTCCCGACACGCTCAAAGCCGCGCTGAAGGCGTTCAAAAAGCGGCTGAAATTGACGCAGCTCGACGACGCTTCGCGAATTGGCCGAGGGCCAATGAGTTCCGGCCAGGGTTCGTCGATCGCCGGTATTACACCCCCGAATCAGTATCCTCGCGCCGTGTGGGATGAATTGGTTAAGCAAGGCAAGCTCAACGACGCCGGCCACGGGATGTATAGTCTGGCGTAAGCTCACGACGGCGTCGGTTTATAGAGCAAACTCGAAAGCTTGATTTGCTCGAGTTGCTGCCTAGCGTTGGCGGTCACTTGTTCCAGCGCCTCTCGCAGCCGGGAATGCGACTCCACGGGAAAGCCATCCGCGACCGGCGCGCTGGAATTAACAGGGCCGTCGACCGCTTCGATCACCTCGAGCAGCGAGATTTCCTCCGGCTTGCGGTCCAGCGTGTACCCGCCGTCGACGCCGCGCGAGGAATGCAAGATGCCGTGCGTGACCAGATTTCGCAGAATCTGCAGCAGAAACCGTTCGGGCATCTGTCCTTTGGCCGCGAGTTGACTACAAGGAACCGGCACGGCCGATTCGGCCTCGGCCAACTGGAGCGTGGCCTGCAAGGCGTATCCGGCGGTTCGCGACAACTTCATGGGTGGTAACCTTCTAGTTGGCCACCGTGACCCGAGGTCGGTTTTGGCTTTCCGAGAAAGCCGGCCGAGCGCATTTCCCTGCGCCGACGAAGTGGGATCGACCCGAGGCCGCTATGGGCTGAATGAGTGCTGCCGATCGCCCTGTTCCGACGGGGTAGCTCTGTGTAAGCCCTGGCGAAAGTGCTCCTTTAATTCGTTGTGACGGGATGATTCGCGAAATGAGATCGATGGAATCTCAGGCGTTCGTCGGGCGACGCATCGTTGTCGATGTCTCGGCGCCGCGTCCGTCAACAAGCCTAAAAGCCATCCCATCCAACGAAATGCTAGCAAATGCCGTCGCGCGGGTCAAAGTTTTTCTTCGGCCCGGACGAGGAAAGGCGTTGGCAAACATACATAGCCGCGGCATCCTGCTGCGGAGTATTGTCGCCGTGACGAGCGACGCAGGATGCCGCGGCTATGGAGTGCGCTCACCGACCGGCGGTTTTTCGCCCGTCGCTTTCGGCTGAGTCGTCCACACATACCAAAAGAGCAGCACCGCTCCGCATACGAGATAACTATCGGCCAGATTGAAGACGGGCCAATCGATGACATGGTCGATTTTGAAATGCAGCCAATCCCGCACCGCATAAACTCGTTGCGACTGCCCGGGCCAACTCAGATCGGGCAGACCGAGTCGGTCGTAAAGATTGCCCGCGATTCCGGCCGAGATCAAAGCTAACGTCAGCGTGAGCGCCCAATCCTTCGCCGCGCCTTGGACGAAGAGCCAATAGATAATGAACAGAGCGGCAATGATTGAGGCGGCGGCGAACACCGCGACGAAGCCCTGTCCGAAACCAAACAGAGCGCCTTGGTTTAAGCTGGTGGTGAGGCTGAATACGCCCGGCCACAACCAGAGCACTTGATCGGCCTTGGCGCCGGGCATTCCCAGCTTTTCAAAAATCCAGGACTTTGTCGTCAAGTCGAGCGCGCAGCCCCCTGCGGCGACCGCCAAAAACGCCAGCATTCGACTCGGGGGCGCCATCCGTGATTCGCTCCGAACGCGAGAGACAATCGTGGCGCCAAAGCCCTCGGCTCGGCGCCCCCAGGAGATGGGCTCGACGACCAGCGGGCAAGCGGCGCCTGCATTTCGAGGATTACAACCGCTTTTCCACGAGTTCGGCGCACTTTACGCAAAGCGGGGCGTAAGGAATGGCGTTGAGCCGTGTCTTGGGAATCTTAGTCCCGCACTCTTCACATTCGCCGTACGAGCCCGATTCGATTCGCTCCAGCGCCGTTTCAATGGCGTCGAGCGTCCCTTCCTCGTTTTCCATCAGACTGAGCGTGAATTCCTGCTCGAAGTTGTCGCTGCCAAGGTCGGCCATATGGATCGGCATGCTCGACAGATCGCCATTGGTCTCGCTGCGAGTCTTCTTTAGCGCGGCGTTGGCCAGTTGATTGACGTCGCCGCGCAGTCTCGCGCGAAGGACCACCAATCGTTCCTTGTAGACGTTCAACTCGGGCTTCTTCATCATCGTCGTCTAGCTCCGGCAGTCAGTGCGTATTCTGTTTCCACTCAACAACCGCAAAACTGGCATAGAAACTCGATCTTACGACGCCGCCGAAGACGTGTCAAATTGAGCGTTTGCTTTGACGAAAATAGGCATTTCAAACGACGAATGACGAAATACCCGATGTCTAATGAATCACTAATGCCTAGTGACGAATGACGAAAATAGGCCACACAATAGCAGGCCTTAGTCATTCGTCATTCGAGCTTCGACATTGATTAGACATTCGTCATTAGACGTTCGTCATTTCATTGCCGATGTCACTTAGCCAGTTCCTTCGACCCCACGATCGTCATGTTCATGCCGATTTGAACAGTCACGTTCTTGTCGCCGATCTTGATTGTCGTCTTGCCGTTGAGATACCAGCCCAGCGAGCCAGTCGAAAATTCCTTGACCTCGGCTTGCATGGGGACGCCGTTGATTGTCAGTTCGACCGGCTTGGCCGCTTGGTGAAATTCCGCTCTCGACACGGAGCAGTTCGTCTTTGCCATGAGAATGTGTCCTTAACTTGCCGTGGGATTAGTCCGCCTGGGATACCACCATCTGTCTTTATTCCATGCTCACGACGAGCTCGCCAGCTTCGACGGGCGTGCCCGCTTTGACGAGCACATCGGCCACGCGGCCATCCTGCTCGGCGTAGAGCGTCGTTTCCATTTTCATCGCCTCGAGCGTCAGTAGCTTTTGCCCCCGCTTCAGGGCGTCGCCCACCTTGACCGCCACATTGACCACTAGGCCCGGCATCGGCGCCGCGATCTGCTTGGGATTGCCGGGATCGGCCTTGGGGCGTCGAACGATTTCTGTTTCCAGCGACTTGTCGCTAACCGTAACCGATCGGGGCTGGCCGTTCAACTCGAAGAAGACGGTCCGCCGCCCGTCCGGATGCGGCTCGCCGATCGTGAGCAGCTTCATGATCAGCGTCTTGCCCGGCTCGATATCAACCGTGAGTTCTTCGCCCGGCTGTTGGCCATAGAGGAAGAATGGCGTCGGCAGCACGCTGACGTCGGAATATGTCTGCTCGTGCTGCACGTAATCTTGAAAGACTTTTGGGTAAAGCAAATAGGTGACGATGTCTCGATGCGTCGGATCGCGGCCAATGATTTTGCGAACCTTATCGTCCGCCGCCGCGAAATCGACCGGGGCGAGCGATTCTCCCGGTCGCCCCTCGATTGGCTTTTGATCCCGCAGCACGCGGCGTTGCACGTCCGGCGGAAAGCCACCCGGGGGCTGCCCCATCCGGCCCGCCAACAGGTCGACTACCGATTCAGGATAAGCTAGGTCGCGACTGGAATCGAGAATCGAGTCGGCCGTGAGATTGTTGGTCACCAGAAACAGGGCCAAATCGCCGACCGATTTGGAGGTCGGCGTGACCTTGACGATATCGCCGAGAATCAGATTGCAAGACGCATAGAGTTGGCAGATTTCCGGCCAGCGCGACATCAGGCCCAGCGCCCGCGCCTGCTCTTGCAGATTGGTGAACTGCCCGCCGGGCATTTCATGCAAATAGAGGTCGGCGTCCGGCGCCTTTTGATCGCTTTCGAATCCGGCGTAAAATTCCCGCACGGCTTGCCAATAGTAAGCCAGTTCGCGAAGCGTGGCCGGTTCGAGCCCGGTCTGTCGCGGCGTGTGCTCGAGCGACTCGACAATGGCGTTTAGGTTGGGCTGCGACGTCAACCCAGAGAGCGGGGCCAGCGCGCCGTCGGCGATGTCGAGCCCGACCTCGGCGCCTTTGAGAATGCTCGCGCCGGCGATGCCGCTCGTATCGTGCGTATGAAAATGAATCGGAATGCCGATCTCTTGCTTTAGCGTTTTGACCAGTTTTTCGGCGGCGTAGGGCTTGCACAAGCCGGCCATGTCTTTGATGGCCAGGATATGGGCGCCCATCTTTTCAAGCTGCTTCGCCAGTCCGACGTAGTACTTCAAATCGTATTTCGGCCGGCCGGGATCGGTGAGATCGCCGGTGTAGCAAATCGCCGCTTCACAAAGAGCGCCGCTCTCGATGACGGCGTCCATCGCGACGCGCATATTCGGCGCCCAGTTGAGCGAATCGAAGACGCGGAACAGATCGATGCCCGCCTTGGCCGATTCGAGGACGAACGCCCGCACAACGTTGTCCGGATAGTTCGTATAGCCCACCGCGTTGGAGGCCCGCAGCAGCATTTGGAACAGGATGTTGGGGATTCGCTCGCGCAGTTCATCGAGCCGCTCCCAAGGGCTTTCCTTGAGGAACCGCATCGACGTGTCGAACGTGGCCCCGCCCCACATTTCGATGGAAAATAGCTCGGGAGTTCGGCGAGCATACGCCTCGGCGACCGCCAGCATGTCGAAAGTACGCATTCGCGTCGCTAGTAGCGATTGATGGGCGTCGCGAAACGTGGTGTCGGTGAGCAGCAGCCGCTTTTGATCGAGAATCCACTTCGAGAACTTTTCGGCGCCTAGTTTTTTGAACGTGTCTCGCGAGCCGGGCGCGAGGGGGCCACGCGGATCGAACTTAGGGACCGGCGCCGGTTCGCGGCGAGAGGCCCGAGGCCGATTCTTCACCAGCACGTTGCCGTTGACCAGAACGTCCCCTAAGTATTGCAAGAGCTTCGTCGCGCGATCGCGGCGAATGACCATCTGAAACAGTTCGGGCGTTTCGTCGATGAACTTGGTCGTGCATTGCCCGGCTAAAAAACTGGGGTGGGTCACCAGATTGATGAGAAACGGAATATTCGTTTTCACGCCGCGAACGCGAAATTCCTGCAAGCACCTTTCCATCCGCCGCGAGGCGTCGCTGAGCTTCGTCCCCCGCGCCGAAACCTTCACCAACAGCGAATCGTAGTACGGCGTCACGACGGCGCCCGAAAACGCGGTGCCGGCGTCCAGCCGAATTCCCATGCCGCTCGCCGAGCGATAAGCGCTCATCCGGCCGTAGTCCGGGACGAATCGGTTTTCGGGATCCTCGGTCGTCACGCGGCATTGAAACGCAAAGCCGTTGGTGCGGATTTCGTCTTGATTTCCCAGGCCGAGCTCGGGCGAGTTTAGCGGGAAACCTTGGGCGACCATGATCTGGCTCCGCACGATATCGACGCCGGTGACTTCCTCCGTCACGGTGTGCTCGACCTGGATCCGCGGGTTGACTTCGATGAAGTAATAATGGCCCGAATCGACGTCCAGCAAAAATTCCACCGTGCCGGCGTTCTCGTAGCGGACGGCCCGGCCGATCGCGAGGGCCGATTCGCACAGCCGGCGCCGCAGGGCGGGATCGAGATTGGGGGCCGGCGCGATCTCGACGACCTTCTGATGCCGCCGCTGCAGCGAGCAATCTCGCTCCCAAAGATGCACCAAGTTCCCATGCTCGTCCCCCATTAACTGCACTTCCAGATGCCGGGCCCGGGCGATGTACTTTTCGATGAACACTTCGGAACTACCGAAGGCGGATTGCGACTCGCGCTGAGCTTGCTCCAGATTCGGCGCAAGCTGCGATTCATCCAGCACGACCCGCATGCCGCGCCCGCCGCCCCCGTGGGCCGCCTTGAGCATGACCGGGTACCCCAGGTCGCCGGCCAATTGGGTCGCGTCGTCCAGACTCGTGACCGCATGGGGGCTGCCGGGCAAAATGGGCGCGCCGGCTAGGTCGGCGATCTCGCGCGCGGCCGTTTTGTCTCCCAATTTTTCCAGCAGTTCGGTTCGTGGACCAATGAAGATGACGCCCGCCTTGTCGCAGGCGCGACGCAGCGCCGGATTCTCGGACAGAAATCCGTAACCGGGGTGGATCGCGTCGACGCCGTGGGTAACGGCCGTCGCGACGATGCCATCGATGTCCAAATACGAGCGAATCGGTTCGCCGACTTTTCCGACTTCGTAGGCCTCGTCGGCCTTGAACCGATGCAACGCATAACGATCTTCGTGAGAGTAGATCGCGACGGTGCGAATGCCCAACTCGTGCGCCGAGCGAAAAACGCGAATGGCGATTTCACTGCGGTTGGCGACTAGCAGCTTCCGGATTGGTTTCATGGAGTGCCGCGACCGCGTCGTTATGGCGGCCAGTCACAAGAGGCTCGGGAACGATTTTTGTCCGACGATCGGGCTCATTTCGGCTGGGCGAATTCCTATCCTACACGCCACGTGCAATCCCGCTAGTCCCAACGTCCGCGGCCGCGTGGCCTGCCCGAACTACGCGGAATCGCGGCGCCGAACAAAGAGAAACAGGGACGCCGAAATGACCAGTTCCGCCGCCAGCCAGACCAATCGCAGGACGACCGCCGAAATGGCCGCCCGGGCGCCGAGCAAAGGCTTAATAAGTTGGGCAAGCACCGCGTCGCGGACGCCGAGACCACCCGGGATCATCGACATGAACCCGGCGACGACGGCCACGCATGTGACCATCGTCATTTGCGGCAGCGATTCAATGGCGCCGAGCGTTGTCGCGCGAATCCCGCGCGAAGTTGCCCAGAGGCTCAGTCCCGTGATAAACCAACCCAGCCCCGTAGCGATCCAGCCGAATAGGAGCGTGCGGTAGTCGAGTCGATGGAAGTCGATGGTCGCCGGGCGATTGTCGCCGTCGATCGCAGTAGCGCCGCGGCCGAACTTCGTCAGCCTCAAGAGTCGCATGAAAACGGGCGGCAGGGTCGGCAGGCCCGCGCCCAACATGCAGAGCACGGCGCCGGCGACGTACTGCCAGTGCTCGTGGTGCAAAATCCCGATCAGGGCGGCGGCAATGAACGATCCCGACGCCATCATCGTCAGCGTTTCGATGAAGACCGCAGCGCCGGCGATCGTCGCGTCGACGCCCGGACCGCCGACCAAGCCGGCTCGCAGGACGACAACCAGCGCTTTGCCGGGAACGTATTTGCCGAGATGTCCAATGTAATAGGCTCGAATCGTGCGCCCTAAAGCAACCGGTTGGCCGAGGACTCGAAGCACTCGCCACCAGAACAAGCAGGCCGGGAGCGTGCCGAGCAGATAAAGAGCGGCTGAGGCGGCGAGCCAGCCGGAGGAGATTTCCAGCGGTTGCTCGCGTAGCTGTTGGTAGCCATCCCACAACGTGCGATGAACGCCCCAGATCAGAACGGCCACGACAACCAGCTTGGCCAGCGGAAACAGCCAGCGGCGGAAGGTGGAGTGTAAAGACGGCATTGCGCTAGGCGTCTCGGCATTCCGTCAAGTTCGTACTTGAACACCCCATGCGCCCGCTGACGATGATATTTTATTACGTTGGTAAAAACAGAACGGCGCGGCAGGTTGCCGCGACCCTGGGCTCATCCGGCTTTGGCTGCTTCGGCGAGCGTGCGGAGGATGCAGTCCTTGACCGACGTGGCGTCCATCGCGGTCACCACGTCGACATTCGACCGCCACTGCCGCAGTTGGCGGCGATCGAAGATCGTGGCGCCCGTGGTTAGTTCGCCTTGGGTCTCCACCTCGGCCGCCATGTCGTGCGACTCGAAGAGCTCGGGATTGCTGGCGGCCACGACGCCGAGGACGCCATCCACGTAGATCCCTTCCAGCCCCAAGTGCTGCCGGTGCGAACGGAACGCATACGGCAGGATTTTCCTTAAAAAGGCGCCGATTCGCGTCGATTGCGGCGGCAATTGATCCAATAAATCGAATGTCATCACGAACTGGCCGGTCACATCCAGCGGCAGCATTGTCTTAGTCATCCGCGAACGCAACGTGATCCGTGCCGCGAGCGGATCGCAATACATATTGAACTCGGCTGAGGCCGAGACATTGCCGGGGCTCGTCACGGCGCCGCCGACGATAATCAGCCGGCCCACCAGCGCGGGAAAGTTCGGATCGCGCTGCATTGCGCGAGCGATGTTCGTCAATGGGCCGGTGGCGATAATCGTGATCTCTTCGGGCGCGGCGCGAACCTCGTCGCACAGCACCTTGTCGGCTGGGTGCATGTTGTGCAGCGCCGCGACCGGGAAGCCGGCGTTGCCCAAACCATCGACGCCATGAAGCTGCCGCTCGTCTTCGGGCAGCGGATTGTCCACCAGGGCGGCGCCCAGGCGCGGCAGTCGCGGAGGATCGAGTTGCTCGACGATCGTCTGGACATTCAGTGTCGCTTGCTGCGGTGATACACTGCCTCCGGTCGCGGTGATGGCAATCACCTCCAACCGCGGATCGTACATCGCCAGCGCCACCGCCAGTGCATCGTCGATGCCCGGATCCACGTCGAGAATAACCTTCCTGGCCATGCGATCCTCGCTGGTCTCGGGGCAATTTGTAGGTCAGGCACTCTGTGCCTGACAGGGGTGACCCTAAAGTCGTTCAGATTCACGAGCCGATTGCAAGACCTCGCCGTTGTCACGCACGGAGTGCCTGACCTACCGCCTGACCTAGGTTCCGCCGGCAAATTGTAAGCCGTTCGGGATGGCCCAACAAGAGTCGGCCCCGCTACACTCGATCGCATACATCACTCAACCGCCGGGAACCCTATCGCGCCCATGGCAACGAACATCGTCGAAATCCTCGGTCGGTTGTCCGGCGGAATTGACCTCAGTGGCGACGAAATGTCGGCCGCCATCGATCTGGTGATGCAGGGCGCCGTGGCGGACGAGCAACTCGCATTGCTACTCACGGCCCTGCGAATCAAAGGGGAAACCGCCGCGGAGATCGCCGGGGCCGCGAGCGCGCTAAGACGGCACATGCGGCCGATTCGCTCCAGTCGCGTCGGTCTGCTCGACACTTGCGGCACGGGCGGAGACGGTTCTCAAACATTCAACATCAGCACGGCCGCTGCGCTGGTCACCGCGGCCGCGGGCGTGCCAGTCGCCAAGCATGGCAACCGCGGGATGAGCAGCCGTAGCGGTTCGGCCGATGCGTTGGCCGAGCTCGGCGTCAATATCCAGGCGGAGGTCCCGATTGTCGAAGCTTGTCTGGAGGAGCTCGGTATCTGCTTCTGCTTTGCTCAGCTTTTTCATCCCGCGATGAAACGAGTCACCGCCGTGCGGAAGCAACTCGGCGGACCGACGGTCTTTAATCTTCTCGGCCCGCTATCGAATCCGGCCGGCGCGGAGTTTCAGATCCTTGGCATCGGCAAGCCGGAACTGCGACACACGCTTGCCGAGGCGCTGCAGCTTTTGAAAACGCGGCGAGCGATTGTGGTTTGCGGCGACAACCGGCTCGATGAAGTCACAACGAGCGGCGCCACGGCTGTGACGGAGGTAACGGCAACGACCGGTGAAGCGCTGCGCGAGTTGAAGTGGACGCCGGCGGATTTTGGTTTAGCGGAGTCGAGCCTCGACTCGATGAAGGTCGATGGCCCGATCGAAAGCGCCGCGATCATCCGACAGGTGCTATCCGGCGAACGAGGACCGGCGCGAGACATCGTGATCGCCAACGCGGCCGCCGCCTTGTGGACGGCCGGCAAGAGCGACAATCTCATCGAGTGCGCTCAGCTCGCCGCCGAAGCCATCGACTCCGGCGCCGCGAGCCGCCTCCTGGCCGCCCTCGTCAAGGCGAGTGGCGGGCGATAGTCATTCATTCTTACATTCCGCTCGGCAAAGTTGCATGAGCATCGATAATCCCGTCCTCCGTCGCGGCAAAGCGGGTGTTTTCGATGAAAACCCTAGAAACCGTCGCAAAACCGTCCGGTTGCCGTTGTTCTAAGCGGCTTGTTGGCCTAGAATTGGAGCGTCTGAACCAAGCATGCTTGGGTGAGGCCCAGTTTGGCCTCACCCCCTTTTTAGATTTCCTTCCTCGATCCCCCAGCAGCCATGAACTCGTTAGCGCGGTCTCAATTCCGCTATCGGTGGGCTTTGCTGCACACGCATCCCCCGGACCAGCAGTAGCACGACTTTTGCGTCGTGTGCGTAGGCGGGCGGATTGTTTCTCGAGTCGGGGTCGGATAGTTCATCGTCGGCGGTTTTCGTGTTCCCCTTTTTGGGCACGGGACAGGCGATTCTTCAAGAGTCATTTTACAAGCGGCGCCTCCGCGATTTGGCGGAGTCAGCAGCGGAACGAGAGCCTTTATGTCTACGTCTGAAATCGTCAGTTCCAAATCGCACGGCGTCGGCGCCAATGCCCGTCGCGAAGACATCCGCAACATCGCGATCATCGCTCACGTCGACCACGGCAAGACGACGCTGGTCGATTGCTTGCTGCGTCAGAGCGGCGAGTTTCGCGCGAGCCAACTCGTCGGTGATTGCATCCTCGACTCGAACGATCTGGAGCGCGAACGGGGCATTACGATTCTCGCCAAGAACATCGCCATGCACTACAAGGGGGTCAAAATCAATTTGATCGACACCCCCGGCCACGCCGATTTCGGCGGCGAAGTCGAGCGCGTGCTGGGCTTGGCGGATGGCGCCCTGGTACTCATCGACGCCGCCGAGGGCCCGATGCCGCAGACGCGATTCGTGCTCACCAAGGCCCTCGAAGCCGGTCTGCAACCGATCGTCGTCATCAACAAGATCGACCGTCCCGACGCGCGGGCCGACGAAGTGCTCAACGAGGCTTTCGAGCTGTTCATGGAATTGGGCGCCAACAATGATCTGTCCGATTTTCCTTACATCTTCGCCACCGGCCGCGGCGGATATGCAACGCACGATCCGGCCAACCCGGGCGATTCGATTCATCCGCTACTGGATTTGGTGCTGGAAAAGGTGCCCGGCCCGGAGATCGACACCGAATCGCCGCTGCAAATGCTGGTCACCACGCTCGACTGGTCCGATTACGTAGGCCGGATCGCGATTGGCCGGATTCGCTCGGGCAATCTGCGCCGCGGGCAACAAGTCTCGCTGATGCAAGCGGACAACCAAGTGGTCAACTGCAAGGTCGCTCAGCTTTACGTGTTCGACAAGCTCGGCCGCACTGAGGTCGAGGAAGCGACCGCCGGCGATATCGCGGCGATCGTTGGACTGCCGGACGTCGAAATCGGCGACACGGTGAGCGACACGGAACATCAATGCGCCCTACCCCGGCTGACCATCGACGAGCCGACGCTGCAAATGGTGTTTGCCGTCAACACGTCTCCCATGGTCGGCCGCGCGGGCAAATTTGTCACCACGCGACATCTTCGCGATCGACTCATGAAAGAACTGGAGCGCAATGTCGCGCTGCGGGTCGAGCCGGTCGTCGGAACCGAAACGTTCTCCGTCGCGGGGCGCGGGCTATTGCACTTGGGCGTGCTCATCGAAACGATGCGCCGCGAGGGCTATGAACTTTCGATCGGCAAGCCGCAGGTGATCGTCCGCACGGTGGATGGCGTCACCGAAGAGCCATTCGAATCGCTCGTGGTCGAAGTGCCGCACGAAAAGATGGGCCCGGTCATGGAGATGGTCGGCGCCCGGCGGGGCAAGATGATCGAGATGCACAACCGCGGCGAGTATGCCCACCTGATCTTTTCGATCCCGGCCCGCGGGCTGATCGGGATGCGAACAAAACTGCTCAACGCGACTCAAGGCATGGCGATCATGCATCACCGGTTCGAGTGCTATCGGCCGATGGAAGGCGAGATCGTCAGCCGCCCGAACGGCGTGCTGATTTCGATGGTGCCCGGCCGGACGGTCGCGTTCGGGCTCGACGGACTGCAAAATCGGGCCGAAATGTTCGTCGGACCCGGCGAAGAAGTTTATGAAGGAATGATCGTCGGCGAGAACAGCCGTTCAGGTGACATGACGGTCAATCCCACGAAGGAAAAGAAGTTGACCAACATGCGGGCGTCCGGCAGCGACCGCAACATCCTGCTCAAACCGCCGCGACTATTGACGCTCGAAGCGGCGCTCGAATACATCGAAGAGGACGAGCTGGTGGAAGTGACGCCTGACAAAATTCGGATGCGCAAAATCCTGCTGCAAGAGCACGAACGGCGAAAAGAATCCCGCCGCCGAGCGTAAACGCTCTGACGGGGCAAAAAGCATGAATCGGGCGTCAGAGGCGCGGGCGCCAGAGGCGCCGGTGGCGCTTCGCCGAAGCCCCGGCGCTGCGGCAAGTTGCTATCGGCCTTGATGCGCCGGCGTATTCGTCGCCCAAGCCGTCCCGATCACTGCGGTGATAGGACGCAGTTTCTGGGAGGCCGGATCGGCCTGCACGCCAAAATTCTCAAGCGCCGTCCCCCCGAGCAATAAAAGCGAGTTCGGTGGGCCGAATACGACGAGGCACGTGATCGATTCATCGCTTCCCTCGATGGTGAACACGGCTTCGCCAACTAACCAACGATCTTTCGTCCCCTCGGCAAACACGAAAATCGCGAGTGAACTTCGGTTCGATGCCGATTTCTTTGAGACGGCTTTCAGGCGCGAAGCTATAAATGGCGCCGGTGTCGACCCAGAACGGTTTCTGGAAGTTTTCACCAGGCGCCTTCGGATTGGCGATGGTAACTTTAACTTGAAAGATGCCACTGACGAAGCTCTCGTAGCTTCTTGGACGATTGCGGATAGCCGGGCCGGACAGTCGGCCTACCGCGGAAATGTCGCTAACGGCTCTCCGACCGGGGCGCAATCAATCGGCTTTCCCGAACGGCCGATTCTCATTTTCGCGATGTTTTGATGCTATCGCGATCGATGTGGTCGGGCGTCCGGGGCGTGTCGGCCGCCGGTTTTGACTGCGAAAAGATAGCGATCACAATCACGACGACCGCGAGCAGAAACACGCCGCCCATCACCAGCCACAGCCATTTGGGTATCGAGACCACGGGCTTCGGCCGACGATGGATTCGTTGTTCCAAGATTCCGCGAGCCGCGCCGCCGCCAATCTCCGAGGCGCCAAAGAGGACGCTCGTCGGGTCGTCTTCAAGGGCGCTGTCCAGCGATTGAGCCTTGGGGATGGTCATTTTGCCAGAACCAGAACCGACAATCTCGCCGGGAAATGGAATTGGCCCCGAGCCCGAAACGGTGGCCTGCGGTCCTGATTTGCGTGGATCGCGACCGACTGCCCCCAGGCCATTGTTGCCTCCCTTGCTGCTGCCTCCCTTGCTGTCGCCGGGGCCGCGCTGGGCCGTTCTGAGTTTGTCCGACTGAGAGCCTTGCTTGCCGCTTCCGCTCAATTGGCTGTCTGACTTTTGGCCGCTACCGATTGCGGGCTGCGGACGAGAATTCGGCGAGCCCTTGATCGTGGTTTCTCGGTCCATGTCGGCGATCGTATCGCTATCGCTCCCTGGAGCGTTTGGCCGTGGCGGAGTGAGCGTTGAAGATTTTCGGCGCGGTGGCGGTAGCGGTCTACCGCCGGAGCCTCGCGGACCCGCGCCCCCTCCGGCGCCTTGAGATTGGGCCGCCAGCCACGACTTGAGCGCCGCGGAAACGTCGCTCGCCTGTTGATAACGCCCCTCCGGCGACTTACACATCATTCGTTCGCAGACGTCGACCAGGGCCTGCGGCGCGTCGGGCCGCTCTTCGTAAATGCTGGCCGGCGACTTGTTCTGATGTGAATGAATCCGCTGCTGTAGACTGCCGTGCGGAAACGGCGGATGGCCGGTGAGCAGATAATACATCGTGCAGCCGAGGCTGTAGATATCCGCCCGGTGATCGACGCCGTGGCTGTAGATGGCTTGTTCCGGGGCCAGATAGTCGGCCGTGCCCAGTACGTTTTCGTCGTGGGCGATCGTCAACGAGGGGGCGAGGTCGTCGACGATTCGAGCCAACCCCAGATCGAGCAATTTGACGACGCCCCGCTTATCGACGAGAAAATTCGCGGGCTTGATATCGCGATGAATAAGTCCGGATTGATGAGCGTATCCCAGGCCGTCGGCTGCTTGGCGAATATAGTTCGCCACGGTGACGTAATCCGGCAGACCGCTCTCCTTGACGACATTTTGCAGATCGCGGCCTTCGACGTATTCCATCACGATATAGTGGTGGATTTTATGCTGGCTGATGTCGTAGGTCTGGACGATATTCGGGTGGTTCAGCCGGCTCGCTGCAATAGCCTCCTGGCGAAACCGTTGAAGGTAAGACGAGTCGTTGACTCGGCTGGCGGGGAGCACTTTGATTGCCCGCAAGCACTGCATCAGCGTGTGTTCGGCCAAGAAGACGGTGCTCATGCCGCCGGCGCCGAGGAGTCGCATCAGCTTGTAGGGACCCAAACGAAAACTCGAAGATTTTCCTTCGAGCAACTTTTCGGCCTGCCACTGCGTCAAAAGCTTCAACTCAATCAGCTTTTTGGCCAATTGATCCGCTTCATCGAAGACGGCGGGCGTCGATTCTTTCAACGAAGCGAGCGCGGGCGCCAGCCGGTCCTCAGTGACCAACTCGCTGCGCCGAACGCATTCGAGAAATTTATCGACGGTGATGTTTGACATGCCGACCCGGCGCCCGCGAGTCCCGTCGAACCGGGGCTCGATAAGGCCACCCAGTGTTTCACCTGAATCCGAGAGAATCTTCTCTTGAGAATAACACGGATCGAAGAAACTTACCACCAAGGGCTAGTGTTCGTAAAGCATTTCTCCAATAAAATATTCGACACGACGCCAGAATGTTGGGCGGTCGATGTGCAAATGGGCTTCCCATCCAGCTGTGCGATTAGTGAAGCAGGCTGGTGTGTTCGGAACCCGGCGCCACCACTCTGGCGATGGGTAAGTCCATCCAGGTAATCAGACGCATGAGATCATTTGACGTAATCTTGTATACCCGGCACGGTTGCCATCTTTGCGACGAGGCAAGCGCCGCTCTAGAAAACCACGGTCTGCGGCCGACGGTCGTCGATATCGATGCTGACCCGCAACTGGTTGAACGATACGGCCAGTCCGTGCCGGTCGTGTGGATCGACGGACAAGAGCGATTCCGCGGCCGCGTGGACGAAGTTCTGTTGCGAAGACTGCTCTCCGGCGGGACGGAGAACCAACGCGACCAGCTTTAGCCGCTAGCGTTATGTCACCGAACCGTTGCTTCCGCCCGGTCCATGGTGCTGCAAATAAAAATTCCCATCGCGAAACGCCTCCGCCATCGCCTGGGGAATTTCCGCTTCTGCCATGATGACGCGCGAGCGATTTTCCGCCGTCAGGGCTTTCATTTCTTGCTCGCGGGCGATCGCAATGGCCCGGCGCTCCTCGGCTTTGGCGCGTGCGACGCGCGTGTCGGCCTCGGCTTGGTCGGCTTGTAAACGGGCGCCGATGTTCTCGCCGACTTCGATATCGGCAATGTCGATCGATACGATTTCGAACGCCGTATGGGCGTCCAATCCTCGCTGCAACACGGCCCGCGAGATCGAGTCCGGATTTTCCATCACGGTAAGATGGCTATCGGAGGAGCCAATCGATGTGATGATGCCTTCGCCGACTCGCGCCACGATCGTCTCTTCCGTCGCCCCGCCGATCAATTGATGCAAGTTGGTCCGCACGGTGACGCGAGCCCGCACCTTAAGTTCGACGCCGTTGCGAGCGATCGCGCTGAGCGTGTTCTTGCGGCTCGTCGTCGGATCGGGGCAGTCGATCACCTTGGGATTAACGCTCGTTTGCACGGCGTCGAGCACATCACGACCGGCCAAGTCGATCGCGGCAGCGCGATCGAAGTCCAAGTCGATGTCGGCCCGGTGAGCTGCGATGATCGCCCGGAGAACCTTGGGCACGTCGCCACCGGCCAGATAATGGGCTTCAAGTCGTTGGCTCGTGATTTCGCTCCCCGGCTGGTTCGCGATTCCGGATTGCATGGCCATGATCTTGGCCTGCACGATGACGCGGGCGTCGACGCGGCGCAGGCTCATGCCGATCAAGTTCCACAGCGAGACGCTGGAACTGGACATATAGGCTTGAAACCAGAGCTTTCCGTAGTTCACCATCACCACCAGAATGACGATGACGAACACCACGGCGACCATGGCGCCGAGCAGCATCCACGGAATAGTACCGTCGGTCAATTTGAATTGCTGGGCAAAAATCGCCAAAAACATCGACATACTTCAAGCTCCGGATTCGCCGCAGGGAGACGGGGGCAATGCACGGTTGACGACCTACGCACCGAAATGGGCGGCAAAGATAGCATAACTGGTTGCCGCACATGCTACCACTGGCTCGGGCTCTCGGGGTCGGGAGTCGCGCGCGTTGAGCTTGCCAAGAGCCGGGACGACGGATGACTACGGCAACGCGCGCGAAATCGCCTACCCAAAGCGATCCGTCTGCTGAAATGGAGTCTCGCGATTCAGCCACAGGCTGCGTAGGGAACTTCCCGCCTCCTGCCTCAAGCCTCGTTCACGAGGCTTTCCGCGCAGCGGTATTAGGCCCACCGTTGACGGTGGGTTTTCCGCGCCCGACAATTCCGTCCTCAGCCTCGTTCACGAGGCTTTTCGCTGAATTGGCTTGAGCCCCTTCCATCCGCGTCATCGCAAACGAGCCGCCCGTGTCCCGAAATTACTACAGCGAAATCCATCTCCACATGGTCTGGCATGCCAAGGACAACTCTCCGTTGCTGACGCCTGAAGTCGAGCCACTCGCCCATCGCGCCTTGCGCCAGAAAATCGTCAACTGGCCCGGCGCGTTCGTCCACGAAATCGACGGCACGCCAACCCATGTGCATCTGGCCGTGACGATCGCTCCGACAATCACGATCAGTGAATTCATCGGCCAACTCAAAGGAGGCTCGTCGCACGACGTCAATCAATCGCGCGGGCGCAAATCTCTCGAATGGCAAGCGGGCTACGGCGTGGTCAGTTTCGGAACCAAGGATCTCCCCTGGGTCGTCGAATACATTCGCCGGCAGAAAGAGTACCACGCGACAGGCGGCGTTTCCGGTCGGTTAGAGCAAATCACGTCGGACGACGCGTAACTGACCAGCGGCTCAAGCCTCGACGGCGAGAAGCCGCGTGAACGCGACTGACTAAAACAACGTTCCGGTTCCGCTAACCCGCCATAAATGACGGGCCTAGGACCGCTGGCGCGGATGACCCCATGAATGGGGCCTCGGCGCCGCCCAGAGGCGACGTTGCGACGCTGTTGGGCGCCGTGCGCAACATAGGCTTTCCAAAAGCGATCTGTCTGCTGAAATGGAGTCTCGCGATTCAGCCTCAGGCCGGGCAGGGATTTCCGGCCCCCTGACCAATCGAACGAGACTCCCGGCCCCGGGACGCCGGCCGTCCCCACGTCTCGTTTCGCAAAATCGATCTAGGGGAAATTTCCGCGAACAGTTAAGATTTGCAAACTTTACAAGACTTGCGGCACGGTAACGAGGCCGGCGGCGATCGTCCCGCGACGATCGCCAACAGCAGCCTGTCGCAAGAGTTGTAAGCGAGTCGAGCTAGTCGGCAAGGCGGCGGGCGAGGACACTGGCCCGAAAATTGCTTTCCCGCTCGCCTCGCTAATCGGCTGGAAGGATCCATGCCGAGCGTTCGACCCAACGCGTTTACGGAGAAAGAGCATGGAAGCTCGTCTGGCTCGGGCTGCGTTTCTCGCAGCCGTCGTGGCGTCACTCGGCGCCGGTTACCGGACCCAAAATTTTGTCGTCGATGCGCCGACCACCGATTTGGCGGAAAAAATCGGCAAGGCGGCGGAAAAGTTTCGCCACGATTTGGCGGTCGAGTGGCTCGGCAAGCCGCTCCCCAATTGGCCCGGCGTCTGTCCGATTCACGCTCAAGTGGCGCCGCATCTCGGCGCCGGCGGAGCGACCAGTTTCATGTTCGATCACGGCGACGTATTCGGCTGGCAGATGAACATCCAGGGCTCGGAAGAGCGGATTCTCGATTCGGTGCTCCCGCACGAAGTGACGCACACGATCTTCGCGAGCTACTTTCGCCGTCCCTTGCCGCGCTGGGCCGACGAAGGCGCTTGCACCACGGTCGAGGATATCAGCGAGCGAACGAAGCAAGATCATCTGCTCATTCAATTTCTCAAGACGGGCCGGGGCATTGCGTTCAGCCAGATGTTCGTCATGACCGAGTATCCGCAAGACATTTTGCCGCTGTACGCTCAAGGGTATTCGCTCGCCCGGTACTTGATCGCCGCCAAGGGGCACAAGGAGTTTTTGAACTTCGTCGGCGATGGAATGAATTCGGAAGACTGGACTGCCACGCTCGACCAGCACTACGGGTTCCACGATTTGGGCGTGCTGCAAACGACTTGGCTGGAATGGGTGAAGCAAGGCAGCCCGATGCAGGCGATCGCGAGTAACGTGACGCCGGCGACCGCGATTTCGGGGCGGACGGGTCGGACGGGAACGGGCGCCATCGTTCGGGCCCAAGGTCCTGATCGATCGCCTCGCGTTTCACAAGTCGCATTGACCCCCGGCGAACACGTTGACGCCACGCAGCCGAAGACTGATCTAGTGGCCATCGTGCCGGTCAGCGAGCGACGAAACGGCCCAGCCACGTCGCCGATTCGCAACGGCTCGGTGACGATCGACAACGGTCAGCCGGCGACTCAGGCCGCGGCGACCGAGCTTGCCACAACCGCGGGTCCGCCGCCGCTGCCGACGTCGATCGCCACGCGTGGCCCAGCAGCGTACGACGGTTGGCGCGGCGCGCGAAGCGATGTCGCCGTCGGCGCCGATTCAACGTCAGCCCCCCCGGGCCAATCCGTTTACGGTCAAGGCGCGGGTCTGATCCATCACAGTGGCGATGGCGCGCAGGCGCCTCCCGCCGATGTCGCCGCGAGTAACTACTCCGCCAACGAGGTGGTCCGCACGACGCAGCTTCCGAGGCAGAAGCTGCTGGAGTGGACGCGGTAGAAACGGGCGCCGGCGAAGCCGGTATACATAGCCGCGGCATCCTGCTGCGGAGTAATTTTTTTGCCAATACTCCGCAGCAGGATGCCGCGGCTATGTATTGACGCCCCCCGCCCGCCCACTCCCCGCGCCGCCGGTCGGCTGATAGAATTCCTGCTTCCCAGCGCGTGGCAAGAATCCATCGATAGCGGCTGAGCATGTTTCGACCCGTTGAGAGTAGCGTCAACTTTCCTGCCCTCGAGGCCGAGGTCGCTCGGTTCTGGAAAGAACACAACGTCTACGAGAAATCACAGGCCCAGCGCGCCGGCCGCCCGCGGTTCGTGTTCTACGAAGGCCCGCCAACCGCTAACGGGATGCCGCATCCGGGGCACTGCCTAACCCGGGCGATCAAAGACCTTTTCCCACGCTATCGCACGATGCGCGGGTTTCTCTGCGAGCGAAAGGCCGGCTGGGACACGCATGGGCTACCCGTGGAGGTCGAGGTCTGCAAAGCCCTGGGCATTCACTCCAAAGAGGAGATCGAGGCCTACGGCGTCGAGTCGTTTATCCACCAGTGCCAAGAGAGCGTCTGGCGATATATGCAGGAGTGGGAGCGGCTGACCGAGCGGCTCGGCTTTTGGATACGGCTGGACGAGGCCTACGTCACCTATCACCAGAGCTATATCGAAAGCGTCTGGGCGTCGCTCGCCGAGCTGTTTAATCGCGGATTGCTGTATCAAGGCTATAAGATCGTCTGGTGGTGGGCCCAAGGCGGCACGGCCCTATCGAGCGGCGAGGTGGGCCAAGGCTACCGCGAGGTCGCCGATCCAAGCGTGTATGTGCGGTTCCCCCTATTGGACGACGCGGGCGAAAAGACAAACATGAGTCTGCTCGTGTGGACCACGACGCCCTGGACGCTGCCGAGCAATCAGTTCGCCGCGGTGCATTGCGATCTCGAGTATGCCGTCGCCCATGATGCCGAAACGGATCAGCGGGTGGTGATCGCGGCCCCGCTGGTCGAGAAAATCGCCGAGAAGATCAAGCGACCGCTAACTATCGAAAGGACGATTCGCGGCGAAGAACTTATCGGAAAGCGTTATGCGCCGCCGTTCAATTATTATTACGATCAAATGCCGATGGCCTCGGCCGGCGCTCCTGCTCAGTGTCGCGGCGAAGAAACCGGCGAACTACTCGGCGGCGGTCGGCAACATTTACAATGGCGGGTGATCGCCGCCGAGTTCGTCACGCTCGACAGCGGCACCGGCCTGGTGCATCAGGCGCCGGCGTTCGGCGAAGTCGATTATCAGGTGCTGGTCGACGAGCGGGCGCGATTCGTCGAGGGTCAGCAGCCGCAGTTGATTTGCGCCGTCGCGCCGGATGGCAAATTCACCGCCGAGGCGCCCGACTTTCAAGGCCGCTGGGTCAAAGACGCCGATCGCGACATCACGCGCGATCTGCGGCATCGCGGGTTGCTCTTTCATCAAGAGCAGTATCTGCACGAGTATCCGTTCTGCTGGCGGGCCGACGAAGATCCCCTGATCCAGTATCCGCGCGAAAGCTGGTTCATTCGCACCACCCAGTTCAAGGATGAGATGATCGAGAACAATCGGCAGATTCGCTGGCTGCCGGAGCATATTCGCGACGGACGGTTCGGCAATTTTCTGGAGTCCAATGTCGATTGGGCCCTCTCGCGCGAGCGTTATTGGGGCACCCCGCTGCCGATCTGGGTCTGCGAAGCGACCGGTTTCGCCGAAGCGATCTCCTGTTATGACGAGCTCCTCAAGAAGCCGGGCGTCACCGGCATGGAGGTCTGGGATGCGGCGAAAAAAGCCAAGCCGGAGTTGGTCGACGATCTGCGGGTGCATAAGCCGTACATCGATGCGATCACCTACGATTCCGTGCAGCCGGACGTGCCGCCGGGAACCCGGATGCGGCGCGTTCCCGACGTGATCGACTGCTGGTACGACTCGGGCGCCATGCCGTTCGCCCAATGGGGCTATCCGCATCAGAATCGAGACAAATTCTCCGAGCAGTTTCCGGCCGATTTTATTAGCGAGGCGATCGATCAAACTCGCGGCTGGTTTTATAGCCAACTGGCGATCGGCACGCTCCTGTTTCGCGATCCCAATTCCAAGAGCACTGACTGGCCGAACAAGCCGCTGCCGATTCCGTTTCGCAATTGCATCGTGCTGGGGCTGATGCTCGGTGAAGACGGGCAGAAGATGTCCAAGAGCAAGCGGAACTACCGCGAGCCGAACGAGATTTTTGACCGCTACGGGGCCGACGCCCTGCGTTGGTATTTTTTCGCCAATCAACCGCCGTGGACGACGATCCGCTACAGCGAGCGGGCGATCAAGGAGAGCATTCCCGAGTTTCTGCTCAAGCTGTGGCACGTTTACAGCTTCTTCGTGATTTACGCCAACATCGACGGTTTTAATCCGGCCGAGCTTTTAAATGGAGACGCCGGGGACGTCGAGCCGCGGATTCTCTCGCACGCGAAGGAATATCGGCCGATCCGCGAGCGCGGCGAGCTGGATCGTTGGGTGCTCAGCGAGCTGAATCGCACGGCCGCGACGGTCACCTTGCGGATGGACGATTACGACAATTTTGGCGCGTGCGGTCAGATCACCCAGTTCGTTGACGCTCTCTCGAATTGGTACGTTCGCCGCAGTCGCGATCGCTTTTGGAGCGAGGACAAGAAATCTCGCGACAAGCGGGACGCTTATTGGACGCTCTATGAATGTTTGGTGACCACCTCCAAGCTCATCGCGCCGTTCGTGCCGTTTTTGGCCGAGGCCCTGTGGCAGAATTTGGTCATGGCGCCATTCGGAACTCGGGCGATGGAAAGCGTTCACCTCAGCGACTTTCCCACCGGCGAGGCGGCCGCCAGCGATGAACTGCTGTCGGCCCGAATGAGCCTAGTCCGTGAAATCGCCTCGCAAGGCCGAGCGGCGCGAATGGGCGCCAAGCTAAAAATCCGGCAGCCGCTGGCCAAGGTCGAAGTCATTCTCGCGGACAAAACGCATCAAGGCTGGCTGGCCGAACACGCGGCGCTGCTGCGCGACGAACTCAACGTCAAGGCGGTTGAGTTCACGGAGAAGGCCGATCAATATATTACTTACACGGTGCTGCCCGATCTGAAGCGACTCGGGCCGCGGTTGGGCAAACAGTTGCCTGCCTTGAAGGCCACGCTCGCGAGCGCCGACGCCGCGGCGCTGCTAGCCAAGATGGAGGCAACCGGCCGAGCCACGGTTGAACTGCCAAGCGGCCCGGTCGATTTGGATAGCGAAGACCTGCAAGTCCGGCTCCTGGCGAAACCCGGTTGGGCGGCGGCACAGGGTCGGGCGTGCGTCGTCGTGCTGTCGACCAACGTCTCGCCGGAACTCGTGCTCGAAGGGCTCGCCCGCGAATTGGTTCATGCGATTCAAACGCTCCGGCGCGATGCGGGGCTCGAATTCACCGATCGAATTCGGGTTCGGGTATGCACCGATTTTGCCGACATCAAGCCCGCCGTTGAGCGGTTTGGCGATTACATTCGCGGTGAAACGCTAGCGGTGGCGATTGGCGTACATCCGGCCACCGAAGTTACAGCGACCCACGGCGCCGAAGAGATCGAAATCGCCGGCGAGAAAATTTGCGTGGCCATCGAAGTCGCGCCGCTTGGATAATCTTTTAGGTAGCTCGCAGAAAAGTGTCTCACCGGCAATTCACTCTCCGCAGTCCGCTACGTTTGGTTGTGCTGATTTCCGGCGGCGGCACGACGCTTCGGAATCTTCTCGAAAAGATCGAGCGACGCGAGTTGGATGCGGAGATCGCGCTGGTGATCTCCAGTAGTCCCCAGGCCGGCGGCTTGGAGTTCGCCCGGGCGGTCGGCATCCCAACTTGCATTCTCGAGCGGCGTCAATTTCCCACGACTGCGGCGTACAGCGACCGGCTGTTCGACGCCTGCCGGCCGGTCGCGGCCGACCTGATCGTGATGGGCGGCTTTCTCAAGCTGCTTGTGATTCCGGGCGATTTCGAGAACCGCGTAATCAACATCCATCCGTCGTTGATTCCCGCGTTTTGCGGCCAAGGCTTTTATGGCAATCGCGTGCATGAGGCGGTGATCTCGCAGGGTGCGAAAATCACGGGCTGCACGGTTCACTTCGTCGACAATCGCTACGACCATGGGCCGATTCTCATGCAAGCGCCCGTTCCGGTTTGCGAAGGGGACACGCCCGACACGCTCGCCGCTCGCGTGTTTGCCGCCGAGTGCGAACTTTATCCGCAGGCGCTTGGGCTCATCGGCGAGGGGCGCGTGGAGATTCACGATCGGCAGACGCGGATCTTGCCGCCGGCTTCGTAACACAGCCGGGGCATCCTGCTGCGCCGCCAAGTTTCTCCGCGTCGTCTTGTTGGATTGGTTGCGATTTCTGAAACCGTTCATGAGCATGCTTCGGCGATGTATCGCCGGCGCTTCGCAACCTCCGCTCGATACGTCGCGCTCCAAACGTGTCAAGACTCAAATCGAAAAACTCGCTGGCGCCATGGCGCGCCGTGCAAAAAATCACCCTTTGTTCGCGATGCAGTTTTCGCATAAAATCGAGTTGTCGATGACGAGT
This sequence comes from Pirellulales bacterium, assembly GCA_038210495.1. GTDB lineage: Bacteria > Planctomycetota > Planctomycetia > Pirellulales > DATAWG01 > JBBQWR01. The sequence continues at coordinate 74,241 of JBBQWR010000017.1, forward strand.
GTCGCGGAAACAATTTGATCGCCTGCAAAACTTCAAAGGGGCTCGCCGCCGTGTTGTCCGTTCGACCGAAAGTCGCCGAGTTGGTGTTTCAACTCTACGGCCGCAATCTGCATCCCGAGCTGTTTCAGGTCTACACCTCCCGCTCCGTCAAACGAGGCGATTACGAGGCCGTTGTCAGCATCACCAGCGCCGGTCACGTCGTGACTTGGCGTTATCAGGGGATCACGCTGACCGAGGTCGCGGCTAGCGCCCAGCATCCCTTGCCGCAAAAGCGCCGCTTGCTTTCGTGCCGTTTGCGGGGCGAGCGAAGCGATGGTGTCGATTGCCGCGGCGGAGCCCGATACCGGATGAGCTTTCAGCTTGAGACGGTCGCCCCACAAGTCTTCTGGACGTTTCAAGAAGAGCTGTCGCTCGACTCGGTGAAGAACGGTCTGCTGCACCGGTTCGATTCCAGCGGCCGAATGGCCCTGGGCGCCATGAGCTACATCAACGTCGAAACGCGCAATCGCAGTCTCTCCGTGCAAGCGTTTCACACCTTCCCGGACGATTACGCGATCGTCAAAAGCCAGTCGCTCTTCGAGACGCCGTAGCCCTCCTACTGGTTCCCGGCGATCGTAACCGGCGACGAATCGGCTTCGCGTTGCGGCTGGCGACTAAATCGCTTGGCTTCCGCCATGCTTAGCACCGCGCTCACAAAAGCGATTGACCGCCAGCCGTAGGTTTGAACCCACAACGGCCTCAACTTCCGAGCATCAATACTCAAAGCCCAGCACGATTTGCGTTTGCAGTTTGCGATGGCTCTGATATTATGAATGGATTACCGGCCGCGAGGTGTTACAGGCTAAGGACTTGGAACGACGCTCGCCGGTGAAGCACGTTAATTTTTGTTTCGGGTGTCTTTAGCGACGTGATGAAGCGAAGCGCTCAAGGCGTTCCCGGCCGATTCGATGCATTCGTATTGTTAGCACAACCCCAACCCATTTCAGGCCAGCGACTTAGATGATCGAGCTGCTGCTAATCATCTGTCGACATTGGCTGGGCAGTTTGCCCGGCAAATCGTCTGTCGCTGCCTGGGACGTCCTCCGGACGAAGCCCGCTGCCGCGCCACTAGCTGGCGCGCTTTTGGCGATCTGCCGGAGAGTTCCACTTCGCGGTTGGATGCAAGTGGCTCCTGTTTGCGGTTTGAGCGCGCGCCCGCTCTCGGGATTATCCCCGAGATCAACCCGGGACGATGCGCAACAACGTGGGGAAACGAACTGGGGCCGACGCAGAAGCGACGCGTGGGCGCCTGGGGCGTCCGGCGCCGCCGGCTGAATTTGCGGGGCTGGCAGAGCCGGCTCGTTGTGATTAGCGATATTTGCACCGTACGCCGGCGAACCCACTTCCCGTGATGGGGAGTTTTTTGGGCGCCTACTCTTTTCCGCGTCGCGCTTAGTCCAGAGATCGCGCGACGGCTTTACGTTATCAGGCGCCGTCGCGGCGTATCTGGGGCTTCGAATCGAGCCAGCCGCCATGGGTCGCCTGTTAGGGAGCGAGGAGAACTGTGCCAGAAGCAGTCGTCGTCATTATCACGGCCGTCATTACCGCGGCTCTGACGTTCACGTTCGTCAAGATGCTCGACCGGCTCCGCCGCCGCGACGCCGAATCCGAATCCAAGACGATTTTGGAGCGAGCGAAGCTTGACGCCAACAATTTCAAGCGCGAAGCCGACCTACAAATGAAAGAGGCGGCCATCCAACAGAAGGCGGCTGGCGAAAAGGAACTCGGCCAGCTCCGCCAAGAATTGCACGAGCGCGAGCGGGTGCTGGACAAACGCCAAGACGCACTCGAGCAACAAGGCGAACAGGTCCGCAAACAAGAGCGAATGGTCGAGGCCAACCAGCGCAAGCTGGCCGAGCGCATCGAGGACGCCAATCGCCGCAACGAAGAGCTCACAAAGTTGTTGGACCTGCAGCGGCAAACACTGCACCAACTCAGCGGCCTTAGCCGCGAGGACGCTAGCCGCCGGTTGCTCGAGATGCTTGACCAAGAACTAGAAAACGAGCAGGGCGCCATCATCGTCAAACACGAGCGGATGATGGCCGAAACGGTGGAAGCCAAGACCCGCGAGATCCTGCTGACTTCGATCCATCGCTACGCAGCCACCCATACCGCCGAAACGACGACCAGCACAGTCGATATTCCCAGCGACGAAATGAAGGGCCGGATCATCGGCCGGGAGGGTCGCAACATTCGCGCCTTCGAAAAGGCGACCGGCGTCGATGTAATCATCGACGACACGCCGGGCGTCGTGATCGTCAGCGGCTTCGATCCCGTGCGCCGCGAAATTGCCCGAATGTCGCTCAACAAATTGATCGCCGACGGCCGGATCCATCCGACGCGCATCGAAGAGGTCGTGACGCAGACTCAGGGCGAGATGGAGCAGCACATTCAAAAATACGGCGAGGAAGCCGTGCAAGAGACCGACGTGCCCCGACTGCATCCGAAGATTATTCACTTGCTCGGCCGGCTGCGTTTCCGCACCAGCTACAGCCAGAACGTGCTGCGCCACTCGATCGAGGTTGCGTTCTTGGCGGGCATGATGGCCGATGAAATCGGTCTGGACGGCACGTTGGCCCGTCGCTGCGGCCTGTTGCACGACATCGGCAAGGCCGCCGATCACGAGGCCGAAGGTGGACATCCCAAGATCGGCGCCGAACTACTCAAGCGTTATGGCGAAGGGCCGGAGGTCGTTCACGCGGCGCTCGGCCACCACGACGATATTCGGGTCGATCATCCGTATACGGTGCTCGTGGCCGCGGCCGATGCATGCAGCGCCTCGCGACCCGGCGCCCGTCGAGAGACGCTCGAACGCTATATCAAGCGGATGGAAGAGTTGGAATCGATCGCCCGGGCGTTTCCCGGGGTCGATCAGGCCTACGCCATTCAGGCCGGCCGCGAGTTGCGAGTGATCGCCAGCGCGCGGGATACAACCGATCTCTCCGCCGCCAAGATCTGCCGGGACATCGCCCAAGCCTTCGAGCAGCAGTTGACCTATCCCGGCGAGATCAAAGTGACGGTACTCCGCGAAACGCGCGTCACCGAAATGGCTCGTTAATCCCATGATGACCGACTAGCCGCCGGGTTCGCTCGGCGCACGTTCGGCGACATAGTTTCTCATGCGAATCCTCTTGATCGGCGACATCGTCGGCAAACCTGGACGGCAAATCGTCGTCCAGGCCGTGCCGCTGCTGATCCAGAGCGAATCGCTGGACCTGGTCGTCGCGAACGCGGAGAACGCGGCCGGCGGCTCGGGACTCACGCCAGCCATCTACCAAGAACTCGTGGCCGCCGGCGTCGACGCGGTCACGCTCGGCGATCATATCTATCGGCGGTCGGAGATCGAGCCGATTCTGAGTGGGAAACCCAATATCGTCAAACCGGCGAACTTTCCGGCCGAGGCGCCGGGCCGCGAAGTGGCCGTCGTCACGGCGCGTAACGGTGTGCAGGTCGCCGTGCTGAGTCTGCTCGGTCGCGTATTCATGCGGCCGGTGGATTGCCCCTTCAAAGCCGCCGATCGCGTGCTGGCGCAGCTGAGGCCCGAAGTGCGCGTGCGGCTCGTGGATTTTCACGCCGAGGCGACGAGCGACAAACAATTGTTGGGCCGCTACCTCGACGGGCGCGTGTCGGCCGTGCTCGGCACGCACACGCATGTGGCGACGGCCGACGAGCAGATATTCCCCGGAGGCGCCGCGTTTCAATGCGATGTCGGCATGACCGGACCGTACGACAGCATTCTCGGCCGGCGGATCGATCGAGTGCTGGAAACCACGCTGACGTTCAACCCCACGCATTTCGAAGTCGCCACCGGCGACGTCCGCCTCTCGGGCACGATCGTCGACATCGATCCCGCGACCGGCCACGCCACTGCGATCCGTCGACTCGCCCTCACCGAAGCCGAGGCAAAGCAATTGGCGGTGAGGTGACTCAGTCTGCTAAAATGATTTCCGATGTAACGTCGTAAAGCTTAATCATTCGGCGCCGACCATGTTTCAAAGGACAATCTTCAAGCGAATCATCGATCGTGAAATTCCCGCGGACATCGTGTTCGAGGACGAGTGGTGTTTGGCCTTCCGCGACCGGTCGCCGCAAGCGCCGACGCACGTGCTGGTGATCCCGAAGAAGGAGATCGCCGCGATCGATGCGTTGAGCGACGCCGACGCCGCGATCCTCGCCCACTTGTGGCTGGTGATTCGGGATCTGGCCAAATCGCTCAACCTCGACGGCGGCTACCGGGTCGTGGTGAACAACGGACCGGATGGCGGCCAGACGGTCGACCACTTGCATTTCCATTTGCTCGGCGGTCGACCACTCAAGTGGCCGCCCGGCTAACATGTCGAGACAATTGAAAATAGGCCGGGGGCTGGACCGGGTGCCCGGGGCTGGAGGCGCTTCGCCGAAGCCCCGGTTGTGAGACGCTTCGACTTGTAGACGCCAAAAGTGCCCGCTCCGGGGCTTCCCTTCGGTCCAGCCCCCGGCCACCCACGACGGCGAGCTAACTCGCGAGCGGCGTTTTCCCTGGCCGATACGACAACAGCGTATGGGCGCAGGTTACCGCCAGCGAGCCATCGCCGACGGCGAAACCGACTCGCTTGGTCGAAGCGGCTCGCAAGTCGCCCGCCGCCAGAATCCCGGGCACGGACGTTTCGAGCGGACAGGGCCCACGGTCTTTCAGCGGCCATTTGCCGGCCTGCATCAAATCGGCGCCGGTCAGCACAAAGCCCTTCTCATCCCGGGCGACCGACTCCGGCAACCACTCGGCGGTCGGCTCGGCGCCAATGAAGACGAATAAGCTTTCGCAATGCAGCCGTTCACGCTGGTCGCCGTGCTTCTGCTTCAGTTCGACGGATTCGAGGCGCTTGCCGCCGGCGACGGAGGCGATTTCAACCCCTTCGCGGACCGTGATGTTCTGTGCATTTTTTATGCGGTCGACTAAGTAATCCGACATGTGGCGTTTGAGCTCGCTTCGCACCAGAAGATGGACCTGCCTCGTGGGACAACAGGTGGACAAAAACATGGCGGCTTGCCCCGCGGAATTTCCGCCCCCGACCACGCCGACATCGCATCCGTCATAGAGCTCGGCCTCGACCGCCGTGCAAACGTAGTGAATCCCCGCGTCTTCGTAGCGACTGGCTCCGTCGGCCTCGAGCCGCCGCCAGCGAACGCCGGTCGCCACCAGAACCACATCGGCCTTCACCGTCGCGCCGCAATCCAAATGCAAAACGTGCGGCTTGCCTAACGTATCCGAGACCTCGATCCGATCGACGACCACGGGAGCGACCATCTGAGCGCCGAATTTCAGCAATTGCAGCACGCCGCGCGTGGCCAATTCGGCGCCGGTTAGTCCGGAGGGAAAACCGATGAAGTTTTCGATCCTCGACGAACCGCCCGCCTGCCCTCCAGGCCCAAGCCGATCGAGCAATAGCGTGGACAGCCCTTCGGACGATGCATAGACGGCGGCGGATAGCCCTGCCGGACCCGCTCCCACGATGGCCATGTTTACCGGTTGAACCGGACACTCTCGCCATACGCCGGCGCACTGGGACAACTCGCGAAGCGAGGGGCGCTCCAATCGTTTGCCGTCGCCGCAGAGCACGATCGGCATTTTTTTCGGGGAGTCCCATTCGCGATACAACTGCTTGCCCTCGTCGGATTCCGAATCGTGCCAGACGAACGGGACGAAGTTCTTATAGAGAAATTCGTGAATCAGGTTGGTGTCCTTGCAGTGCCCCGCGCCCAGGACCTGTAGCCCCAGTCGTCCGCCGAGCGTGAGAATCTCGCGGCGCTGCATAAACGCCCGCATCATTTTCTCGCCGATGGTCGGCGCGCGGTTAAGCACGCTGCGGAGTTGCTTGTTGGGAACTTGCAGAACTCGCGTTTGTCCCCGAGCGACGCCGCTTACGATCACCGGACGACCCGTCAGCAGATCGATGTCGCCAACAAACTCGCCCGGTTGATGCACGTGCACGATCCGGTTTTCGTCGACCGGGTTCTGAATCTCGATGGCGCCGGATACGACCACAAACAGATCGAGCCGGGGCTGGCCGGCGGGAAAGACCGTCTCGCCATCGGCGAAATCAACCTCGGCGCCCCGCAACTCCAAGACCTGAATTTCCTCCGGCGTAAGCATCGGAAAAACGGTCGACTCGCACATGATGGCCATGCAGGATCTCCTCGCGCAAAAAATCGCACTTCGACGATGGATCGCGTCAACGCCGCCGCGCCCACAAACAGCGCGGGTCAGACGCCCATGATAGGCGATAATAGGCGCGATGGGGAAGAAATCGCGGGGAGATGGTCCGTATGTCATGCACTCTGTGCATGGCAATCGGTAGGTCATGCACTCTGTGCATGACAGGCTTGACCAGACGGTTTACGACTCGGCGACATTCACGCTCGTCAGGCACGGAGTGCCTGATCTACCGCAATTGATCTACGACTACGACGTCACTCGGTCCCGGATTCGCGGGTCAGCGGTTCCATGATCTTCGTATTGCGTTCGACGGCCAAGACGATCGTGCGTTGCTCGACGCCGTCTTTGGTGCTCGCCACGAGCGGAATCACCTGCCGACGGTTGGGCAAATCGAGTCGAACCGAGAATGTGCCGTCGGGCCGCAGCTTGAGCGGCTCGCCTTGCAGCGTTACGGCCGCCTCGGCTTGCGTCTGACCATGAATGACGATCTCGGCATCGACGTGAAATCGCAGCTTGCGATCGCGGGGCAACAGCCCTTCGACATTGGCGCCGAATCGATTGCCCGACGCCGTGCCCATCGGCCGACGGAGTCGTTCCTCGAACAAATCCTGCAAGTCGTTGGCGCCCTCGGTCGAGTAGCCGCCGCTCATGGCGTATATCTTGTCGCAGTCGGCAAGCACATCGTTCCAGTGCAAATCGAGCGAGTCGCTGGCCGCCCCGGTCGGCGTGGTGACCACATTGCTTCGGGCCAGCGAAAAGAACTTGCCATCGACCGCCAAGTAGCCGATTTCCATGCGATAGGTCAGCGACGGCTCTTGCACGTCGACATACCAATTCTTCACGCCGCCGTGGATCGGGATTTCGCGCAGCACGCGTTCCGACGAGGTGTTCGAATTGTCGGCGACGATGAGTACGCGAAGGATGGGCCGGGCCTGATGCCACTGCTGCCCCAGCGCGGCCTGAGCGCGGGCGATGCCCGTGGCCGTCAGATCCCAATATGCGTGCAGCCAATAGGGGCCGCGGACCATCAGCACCAGTCGGTCTTTTGCCGCGGCGCCGGAGGCCGATTCGATCTGGCCGAAAGCGAGATTTTTCGAGCGTGTGGCCCGCATCCGCTCTTGTTCGATCTTGGCGGTGATTTTTGCCTTCTGAGCGATTTCCTGAGGAGTCGCCGGCCGCGTTCGAGCCGGGCGAGCGACAGGCAAACCAGCATGCTTGGCAACGCCATTTTTCGCTGCCGATTTCCCATCGACGCCGTGGGATGAGCCATTGCTCGACGGGGCATGTTTACCAGCGGCGCCATTGAGAGCGACCGCTTTGCCCTGGACCGCCTTGACCTGGACCGATTTGAATCGTGAATTTCCGATCGTGCTGATCTTTGAGGCGGCACTCTTGATAGGGGTGCTCTTCGTAGCGATGCTCTTGATGGCGACGCTTTTCATCGAGGCGCTTTTCAGGGCGACGGCAGTTTGCGCAGCCCGTTTCATCGTCGAGCTCTTCAGCGCCGCCGGCTTGGAGGTCGCCACGCGATTCTTGGCCGCAACGGCGCGGAGCGCGGGTCGAGCGGCGACGGTCGGCTTCTTGGCGGTTTTGGCTTGAGCCGTTCGCGTCTTAACCTTGCGAAGAATGGCCCGCACTAGATCGTCTTTTCGCATGCCGCGCCAACTGCTGACGCCGCGGCGCTTGGCCAGTTGCTCGAGGTCTTTGATGGTGTAACTTCGCAGGGTGGATGCGGTCATCGACAGGGATCCTCGGCCGGCGCCGGCGGGCGTTCGTAGGGTGAAACGACCGTCGGCAGTCTCAGTGATTGGGAATCGTCCCTGACCGATCATCCTTCCCTGCCCGCGCCGTCCTTGCCGGGAGGGGTTCCTCGATCTACGAGGAAGATGGCGGAGTTTGCGCTCCACCAACTCGCCTTCTTATTCGTATCGCCGCCGGCGCCTTATTCCCTCAACCGGCCTATGTCTGCTCTAAACGCTCCATAAAAGGTCGCCAAGACGCTCCGCCGACGTGTCAAATTCCGCCGAGGCCCCCTCGCCACCTTGTAGTTGCCGTTCGCTACATCCACTTTAATCGAGGAGGGCTGTAAACGCAACGCGGTCGCGCGAGCGAAATAACGCATCGACGCTCGATTATGCGACTCAACCTATTATTACGGAATATGTTACGTCGTGACAGTCTTTCCTGAGTCAGATTGCCACGCCCGTGGCGTGACTGTCACTGAGACGATCTATATGGGAAACCCACTCGGTCAATCAATGAGTCGCGTAACTTACAAAGCACCGGTCACTTACAACAAATAAAATAGTTTGTGAAAAAAATCACAAATTCGCTTCCAGGATGTTGACGTCCGGGTAGCCGGCTATTAAATTTAGCTTCGCAAAGAGGTTGGTTGGCGCCGATTGGGTCGATTGATCGGGCTCCCGGTGTGCCGTTGACTCGCCGGGACATCGAACCAGCCGCCGCAGTCGGCGTTTCGATTATTCACTCGGTCAGGGCTTCGGCCGCCGCATAGCCCACATTCGCCGGCCCGGCAATTGTGACCTATCCGGCGCAACGCCCGAGTTTCCATTGACCGAGCCCTCAAGGTCTGAGTCTCCCATTGGCTTAGCCGCCACATGGTCGGCTCGAATTGTGGCGGTCGCCTTGGAGATGGTGTTGCCCGGCCTCGGTGGGCAATGGCTCGACAATCGAATCGGAACGGCCCCGCTGTTGACGCTCGGCGGATTCGGGCTCGGAATGGTCGGCGGGGTTTGGCACCTGCTCATCATGACGAGGGCCAATAAAAAGAACTTAGCCTCGACAAATCAAAGAAAACAAAACGATTTGCCGCGGCTTCCGGAAGAATTACGAGCAAAGTCGGAATTCGACGACAAGAAGCGATCGAAGTAGGCAGCATTGACGTAGGCAGTGAATTCTAGAGAGAAACCGATCGTGGAATTGGCGGCGCCAAGCAGTGCAATGGTAGCGAAATCTCCTACGGACGCAGTTCCCCGGGGCCCGAGCCTCGTGCTGGCCTGCGCCGTGTTGACGGGCGTCGTGGCGCTCGCCTACCCGGTCGTTTCGATGGTTGCGTCTCAAGCTATGCACCGGCCGATTTGGCTCGCCGCCGCGATTGGAGCGGGGTTGTGCTGGTTCAGTTCGCTACTGGGATTGGTCGCGTTTCACTGCATGCGCAGCGCCGGCAACGCGATGGCCGGCACAATGGCCGCAATGCTGATCCGCGTCTCGATTCCGATGGCAATTGGCGTTTTTCTTACCGTGCGGGGCGGCTCGCTGGCGGATGACGGCGTGTTCGGCTTTGTCTTGCTGTTTTATATGTTGACGCTTGCCGCCGACATGCTGCTCATGGTCGGAATGGTCAAATCGAGCGCCGGTGGCGCGATGTCGTCGCGGGGCGGCGATGGAGGGTCGCGCAATGGCTGATCCCATCCTGCACATCAAGGACGGTTATTTCTTCGAAGTGCCCAAGGCGCTTTGGCGGCATCATTGGACGAAGATTGACCAAGTGCCGGTTTGGCTGCGACATAATCATGAAGACGTGTCCATCGAGACTTGGAACAAGGCCATGGATGGGAAGATTCTCATCCCTCAACCGTTCGGCACGCCGACGAATCTCAACCAACCCGGCACGGGCTTTTGTATTTCGCGATATATGATCCTGGAAACGGTCGTGGCGATCATCCTGGCCGCGGTGTTCATTCGACTGGCTCAAAAAATCAGGTCGGGCGGCGTCGCTCGGGGCAGTCTGTGGAACTTCGCCGAGGGCTTGCTCGAATACCTTCGAGATCAAGTCGCCAAGCCGGCGATCGGCGAGCACGACGCCGATCGATTCGTGCCGCTGTTGTGGACGATCTTCCTGTTTATCTTGGGCTGCAATCTGATGGGGATGCTCCCCTGGGCCGGTTCGCCGACGGCCGCGTTCGGCGCCACCATGGCGATGGCCGGCGTGACGTTCATTACCGTGCTCGTTTCCGGCATGGTCCGCTTTGGACCGGTAGGGTACTGGCTGAATCAAGTGCCGGGTATCGATGTGGCCGCGCCGATTCGGTATCCTTTGCAGGTCTTTATTTTTGGCATCGAGTTTTTCGGCTTGCTCGTGCGGCACGGCGTGCTGGCGATTCGCCTCTTGGCGAACATGGTGGCCGGTCACTTGGTGCTTTTGGCCATTCTGGGAGTTATTCTCACGGCCGCTCATTTGGGCACGGGCCCTTGGTCGATCGCGGCGGTCATCGCCGTGATCGGCTCGGCGCTGCTGAGCATCTTGGAACTGTTCGTGGCGTTTTTGCAGGCTTATGTGTTTACGTTTCTGTCGGCCCTGTTCATCGGCGCGGCGATTCATCACCATTAAGTGGGCCATCACCATTGATGACTTGGCAGGGCGCCGAGAGATAAATTTTCGTTCGAGTTTCGTCCATCGACTATTCGTCAAGAAGGAGAGCGATCAGTGAACAAGCTAATTCAGGTTATGGCCATCGCCGTTGCGGTGTGTCTGTTGTGCGCGACCCCGGCAATGGCTCAAACCGGGTCGAATCAGGCGCTCATCAGTTTCAGCGGCGCCATTGGCGCTGGGCTCGTGGCTGTCGGATCCGGGATGGGCATTGGCAAATTGGCCGCCAGCGCCATGGAAAGCATGGCCCGTCAACCGGAAGTGGCCGGCCAGATTCAGACCGGCATGATCATCGCCGCTGCTCTGATCGAAGGTTTCACGTTCTTCGCGTTGTACATCTGCATGACTCAGAATCCTTGGAAATAGCCATACTTGGAAATTACTTTCGAGGGACCCTCGGGATGCGATCCTTTTTTCTCAAAGTGACGACAATTGTCGGTTACGCGGTGGCGCTCTTGGCGACCGGCTATGCCCAGGCGGCCGACGAGCCGGCGGCGGCGGCCAAAGCATCGCCTGCGGACGGCGCCGTCGTTCGGCCAGGCGCCGAGCCACGGCTTAGCAAGGCGGAGGCCGAGGAGGAGTTGCATCATTTGGGCGCCCCCGAAAAGGTCGAGGGTCCCGAAGAGTTTCAGACCGACTTGTCGATCTACACATTTTTCGTGTTTTGCATATTGCTCCTGATCCTCGGCAAGTTCGCTTGGGCGCCGATCGTGGCGGGGCTCGAAAAACGGGAAAAAGGTGTCGCCAACAATATCGCGGCCGCACAGCGGGCTAGCGATGAGGCCAAGACGCTGCTGGCCCAATACGACCGCCGACTGGCCGGCGCGGCCGACGAAGTTCGGGTGATGCTCGACGACGCCCGCAAGGCTGCGGAGCAGACCAAGGCCGACATCGTCGCCGAGGCCAAGGAAGCGGCCAAGCTCGAGGCCGACCGAGGCAAGCGGGAAATTTCGATGGCCAAGGATCAGGCCATCAAAGAGTTGTCCGAGCGAACCGCCGATCTGGCCGTCAATTTGGCGAGTAAGATCGTTCGCGGCCAGCTCAACCAGCAGGATCACGCTCGGTTGGCACAAGAAGCGATGGCGCAGTTTGTGGACGTCGGGGCCAGTAAGAATTGAGACGCGTTAAAAATTCGCAAGCGACAAGCATACCAACCCGAAGCGTCAGCGAGGCAGCGCGCGGTCAGGACCACGATCCTCGCTAACGCTTCGGGTTAGTATGCAAGTGCAAAAATCGGAACGCGGCAATTAGTCATGATCGAAATCGCCTACGGCAAACGATCGTTCGCTCAGCGCCAGATTGACGTCGGCGCGCAGCCCGTGGCGGCCGTCTACGCGCAGGCGCTAATCGACGCTGCCCAGGCTGCCGGCAAGATCGACGACGTGCTCGTCGAATTCGACAGTTTCATCTCCGACGTGCTGGATACCAACCCCAAGTTCGAGGCGATTTTGACCTCGGCCCAGATTTCGCCGGACGAGAAGAACGACCTGCTCGAAAAGGGCTTGGGTCAAGCCGCATCGCGTTTGTTCCTGAACTTTTTAAAAGTCGTGTCGCGGCATGGCCGGCTCGAGATTTTGCGATCGATCCATCAGGCGGCCCACGCGCTGAACGATCGGTTGCGCCAGTTGACCCGGGTCCAGGTGGCTTCGGCCGCTCCGCTGGACGACGCGATGAAGCAGCGCCTGACCGATTCGATTCGCAACATGCTCGGCGGCACGCCCGTGCTGGAGACCGAGGTTTGGCCTGAACTCGTCGGCGGGATCATGATGCGCGTCGGCGATACGGTGTACGATGGTTCGATCTCCACTCGCCTAGAACATATTCGTCAAAAGATGATCGATAGGAGTGTCCATGAGATTCAAAGCCGACGAGATAGCTTCGGTACTTCAGAAGGAAATTGAGCACTACGAGTCCCAGATCGACGTTCGCGAAGTCGGACGGGTCTTGGAAGTCGGCGATGGCATTGCGCGCGTCTATGGCCTGACCGGCGTAATGGCCGGCGAAATGGTCGAGTTTCCCAACGGCACCTTTGGATTGGCGTTCAATCTCGAAGAAAACTTCGTCGGCGTGATCATTCTCGGCGACTATCTGCAGATCAGCGAAGGGGATGAGGTCAAGAGCACCGGCCGGCTGCTCAGCGTGCCCGTCGGCGATGCCGTGATTGGGCGCGTCGTCGATCCATTGGGCAAGCCGCTGGATGGAAAGGGCCCAATCGTCACCAGCGACACCCGTCCGGTGGAATTCATGGCCCCCGGCATCGCGCAGCGGCAACCGGTCCGCGAGCCGCTGCAAACCGGCATCAAGGCCATCGACGCCATGACGCCGATCGGCCGCGGCCAGCGCGAGCTCATCATCGGCGACCGCAAGACGGGCAAGACGGCCATCGGCATCGACGCGATCATCAGCCAGAAGAATTCGAACGTGAAGTGTTTTTACGTCGCGATCGGCCAAAAGGAATCGACGGTCGCCACTATCATCGAGGCCCTGCGAAAGCAGGGCGCGATGGACTACACGACCGTGGTCGTGTCCGGCGCCGCCTCCCCTGCCCCGCTGCAATATGTGGCGCCCTACTCGGGCACGGCGATGGCCGAGTTCTTTATGTACAACAAGCAACACGCCTTGATCGTGTACGACGATCTCTCAAAGCAGGCTCAGGCGTATCGCCAGTTGTCGCTGCTCATGCGTCGTCCGCCAGGACGCGAGGCTTATCCGGGCGACGTGTTCTACGCCCATAGTCGACTCCTCGAACGTTCGGCCAAGCTGAGCGACGAGTTGGGTGGCGGCTCGCTCACTTCGCTGCCGATTATCGAGACGCTCGAAGGGGAAGTGTCGGCTTATATTCCGACGAACGTGATCTCGATAACCGATGGGCAGATTTACTTGCAGCCGGACTTGTTTTTCCGCGGCCAGCGTCCGGCCATGAACGTCGGTATTTCGGTCTCCCGGGTCGGCGGCGCCGCCCAGATCAAGGCCATGAAGAAGGTCGCAGGCGGTCTGCGACTGGACTTGGCGTCGTTCCGCGAACTAGAAGCCTTCGCTCAATTGGGCACCGATCTGGATGCCGCGACGCAGTCCAAGCTCGATCGCGGTTACCGAATGGTCGAGTTGCTCAAGCAAGGCCAGTATCAGCCGATGGACGTCATCGACGAAGTGCTCATCATCTTCGCCGGTACCCGCGGTTACTTGGACGATGTGCCCCGGACGCGAGTCGCGGAATGGGAGCACGACTACTTGATCTACATCCGCGATCAGCAGCATGAACTGCGGAAGAAGATTTCGGACACAAAGGATTTGGACGACGCTTCGATGGAATCGCTCAAGAAAGCGATCATGGCGTTCAAGGCTCAGTTTGCAACGAAGCTAACTGACTCCGAGAAACCAAAGGCCGACACAGTGCCAAAGCAGCCAACAACCACGCCCGCCGCCGCAAAGCCAGCGAAAGCCAAGGCGCATTGACGTCACATTAATATTGAGAGCCAACCGGCCCTCACCCCACCCCTCTCCGAAGGGGATAGCGAATTTGTCGAGCGTGAAATTTGAATCAACCTGAATGCTCTCGACCACGCTCATCCCTGCTCGGCCTCTGCCCGCTTCCCTAGTCCCATCGCCCCTAGCTTCTCCTTCCCTCTAGCCTTAAGCCACTTACCTCTAGCCTGTTCTCCTCATGGCCAAAGCCCGGGCTCTCGATAAACGCCGCAAGTCGATTCGCAACATTCGCAAGATTACGCGAACGATGGAATTGATCGCGACTGCGCGATTCAAGAAGGCGATGGATCGCGCGAGCGCCGCCACGGCCTATACGAAGCGGATCACTCAACTGGTGGCCGACTTGGCCAACAGTGGGCTCACGGTCAGCCATCCGCTGCTCGAAGCCCGCGAGACGACCGAGCGCGGGATTCTGCTCGTGCTGACCGGCAATCGTGGCTTGTGCGGCGGCTTCAACGGCAGCGTCGTTCGGGCGGCGGTCACTCGCTGGAACGAGCTGAAGACGCAGATTCCGCACATGGAACTCGAGGTCTCCGGCAAACGGGGCATCGCGGCGTTCAAGTTTCGCGGATTCGAGCCGACGCAGCGTTACACGCACTTCGAAGACCGGGTGACGTTCGCCGAAGTCGATGTCTTGGCGAACCGCTATCTCAATGCGTTCGCGACCGGGAAGCTCGATCGGCTCGACGTGGCCTATATGCAATTTCATAGCATCAGCCGGCAAATTCCCGTCGTCGAGACGCTGTTGCCGCTGGGCACGCTGGCGGGGGGCAATAAATCGGCGAACGAAAAACCGGCGGCCGTCGAGGCCGGCTCGGCCCAGTCGCAATACGAATTCCTACCCTCCGCCGCCAGTATTTTGGAAGAAGTCGTCCCGACGAGTTTCAAGATCAAGCTGTTCAAGTGTTTCTTGGATTCGGCGGTGAGCGAGCAAATCTCGCGGATGGTCGCGATGAAATCGGCCACCGAAAATGCGGACAAGATGATCAAGGACCTGAGCCGCAAATACAATCGTGCCCGGCAGAGCCAAATCACCAACGAAATCATGGAAATCCTCGGCGGCGTCGAAGCCCTCAAAGGATAACCGCCACATAGCCGCGGCATCCTGCTGCGCCGTACTGAAATTGAAACCACTCACTGGGGCTTCGGCGAGGAGAACGCCTCAAGTCCCGGCCACCCGGAGCATTGTTAGCAATTCAAAAGAGAAGACACCCGTCCGCGGCAGAATGCCGCGGCTATGTAACTCCCGACTCCCGTCTCCCTACTCCCGACTTTCCCCCATGCCAGCAGTATCAGCCACAAATTCCCATTCCGGCGCCAACGGCGCCCCCGGCGCTGTCGGTCGCGTGACGCAAGTTATCGGCTCGACATTCGACGTCGAGTTTTCCGAAGCGACCTTGCCGGCGATCTACAACGCCGTGAAAATCCGCTCGCAGAACAAGGGCGTGCATTTGGACCTGACCGGTGAAGTGCAGCAGCACCTCGGCGGCGGCCGCGTCCGTTGCGTCGCCCTCGGAAGCACCGAAGGCATGATCCGCGGGCAAGAGTGCATCGACACCGGCTCGCCGGTCAAAGTGCCGGTCGGCAAAGCGACGCTCGGCCGGGTGTTCAATCTCATCGGCGAGCCGATCGACGGCCGTGGCCCGGTGGCTGCAGAAGAATTCAGGTCGATCCATCGCGACCCGCCGCCTTTGACCGAGCTATCCACGAAGACCGAGCTCTTCGAGACGGGCATCAAAGTCATCGATCTACTCACGCCGTTCGTCCGCGGCGGAAAAGCCGGTCTGTTCGGCGGCGCCGGTCTCGGCAAGACCGTCATCCTCACCGAGCTTATCGCTCGTATCGCCAGCGCTCACGGCGGCTCGTCCGTCTTTGCGGGGGTTGGCGAGCGGACGCGCGAAGGAACGGACCTGTGGATCGAAATGCAGGAAGCGAAGATCGGCAACACGGGCCGAAATGTTATCGAGCAGACGACGATGGTGTTCGGTCAGATGAACGAGCCGCCCGGCGCCCGATTGCGAGTGGCCCTGTCGGCTCTGACGATGGCCGAATATTTCCGCGACACGACGGGCACCGACACGCTGCTGTTCGTCGACAATATTTTCCGGTTCTCTCAAGCCGGCAGCGAGGTTTCCGCGCTGTTGGGTCGTATGCCCAGCGCCGTGGGTTACCAGCCGACGCTGGCCACGGAAATGGGCGCCTTGCAGGAACGAATCGCCTCGACGACCAAGGGCGCCATCACATCGGTGCAGGCCGTTTATGTGCCAGCCGACGACCCGACCGACCCGGCTCCCGCCACGGCGTTCGGCAACCTCGACGCATTCTTGTATCTCGAACGCTCGATCTCCGAAAAGGGGATTTACCCGGCCGTCGATCCGCTGGCCTCGTCGAGCCGGATTCTCGATCCGCAATACGTCGGCGAGCGGCACTACGCGATCGCCCGCCGCGTGCAGCGGACGCTTCAGCGCTACCGCGAGCTGCAAGACATCATCGCAATCCTCGGGGTCGACGAGTTGAGCGAAGAGGACAAGCTGGTCGTGCTTCGCGCTCGCCGGATGGAAATTTTCCTCTCGCAACCGTTTCTCGTGGCCGAGGTGTTCACCGGCAAGCCGGGCGAAATCACCAGTCTCAAGGACACGATCCGCAGCTTCGAGGAATTAGCTGACGGCAAGTGGGATCATCTGCCGGAAGATGCGTTCCGATATATCGGCCCGATCGAACAGGCCGAAGAGCAAGCCAAGAAACTCGCCAAGAAGTAATTTTTCCCATGGCCGACCAACATCAGCACACACAAGGCGGCGCGCAGGGCGACCGCGTCATGCAAGTCAGCGTCGTGACGCCCGAGGCCACGGCCCTGGAAACGAAAGCGACGTTCGTGGCCCTGCCGCTTTATGATGGCGAATTGGGCATTTCGCCAGCCCACAGCCCGTTTATCGGTCGCCTCGGCTATGGCGAGCTACGCGTCGTCGAAGGCAGCGTCACCAAGCGATACTATGTCGACGGTGGATTCGTCCAAGTCGCCGATGATGTGGTTTCAATTCTCACCAACAACGCCAAGGCCGCCGAAAATCTAAGCTCGTCCGCCGCCCGCGAACAGCTGGCCGCCGCCCGAGCGAAAGTAGCAAATTCTGAAGAACTGTTGACAATCCGCGACCGTCAAGAAACGCAGGCCCGGGCACAGCTGAGAATTGCCGAAAAGGTCGGACGATGACGCGAAAATGACGAATGCCTAATGTCGAATGTCAAATCAATGACTAAGACCGAATGACGAATGTCTAGGGCATGAGATCACCCTGCCCAGTTCGTCGATAGTCCTTCGTCATTCGTCATTGATTGAACATTGGGTGTTTCGTCATTCGTCATTCCCTCTTCGGCCTCTCGGCGAGATTCTCTTGGTCGCCGCCTCTCCCCGGCGCCAGCTTTGCTAGCATCGGTCATCCCGTGCCGCTTTCGTTAAACGCACCGGAGTCCGCCGCCATGCCGCGTTCCAGTTGGAAAGGTTATCTGCGTCTGAGTTTAGTGACCGTTCAGGTCGAGGCGGTTAACGCCGTTTCGAACGAAGACGATGACGTGCAAATGCATCAATTGCACGCGACTTGCCACAATCGGATTCGCTACAAAAAAGTCTGCCCGGTCCATGGCGAAGTGCCCAACGACGAGATCGTGTTGGGCTACGAGCGTGAAAAAGGGGAATACGTCGTCGTCGACAAAGCCGAGATCGACCAGCTCAAGGACAAGTCCGAGAAAGCCATCTCGATCGACACGTTCGTCGTGCCCGAGGAAATCGACCCAATCTGGTTCGAGGGGCGGACCTATTACCTGCTGCCCGAGGGAGCGGTCGCGCAAAAGCCGTACGCCGTGCTGCGCGAGGCGATCGCCACGAAAAACTGCTGGGGCATCGGACAGGGATTTCTGTGGGGCCGGCAGCGGCTGGTATTGATTAGAGCCCAAGGCGGCGCGATCTGCATGGAGCTATTGCACTTCCATGCCCAACTGCGCGATCGGGCGAGCGTGCCGGACGATCTGCATCTTCCCGAGGTCTCCAAAGACGAACTCCGACTGGCGACGAGGCTGATCGACGCGACGACGGAAAGCAAGTTTGACCTCGGAAAATACGAGGATTCCTACGCGGCGAGGCTCAAGGAATTGCTCGCATCGAAGGCGGGCGAGCAGGAGAGCGTCGTCGCTCCGGCGGAGCGCGAGCAGCCAGTGATCAACCTCATGGACGCGCTGCGGCGAAGCGTCGAATTCACCAAACGATCCACCGGCAAATCGAGACCTGCCGCGCGAGGCAAACGAGAAAAGCCGGCGGCGCGCCGTGGCGCCCGGCACGCAAGTTGATCTAGCTTCTTTGCCTGCTTCGCGCCTACGCGGTTAAATCGGCTTCATCTGCCTGATCAACTCGATCCATGAGTCTCAAAGAATACCACCGCAAGCGACACTTCAATCGCACGCCCGAGCCGGCCGGAAAGGCGTCCGCCAAACGGAAAATGGCTTCGGCGCCTGCGACGGACCTCTCCTATGTAATTCAGAAGCACGACGCCTCGCATCTGCATTACGACTTCCGTCTGCAATTAGGCGATGTCCTAAAAAGCTGGGCCGTGCCCAAGGGCCCCAGTCTCGACCCGCACGACAAGCGGTTGGCGATCGAAGTCGAAGACCATCCGCTCGAATACGGGGGCTTTGAAGGCACGATTCCGAAGGGTGAATACGGTGGCGGGACGGTCATGCTCTGGGATCAAGGCTCTTGGGAGCCGGTCGAGGATCCCGAGGCCGGTTATCGGGCCGGCAAGCTAAAGTTTAACCTGCACGGTGAAAAACTGCGCGGAAGTTGGACGCTCATCCGCCGCGGCGCCTACGGCGGTAGGGGCGACAAAGGCAAGCCGCAGTGGCTGCTGATGAAGCACGGGGACGATGAGGCACGAAACAACGGCCAGTTCGACGTCACGGCCGCCGAGCCGCTGAGCGTCGTCAGCGGCCGGAATCTGAAAGAGATCGCGGCCGGCAAACCGGCGAAGAAAAAAGGAAGCAAGACGCTCCGCGACGCGGTCTGGTCGTCGAACCATAAATCGAACGGCGCCCTGGCGCCCAAAGACGCCGACGACCAGCCAACCAATCGCAGGTCGACTAAGAAGACGGCAAAGCCCAGCGGGCGCCCCACCGCAATGCCGCGCGACATCACGCCCGAGTTGGCCACGCTCGTCGACAGAGCGCCGGACGGCGACAACTGGTTTCACGAAATTAAATTCGACGGCTACCGAATGGTCTGCCATGTCGATGGCGAGCGGATTCGTTTCACGACGCGGAATCATTTGGACTGGACGAAAAAACTCGGCCCGCTGGTTGAGGCGGTGCGTGCTCTCAAGCTAGACCCGTGCATCTTCGACGGCGAGATCATCGTGCTGGACGAGCAGGGCGTGAGTCAGTTTCAACTTTTGCAGAACAGCTTTCAGCAAGGCCGCCCCGGCCAAGTCATCTACACAGTATTCGATCTGCTGTATTTCGGCGGCCAAGACCTGCGCGGCCTGCCACTCGAACGCCGCAAAGCCGCTCTGAAATCGCTGAATCTGTTTAGCGACCGGGGCTCGGTCCGTTACTCCGAGCATATGGTCGGTGAGGGGCCGGCTTTTTTTAAAGCGGCGGAAATACAGGGTCTCGAAGGGATTATTTCAAAGCGCCGCGATCGCCCCTATTTGGCTGGCCGGACCAAAGACTGGCTCAAGATCAAAAGCCAGCAGCACGCCGAATTCGTCATCGGCGGCTTCACCGATCCCGAAGGCGCCCGCGAGAGTTTTGGCGCGCTGCTACTCGGCTATCACGACGGCAATCGACTCGAATACGCCGGCCGGGTCGGCACGGGCTTCGACCATAAGACACTTCAGAAAGTGCTGTCCCAGCTCCAACCGCTCGAACGAAAGCAAAGCCCATTCACGAATTTCCCCGCCCGCGCGAAAACGCTCAAAGGCGTGCATTGGGTCGAGCCGGCGAAAGTCGCGCAGGTGACATTCAGCAACTGGACCGAGGATCGCCAATTGCGCCACCCGTCGTTCCAGGGTCTGCGCGAAGACAAGCCGGCAAAGGCCGTCACGAAAGAGGCGACCATCCCACTGAAGACAATTGCGGACGCGGTCTCCGGTAAAGCGCGTCCCAACAAAGGCGCCCCGGCTCGCTCACCCAAACAACCCTCACCCCGGCCCTCTCCCAAGGGGAGAGGGAGCAATCCGCAAGAGATCCAAATTGCCGGCGCAAGGCTCACGCATCCCGATCGAGTTTTTTGGCCCGAGGACAATATCACCAAGCGCGAGCTGGCGGAGTATTACGCGGCTCACGCGAAATTGATCCTGCCGCAGCTCGTCGGACGTCCGCTTTCGATCGTCCGCTGCCCAAGCGGCACGAGCGGCGAGCGGTTTTTTCAAAAGCATTTGGGAGACACCGCGCCCCGCGAACTTGGCAAAGTCCAAATCCGCGAAAAATCCGGGAGCGGTGTTTATTCGTATGTAAACGACGCGACCGGGCTGGTGGCGCTCGCTCAAATCGCGGCCCTGGAAATTCACCCTTGGGGCTCCCGTGCCGACAAGGTCGAACAACCCGACCGGTTGATCTTCGATCTCGACCCGGCGCCGGATGTCGAGTGGCCAAAGGTCATCGAAGCGGCCCGCGAAGTGCGCGATTTTCTTAAGGAACTCGGCCTGGAGAGTTTCTTGAAAACCAGCGGCGGCAAAGGGCTGCACATCGTCGCTCCGATTCAGCGGAAGCGCGAGTGGCCCGAGGTCGAAGATTTTTGCGAGCGAGTCGCCAAGAGCATCGCCGCCGCCGCCCCGCAGCGCTATGTGGCCAACATGTCGAAGGCCAAGCGGGTCGGCAAAATCTACCTCGACTATCTCCGCAACCAGCGCGGCTCGACCGCCATCATGGCCTACGGCACGCGCGCCAAACCGGGCGCCCCGATCTCCCTGCCCATCACTTGGCAAGAACTCTCCCGCTCGACCAGCGGCGACCAATTCCATCTCCGCGAAGTCACTCGCCGCCTCGCCAAACTCCGCCGCGATCCCTGGGAAGGAATCGGCTCGGTGAGGCAATCGATCTCGGCGAAAGCGATGAAGTATCTTGCGGCATAACTTATGTCCCGCGACCTTTGCCGAACGGAACTCGTCAGGAAATGTCAGTCGGGGCGACAAGGTTTGAACTATTCGGAGGCTCGATAGGACCAGATAGTGCCGATCGGATTAAAGAAATGGGATGTGTTCGCCTGGGTCGGGGCGTTCGCGGGTGGCGCGGGCGCTGGAGTTGACTGAGCTACACGCTTCCTCGACGAAAAAAAGTACCGCACATCTATCACATTGATTCTGGCAAGCACGAATGGCCGGTGTGGAAGAACGATTTGTATTTGCTGTCGCAGATGCTATTCAAGTTGCACCAAAGCCGCCGCCAAGTGTCTCGATACTCCGCGCGATCATTCCCACGCATGCGCCAGGGTTTTTGGCGATTGCAGAAAAGTGTAACGCGCGGTCCAGTTCGTTTCCTTGCCGGGATCGAGCCGGATATTGATGAACGGTTCAACGCAGACAGCCTGTCGAACCGCGTAGACGGTCCAGTGATTGATGGGCGCATCGCCTTGGATGCGCAAGCGTAAGCGAGGGAGGCGTAATTACTTATCCTCGCTGACCCGTCGGGTTGCCTGTTCGCAGAGCGCCACGGATTCTCTGGTCCATAAATAATCTGGTCTCGTGGCCGGAATCGGCGATTGGGCGCGGGCGCTGTCGCAATATTCGCTGAACGAAGTTCTTCTTCGCGCGAAATTCTACGTAACATTTCTCACGATTGCACGCTCTTTGAGAGCAAGGACTTTGCGGTCACGCCCAGAACTGGCCGCAACGCTTTCCTTGCGCGAGAAAATTGTCCGCGACAAAATTCGTAACCCCAGACAAGGAGGATATTTCCGATGAAAGCGCTTTATTCGGCGAGAATGCATGGCGGGAATTGCTCTCAATGCATGAGCGACAGTCCCAACGACGAGACGCAGTCCTCGCGCCTCGGCGCCTCCGTGGGCGAAGGAGGCGCCAATATCGCTGCCGACGTGCGTAATGTGCAGACACGGCTCAATTGCGTCGACGAGGAGGACGGCGGGCCTCTCGAATCGCTCGCCGTGGATGGCATTTGCGGTCCGCTCACCAAAGCCGCGATCAAGCGATTTCAACAGCGGTACTCGTCCGAATTGATCCCCGATGGGCGAATCGATCGGGATAAGAACACCTGGAAAAAGCTGTTCGCGCTTTCGGATTTTACGGAGGCGAGCGGATTGGATGAGCGCGCTCCCAAGAAAGCAATTCCGACTCCGACTCCCCCAGGCGACCCGGCGAATCTGCTGATCGCTCTCCAATTGTCGCGATTCCGGGTCTTCGAAGCGATCAGATCTCTGGATGTGGCCGCGACGGAATTGAATGCCGTCAACTTGAAATCGTTCTTCAATACCGATCCGAAAAAGAACGCCCTGTTTCAAGCCTACAAGGCCAACGAGAGCACGCTCAAAGAATTGCCGACGGTTGACCGCTGCTTCCATGTGGCCAACGCCCAAATGACGTTTGCGAAGGCCAACGACACGTTGAGTCGGCTGCGCAGGATTTACGCCACGATGATGGACGTGATCTTGACCACCCTGATCACGACGCCCAAGGCCGAGAAAAATGGTTCACGACGTTACGTCAGGGTCGCCAACCAAAAAATCCTGAACGCCGTCCATCCCCAAGGCGCCATTGCCGATGCGCCGGAACAAGGCTGGTTTAAACAAAACGCGAATCTCGCGCATATCCGCGTCGGGTCGGCTCACCTTAACGATAACGATCTGATCACCACGATGATCCACGAGATGAGCCATTTCGTTTCTCATCCTTCGAGCTTTATCGTCGGACAGCATGTGTCGGGGATCTTCAACAAGGCCTTCAACGACACGCCTCAGCAGGCGGTTCGCAATGCGTTCTGCTATGAGTGGTACGCCTTCTTGGCGTCGTTCAAGACGAAACGGGCCCTACCCAACAGTGCGCTGGATTTGACTTAGATTGGGGTTTCGGTCGCCCCGAGTCGATGCAGATCCGCCGGACAAGTCTTGAAGGGAAGATTGCCGGAGTCTGTGGCACAGTTTGCGGCGGCGGCGCTAATCGGCCGCTGCCGCATTTGCCCGACATGACACCCGGGATTTGGTTTCCCTGGGATTCGCTGAGATAGTCCGAGATCGATGTATTGATCGCCTCGGATTTGGCGGCAGTGGCCGGCGACCTCATTCGCGCCGTTGAGTAGGACCTCAAACCGCCCGCCGCTGCCGATCCGGCGTTAGATCGAAACCGTTCCAAAGATGTCGCGAATTTCGTCAAGGGCTGCGCGCGTCCCAGTTATCGAAACGGCATCCGTCTCCACCGCCGTCGGAAATCGGGAGCTTATTTAATCCGCGATCCTAACCGGCAAATAACGGCGCC
Organism: Pirellulales bacterium; assembly: GCA_038210495.1. Classification (GTDB taxonomy): domain Bacteria; phylum Planctomycetota; class Planctomycetia; order Pirellulales; family DATAWG01; genus JBBQWR01. The sequence goes on from JBBQWR010000017.1 coordinate 97,819, forward strand.
GCCAAGCGAGCGAAGGCTCTCCTATTAACCCATCGATCGGTTCATCCACCAATTGCTCGATCGTTTTCGGCGAATGATCGGCCAAAGCCCGATGCCGCCCAGCGCCAGCAATACCCAGGTCGACGGCTCTGGCACGAACCCGGCCAGCGTGCCGCCGCTGAGTGTGACGGGGTTCGTGCCGGTCGCGGAGCCGGTCGTCCCATTGCTCGCCCGCAACGTGCCGCCGGAAATCGTCGTGCCGCCACTGTACAAGTTAGCGAGGCCGAAATTGACCGTGCCGCCCATGACCGAGACGCCCACGGATCCAGTAGCGCCATCACCGATGGACGTTGTGTTCACGTTAATCGATCCGGGTCCGGTGAAGGCAACGGTTTTCAGTCCGGCGCCGGCCCCGGTGATTCCACCTGTAATGTTTAAGGCATTCGATCCAGTCGTCGTGACCTGCGACATGGTCAAGTTCTTATTGACTGTGACTAAACCGGAGAACGTCGAATTATTGTCAGTGTTGCCGCCGATCGTGTAGGCGCCATTTGTGGCTTGATTGGCGATCGTGACGGCACGGCCGATCGTGAACGCGCCGGGCGAGGTCGCGCGGCCACCGCATGAAATTGCCGACGCAAGATTGTCGTTGCTTCGCGACGGCCGCCGATTATTTTCAGCCGCTGGATCCGTTTGGATCGCTTGTGGCAGCCATCTGGACCAGACTGGACCGAAGGCAAGACCCGGCCGACTGCACTCGAAGTCAAACCACGCGCCAGGCTTCGGCAAGGGATCCGGCTCGGGGTCTGGCCACCCAAATATTGTGAACGGCTGTTCGTGATTTTGCCCTTCTTGCGTTTCGCGCAACGGCGTTTGAAAACTGGGGAAGAGAGCGGCGCCCACGTTGCGCACGCTAGGCCTTAATCAAGCGAAGCCCCAAAGGTTTCGCGGCCCATTTTTCGCGGCCGGCGGCAGCGCAGCGCCAGTCGGCGAACGCTTGGCGGCGCCGCGGGGAAGTGATTGAGTTGTTGGTTCGATCAGGCCGTTCGT